>JAZKES010000032.1:0-1149 GCA_040386995.1 Pseudomonadota bacterium | reverse complement strand
CATCTCTCTATCATCTCTCCATCATCCCGCACTTTTACGAGAGCGAGGCCATGTCGATAACAAAACGATATTTCACATCACTCTTCAACATACGTTCGTAGGCTTCGTTTATTTCCTGGATCTTGATCACTTCGATATCCGACACAATTCCATGTTTGCCGCAGAAATCGAGCATTTCCTGGGTTTCCTTGATACCTCCAATCAATGATCCAGCCACCGATTTACGGCCGAGTATCATCGGCACAGTATTGAGTACGGGATCGAGTGGACCGAGATAACCCACCATCACCAGCGTGCCGCTAATGTTGAGCGTAGGGATATAAGGATTGACGTCGTGAGCGTAGGGCACTGTGTCGATGATCAGATCGAACGTGCCTTTGACTGCTTCCATCTGCGCGTTGTCGGTCGATAACACGATCCGGTCGGCACCAAGCTTGCGGGCATCCTGCTCCTTGTCTGGCGAACGGGTGAAAAGTGTGACATCGGCACCGAGCGCACTCGCGAGTTTTAATGCCATGTGACCGAGTCCGCCAAGGCCAACTACCGCAACCTTACTGTTGGTGCCTACCTGCCAGTGACGCAGTGGTGACCATGTAGTGATGCCGGCACATAACAGTGGCGCAGCACCCGCGAGATCGAGACCATCCGGCATCTTCAACACGAACTTTTCCGCGACGACGATCTGTTGTGAATAACCACCGTAGGTTGGCGTCTGGTCTTTACGGTCGAGCGAGTTGTACGTCAAGGTGGGAAATTCCGCGCAATATTGTTCGAGCCCTTGTTTGCACGGCGCACAGTGCTGGCACGAATCAACCATACAACCGACGCCTACAGCATCGCCGACTACGAAACGCGTAACACCATCGCCGACGTAAAGCACACGGCCGATGATCTCGTGACCCGGCACGGAAGGATAGATGGAGTTGTGCCAGTCGTTGCGCGCGGTGTGCAGATCGGAATGACACACACCACAGAATAGAATTTCAATCTTCACGTCGTCAGCGCGCGGTGCGCGGCGTTCAATGGTAAACGGTGCGAGCGCTGAAGTAGCGGATTGCGCGGCGTAACCCAATACATTGGTTTTCATTGTCGACTCTCCTTGGTCAATGAGCTTTGGTAGTGAACGGAATGTACCTTAAATTTGCGGTG
>JAZKES010000031.1:0-1267 GCA_040386995.1 Pseudomonadota bacterium | reverse complement strand
AACGTTCGGACACATGGGTAACACCTTTGTGCGGTAATCCTACCTCATCGTTTGGTCATGTTGGTTAAATCAATTTTGCCAATCATCTGGTGACAGAAGTGCAGGGTGTAATGTCCATCCACTTGGGTGGGACGAAAGACAATTTGCTTGCCAACAAACGCTTCACCTACGGGAATCCGGTAGTTCTGAAAACCGGCTGACTGATCCCGCGATACTTTTCTTAGTTGATCAGTATCCCCATAGTCGTAAGGAGGCAGTGACTCGTGATACGCGCGTTGACTCACTTTGTAGCGTGACGCCGGTGTCTCCATGGCCAGTGCTTCATGAGGCCGTATCTGGTTGTACTGGGTACGCCAGCTATCAAAGGCTTTTTGGCAACGCGTCATCGAGGCAAATTCACGGCGTCCCAGGACTTCGGTGTTCAAGGTGCGATGAAAACGCTCATCTTTGCCCTGCGTCTGCGGATGGTAAGGTCGCGAATGCCCCACGGTGATGCCTTGTTCAATCAGCCAGACGGTAAGCTTGGAAAAGCGGCTGGTGCCACCGCCACCCCAGGGTGGGCCATTGTCCATCGTCATGCGCCTGGGCAGACCATAACAGCGAAAAGTGCGGACCAGTGCCTGCTTCACAGTCAGGGTTTGCTCGTTGCTGCACGCCTGCAGGCAGAGTGAATAACGCGAGTGATCATCGAGGACGGTCAAGGGATGACAGCGTTCCTGCCCCACTTTGAAATGCCCTTTGAAATCCATTTGCCAAAGATCATTCGGATACGGATGTTCAAACCGGATATAGGCACGTTGCGGTATCAGCGGAGCTTTTAACTTGTCATGGCGTCGCAGGATCTCGGTAATGGTGCTGATCACCGGCAAATCCCGATGCCCTGCAGTGGTCAGGATACGGTGCAGTTTGCGGGCACCCCAATCGGGATAGCGGTCGCGGCTGGCGAGGATGAGACGCTCCAGCTCTTCTGCTGTTCGCAGCGGTTGATGCATCGGCGTTCTGGATTTATCTGCCAGCCCGACCACGCCTCCTTCCTGGAAACGTTTCAACCACTTGTAGCCGGTCTTTCTGCTGACCGCAAACCGTCGGCACAGTTCACTCATCGTGATGCCACCACAGGTAGCCAGGTGTACGAAATCTTCTCTCAGGTCCACAGTATTAATCTCATTCCACGGCATTATTCATCTCCACTCAGAGAACAATGCCTGATTATTAACTGTTACCCATGTGTCCGAACGTTCTGTTACCTATGTGTCCGGTCTATACA
>JAZKES010000030.1:0-1649 GCA_040386995.1 Pseudomonadota bacterium | reverse complement strand
ACAAAATGAAAACGCTTGTAGATGATCCATCACAAATCATCCCGGGTCACGATCCGGCGGTGATGCTCGCGTTTAACGCGCCATCTGATGATATGGAAGGGATTGTTGTGCGGCTTGCGTGAGATGCAGTAGCTTTGGCAATGACTCTATAAATTAATAATCTTTGGTCAATAGATGCAACGCGTGATCAAACAGTTTGCGATTTCTTTATGGCTCACTTCCATATCGGCCATTGCTCAGGATACAAATCATCTATTGCCTGAAAATTCGGTCTATGCCATTCCCTCATTAGCAACTTACTACTTCAAAGTCGGCCAAACATTCAACGATGTGTTTTCCTTCGATGCTGCTAAAGTAGTTGTCTTGCCTTCCTTCGGCTATGAGTATGTCGTTGGTATTGAAGGGGGCGGAGAAGGCTGTTCATTGGTTCATGCAGAAACAACGGTGCGTTTAAGCGGATATGAAATTATCGATCAGCCGTCAGATGACGAATCCCTTGATGACCCGCTTGATGCTCCTCTAAAAATTTTCAGCCAATCGATTGCGCCGGAGTTATGCAATCAAATTAACGAAATATGGCAAACAATACTTCTTGATACTCGATATGCCGTTCCGAATGAGTCCGATGGAATCTCTCTAGGTGGAGATGGCACGTCCTATCATTTTTCTACTTGGGTGATGGGCACTGGGGTTCTCTCGGGCCAGACCCATAGCCCAGCGCAAACAACCTTGTCTGGGAAATTAGTAGAACTATCACACTCGATGAGCAGTTATGCCAGATCGGGCGCGAGTAACGACTTGGCAGAGCTTGAACAAGCTGTGCTGCAGTGGAAAAAATAATAGGACATCACTTGGCGAGGAGAGCCTGAATGATTGAAATATTCTGGAGTGAACTCCACTCAGGTTTTCCCGATACCGCACAACTTGTGCGCGTGATTATTCGCCTTGTCAGTGCGATGCTGATGGGTGGCATGATTGGTATGCAGCGCGAGAAGGCTGGTAAGCCAGCCGGGTTGCGTACGCATATTCTGGTTGCGATGGGCACGACGCTGTTTGTGCTGGCCGCGACCGGAAGCGGCATGAATCCGGATGGCGTATCGCGCGTGATTCAAGGTGTTGCGTCAGGTATTGGCTTTCTTGGTGCTGGGGCGATTCTTAAGTTGAGCGTCGCCAAAGAGATCAAGGGGCTTACGACCGCAGCCGGTATCTGGATGACCGCCGCAATCGGCGTGACAGTTGGCCTGGGTGAATTAGGACTCGCGTTGCTCGGAACTATCCTGACCTGGACAGTGTTGGCGTCGCTTGAGTGGTTCGAAAAAAATGAGCCTGCGAAGGAAGACGCGAAGTAGGTTTGCTGGTTGGTTTGCAGGTTTACGTTGGTGTTCAACTCTTTAGAATAAATCAGCCTCTTCAACACAACCCTGGCTCTCCAAAACAACATCACGTCTTCGAAGGTAAGTGCTCTCGGAAAGCGATTTCGACGTATTCAGATTAGTTTGATTGCGAGAGAGTAGCGAAATTCAAGGCGGGCATATTCACTTAAAAACCTGAGGCTGATGAATAGCCCCAGGTTTAAGTTCAAGCTATTTTGACTACAACTACTTCGACAAATAAGCCGCGATGTCTTCAAGCTCTGCATCGCTGACTTC
>JAZKES010000029.1:0-10566 GCA_040386995.1 Pseudomonadota bacterium | reverse complement strand
CCCCCCGGAAAACTTACCAGCTATAAAGTGTTTTTCTCCTTAATCGTAAGCCCTCGCAACCGATCGGATTTATCTCAGGACGTGGTACTAAAATGAGGAACTTTTATTGAAACTTAAAGCCGACTATCTTTTCCAAGATAGGCGATTTCTTCACTCAAAACTGGCATTTACAAGTTTTCAAATTCTTCCTGTTATTATTCTTGCCAAGAACGGTGCTAGAGATTCTGGAGTCCGACATGAGAGTTTCAAAAGTAGATATCAATCCAACTGCTGCTCCGCTACACCTGCCACTCTTCGCATCGCGAGTACGCGCAGGTTTTCCGATGCCGGCAGATGATCATATAGAAACGACCATGGATCTGAACGAGCACCTGATCAAGCATCCCAACCAGACTTTCTTCGTGCGAGCAGAAGGAAATTCAATGGTGAACGCAGGTATCCAGGACGGTGCGTTGCTTCTGGTCGATTGCTCTCTGACACCCAAGCATGACGATATTGTTATCGCTTCAATTGACGGTCAGATGACTTGTAAGTTTATCGACACGAAGTTGCATGCACTGCGTTCTGCAAATCCGCATTTTGAACCGATACCGATCAAGGAAGGGAATCAGGTGGAGGTGATGGGTGTGGTGATATATGTGGTCAATAAGCTCTGCAATCACGCATAAATTCGTCTAGCGTTTTTGGCGAACTGTAGCTGTTCCTAAAAGTTGCACGAGCCCCCCTTTAGATCAGGCACTGATTAAAATTAGGTATTCGCCTTATCTTTGTAAAACTGTTCCAATTCTTTCAACCGCGCGATTTGCAACGGACGCGGATTTATAAACGTCCTGACCTTCTGTACAAGTGCGAAGGCATCGTCATAAGTGGTACCTAGTATCTCCGTTTGTTGCAGATCCGAGATTACGCGCAGTTGAAGCTGACCATCGATTTTGCGACATAACTCACATAGCCATACAACCATCCAGGTTAGGATAAATCTTCAAATCTAAGGATGGATTGGTGATATGAGAAGAGTAATTGATCGTATTGTCGCTGAAGACGCTGATGGAAGGCTGTATACCGTAATGTGTATCCAGGAATATGTTCCCGAGAATGATCTTGGTACTGCAATTCGCGAAATTGGCTTAACCTATCAAACGACACTGGGTGAGCTTTTAACAACTAGTGATAACGTCAGTTTTAATATTGCCGGCACGAATCACTTTCTACACAAAGTTATCGTGGCCAGGAAACCTGAGGGGCGTCTTTTCCGGGATTTCCCAAGAGGCGCCGTACCCATATACTAAATCCTCTCTAGCGCCTTCGGTCGATACGCCCCTGCGGACATAACCTGTAGAGACCCTATCGCGGCTCCCAGTCTTGTGCCAAATATTCCTTTCTCACCGCGGCTCATAACGGGCAATTCGTTTCAGGACAAAACAAAATTTATATATGATGAAGGCCTGTCAGCAGCATACCGGCCTGCATTCAATATGTGGGTGAGGGGGGACTCAGGCAACGATCTTCATTTCTCTGGATGCAGGTGTCCAGGGAAGGCCTTAAACGATGCTGCTGACAGACTTGGAACTCAGTCAAGAGCTGGTTAATTACCCTAGTAGTTTGAAGTCACACCGTTCGACATTAAAAGTAGTCCGATATGTTTCATACGCCTCCATGATCAGTTGCAGCTGCGTTATCGAGAAATTTCCATGCAGCGTTACTCCGTCCTTGCGCGCCACAACCTTTTGATCCAACTCATGCCCAATGGTCTTATAGAATTTTTGCAGTGACTTGTGTTCGTCCAGCATTGCTCACTCCCTCCAAAAACTTAACGCCAGTCTAGCTCAACGCCATTCATGCTTATCTGCAGCAAGTCACACATCCAGGTTCATGTTCATTTACTGCGCTCTCAAACTAAGTTTTGAGATGCGACAGAAGTCAGCTCAGGGGGGATTTGATTTCTCAGACAGCTCCATTTGTCCCTCCCCTAGTAGTCCCTGATACTGCTTTTATGGACTAGTGAATATATCCACCGAAGAAATTGTCTTGATTTTTTTATTACACATTCGCATTTCTAACGCACTGTCTCCCTACATTTCATCTTTCACATTATTTCGATTATTTGTGTGTATGGTCAGCGCGCCCGAAACCTATCTTAATTAGCGGGCAACATAACAATATAGCCGCGCAATAGCTGCGTAATAAATTTGTCAGATGCTGGTGCGCTTGTTTAGCGAGGAGGTGTAGCAAATATATCCTCACTTGCACCCGCCTGATGAAAATTTTCAGTTTTCAAATCAAAGGGGATATTTGATGAAACAAGGCAAACACTTCCGTCATCGACAAATCGCAAGCGCAATAGCACTCTGCTATATGGGAATTACTCCCGTTCTGGTTCACGCGCAGGACAGCCTCGAAGAAATTACAGTAACTGGCACTCGCATTCGGCAGACAGATGGCATGGCGTCGCCAGTACCTGTAACTGCAATTACCGCCACCGAACTGCAAAGTTTTGAGCCAGGTGCTACTGCTGCCCAGCAACTCGACGCACTACCGCAATTTCTTTCCACACAAACGGCTCAACGTGCGAATGGCACGCCCTTGCCTGGCAACCAGGGCGGCAGCTTTTTGAACATGCGCGGGCTCGGCAACAACCGCACACTCGTTCTATTCGACGGCTCTCGGGTGGTGCCAGCCGATAAGTTCGGTTCGGTTAACGTTGATACTTTTCCGACCGCTTTAATTCAGACTGTTGACGTGGTTACCGGCGGTGCTTCTGCTGCGTATGGAGCAGATGCGCTCGGAGGCGTCACAAACTTTATCCTGAACCGTGAATACGAAGGCCTGAAAATGCAGGTTGGCAGCGGTATGACTGAGTGGCGCGATGGCGAACGATGGAATTTTTCGGTTGCTGGCGGCAAGCAGATCGGAGCCAGTACACATGTGATTGGTTCGCTGGAGGCGCGCCATATCAATCAGGTGCAGCGCGATCCGCTTGAGCTTGACGACTGGTTTCAGCGGCAGGGTCTTGTCACCAATCCGGACTGGAGACCGGGCGCTCCGAAAGGCGTACCACAACGCCTCACATTGCCGTGGGTAGCGTCAAGCGAAAATAGTCCCACCGGGGTGATCTGGGCACGCACCGGTCCTAACAGTAATAGTCCACTTATTCCATTTGGCCTCAATGGTATGACATTCACCCAGGATGGCACCGCGGTCAGGCCGTTTATCAAAGGCGATATCTACGCTGCTCCTAATGCAGTTGGCACAACCAAGACTATGTCGGGCGGACCGGAAGCGATGAACTCTCACCGCGCATTCAATGCAGGCCCCATAGCTGCGGAGGTTGCAGGCCGTTCGGGTTTCGCTGCCATCAAACATGATTTCAGCGACAGCCTTTCCGGCTTCGCGCAGGTAATGGTCGGCCGCTCCGAATCGAGCAATGACGAAACCATGAGCGGACATAACGGAAGCAACCTGCGCCTGCGCGACAATCTTTACGTAACAGTATTTCGCGACAACGCATTTCTTCCTGCAAGTGTTGCTACCGCCATGGATACGGCAGGGATCACATCGTTCCAGTTGCATAAGAACGGCGCGTATCCTGAAGATCTGGTCATAGGCGAAGGCACAGAAAACAAGGGCGTTTATACGACTTATTCGTGGAGCACGGGAGTCGATGCGGTATTGCCAAACGGCTGGGATATGCGTGCCTCATGGCAATCGGGCAGATCTGAAAAACAGTCTGGAGTTTATGACGAAATTCGCGTCGACCGTATGTTCCTTGCGATGGATGCGGTGCGCGACCCGGCTACCGGCGCGATCGTGTGCAACGTGCAGCGCTTTAATCCCACCCCGCAACAACTGGCGGCATCGCCGTCGCTGATTGGCAAGACATCCGAAGACGGCAGTCCTTTGCAGTCACCCATTGGCCTCGACAATACGGTGCGCGACTGCGTGCCCTTCAATGTGCTTGGATCCAGCGGTTTGACAAATGAGGCTAACGACTACATTACAACTCCAAAAATTGCCAGTGGCTGGGTTGACCAGGATTTCGCGGAGCTGTTGTTTACAGGTGACCTGATTGAACTGTGGGAACGCCAGGTCACTTTCGCATCAGGTCTGACTTGGCGCGAACAATCATTCTCTGACGTAGCGCTCCCCGTCGATATCGATGTGCTCGGCCCTGCGCTTAACGACCCTAATCTTGGCATTCGCGGTATTTCGCCCGGCTATACCGGAGGCGGCGCCAATCTTCATGCGTTCTCCACAGTGCCTAACGTATCCGGCCAATACGATGTGTGGGAATGGTTTGCCGAGTTAAATGCGCCTCTATGGGAATCAGCTTCAGGTGCACAAAGCCTCGGCGGTAGCGCCGCATTTCGTACGTCTGACTATTCCAGCGTGGGCAGGATAGATAGCTGGAAACTCGGGCTCGATCTCCAGGTGTTCGAAGACCTGCGCCTGCGCGCTACCAAATCGCGCGACGTGCGCGAAGCTACTTTTGCAGAACGTTTCGATGCAAGGGGTGGTGGCGGCACCGTTAACGATCCACGCTTCAATAATGTTCCGGTACAGATTTCAACCGTCACTGGAGGCAATCCCGACCTCAAGCCAGAAGTTGCTGATACCGTTGTGCTCGGTGTCGTGTATCAGCCATCCTGGCTCGATGGCCTGCAGCTTTCAACAGACTGGTACGATATCGAAATCGCTGATGCCGTGGGCCAGCTTGGTCTCCAGAGAATTGTAAATGAGTGCGAGATCAATCGCGTCACCGAACTTTGTGCGCAGATCGAGCGCGATGCGGCTACCAACACAATCGGCCGCGTGTTCAATACATTCCTGAATGTGTCGCAAGCAAAAGTCGAAGGTATTGACATGGAATTGTCGTACCGCATGGAGCCCGACTTCTTCAGTAGTCAAACTGAGTCGTTTAGCATCAGGGCACTGGGCGGCTACATCATGGAACGTTCCGATACCCCTCTTGGTGGCCAGCCGCTCGATGTCGCCGGGGTTATCGACACTCCGGATACAACGGCAGTTGCAACTGCGAATTACAATATCGGTCCATATGGTTTCCAACTGCAGCAGCGTTTTATTGGCCGAGCTATCCGCGATGCGATATGGGTCGAAGGCGTGGATGTGGATATCAATGGTATCGCTTCAGGCAACTGGACCAATGGTCAGGTATCGTACAACCGCGAAACCTCGCAGGGTGCCAGCTGGAACGTCGCGCTGAATGTGCAGAACCTGTTCGACAGACACCCACCAACTCTTGCGGGTTTTCACAATAATTATGATGTGCTTGGGCGGCGCTACCAGGTGAGTTTCAACATGGAGTTTTAACACCGCCTGGTCGGGGGTTAAGGACGGGACTTTATGTCCCGTTTCTCAATGATGTGTGCCCAGTTGCATGCAATCCAAACTCTCGGTGTCACTGCCCGGTGGTACGCCTGGAAGATGTCATAAGCACGATGTCATCCAGGTATACGACTAACCGAATAAATACCGGCGGTGCGTGCCTGGCGCGAACATACTGATTAGAAAATGGCACATCGGAAATACCTGGCGAGCCCTTTCGAAGGTCTCTTTCAGGCACGCTCCCCTTCTGTTCGGATCATGCCGCTAAAGGTTGATTAGCCTTCGATACATCCAAACCCAACATCGATACAACTTCTTCAACAGTGCCCTTGAGCATGATGGGATCACGTTCAAGTACCGTGTTCACGAGGCAATAAGGCAATGTCTTCGTAATGAGTTTTCCACGCTCTAAATCTGACTGCTGAACCGGTAAGATTGAAACGATGGCGTTAGTGTTAATGATGAAACGGTCGTGGGCAATTTGCTTGCCCGCGCCTGCATACGTGGTTACTTCGAGAAACATATAGACCTCCTGTCTTATTGTTATTTCCCCCAACGAAAATTCCCACTCGCGGAGCATTCAGTGTCATACAGCGACAAGATCCAATCGCGATGGGGCTTTCGAAAGATTAGTATGTGGCGGGGCCAGGAATTTGTAAATGCTCTCGAGGGACGACGAATCTTTTTCCATATCGTACTTACCACACCAGCTACTCAAGTGCGGCTTGTTTCGTTTCAGTTAACTTGCGTCACAGCGTTACCATCCCACTGCTTTACTGATCGCCATCGCATCTTCTTGCGTTAAAGCCTGCCGCTTGCGCCACAACGCAATCTGAAAATACTCGCGCGTGTCAGCGTCATTCAAGAGCTTGTCGCCAGGCGCAACATGGCGAGAGCGTTCAAGCAATTCTTTGTAGCCGGCATTGTCGATCCAATGTTGTTCTTCTTTTGTCATAAAATTCTCTGAAGCTTGGACCCTAAACATATGGGGCAGGCGTCACCGCCGCAATACGTCAATTGTTGTAGGCATTTAAGCGTTCAGCAGAATGGTTTGCGGAAAAATTGCCACCTTATATGCAGATAATTCATGTCTTCATATGACAATCAACTATAAAACTCTGAAAATTTCACTTGCTACAGCTGAGTTGGTATGAGAGTTGCCTCCTTCCCATTGAGCGGGAAAATTTCCCGTATTTCTTCAATATCTCAAGTAACAATTACATGACGTATTGAAAATTTACAGGTTGCCGTTCGAGGGATTTCCAGCATTTATCAACAAGGAGGTATCACCATGAACACATTGAAAAAATTTGCACCGTACGCTGCGGCGCTCAGTATTTTATTAACGGTTGGCTGTGCAGCACTGGACGATGACGTTACCGTTGGGGAAGCCGTCGACGACGCGACCATTACTGCCAAAGTAAAAGCGGCATTGATTGATGACGATGAATTGGATGCTGCTGAGATTAACGTCAATACTCGTGAAGGTATCGTACAGCTGCTGGGAACGGTTGATGATCGTTCCGATATCAACAGAGCCACAAATGTTGCCAATGAGATCGAAGGCGTACGATCCGTCAGCAATGAACTGGTTTTGAAGTAGTACTAGGCAAAAATCTTACTCTCTGGCCACCTATCGGTTTTCAACTGGCAGGTGGCCATTTTGTAAGCGCTGGTAATTTCGGTACACGTATTATGGCTACAGACCACAAGTGCCAAGAAAAATCTGAAAAATTGCGATGAGTGAGAAATATATGAAAACCGAAATCCAACGTTTTGATGCAGTGGACGACGAGGGGACTATCCATACCATCGTTGAACTTCATGAGGAGCTTGCTGGAAGAACGTCGTATGCCACTGTGGCGCATGTCCAACTCTATGTCGCGTTCTGCACGATCGGTGGAGAACTCGTATCGCCAATGGGCGGTGGAACCTACAAGACAATCCGAGACAATAAAGTGCTTCGCCGCATGCGTGCTCCCGCACCTCTTCGCCCATCAGTGTTGAACCATTAAAGGGACATTAGCGGTTTTCCAGCAACAACATCATCTCTGGTTCGGAATCCTTCGCCAGAAACTTCTTGTGTACTGGCCAACCAAACCGTTTCGCGATTGTGACCGCTAGCTCTCGAGTTACCTCCGTAGCAGGTCCGCCTTTAAAATCCACAATGCAATCCACGTATGCACCTTCAGGCACATCGGCGCGCGTGTATTCGCGATCAAGGGACTGACCGTCTTGTTCCGTCGGGTGAAACCTTCCATTTGCATCATTGATATATCCGGTCTCAAGAATCTGTCCTTCGCTGTTGACGATTTGTGCGTAGCAAGCTGTTGTCATACTTCTCCCTAAGTAACGTGCTCCTTGAACTGCTGGCAAAAGATCTTTGCTGATTAGTGTCCTCTCTTGATTTCCTCAGTATCCAGTTTGCATGACGATTGGTCGCATAAACTTCAATCTCCTTCTTTGAGGAAAAGGAAAACTTTTCCACAAGACGTGTAAGTGTTTCCTTGGTGGTATCGATACGGTAGGTTTTAGAATCTACTTTTCTGACCGGCATGCCCGTGTCGGTCCAGTATTCGATATCCCCCTTTAGTACCACAGGCTGGCCGTAAACAGGCGCATAGGTGTGTAGCATTGGTATCCGCTGATCTTGAATATGCGGCCATCCTTGTCCATCGCTTCAACGCGCTCAAATTCGACCTTTTCTTTCATCAGAGAATTTCCTTTTCTCTTCGGGATTCTTTCCTGGTTTGCAAGCGTCATGCCATTTTGCCACCGCAGCTTGCCAGCATTGTTCCCCGAGATAGCTGGACGCGGATCCAACGAAAAGCCCTGAACAGCGATTTAACAAGCTCGTCTGTTCATACTGGTTTATCGTCCGCCAGCAGCAGGCCACGGCGCATTTATTTGCGGAGAAGCTATTAGCCCCCGCCCCATTCCAACGAGCCGCGGCGTCCCGCGAGGGAATTAATCAGAGCGCTGCTGGCGGGCAATACAGCGATTTTTAAGCAGGGCACTATTGTGAACGTGGCTGCTTCTTTTGCGTGTCGCGGCATATCCAGAAAAAGCGGAGCATTCGCCACCGGATTCCGACAGTTTATTCGCGCACCTTGAAGTAGCAGCTTGACCCACATACCAATGTTTAATCGCTTTGCAGTATCGCAAGTGTTTAGCTGATCGGACGTCGGCAAATCTCCCTCGCTCATCAGGCTTCTCTTGTCATAACACGGGTTCACACCGTAGTAAATTCTCGGAACAGTGGAGTAAGCTTCGGCACATCAAATACAGGTCGCTTTTTACGATCCGGGCACTCGGCAATTGTCGCTATCAAAAAAATTATTATTCAGCATGATCAGTACCATCGGCCTTGGTGTTTTGTTGCTGGTAACTATTTTCCTGCTTGCAGAACATGCGGTTGATATAAACGGCGTCATGGGTGGCAACGAACAGATGCGAACCATCGCTCTACCAGCCACTGGTGGTCAGGTGCCATTGCCAAATCCCGCTGTTTACCAGGATGAAGTCACTCCGCCGCTTACACGCTCTATGCAGATTGCAATTCCCGCTGGCAGTCAAATTGACGTCAAAGTAAAAATGGAAGGCGGCAAGGTGATTTTGTATACCTGGCAAGCAGACAAAGGTGCCGTATATGTCGACTACTATGGCCAGGATCCGGCTTTGGGTAATGACTTCTGGGTGCGTTATGAGGAACTGCAGGAAGGATCATCCAGCAGTGGTTCGTTAACTGCTCCGTTTGCAGGCGAGCATGGCTGGTACTGGTTAAACTACAACGAGTTCGACGTCACGATCACACTGACGGTATCTGGATATTTTGATGACATTGTTAACTATGGACTGTCTTTTTACTGACTGGCCATCCATCTCAAAAAGAGAACTTTGATCGCCTTGGGCGTGTCGACGTCCCCAGCCTCATGAACTGTCCCGGATTTCCGAACCGATTTTAATACCGCTGGTTCGCACGGACAGACTCACGAGTCATCATCGCGCATGGACTCGTCGGTACATGTCTTGATGATTACTGCTTCGCGACATGCGTGATGATCGTTGAATTAATTGCGCTGCACTAAATCTATTGCGACCCAAGCAGGTCCTGCACGGCGTTATCTTCCGATATCCATGCGTTTAGCTTGTCGGTAGTCCTCTGTATTTCCTCGCTCGACCCAAGTACCGTAAAGTTGCTACTAAACCGGCCAGTAAATTCCGACCACGTGATACTGCTGCCAGCTGCTACCTGCAAAGCCAATATTTCTCGATAAGCCTTACGCGCAAAATATTTTATTTTATAAACCACCGCGGCCATAACTCATTCCTGTTAGTTGAGGAATGACAAATGTATTGAATATATGCGCGAAAATATGCGGGTGTCCTCACACAATCTTAACGTACATCCAGGTTGTGCATTATGTTCGACTCAAACCTCAGTCGGAGTGATTCACCAACACGTAGCAGTGATTTCTTTGCAATCGAATCTTGCCTGCGAGGACAAGCTCGCGCACTTCCGATTCAGTGAGAAGATCGGAATTCTCGTTGGTTGCATACCAACCCGACGGCTGATTAAACTCGTCTGCTGTCTGATAGAGGCTGCTGTCTGAATTGTCAGTCAGATAGGTAATTATGGCTCGCTGCTTCGATTTCATTCTCTTCCTTGATCAGTTTCTGCTGAATCCGTTCAGCAGTTGGTTATCTAATATCTCTGGCCTTGATCATCGATCATGCGCCATTTGCCCTCAATGCGCTCAAGCCCGTCCTTTCTGAATTTGTGCCCACATTTCTGACACATGAAAGCCTGGAGAGACCTACCCGTGAACGGTTGAATATCATGATCACGCCAAGGGCATGCAGGCTTGTCGCCGTTATCCCATAGAACGCTAAAAAGCCGGTGATCAAGTTTGGTCATACAACATCCGTGTCATTAAATATACGAATTACCAGCAGCACGTATTAAGCTCGTCCATTGAGCAGCCCGTTTCTCTCCAGAAAAACGGATTGGTCATACGTGCTGTTGGCAATTTATCACCATACAGGGTGTGTCAAGCTCATCAGTTTAAATGTCCATCTCGTTGAGATATAACGTAACGAAGAACTTTTTAAAACATTAATAAATTTCTGCTTCATCCGCTGCGACCTGAGCAAAGTGCCACTATCTTTTGCCGCAAAATTTTGACGTCGCGATCACAAAATTTTTCTATCAGTTACTGTCCA
>JAZKES010000028.1:0-1276 GCA_040386995.1 Pseudomonadota bacterium | reverse complement strand
CAGAACGTCGTGAACGATTGTTCTTTCTGAGCATGGCTTTGGGCATCGCCGCGACGGTGCTGATTGCCTTCAGCTTGTTCTACGTTGCCGGCATCTCAAGTTTTGGCGCGCCCTGGTGGGTCCATATTCATGCCGTCACTTTCGTGATCTGGATTGCGTTCTACGTCAGCCAGAACCTTCTAGTCGTGCGCAACGACATTGCGCTACATCGCAAGCTCGGACGCATCGGCGCGATGTATGTCGTCTGGATGGTTGTGGTAGGTCTTGTGCTGACGCCGCTGACACTCGTGGTTGGCCGCTCGCCACCATTTTTCACGCCGCCTTATTTTCTTGCGCTCGACTGGATGAACATCCTTGTGTTCGCGCTGCTGATGTACGCGGCTATTCACAACCGCACACGTACCGACTGGCATCGCCGCCTGATGTTATGCGCCACGATATGCATCATTGCGCCGGCGTGGGGTCGGCTGATCGTGTTGTCCGGAAACACGATGACAGCCTTCAACAACACCAGCATGTTGCTGCTCTACGTGGTGGTGGCGATGATTGCAGACTGGCACATTCGCGGGCGCATCCACCCAGCCTATTTCTGGGGTGCTGGTGCACTGGTTGGCATGGCCTTGTCCATAGAAGCGCTGGCTGTTTTCCCGCCCTTTGTCGCATTGGCTGAGCGGATCGTCGGGTAGAGAAGTTCAAAGTGGGCACCAACATTACGTCTACCTTCGTGGAGTCAGAACGAGCTTTTTGAAGGAACACCCACTTTTCTCTGTGGAGCAATTCAGAAGTCCGTGCTGGATTCTGACCAAGCTCATGACTGGATTCAGTCAGCATGACGCGCCCGCTCCAGGTTCTAATTTCCCGTGAAGCCACTCCCTATTATCACCGTCTTGTCCGCTGTGTAAGGCTTTCATTCTTCTTTAGAATTGATGAGAAGGGCAGCGAAGTGGACGTTCCATGTGATTTTCCATTCGAAGCTTGTCACATTTCTTTCATTGAGATAGAACCTAAATGCAGCATCCCCGACATGGTGTGTCGTGCTTTATGGAATATACATATCAGAACCATCTGGTTCGGCATGAGCTCGTAATAATCACGAATTCACGAACGATTTCACGTTGACGTTTTTTTTTGACTCTGATCTCTGATAGCATCCAGCCATCCAGGTTTTGCTTACTCCCGTGGCACCTGGCCGACAGCAATAAATAAAACCAATTAGCTCATCACAAAAAGAAAGGGGAATCATTCATGTCAGAGAAAGTATCCGCACGTATCAATA
>JAZKES010000027.1:24264-57282 GCA_040386995.1 Pseudomonadota bacterium | reverse complement strand
GCGAAGGTGAGTACGGGTATTCGACAAAATCAACAACCTGGATTCCCGCTTGCGCCGGAATGACGAATTAAGCAGGGCCCCTGGTATTTCAATAACGAATTTGTCAGGACCTGTTGGTATTTCAATGACGAATTAACCAGGACCTCCCGGTATTTCATGACCTTTCCGGAGTCATGATCATCGAACAATTTTTCCATCAGCTTTCAGTCTGCATTGCTGCCACGCCACGCCCACGCCGCGCCATGATGTGATGTGATGGTCGCCGTAACGGAGTTACCATAGCTCCATCCGACAGCGCTTGATGTGGTGATATATGTTGTGCGTTCGATTGACATTGATGATCGCGATTACATTTCTGTGCATCACGGCGAATGCCCAGCAGCCCTGGCGCGAATATCCGAGTCTTGAAAGCGGCTGGAACAGGCGGGACGAACTTCCAGCTGACTACGAACAGCCCGGCGAATTTGTCGTAGGGCGTTTGATGTTTCCGCAATACGAGCGTGGACCGTTTGGTAGTGGCATGGGTGATTGGCTTCGTGGCGGCACTGCGTGGACGGTGGACTATCCGCAGGGTGATCGAACGTTTGCTCGTCTTCTTCAGCGCCTTACTACTTTAAAAGTTCGCACTGTCGAACAACCTGTCAATCTCGATGAAGAAGGTGAGGCTGCGTATTTTCCGTTTCTGATCTCTGGCCTCGTCGGTGCGTGGAACCTGACCGACAACCAGGCGCGTAAACTACGTGAGTATCTGCTCAAGGGAGGCTTTCTGCTTTGCGACAGTTTTTACGGGGAGTATGAATGGGACGGTTTTATGAAAACGCTCAAGCGGATTTTTCCGGATCGCGCGGTGGTTGAATTGCCTGACGATCATCCGATTTTTCAAACACCGTTTGATTTAAACGACAAACGTCAGGTGCCGACGTGGCAGTACCTGCCACAAGGTTATCGTGAAGGTGGCGCGGTTCCGCACTGGCGCGCGATACTCGATGACGATGGGCGCGTGATGGTGATGATCACCTTCAACAATGATATTGCCGATGGTTGGCAGCGTGCTGACGATCCGGGTTACCCGCAGCTCGAAGCCAACCTCGCGATACGTCTGGGAGTAAATTTTGCGATGTATGCGTTGACGCATTAATCCGTGGTTCATTTTCTTTGAACTACTATCACTCTGCTGATTTTTCAGCACAAGTGCACAGAGCGTAGGTGTTGCAGCCAGTCTCAATATGGATATTTTGAGGAAGTTGCGGTCTCAGCTTGGAAAACCGCAGTAGGTACCTATGTATCAACTTGTTCACTGTGGCGAACTGTACCAAAATTCGCGGCACGTTAATCCGCCACTGTATTTTTATCTGATAACAAGGTGTTTTATGAAAAAACTCGCAATACTTCCGGCGCTATTTTTGTTGGCTTCCACTACTTCTTTCGCGGCCGGTCCGTTCGAAGAAAAGGATTTCACCTGGGATGCTTCCACAACTTTGCATAAGGCGCTGATCATCGCCGGCGTGAACAAGATTGCGCATGATGATCCACGCTGCGCAACTATCGACCCGGCTTCTGCACGCGTTGATTATAACCACGGCAACCCCGACAACCCCGCGTTCGCAGTGAACTGCGGTGCGAGCGATCATCCCGTTACTGTGTTTTTCACGAAGATTGACGTTGAAGCTGCGGCGGCGGCAGCTCCTGTTCAGCATGACGTTAATCATCAGGCGCCGAAAGAGTAGTGCGCTGATTAAATCCTGCAGGTGATTTCATGCTTGAGCGGTTCGCAACGGTTCGCTCAAGTGCTGCAGGTTAAAGTCGAATGCAAGATGCAACGCAGGAAAACTCTGGTTTTCCCGTATGATTTGGTTGGATTTCGAATCAGCGATTTATAACCAACATTTTTTTCTGCTGATCCAGAAATGCTTAACCCATCGATGCGATGGGTTAAGTGATTACTCTTCGATGGCGGGCAATTCGGCAATCACAGAAAGCTGACGACATTACCAATTTATATATCGAGAACTGGCAATCCTATATATTCCCCGCAGCAAACGTATCGCAACTCTCCAGAGTGCCGCTGTTATAACCCTTGTTGAACCACTCATATCGCTGCGCGCTCGAACCGTGCGTAAACGAGTCGGGCACAACACGTCCCTGAGCTTCACGCTGCAGAGTATCGTCGCCAATCTGGCTTGCGGCATTGAGTGCTTCTTCGATATCACCTTCTTCAATGAGACCTTTGTTGTTGACGTCGGCTGCCCAGACGCCGGCAAGACAATCGGCCATTAGTTCTACTCGCACTGATGAGCCGCTAGCGCCGGCAGTGTTCTGGCCTTGCGCGCGTTCGAGCACACCCAGCACGTTCTCGATATGATGACCCACCTCATGCGCTATCACATAGGCTTGCGCAAAATCGCCGGGTGCATCGTGACGGTTTTTGAGATCGTAGAAAAAATCGAGATCGATATAAAGGTTCTGATCGGCAGGGCAGTAGAACGGACCCACAGCTGATTGCGCGAAGCCGCAACCCGAATCAACACCACCGGAAAAAATAATCATCGAGGGTTGCGGGTATTGCTGATTTTGCGCCGCGAAATAACGACCCCAGGTGTCTTCCGTTTCGGCCAGTACCACTGAAACGAAATCAACCATCTCCTGCTGCTCCGTTTCGGAGAAACGCGATTGCGGGCTGATCTGGGTGCCGATCGTTCGGTTGAGACCTTCCTGAAATAATGCTGAGGGATCTCCACCGAGCAAGGCTACTACTATGGCTATCGCAATGATGCCGATACCACCGCCGGCCATTTTGCCGCCGGAGCCTGATCCACGCCGATCCTGTACGTTTGAACTACGACCACGTCCTTGCCAGCGCATTGTTTATCTCCTTTTAAACGGCTAAAGGTGAGAACCACTCACCGATACAGATAATTCCGGTTCGTCGGTACGCTACCATGTTGTTTCGCAAGCTGCACCTGATAAACCACAAGATCGGAATATCTGAACGCCGCCTCGCATGACGACAAATAAAACTCCCACATTCTGCAGAACTCTTCATTCATCACGTCGCGGATGGCGTCGCGGTTCAGCTGGAAGCGGTCGTACCAATGACGCAGGGTGTGCGCGTAGTGGAGACGCCAGACTTCAATGTCGTTGACCTGCAGGCGAATGTTTTCGATGGCTCTGCTGATTTCAGACAACGCAGGTGTACTGCCGCCTGGAAATATGTGTTTGGTGATCCACGGGTTCGTGATGCCCGGCGGACCCGAACGGCCAATCGTGTGAATCAGTGCGACGCCATCCTGTGTCAACAGGTCGCGCACCTGGCTGAAATATTGATTGTAGAAAGGGCGGCCCACATGTTCGAACATGCCGACGCTGACGATCCTGTCGTAGCTGCCCTGGTGTTCGCGATAATCGGCGAGTTCGAATTTCACATTACGCACACCGCGTATTTCCTGCTCCCTCTGCGCAACAGCAAGTTGTTCTTTCGATAACGTGATGCCCACAACTTCGCAGTCGTAATGTTTGGCGAGATGGAAAGCCAGGCTGCCCCAGCCGCAGCCAATATCCAGAACCCTGTCGCCCGGTTTGATCAAAAGCTTGGATGCAATGTGATGGGCTTTGGCTTGCTGCGCCTGTTCGAGGCTTAATGATTCCTGCGGAAAATAGGCGCAGGAGTAATACATTTCTCGATCGAGAAATTTACGAAACACCGCCTCGGGTACATCGTAATGATGCGAGACATTGGCATAGCTGCGTTTGATTTTGTTCCATTCCTTCAATGCGCCGCGGAACGGCAGCAGCCAGGTGTTCAGGCGATAGGATGAAAAGTTTTCGCGCAGTACTGCAAGCAGGTTGCGCAAGCCCGTGGTGCCGGCATCCCATTGCCCGCGGATGTAGGTTTCACCAAGCTCGAATTCCCAGTCTTTGGCGATGCTGCGAATGGCATCTTCATCCTTGATGTTCCAGTGTGCCTCGAGGCCTTGCTGGCCAAAGGTGTATTCCCCTCCGTTGGGCAAGTGAAGGTGGAGAATGCCGTTTTTGATGTGTTTTTTAAGCAGATCTACGTACATGTCATCAACTCCTTTCGGCTGTTCTGTACTGCTGTGAAGTTAACCCTCGGAATAATTTTGCAACAAATCGGTGCGCTTGCAAGCGGACAAGTCAATTTGCCATGAACACAAGTGACTGATTTCTTGAAAAAAAGATCATTAATGTCAGGTAAGTGATACATTATGTTAATAATATTTGACATTAAGTTAATAAATGCATACTTTAGCCTCCGTCTTCATAACAACTCCGGAGAAGGTCATGCAGAACACTGGTGGCGGTTTAACAGCTCGGGCACGTGAAATGTTGGGTGATATGTCGGTGCGGGAAGAGAAGTTGTGGTTTGAACTTGTGGTCGATATTGCGGTTGGTCTGTATTTCTATCCGAAAGCATTCGGGCTGATGCTGGCGGGTGATGCGGCGCTCACAGGCAGGGCAATGAATGGGCTGATCATCGGTACAGTTACCTGGGCAATTATTCTGAGCATCCTGTTGGGAGCCTTCGTATTTAATACAAAGCAGAAATCCGAACCTAAAGATGAACGTGACCTGCTTATCGAGAGAACGACGGGGCGATGGTTTGGCAGGATTCTGGTGATCGGTATTATGGCGATCATTGGCCTGATCGTAGTGCAGGCAATGGCGCTCGACATCGGTTCGCTTTTGTTCACGCTTACGCCGCTCAGCATTGCACTGTTGCTGTTATTCAATCTCATGCTGGCGTCATTGGTCGATTCGATAGCGAAGCTTTATTGTTATCGACGAGGCTTCTGACATGACCGCTACGACAATTCGTAACAACATACGGCGCCTGCGTTTTGACGCTGATGAAATGACGCAGGCCGAGCTCGCGCAAAAAATTGGCGTGACTCGTCAGACGTTGCTTGCGATCGAGGCAGCAAAATATTCACCGACGCTGGAACTGGCATTCAAGATAGCGAAGGTGTTCAAAGTGCCACTGGAAAATGTTTTCCAGTATGGCGATGAGGCGAACACGATCGAACAAACTGCAATTGTTGCTGAGCCTGGTTTGACGAAAGGGTAGTGCGATGACGCGACCCTTGCTGGGTGGATTGTTTCGAAATGCCAACAGAACCTTTGATTAATACAAATTACGTTTTACCCGCGGCTTGTAAAAGCTTGCCCCTGCGAAAGTGCGGGAGGGATTCCAGAAACATCAACAACGTGGATTCCCGCCTTCGCGGGAATGACGATGGCGCGAAAGTGAGGATGACGATGACACGAACGTGGGCATGGCGATGGCACGAACGTGAGGATGGCGATGGCACGAACGTGAGGATGGCGATGGCACGAACGTGAGAATGACAATGTGACAAAGTGGAAATGATAATGGCACCAGTGCGGAAATGACGATGGCACCAAGCGGAAGTGACGATGGCACCAAGCGGAATGACCATGACACCAAATGAGCTCAGGAATAATACCGATGAATAATCGTAGCGGAGCATTAATGGGCATGGCTGCTTTCGTGTGGTTCTGGGTGGCTCTGGCGGGTTTTGCTGCATTACGCCCCGACTATTCCCATGCGCATAAAGCGGTGAGTGAACTGGGTGTTATTGGCGCACCGAATGCGTTGGCGTGGAATCTAGTGGGTTTTATCGTTCCTGGAGTCTTGCTTGCGTTATGTGGTGCATGTCTTGCCAACGAGGTAGATGGCGGTAGAAAAATTCTGTGGTGCTTGTTGGTGATGGCCGGCGTGGGTTTCACCTTGACCGGCATATTCCCGGCCGAAATGAACGATGGCGATCCCGTGATGCAGGCGCCGCTGACGATGCTGCATGTTGTGGCGGTGATGTTGTCATCATTGTTCTGGATGCTCGGCGCATTATTGTTGCCTTGGCGGACAAGGCGTAGTTCGACGTGGAGTTCCTCGACGAGACTCGCGGTTATGCTTGCCGTTTTAAGTGTCGGTGGCAGCCTGCTCAACATTATTTTGTTGCCTGTATTGCTGCCGCAATTACAGTTCATGCCGGGGATAACCCAGCGTATTGGATTTGCGTTTTGTCTGGCATGGTATCTGGTGATCGGAGTGCGACTATATCGGCACGCTGCACCGATGGTTATTACGAATAAAACATAGGCTGGATATAGCGTGGGGAAAAACACACCGGAGCAGGACAGAACTGCTCCGGCGTTTTGATCAATTTACTTAACGTCGTCGAGACCTTCGGTAATTTCGATATTGGTGCCAACTGGATCGGTAATAAAAGCAATCGTCAGTTTGATTTCATCCCTGCGTTCAGGTGGACGTGTGAAGGTAATGCCGAGCTGCTCCATCTTCGCAGCAAAGGCGGCCATGTCGGTTACTTCAAAACCGATATGGTCAATGGCAGCGCCCTGGGTAGGCAATGGTGCTTCGCCACGCGCGGCAATCACGTCGATACGGCCACCAGGAATAACCGCAGACGGCATGCCGTTGCGTTCGCCAACATCGGCACCAAACACTTTCACGTACCAATCACGTAAGCCAGCCTGATCAACTGCAGACAGGTGAGTGTGATGGAACTTGATAGGTTCTGCCTGTGCAGCATCGAGAACAAATTCGATACGCACACCATCGGGTAGATCAGCGAGGATCTGGCCAGTTTCGGCATTGTCGATAACGAAGGTTGCGCCAACTGCTTCAAGCTTGGCCTTGTAGTCGGCGTAGCTTTTTACTGAAAAGGCGATGTGATTGGCAGAAGTTGCACCCGAACCGGCAGTAGGAGCCTGTTCTCTGAACAAAATATCCATGCCGGGAAACTGCAGGAACTGAATGGTGCCTGACGATTTCTCGACGCCACCAAATGATTTCCAGATTTCGCGATGTTTGGCCAGATCGGGTACCACCAGATGGGTGTGACCAGCACTAACGCCCTCAGCATTCGGAGCTGCCAGTTGTGCCTGTGATGTGCTTGCGTATACAAGCGCGATGGAGGCCAAAGTTGATATTTTGACCAGTTGGTTAATTTTCATGCAGCTCCCCTTTGTAAATGTCTATTGATGTTTTAGTTGGTTGTTTCAGTTTTATGTTTCAGTTCCCTGCGGCGTTGATGGAGCAAGGGCTCTGTGTAACCGTTAGGCTGTTCGAGGCCTTTGAAAACCAGATCACACGCTGCATGAAAAGCAATGCCAGCGTATGACGGTGCCATTGGATGGTAGTGCGGATCAGCGGCATTCTGTTTGTCGACAACAATAGCCATGCGTTTGAGTGCTTCCATGACTTGTTCTTTGCTGCAGACACCGTGATAAAGCCAGTTCGCAATATGCTGACTGGAGATACGCAGCGTTGCGCGGTCTTCCATCAGGCCTACCTGATTAATGTCTGGCACTTTCGAACAACCGACACCGTGATCAATCCAGCGAACAACATAACCAAGAATACCCTGCGCGTTGTTGTCGAGTTCCGCCTGGATTTCCTGCGTAGAAAGTTTTTTGTTCAACAGCAATGGAATGGTCAGGATGTCGTCTACGCTGGCTTTGATGCGCGATGACAGCTGGCGCTGGGTGTTGGCGACATTAATCTGGTGATAATGAATCGCGTGTAACGTCGCAGCAGTAGGCGAGGGTACCCATGCGCAGTTGGCACCCATGTTCGGGTGAATAACTTTCTGCGCCATCATGTCGGCCATCATGTCCGGTTTCGCCCACATGCCTTTGCCGATCTGCGCCTTACCGGTAAAGCCTGCAGAGACACCAACGTCAACGTTGGAGTTTTCGTAGGCGCTGATCCACGGCTGACCCTTCACTGCATCTTTTGGCAGGAACGGACCTGCCAACATGCTCGTATGAATTTCGTCGCCCGTGCGATCAAGAAAACCGGTGTTGATAAAAAAGATGCGGTCTTTTACGGCACGCACACATTCTTTGAGGTTTACTGAGGTGCGGCGCTCTTCATCCATCACACCAACCTTGATGGTGTTGCGCTTGAGACCAAACACATCTTCAACTGCATCCAGCAGATCATTCGTGAACGCAACTTCTTCAGGACCATGCATTTTTGGTTTGACGATATAGATGCTGCCTTCACGGCTGTTTTTGATTGGGCTGTTGCCCCTGATGTCGTGAAGCGCACAGAAGGTGGTAACCATCGCATCGAGAATGCCTTCTGGAATTTCCTGGCCAGCTTTGTCGAGCACGGCGTCAGTGGTCATCAGGTGACCGACGTTACGCACAAGCAGAAGACTGCGGCCCTGCATGATGACGGTTTCGCCGCTGGTACCTTTATATACGCGGTCAGGACTTAGCTTGCGGGAAACTACCTTCTCACCCTTGAGGAATTTTTCTTCGAGTGTGCCTTGCATCAGACCAAGCCAGTTGCGATACACGGCCAGTTTATCGGCAGCATCTACTGCGGCGACTGAATCTTCGCAGTCCTGGATAGTTGTCATCGCAGATTCCATGTAGACATCTTTCACACCTGCATGGTGTTGCTTGCCGATCACATTTTCGGCGTCGAGCTGGATTTCGAGATGCAGGCCATGGTTGGCGAACAACATACATACGGGTGTAGTGAAGCTGCCCTGGAAACCGATCAGTTTGTCTGGATTGGAAAGCCCTGTCGTCGTGCGATCTTTCAATTCAGCTTCGACAACGATGTGGCCGTTCTCATTAACGAGCCGGTACTCCGCAACCTGGGAATGGCGGCTGCGTTTGAGTGGAATCGCCTGGTCAAGAAATTCGTCTGCGTAATCGATAACTTTCTGGCCGCGTTTGGGATTGTATTGCGCGGTACGCTGCGCGCCGTCGGCTTCAGGAATTACATCTGTGCCGTATAACGCATCGAACAAACTGCCCCACCGTGCGTTTGCTGCGTTGAGTGCGTAACGTGCATTCATCACCGGCACAACAAGTTGTGGACCGGCAACGATGGAAATTTCGTAATCTGTGCTGCGTGTGCCGATCTTGAAGTCGGGACCGACGGGCACGAGATAGCCAATGCTCTGCAAGAATTTTTTATATTCAGCGCGATGCTCGAGGTAATACGCGACATCGTGTTGCCGATGCCATTCATCGATCTGCGCTTGCAGTTCGTCGCGCCGCTGCAGCAAGGCTTTATTACGCGGCCCGAGTTTGTCGAGCACACTGCATAAACCTTCCCAGAATTCTGGAGCGGTTACACCGGTACCGGGTGCAGCTTCTTTCTCGATAAAGTCATAGAGAAACTGTGATATCTGGAGATTACAAGTTGAAATAATTTTGGACATGCGAGCCTCATGGCTTACTGCTGATAAAGAGTCGAGTTAGCGGAACAAAGAGGGTTCCTATTCTAGCGTCAATCGACTGCAAAAGTGCATATTCGTGAGAGGCGCGATTGTGGTTCCATATCCTCTTTGTGCATTATTTGTGCACGGATTCAACATCGGGGCAGGGCATGGAGAAATCAAGTAAACAGCGGGCCGGAATGTGTTTGACTCTCATGGAGTTGGGGTATACTCGCCCGCTCCCGTGGCAGTCGTTTTTACTGCTTCAAGGTATCAATTCCACATAATTAAAATCAAAACTCACCACAGCCATGGGCACCTTTGGAGGAACTATGAAGAAACTTATGCATTCAATCGCGGCAGTAACCACTCTCATTGCGAGTGGTGTGTCGTTAGCCCAGGCACCAGCCGTTGGAGAACGCGCGTATCCGGAGGGTTTTATTACTGGCCGAGTAACCAGCGCCAATGGTCCTGAAGCAGGAGTCTGGGTTATCGCGCAGACACACGAGACTAATACCCCGTTCATCAAGATTGTTGTTACTGATGATGATGGCAAGTTCACTCTGCCTGAGCTGCCCGATAGCACGTTTGACGTCTGGGTACGTGGCTATGGTTTGGTTGACTCGGCAAAAGTCGAAGGCCGCCCTGGTGATGAGAATCTTGAACTGACCGCTGTAATAGCACCAACACCGCAGGATGCCGCCAAGGTTTATCCTGGTGATTACTGGTTATCTTTGTTGCAGATCCCTGCTGCAAGCAACTTCCCTGGCACCGGTCCGGTTGCTGCTGGTGGTAACGGTTTCCTGCCTGGCATCGAAAGCCAGAACCGTTTTATTCACGAATTCAAAAGCGACTGTAACTTCTGCCACGAACTCGGCACAGAAATCACTCGTACACTTGGCCATATGGATGCACTTGGCTTCGATTCACATGAAGAAGCATGGATTTACCGTACCTCTTTAGGTGTGCGCGGTGGCAGCATGCAGGGTGCGTTCCTGCAATTCGGCATGGACGGTATGTCCAAGACGATGGCTGACTGGACACGCCGTGTAGAAGCGGGCGATGTACCAGAAGCGCCACCACGTCCTAAAGGTATTGAGCGTAACGTTGTTGTGACGTTGTGGGACATCGGCGGTCCGCAGGATTTCATGCATGACGAAATCGCGACAGACAAAAATAATCCGACAGTAAATGCGTATGGCCCAATCTACGCAGTATCTGCAGGGCACGGCACACTGGCAGTAGTTGATCCAGTTACTAACGATTCATACAAGATCACCATTCCTACCCGTCAGGATGCACGCGAAGTCACTTCACGTTTTCCACCTGCCGGCAACCCATCCAATTTCTGGGGCATGGAACATCTTTGGGGTCTTGAAAATCCAGCCGATCCACATAACCCGATGATGGGTCCCGACGGTCGCGTGTGGATGACATCGAAAATCCGCAACGAAGAGCCAGCCTGGTGTGGCGAAGGTTCTGATAACAAATATGCGCAGTATTATCCGCTCACGTTCAGCAACCGTCAGGCGTCTGTTTACGATCCTAAGACACAGAAGTTCGAGTTGATCGACACCTGTTTTGCAACCCATCATCTGCAATTCGCAACCGACAAAGACAATACTTTGTACTTCAACGAACTGTTGGGACCAATGTTTGGTTGGGTCAACACCCGTCTGTTCGATGAAACCAAAGACGAGCAGTTGTCACAGGGCTGGTGCCCACAGATCATCGACACCAATGGCGATGGCAAAATCACCAAACCATGGAACAAAGAAGGTGAAGAAGTGAATCCTGCACTTGATACTGAAGTGCGCAAGAGCCTTTACACCGTTATTCCTGACCCAACAGATGGCAACATCGTGTGGGGCGCTTCAGAAGATTACCCTGGCTTTATCGTCCGTTTGAATCGTGGTGTTAACCCACCCGAGTCTTGTGTATCTGAAGTATATGAAGTGCCAGAAGGCGCACTTGATCCACGCGGTATGGACGTAGATAGCAATGGCATCCCCTGGGTTGCGATGGCAGCGACTTCACAGTGGGGCCGTTTCGATCGCAGCAAATGTAAAGAGACCAATGGTCCTGGTACTGAACTAGGTCAACATTGTGAAGAAGGTTGGACGCTTTACCAGACGCCCGGTCCAAAACTGGGTGGTACCGATGTACCGGCGGACTTCCATTACTTCGGTTGGGTTGATCAACACAACACCAGCGGCTTGGGTAAAGATACTCCGATCCTGACTGGCTCCAACTCCGAATCACTGGTTGCGCTGGATCCAGAAACTGGTGAGTGGACTTACCTGCGTGTGCCTTACCCATTGGGCTTCTATCAGCGTGGTCTGGATGGTCGTATAGATGATCCGGATGCTGGCTGGAAAGGCCGCGCTCTGTACGCTAACTACGGTACCCACCTTGTGTGGCATATCGAAGGTGGCAAAGGTACAACTGGCAAGGTCGTGAAGTTCCAGATCCGTCCTGATCCACTTGCACATTAATACTACTGTATAAAAAAAGGGCTCATTTGAGCCCTTTTTTTTTGGCCTGAAAAAACTTCATGTTTTCAAGTGAGAGTTGATTGTTATGAAAGTATCAGGTTATGTCAGGCAAACAAGTATCGGTGGCTGACCCGGGCGGATTTTATGCAATCAATTTCATCCAGACAGGTCTTTCAATTTGGCAGCTAAGCACAATGCCTCGGCTCGAACTTTAAGAAAGTCGTCACTCTGGACCAGTCATTCATAACGTTGGTTGCCAATCATTCGAGTTGCGATACCGGTTGCTGTTGTATGAGCGACCCAGAATAAACTGCGCCAGTTGAATGTTTGACGTTGGTGAAGCTGGGTTATACTCGCCCGCGCCCGTGGCAGTATTTTTTACGGCTCAAGCTATAAAAATCGACATAATTAAAATCAAAACTCACGATAGTTATGGGTACCTTGGAGGGACTATGAAAAAACTTATGCATTCAATTGCGGCAATAACCACACTGATCGCCAGTGGTGCGTCGCTAGCCCAGGCACCTGCGGATGGTGATCGCGAATATGCTGAAGGCTTCATCACCGGACGTGTTACAAGCGCAAATGGTCCCGAGGCAGGTGTATGGGTTATCGCGCAAACCGAAGAAACCAATACACCGTTCGTCAAAATTGTCGTCACCGACGATGAAGGACGTTTCACGCTGCCACAGTTGCCCGACCATACCTATGACGTATGGGTACGCGGTTATGGGCTGACAGATTCCGCCAAAGTGGAAGGTCGTCCTGGCGACACGGATATGGAACTGACTGCAGTAGTTGCAGCAACGCCTGCTGACGCAGCCAAGGTTTACCCCGGCGATTACTGGCTGTCGCTGCTGGAAGTGCCAGCTAAAGACAAGTTCCCTGGTACAGGCCCGGTTGCTGGCGGTGGTAATGGTTTTCTGCCGACTGTCGAAAGTCAGGCAAGCTGGATGCATAGCTTCAAGAAAGACTGCAATTTCTGTCATCAATTAGGCAATCAGCTGACTCGCACACTTGGTCATATGGATTCCCTGGGTTTTGATTCGCACGAAGAAGCCTGGCTCTATCGCACTTCTCTCGGCGTACGTGGTACCGGCATGCAAGCTGCGTTTCTCGCGTTCGGCATGGATGGCATGGCGAAGACCATGGCTGACTGGACTCGCAAAGTAGAGGGAGGCGCAGTTCCACCCGCACCACCTCGTCCGGCGGGCGTGGAGCGCAACGTTGTGGTGACCTTGTGGGATATCGGTGGTCCACAGGATTTCATGCATGATGAAATTTCCACCGACAAAAATAATCCGACTGTGAATGCATACGGTCCGATCTATGCCGTTTCTGCCGGCCATGGCACCTTGAACGTCGTTGACCCTATTACCAATGATGCTTACAAGATGGTGATCCCGACACGCGAAGATCCACGCGTCGTAACGTCACGTTTCCCACCTGCAGCCAACCCCTCGAATTTCTGGGGCATGGAACATTTGTGGGGTCTGGAAAATCCGGCTGATCCACATAACCCGATGATGGGCCCTGATGGTCGCGTGTGGATGACTTCCAAAATCCGCAACGATCAGCCGGCGTGGTGTCAGGATGGCTCCGACAATAAATTCGCGCAGTATTATCCGTTGGCTCGCAGCGGTCGCCAGGCGTCCGTATACGATCCTGAAACCGGCAAGTTCGAACTGATCGATACGTGTTATGCAACTCACCACCTGCAGTTTGCGACTGACGATGACAACACGCTGTACTTCAATGAATTGTCTGGACCGATGTTCGGCTGGATCAATACGCGCGTTTGGGACGAAACACATGATGAGCAGTTGGCGAATGGCTGGTGCCCACAAATTGTCGACACCAATGGCGACGGCAAGATCACCAAACCATGGAATGAAGCAAACAACGCGAGCCCCGATGCAAGCCTTGATACTGAAGTGCGTTACAGCCTGTACACGGTGATCCCGGATCCTACCAATCCCGATATTGTATGGGGTGCTTTTGAAGGCAGGACCGGCGAGCAGCGTGGTTACATCGTGCGCCTCGATCGGGGCAACAATCCTCCCGAAACCTGCATGACTGAAGTATTCCAGGTGCCCGAAGGCACGCTCAATCCGCGTGGTATGGACATCGATAGCAATGGCATTCCATGGGTGTCGATGGCTGCCACTTCGCAGTGGGCACGTCTTGAGCGTGACAAGTGTGACGCATTGAACGGTCCTGGTTCCGACAAGGGCGCGCAGTGTGATGATGCGTGGACCGTCTATCAAACGCCTGGTCCAAAAATGGCAGGCTCCGATTATCCAGCTGACTTCCATTATTTCGGCTGGGTTGATCAGCACGATATCAGTGGACTAGGCAAAGATACGCCAATCCTCACCGGCTCCAATTCCGATTCGCTGATAGCGCTCGATCCGGATACCGGTAAGTGGACCTATCTGCGTGTGCCATATCCGCTTGGCTTTTATCAGCGTGGTCTCGATGGCCGTATCGATGACCCGGATGCTGGCTGGAAGGGCCGTGGTCTGTACTCCAACTACGGTACCCATCTTGTATGGCACACCGAGGGTGGCAAAGGCACTGCGGGCAAAGTGGTCAAGTTCCAGATCCGTCCCGATCCGCTTGCTCACTAAGTAGAAAACAGTAAAAAAAGGGCTCTTATTGAGCCCTTTTTTTTGGGAGCAATAAAAATAGTTGGCCGCCAGTGATTAAAAAACCTTACCATCGCTGAGCATCATGCTTTCAATCGCGTGCCAACCAGAGATAAGCTTTTTAATACTCTTTATCAGTCAACGACCAGAACAGCCGGGAGTTTTTATGAAAAGCACCAGACGCATGTTCATCATCAGTTCGCTTGCAGTTGCCATCGTCATACACACCCACACCGCATCAGCCGCAGAAAGCCTTATCAATAGAGGACTCGATATGTTGCGTAAAAAAGACGGCAACAAAGATACTTCACTTAGTAACGACGACATGATCGCTGGTATCCGGGAAGCCCTTAATCTTGGTGCAACCAAAGTAGCAAATCAGTTGGGCAAGACAGACGGTTTTAATGCCGACCCCGCGATCCACATTCCGTTGCCACCCAAAATGAATAGTGTAAAAACTGCGCTTGCTCGTGTTGGTATGGCAGGCTCGCTTGAAGATCTCGAAGTGCGTCTTAATCGTGCGGCCGAAGCGGCGACACCTGTTACTAAACAATTATTTCTCGACAGCATAAAAAGTATGACCATGACCGATGTGGCGAGCATCCTGCGCGGCAACAAAGATGCCGCGACGCAATATTTCAAACGCACGATGTCGCCGGGGCTTTCCACCAGTATGCAGCCGATTGTGAAGCAGAGCCTTACCGAGGTTGGCGCATTGAAAATTTACGATCAGGTGATGGCGCGTTACAACGGTTTGCCACTCGTGCCGAAAATCGATTTGAATCTGAATGATTATGTTGTGCAGAACGCAATGAATGGAATTTTCCATTATCTGGGACAGGAGGAAGCGGCAATTCGCGATAATCCAGTGGCGCGCACAACCGATTTGCTCAAGAGAGTATTCGGCGCGGTTTAGAAGGAATTCGGCAAGCCGGGAATTAGCGCTGCACGTTTACTAACGAGCGGTATTGAACTGGTAGGTCGGCTCACGACAGTAATCGTTTTATAGGTTCACTCTGCGTTCGCCGCGAGCCATGTATAGATAGAAGTTACCTGCATGGCACAGCGGAGCGGCCAGCTGACTAGATTTCGACTTGTGATCCGAGCTCGATAACACTGTTCGGTGGAATGTTGAAGTGATCCACTGCAGTGCCCGCGTTACGTGCCATCGTCGCGAACAACCGTTCACGCCAGTGAAACATCTCGCTTTTTATCGAGCCGACCGCGACGATTTTTTCGCGGGAAAGGAAGAACGACGTTTCCATCATCTTGAAGGTGAGTCCCTGCGCTTCGCAGGCCTTGAGTGCCTGAAGAATATTCGGCTGGTTCATAAAACCAAGCTGGATTACGACTCTGAAACAATTATTGCCAAGATGTTCGGCCTTGCCGCAGCTTTCCATTTGCACCCATGGTTTATTCGTCACGCAAACATTCAGAAACACTACGCGCTCGTGCAGCACTTTGTTGTGCTTGAGGTTGTGCATGAAGGCGTGGGGAGTGGCATCAGGGGTTGCAGTAAGAAATACGGCAGTACCCGGTACGCGCACCGGCGGGTTCAGGAACAGCGACTGCAGAAACAGATCGAGTGGAATAGAGGACGTGCGCAGCGTCTTGAACAACACCTGGCGTCCTGTATACCAGGTAGTCATCAGCGTAAATACCGTCACCGCGATCACAATCGGCAACCATCCGCCCTGGAACACTTTGATCACCGACGCGCTGAAGAACAGCAAATCGATCGTAAAGAAAAAGCCGGTAGCTGCTATGCACAGTGCCAGCGGTAATTTCCAGCCGTAAAAAATGACAAAAAACGTCAGGATGCTCGTAATCAGCATGTCGCCCGTTACGGCAACACCATACGCCGAGGCAAGCGCCGAAGAAGAACCAAAACCAACCACAATCAGGATGACGACCACCATCATCAGCATGGTCACGCCTGGAAGATAGATCTGGCCGATTTCCGACGCTGAGGTCTGCACAACTTTCAGACGCGGCAGCAGTCCGAGTTGTACGGCCTGCTTGGTGAGCGAATAGGCGCCCGCAATGGTGGCCTGTGAGGCGATCACAGTGGCGCACGTGGCGAGAATAATCATCGGATATAACGCCCAGCCGCTGAACAGATAATAAAACGGATTGGCGATGGCTGAGGGATCGTTGAGGATCAACGCTCCTTGGCCGAAGTAGTTCAGAATCAGTGCCGGGAATACCAACCCGAACCAGCCCGTACGAATCGCACTTTTACCGAAATGACCCATGTCGGCATACAAGGCCTCTGCACCCGTGACCGCCAGAATTACGGCACCCAACACGAGGAACGAAGCAGTCCCGTGGCTGGTTAAAAACAACATCGCGTGCCAGGGGTTAAGCGCGCCAAGCACCACAGGATTCTGGATGATGGAATGAATGCCAGACACTGCCAGTGCGAGAAACCAGACAATAGTAATCGGTCCGAAAATGGCGCCCACTTTCGAGCTGCCGCTGCGCTGCATTGCAAACAGGCCAATCAGCACCCCCACCGCAATGGGTACCACATAAGGTTTAAATGCCACCGTGGCGACTTCGAGACCTTCGACGGCCGATAACACGGAGATCGCAGGAGTCAGCACAGCATCGCCATAAAACAGCGAAGCGCCGATCACGCCTAATACAAGCAAAGCGTGTTTCCATTCGGGATGTGCCTGGGTAGATCTGAATACCAGTGCAAGAAGCGACATGGTGCCGCCTTCGCCTTCATTGTCCGCACGCATCACAAGTAACACGTATTTGAGCGTCACCACGATCATGAGCGCCCAGACAATCGTCGATAGGCCCCCCAAAACCGTCTCTTGCGAAAAGGGAATACCGAACTCGGGATTGAAGGTTTCCTTCAAGGCATAGAGCGGGCTGGTGCCGATATCACCAAACACCACCCCGAGGGCTGCGGTGGTCAGGGTGATGCGAGAGGACTTCTGGGTAGTACCTGGAGCTTGCATTGGCAGGGGTAATCTATGTTGTGGTGTTAAGAAAAACTGCGGGGGTCCGGGTTTTGAAGCGCGCGCATGTTAACGGTATTGTTGGGCGTTGTCCTGCTTGATGTGACAGGCTGCCGCGCACCCCGAGATCACTGCAAATCCCGATCAGACAATCAGGGTTGGAAACGGATTTTCCGGGAGTTTTAGCCACGCTGCAACTCAAAGCGATCCCGTACTGTCGAGTACCAGTTGCCCGCGAGCCGGCCAACCGGATCAAGTTTGTCGATATCAATGCGACCGTTTTCATATATGGAATCGTCAATATGGATGTGTTTGATCTCGCCGAGGATCAGGTTGCCGGAGCCGGGTTCGTTGCCAAAACTGATGATTTCACGCAATTGGCACTCAAAGACCAGCAATGCTTCGGCGACAAAAGGTGCATTTATATGGAGCGCCTCTGCGGCAGTCAGGCCCGAATACAGGAACTCATCCTCGCCGGGTTCCAGCGTAGCTGAGCTCTTGCTCATTTCTTTCGCCAGCTTGAAGCTTGCGCAGCTGAGCGTGAAACACTTGCTGTCCTGCACGTTCTGCAGTGTGTCTTTCTTGCGGCCATCCGGACGCGGAATCGGCGAGAACCCGACTATCGGCGGCGTCGAACTAAAGCAATTGTAAAAGGAGAATGGCGCAAGATTATTAATCCCATCCTTGCTGCGTGTGCCAGCCCAGGCAATCGGGCGGGGGGCTACAGAGCCGATAAGAATTTTGTACATCTCGGCATTGGACAGTTGTTGAGCGTCGAGAATCATCAGGGAGAGTCGGTAACGGACAGGCCGGCATTCTACCACTGCACAGCAGGTAGAATAAAAAGGTGTCGCTGGGCGAATGTGAGGCGAAATACCTAACAAACTAAAGATACGGCCCGTTGCGTCTTCGATGGTCATCAGTTCGATATACTTATCAAAGATATAGAGCCGCTTCTTGATCAACTCCTCCGCATAAAATGTTTAGAAGAACAGATGCTTGAACAAATCTGGGCTTTTCGACTATTCGAATATTGATCAGGGAATTACAGCCTTCTAATGAACTTATTTCGATCAATGGCAATTTCTGGCTCTCATTGAATCGAAACTACTTGCACTTGGGCTCTGGTTTTTTGGTTGTTCAGTTGTATCAGTCACTTAGGGGGAACTCCTGAGGCCGGAGTGATTATCAATTTCGCGACAAATTCATCGCGATGTTGAACAAGTTTTGTCATTGAAAGTTAAATCGCATCACTTGCTATATAAATCAGATGCTTACGCAGGACTCGTGATGTTATGTCAACTTTGTAGTGAGCTAGCAGAAAGGATGCCTTGTTATACTTAATATTATTAAAAACAATAATTTATTAAATATACTTGATGTTTAGTGTGAGTATAAATCCTGCTCACATATCACTTCATACGTGCCTTTGGTGCTTTCTACGCTCGATCATCTGGGTGGTATTGCCTGCTTAATTGCCTGCTGAGTTATTTGCCGCGCTGCCCTTGAATTCGGCGAGTGGTCCAAGCCGATCAGAGTCTTCTTTTGCGGCATCCTCCGGCGCCGCGCCGGGCGCTGTGAACAAGAGCAGCAGCATCAGAAAGTCGAGTGTCAGGGTATAAATTCGCAGTAAATGTTTGTGCATCAGCTTCTCCTTTCCTTGTTAAGCTTGTTTCTCGTAAGGCTGATCATCAGGCGATAAATGCGGCTGACGAGAGGTCCAAATGAAATCCGGATTGAGCATTAGCACCCAAAGGACGGATCACATGAATTCGCTTGTTAACATAGAAGAGTTAGGCAATCTACTGAAGAGCCAGCAGGTCATGCTTTTTGACTGCCGCTTTTCGTTGCAGGATCCGGCTGCGGGGCGCCGGGTCTACGAGGACTCCCATATTCCCGGTGCTCACTTTGCTGACATGAACAAGGATCTGAGCCGGCCTCACGTGCCAGGCAAAACCGGTCGCCACCCGTTGCCATCGCGCGAAGAGTGGAGTCGTACCGTGCAAGCCTGGGGTATTAATCCAGATGTGCAGGTCGTGCTTTATGACGATGCGGGAGGCGCCGCCGCTGCCCGAATGTGGTGGATGCTTAAATGGCTTGGTCACGCAAACGTCGCCGTACTCGATGGCGGCTGGCAGGCGTGGCTGGCCGAAGGTCTGCCCGTTTTTGCCGACACTCCAGCGGCCCCCGCTGCGACTGATTTTTCCTATCGCGACGTTAAACCTCTTGCCACCCTGTTGACGGCCGATCAGCTCGACGCGAATACACAGGTGTTGCTGGATGCTCGCGAACCGCCGCGCTTTCGTGGCGAGATGGAACCCATTGATCCCGTCGCAGGACATATTCCAGGCGCGTTTTGCTCGCCGTTCAGTGGCAACCTGCGGCCGGACGGCACCTTCAAATCCCCGGAGGATTTACGCCTGAAATTTTCCACGGCCGCACAGGCGGGCAAACCGGTAGTCGCGTATTGCGGATCAGGAATCACGGCTTGCCATAACATTCTCGCGATGCAAATTGCCGGCCTTCCCATGCCTGCGCTTTATGCGGGGTCCTGGAGCGAATGGATCATCGATCCGTCGCGCGCTATCGCGACAGGAGAATAGTGCGAATAAGTGGTGCATTGCCGGTCAAGTTGGCCGAGCCCTTGTTGTTCCGCTAGCTGAAGGACGTGTTTATGACCTATCGCCAACTGCCTGTCGCACTTATTGCCCTGATGGCTTCCTCTTTTATTCATGCAGTACCGGATGATTTCCTCGAAAAACTCGCTTCGGAAGCGCGTCCCGCAGAAGACAAGGCGCGGGATGGCAGTCGCCGCCCGTTGCAGGTGCTCGAATTTCTCGGCATCGATGAAGGTATGACCGTTATCGATGTTGCCTCCGGAGAAGGCTGGTTTACCGAAGTGTTATCGGCAGGTGTCGGTTCAACCGGCAAGGTCATCATGCAGGCGGGCGAGCGCATGATGCCGCAGGAAGCACAGTTGCAGGCGCGTGCCGAGCGCCTTGGTAATGTAAACGTGAGCTTCGCAGAAACCTGGGATCTCAACATGAATGGCCAGGCCGATGCGGCAATCACCGCAATGAGTCTGCACGACAATCTGAATTTTCGCGGTGAAGAAGGCGTGACGAATTTTCTTGGCGGCATTTATGCGGCGCTTAAACCCGGCGGAATTCTGGGCATCATCGATCACATAGGTAATGACGCTGGCAGTGACAACGTCGAACTGCACCGCATTCCAGTGGACCGTGCTCGCGTATTAATCCAGCAGAACGGCTTCATCATCCTGCTTGAGTCCAACATGCTGCGTAACAACGCTGATGATCACACTTTATCGATTGGCGATCCGGCGCTCGGGCGCAACACCGATCAGTTTTTCTTCAAGGTGATGAAACCTTTGTAACAGTCCGGATCAGATGATCTTGCTGTCGTCCGGATTAAACCCGCGTACATGCAAACCCGCTTTTTTGAATTCGAGCAGGGCTGCTTCCTTGTCGTCCTTGTTCAGAAAATGCCCGAGCTCGATGCTGTGGTTTGCGTCGAAGATATTGAGCCGTGGTCCTTCGAGATGATGCGTCGCTGCAGTGACTGCAAGTTGGGTGGCTGACCGTTCGAGCACCCAGCTGCGTTTCGGAAATTGCGAACCAAACTGCACCAGTATTTGCTCGGGTGAACACGTGATTACCTGACGTTGGTAGGTGGCCTGGCATACCCGGTAGAAAACAAATGCAACAAGTGCCGCTTCAAAACCGGAAAAAGGCAACACTACCCACGCGCCGCTAACGGCCCAGAAGATGCCAATCGCAAGCGTAGTTCCGCAGATCACATATAAAGCCACGCGCGTCTGAGCCCATGTTGCCGAACGATTCGGCAGCAGGGTGATGATTGTGTTATTCAGTTGTGTGCTGCTCAGGACCATGGCGTACCCGCGCAAATTGACGCCTGAATATACCCTACTATCGCGACGTTCTGCCTGTCCATTTTCGGGCTGTTTTTATGCTTTAATGCGGCTCATTTTGTAATTGCCCAACTGGTAGTGCCGGATACATATTGGCGGTCGAGCAGCTGACAAGCGTCGCGTTTATGAAACGGTGCCAGCGACGGTGTGGCCCTCGAAAAATGCTACCGCGAAGATCGCGCACGTGATGACCGGCTACATGAAATCCGGAATATTATCGAAGGGCAGCAGCTGGTTCCGGAATACTACAGCTGCTTTCGGAATACTACAGAAATACACGGGCACGTGTAGTTTCACTCAACATGTAACAGGATCGTAAATGCATATTCATCTCGATGCCATTGGTGGTATCTCAGGCAACATGTTCATCGCGGCACTGCTGGAGTTGTTCCCGAAGCAAGAGGCTGCACTACCTCAGCAACTCGTGAAGGCTGGCGTCGCTGAACTTGTCGATATTGCAGTAACAGCCAAACACGATGGTGTGCTTCAGGGCCGGTATTTTTCCGTGGCACCCAAAACGTCGGGCAAGAGCAAAGTACTCAGCAACCGGGCATCACACGCGCATAGCCGCTGGAGCGAAATTCGCAGCCTGCTCCTTGATAGCAAACTGGATGACAAGGTGAAGGATCACGCGCTCGGCATTTTCGAGTTGCTCGCAGAGGCAGAAGCTGCGGTGCACGGTGTCGAGGTCGACGATGTGGAGTTTCACGAAGTTGGTTCATGGGATTCGATTGCCGATATTGTGTGCTCGGCGTTTTTGATCGAAGCGAGCGGCGCAACCTCATGGTCGGTGTCGAGCCTGCCGATGGGCAACGGCCAGGTCAAAACCTCACACGGCATGTTGCCCCTGCCGGCACCGGCCGTAACACAACTGCTTAAGGGGTTTACCTTTCATGATGATGGCCGCGAAGGGGAAAGAGTTACGCCAACCGGTGCAGCAATTTTGCGTTATCTGAACGCCACGCAAAAAAAACCTGCGGTGAAGATGTGTCTGCAGAATTCCGGCATCGGCTTCGGCTCGCGCACGATGCCAGGTATTAGTAACGTGCTGCGCGCATTGATGTTTGTGGAAGACGAAGACAGCAGTAACAGTACGCGTGATGAAGTCGCCGTGCTGAGTTTTGAAGTCGACGATCAGAGTGCCGAAGATCTTGGGCTCGCACTTGAACAGTTACGCAATTATCCGGGCATCATCGATATCATTCATTATCCGGTGTTCGGCAAGAAGAACCGCATGACGAGCAGTATACGTGTGCTTGCTTACCCCGAAGCGCAACCTGAAGTAGAAGAATTATGTTTCACGCAAACCTCGACACTCGGTATTCGTTGCGAAATCGTCGGACGCGCGGTGTTGCGACGAGAGATCGACATTGTCGAACTTGATGATCGCACCTATCGCGTTAAACTGGCTTTACGTCCCGATGGTGAACTTACCGCAAAAGCTGAACTTGATGATCTTGCGCAGGCATGTCTGAACCAGGCCGAGCGGCAGCTAGTGCGCGAAGTAATCGAAGCTATTGCGATCGAACGGCACAGCGACCGTCTACCCGCATATTCGCGCAAAAAACGCAGCATTGTTGAGCGAGCGCCACTCACTGAAAAAGAACTTGAGGAAATAGAAAGCGAACTTGATGACGACGATGACTACGATCCTTGAGTCCGATACCTGCCTCAAATCGCTGCAGCGTGTTCTCGAACAACACGGTCAGCTGGCGATAGCGGTGAGCGGTGGCGTCGACAGCATGACACTTGCAGTGATCGCATGCAGGCTGAATTCTGCAACTGTGGTTTTTCATGCGTTATCGCCCGCAGTTCCCGATCTTGGCACAGCGCGTGTGCGCGCGTATGCCGAGCGCTTTAACTGGCAACTCCATGAAATCGATGCAGGCGAGATGGATGATCCCGATTATCGGCGCAATCCGGGTAATCGCTGTTATTACTGCAAGAGCAACCTCTACACGAGCATTCGGCGACATACAAATCTGATGATTGCATCCGGCACTAATCTCGATGACCTGGACGACTATCGTCCTGGCCTGATCGCAGCCGCGGAACAGCAAATAATCCATCCACTCGTAGAAGCGCGTATAAACAAAATGGCAGTGCGCCAGTTGGCAACAATGGCGGGGCTGCAGGAACTGAGTGAACTGCCAGCCTCACCATGTCTTTCAAGTCGCGTTACGACCGGAATAGCAATCGATGCCGACTTGTTGCCGTTGATAGATCAGACTGAAGAAGCGATCAGGAAACTCTTTCATCATAAAAGTGGCGGCGAAAATATTCGTTGCCGCATTCGCAACGCCGGCATCACTATCCAGCTGGATGACAGCACAGCGATACAACCCGAAAAAATTCGCGCAGCTGTTCAGCAGATTTTTTCCAACACACGTTTTGCGCATTACAGTGCACATATCAGCATAGAACCTTATCAGCAGGGCAGTGCGTTCATCAGGGTAATGTCATGAGTAGCCCAATCACGATGGACTGGGACAGGCACTCGCGAACGGGTTTGCACGAAGCAGTGATGTGTCAGGGTAAAACTCCGGAGCTACTACAACACATCCTCCAGCTTGCAGAAGTGAAACAGCAAGCATTGTTATTCACGAGACTTGACGCGTCTGCTGCTGCGACGTTGCACTGCACGATTGGCAACTTCGACTACGAGGACATTTCACGCACGGCGATCTACACACCAGCACTTCATAAAAGCGCTCAGCGAGATGACCGAATCGCTGTGATCAGTGGTGGCAGTACCGATATTCCTGTCGCGCGCGAAGCAGTCAGAACACTCGGCTTTTATGGCGTGACCGCAAATGAAGTGTATGACATTGGCGTCGCCGGCCTCTGGCGCCTGCACGATAAACTCACGCTGCTGCGCGAACAAAAAATCCTGATCTGTGTGGCAGGGATGGACGCCGCATTACCCACTGTCCTGGCCGGGCTAGTGTCGAATCTCATCATCGCGGTACCCACGTCGACCGGTTACGGCATGACGCGTGGCGGCGAAACCGCACTTCATGCACTGCTGTGCAGCTGCAGTCAGGGACTTGTGGTAGTGAATATCGACAATGGTTTTGGTGCCGCGTGTGCTGCGATACGCGCGCTGGCTGAATAACGCAGATTTCCTGCTCCAGCCGTTACGTTTCGCAGTGAATGCTGAATCGCTACGGTAGTAATATCGAAGACAATCGGCGTTACGTGAGTGGAAGCGCGATGCCTGTAATTTGCTATCACCCGTGTTTTACAGGCTATTTGCAGATTTCAACGCTGGTTTTTTACCGTTAAAATAAATGCATTATCGGGAGTTTTGCACTGATAGAGGTTGCACAGCGCTCTGCATCACAAAACGCGCACAGAGACCTTACCTGACCTAAAAGTATGTAGTAGCTTCCGTCAGCCAACGTAGTTGATGCTGGCATCCAATCTTGCCAATAACAAATACAGATAACACAACCGTTATGGATAACCTGACAACCCAAACACCGATGCGTACTCTCGTTATCCAATCCTGTAGTAACAAACAGCGCGAGACATGGATCAAGGACTGCATCAATAGCGTCATACGTTGGGCGAAGATCAAGAACTATACGTACCGGCTTATCGACGACGCACTCTTCACCGTAGTGCCAGAATGGTACATGCAAAAAGTCGGTGCCAGATTGCCGATTGCGGCTGACTATGCGCGACTTGTGTTCATCCAGAAAGCATTGGAAGAAGGTTTCGAACAAGTTATCTGGCTTGATGCGGACGTATTGATTTTTGACCCGGCACTCGCGTTTGATTTCAGCGGTACCTGTGCATTTGGCCACGAAGTATGGGTACAGGAGCGCGAAGGAAAAATAGAAGCACGCACCAATGTCCATAACGCGGTATGTGTGTTTCGCCAGGGCTGTGTAATCTTGCCGTTTCTGCTGTATACGATTATTTCAATGATGAAACGCGTCGATCCAGCGCATCTTGCGCCGCAATTTGTTGGCCCCAAATTGCTCAACGCTTTACATCCACTGTGTGACTTCGCGTTGTTGCCGCAAGTCGGCGCTCTGAGTCCGTTAGTCGTAGCTGATATCTGCAACGGCGGAGTAGTCGCGCTGAATCTCATGTTATTCAAATCAAAAGTGCAGCCAATGGCAGTGAATCTGTGCGCCTCGTTGATAGGTGCCAGCGAGGCTAAAAAGGTGATGGCTGCGATCAAGGAAGAAGGTAGGCTCTAGGCAGTCCCAATCAGTACCCCCATCATTCGAATTTATACCGAATAACTCCACCTCAGCGCTTGTCCACTCGCCAAGCCTGGGTTAACCAATCTCAGTGCCCGCGGGCCCATAGCTGGATAATTTTCAGCCAATCGGTATGATGCTGCCTCATTACAATAACAGTTGAGAGGGGCACACGATGGCTGGCATTACACTCGAAAATATTACCGATGCAGTAATCAACCACGGCGATAAGGGCAAGACCAATCCGCGCCTGCATGAGATCTACTCGAGCCTCGTCAAACATTTACATGCCTTTCAAAAGGAAGTGAATCTCACCACCGCTGAACTCGACGTCGGCCGTCAGTTTCTGTTCAAACTCGCAACACCCAACCAGGATTTTCCGATGGGTGAAATCCACCTGATGAGCGACTGTCTCGGTGTTTCCGAAGTTTCCATCCTGCTCGAAGACGCACCCAACGATGGCACCACCGAAATGAATGTCGAGGGCCCGCTATTCATCAGCGGACTGCCCGAACGTCCGAATGGTGCCAAAATTGGCGAAGATTTAAACGGCAAGCCGTTATTCGTCACGCACAAATTCCAGGACAGAAACGGCAAACCTTTAGCTAATGCGATAGTCGATATCTGGCAGCCCAATGGAGATGGTTTCTATTTTGTGCAACGCGATTATTTACCCGAGTGGAATTTTTATGCGCGCTTCCGCACGGGCGCAAGTGGTGAGCTTAATTTCGAAACCGTAGTGCCCGGTGATTATCCCGTACCGACTTCAGGACCAACCGGTTCGATGCTCGAACAGCTCGGCCGTCACGGTTATCGTGCGTCGCACATTCACTACATCATCCGCGCTGAAGGCCACCCTGATTTCACCACCATGATGTATTTCAACCATTCACCCTACGTGAATTCCGACACCATCTTCTCGGTCAAGGATTTCCGCGTCGATATTGTTAAACACGACGGTGCTGACGAAATGAAAGCCAGAGGCGTAGACAAGCCGTTTTATACGCTGGATTACACATTTATCATTCCGTGAAGTCGAATTAGTTGCAGGCAGTCATGTTAGTTTTTCGCTGCAGATCACTCGCATATATAATTTTTGAACACGCTCCACGTCATGCAGTCAGCTTCCTGTTGCGGACAGACGGGATTCGTTCGCATGGATGCGAACGAAAGCTACAGGGACGTATTCACGCGTTCCCGTGAGTCCGCAACAGGAAGCTGACCCAAACGGAACTTAACAAAATGCCAACTGCACTATTTTTCAAACCCTCCTACGAACGCCTTCAAGCCCGAATCACTGCTGCAGCTCCCAATCTCGACGTTGCACTCTACGACGAAGACGGTCGCATCACGTTTAAAGGCCGCGAAGTCAGCGTCGACGATATCAGTCCTGACTATTTCTGGATTCACAGCGAACTGTTTTTCTCGCCACGTTTGCAGGATTATTTCCAGGTGATGCTGCAGTCGCCATCGATCAAGTGGTTGCATACCATCAACACTGGCCTCGACAAGTTGCCGTATCTCGATCTTGTGGAGAAGGGTGTTACCGTCACCAACAATCACGCCCAGGCGATTGCGATTGCAGAGTTTGTGCTCGGCCAGGTGCTCGCGCATTTTCAGAACACACAGGACTTCCACAGCAAGCAACAACAAAAGATCTGGAAACACCGGCCTTTCCGTGAAGTTCATGGCTCCAAGTGGTTGATCATCGGCTTCGGCCATATCGGTCAGGCTGTGGCACAGCGCGCCAAGGCATTTGGTGCAACGATTACAGCAGTGCGGCGCAGTAAAGATAATGCGGGTCTCGCAGATGACGTCGTCAATCAGGAACAGTTGCAACAGGTGCTGCCGCGTGCAGATGTTGTCGTGCTCACGTGCGCCTCGAACGCTGATACACGCAACATGGTGAACGCTGACTTTCTGGAAGTGATGAAAGAAAAATCAGTGCTCGTAAACATCGCGCGAGGTGATCTCGTGATTGAAGCCGATCTACAAAAAGCACTCGATGCGGGCCGGCCTGAATACGCAATTCTCGATGTTTTTAACCAGGAACCACCGGATGCAGATTCGTGGGTATGGGAACATCCGCGTGTACTGCTTACGCCTCATACATCAAATGCAGGCACAGGTATGCGCGCACGCAGCGACGCGATCTTCCTGGAAAATCTGCAGCGCATGAGCAATCAGGAGCCGTTGCTCAATCAGGTGAGTCGCCGCGACATTGTGTGAAATTTTTTCAATCCGGCGAGTGACATGAGCAGTGTCGGCCATTGTTGAGTGAAGTCAAAAGTTACCTATCTCAAATCAAAGTAAAATGTTTGTTGTTTTGCCGCTGCAAAGTCGCTGCATCTCATAAGATATCTTCAGCAAAAACAGCCAAATTCTATTCGGGCTCTTGATAAAAAAGGGCATAATCCAGCAATGAAACAGGGATTTTTCAGGAGTAACAATGAACAAGTACGAAGTCGTCACCACACACGTTCTCGACAGCCCGATGGAAGTTCTGGTCTTCAGACCCGAAGGTCCCGGACCACATCCAGGCATCCTGCTCGCGCAGCACATTCCGATGGGGCACACCGGCCTCGAGAACGATCCCTTCACTCTCACCACCGCACAACGTTTTGCCGACAACGGCTACATAGTCGCGATACCGTTTATTTTTCACTGGTGGCCCAAGGGTGATCCGCTGGAAAAGAAACGCGAGGAGAGCAAGGACGACTGGATCGTTGCTGACATGAAAGCCGGCATGGACGTTTTAACAGCGCAACCCGACATCAATGTTGAGCGTATCGCCATCGTGGGGCATTGCTGGGGCGGGCGAGTGGCATGGCTGGCGGCGTGTCATATTCGCGGCATTGCAGCACTCGCGACGTTTTACGGAGGCAACATCAAGAAGGCACTTGGCGCAGGTAACCAGCCACCAATTGAATTGACGTCGCACATCAGCTGTCCGGTGATTGGTTTTTATGGCAACAACGATACAAACCCATCACCAACCGACGTGGAAGACTACAGCGCAGCACTCAAGGCTGCTGGCGTAGTTCATGAGTTTTATCGGTACGACGACGCAGGACATGCTTTCCAGAATTTTCCGATGCCCGACAAATACAACCAGCTCGCGAGTGACGATGCGTGGGCAAAAGTTCTGCATTTCCTCGCGCAGCATCTCAAGTCGCATTAGAAAAAACACCGCGCTTGTTTCAGCTCAATTAGCCTGAAGTTAAAACATTGACCGACCAGTCAGTCAGATTTATGATGTTTTCGGGCGCAAAGTGATATTGCAATAATGGCAAAAACAGAAAACACAGCGACACCCGGCAAACGTGTGCAACAAAAAGAGGCGCGGCGGGTTGCTATTATCGAAGCGGCGCTTGAGGAATTCACAAGCCAGGGTTTCACGGCCACCAAACTCGAAGATGTGGCAGTGCGCGCCGGAATAGGGAAAGGCACGATCTATCTCTATTTCAATAGCAAGGAAGAACTGTTCGAAGAAGTGGTGCGCAGAACCCTGCTTCCCGAGCATCGACTGCCCGACAACTTTGTTGCTGACTATGAAGGCACGACAGAAGAGTTGCTTACCAACCACTTCCGTTTTATGTATTCTTTCATGCAACACGAAAAGGTGCCGCCGGTTATTGCGATGGTGCTCGGTGAGCTCGTGCGTTTCCCACACCTATCACAATTTTTCTATGATGAAATGATCAGCCATTCGCAGGCAATGCTGCAAAGTATCATTGCTCGCGGTATAAAAAGTGGTGAGTTCCGCGCTTGCGCGATCAACATGCATCACCAGCTACTCATCTCTCCCGCGCTGCTGGGTGTTATCTGGAATCTGCAATTCAAGGAACAGGCGCCGCTGGATTTAGCGGTGTATTCCGAAATGCATATCGATTTTATCCTGCGCGCGCTCCGGGCCTGATTTAGCGAGTTATTTGCATTTTTTCTAATTGGTCTCCTTAAGAGAATCACCGCATTTCCGCTCAAAAAATTTACTTGACGGTGCCGATGGTGCCACCTAGTCTCACTCCTCCTTGATTGTTTGTTGACAGGCTTGTTAATGCTGAAGAAATACAGTGCTGCGCTGGTGCTGCTTACTGCGGGCTGCATCGCTTTGGTGCACGCACAACGTCCGGAAGGTATCAGACCTTCGGTATATGCACACGTCGATGCGAAGCCGATAAATGAGATGAGTGGCATCGTTAAAAGTCCTGGTCGCGATAACGTATTCTGGGTGCATAACGACAGCGGCGACACCGCGCGCATCTTCGCGATTAATGCCGAGGGCAAGACCATCCTTCCGACCTACTCGAAATTTTCGTACTACGGTGAGGTGCCTGAGAAGGGCAAAGAACAATGGCAGGGTTTTCCAGTGCTCGATGCCACGAATGTCGACTGGGAAGACATCGCGGTAGACGAGAACTATCTCTATCTCGCCGACATGGGCAACAACGGTAACAGCCGCAGAGACCTGGCCATCTATCTTGTGAGTGAAATTGATCCAACGGCATCGACGCGAACAGCGGTCATTCAGCGCTTGCCCATCGTCTACCCTGACCAGCACGACTTCCCGCCGGCTGAGCGCCATTTCGACAGCGAGAGTCTTTTTACCGCTGACGGCAAGCTGTACCTCATCACTAAACACCGCGCAGGAATGTTCGAAAATGCCGAAGCCGGCGCCAAACTCTACCGGCTCGACACCCAGTTTACCGATCAGGACAACGTGCTTACGTTAGTCGACCGCAACTCGGAAATCATGTCGGCGACGGGCGCGGATGTATCGCCCGATGGGCAGACACTTGCGGTGCTTTCATACTCGGCCTTGTGGTTTTTCGCGAAGCCCGCAAGCGATGATTTGTGGCTATCAGCGCCGGCTGAACAGGTTCCGCTCGATCGCGGGGCGATCAAACAGGCAGAAGCAGTGACATGGGTGGACAACGACACGTTACTTGTCACCAACGAAGGAGGCGATATTTTTCGGCTCCAGCGCAGCCAACTCCCGCGCAGCCCACTTAAAAGCAGGTAATCCCGTGTCGAAAATGGACGAAATATCCCAGGCATATGCCAAGCATGGCATGAAGTGGAAATACCATCTCGGTAACCTCAGTGGTCAGGTTGACACGCTGTTGGAGACCAACCACCTGCATGGCTCCATCAAACAACGCGTGAAGACACTCGAAAGCCTCAGCGAAAAACTCATCCATCTGACCCGGTCGACTGGTGAAGAAAACCCGGTGTTGCGCGACTTGCTCGGCCTGCGTGTTGTGGTGCCATTCCAGGAAGAAGTGGAGCGCGTGGTTGAACTGCTGCGAGAACATTTCAGCATCAAGAAAATTGAACGCAAGTCCGAGAAGTTGACGTTCAGGGAATTTGCATACGATTCAGTCCATGTAGAAATTCCTATCGAGATCGATCTGTCGTTGCCTGAATGTTGTCGCGCGGTCGTGGAAGTGCAGGTCAGAACGATCCTGCAGGATGCGTGGGCTGAAGTCGAACACGAGCTGATCTACAAGAGCCACTTCCGGTTTCCGAACAATGATTCCATTCGCAAGAAACTCGCTGCAGTTAATGCAAGCCTGAGTCTTGCTGACATGATCTTTCAGGAAATCCGCGACGCACAAAAAGAAATGGCGCGGTGGGGACAGGAGCGTTTTCAGGCAATGCTTGATAAAGCGACCGAGCTTGCCGACCCTGTGCTCAATACTGATTTACCCGAATTACCACAGGCAACACTGCCTGGCATAGAACCTCCCGGGGCAGGTGCACGAGCCGAGATCGAACGTCACCTGATGGCTGGCCTCAAGGCACATAACGAAAAAGACTATCGCGCAGCCATCGAGTGTTACAGCCACGTGTTGGCATTGGATCCAGAACTCGCCATTCGCGCGATTGTGTTTAATCACCGCGGCATGGCGTATTTCATGCAACAGGAAGAATCACTCGCGCTGAGCGATTTCAATCGCAGTTATCAATGCGACACGAACAATTTCCGTGCGCTCAACTACCGCGCAATGGTGCTGCGTCGCATGGGATATGTCGAACCTGCGCTCGAAAGTTTTAGCTTGTCGCTTGAACTTTCACCTGCACAAGCTGAAGTCTATTTCTTGCGCGCGCAAACACTTGTCGAAATTGATGAGATTGAACGTGCGACAGCCGATCTGCGCAAAACTCTCGAACTCGATCCACAACATAAGGAAGCCCAGAACCTCCTGCAGAAAATCGCTGCATGAGGCCCAAAAATGCGGCTTTTTCCGCACAAAATAAGCGGTTTCAAAGCATGGAACTCGGTGCTATGATGCGCCGCTTTCCTGTTAAACACAGCTGTTTTATTGCATGAAAGCGTTCTACCAAAACTTCAAACTCGGCATTCTCGGCGGCGGACAACTTGGCCGCATGTTGATCCAGTCCTGCACCAACTTCGATGTTTATACCTCAGTACTCGATCCTTCCGATGTAGCACCCTGCAAGGAAACGGCGTCCGCGTTTCAACTGGGTTCGTTGACCGATTACGACACTGTCTACAATTTCGGCAAGCAGGTTGACCTGCTCACGATTGAAATTGAAAACGTCAACGTAGACGCACTGTTCCAGCTCGAGCGTGAAGGCCTGCATGTATATCCGCAGCCACGTGTCATCGAAATCATCCAGGACAAACGCAAACAAAAACAGTTCTATCGTGATAACGATATCCCAACGCCCGATTTTGTCCTGGTCGACAATCGCGAGGCTGTACGCGCCAATGCCGCGCGACTCCCTGCATTCCATAAACTAGGCAAGGGCGGCTACGATGGTGGTGGCGTAAAACGCATCAACAGCATCGCAGATATCGACAAGGCATTTGATGCACCGGGTGTACTCGAACAGTACATCGACTTTGATCGCGAAATTTCGGTAATTGCGGCACGCAGCGCCAACGGCGAGATCGAAATTTTTCCAGCCGTAGAATGTGTTTTTCATCCCGAATACAACCTTGTCGACTACCTCATTTCGCCAAGTTCGGCAGCACCCGCCATACTCCAACAAGCGGAAGCTATTGCGAGAAAGGTCGTGGAAAGTCTGGAGATCATAGGTCTGCTCGCAGTTGAAATGTTCGTCACAAAAAGTGGTGAGGTGCTCGTTAACGAAGTAGCGCCACGTCCCCATAACAGTGGGCACCAGACGATTAATGCCAATTACACATCGCAGTATGAACAGCATCTGCGCGCAATTCTGAATTTGCCGCTCGGCGCAACAACCATCAAGACGCCATCCGCGATGGTGAATTTGCTCGGTGCCGATGGCTTCAGCGGAGAAGCGCGGTATGAAGGACTCAATGATTTACTGGCCATTCCTGGCGTGAATCTTTATTTGTATGGCAAGAAGTTCACACGTCCCCAACGCAAAATGGGGCACATCACGATTCTCGCCACAGATCTGCAAAAACTGAAAGCCAAAGTTGAACTGGTCAAGCAGGTGATAAAGGTAGTAGCTTGAGAAGAGAAGCTTGAGAAGAGAAGCT
>JAZKES010000027.1:11917-24164 GCA_040386995.1 Pseudomonadota bacterium | reverse complement strand
AGCTTGAGAAGAGAAGCTTGAGAAGAGAAGCTGAAGTGAACTTCACAATAAGCAGCACTCCTGAAAAGCAGCGTTGAAAGAAAGAAGATATTACGCACAAAAAATACGAGCGGAAATTACGAGCAAAAATTCATGAGCAAAACGATTCGGGCACAACTGAAAGCAAACACGCAGCAAGTAGCAGCGACCAAACCTGTAACAGTGACGCCCGGCGGCACAAAAGGCGGCGCAAAAAAAGCTGCGAGCACTAAAACTGCTGCGGTTGCCAAAGCCAAAGATGTGGTCAAAACAAAAGCGCAGTCAGTACAGCCAACAACAAAAGTTGCCGCTGCCGGCAAGCCTCCAGTTAAAGCCAAGGTTGGTATCATCATGGGCAGTAGTTCGGATCTTCCTATCATGCAGGAAGCGGCCGATATGCTTGCGGCATTTGGAGTACCTACGGAAGTTGCGGTTGTGTCTGCCCATCGCACACCTGAAGCGATGATGGCGTACGCACGTTCTGCACGTGAACGTGGCCTCAGCGTGATCATCGCTGGTGCTGGTGGTGCCGCGCATCTGCCAGGTATGGTAGCTGCGCTTACGACGTTGCCGGTGATTGGTGTACCCATCAAATCGAGCAACTCGATTGATGGTTGGGATTCCATTCTTTCCATCCTGCAAATGCCAGCTGGCATTCCTGTCGCAACAGTTGCACTTAATGGTGCGCGTAACGCAGCAATTCTTGCCGCGGCAATTCTCGGTACGAGCAATAATCGCGTTGCTACAAAACTCGAAGAATACAAAGAGCTTCTTAAACAAAAGGTGCAGGAAATGAACGACGCGTTAGTGTGAAATCAGGCGTCCACTCAGCATCATCATTTTAAAAACCGGGGCTTGTCCCCGGTTTTTTATTATGGTGAATAGGTAAGCGTATTTGTTTGTTGAGTTGGTAAAAGCAAAAATGCCGACGCTGATAGTGGTTTAGATGATGGTTGTTTTAACACTCTCCTTTCTCGTGCTGGTTCAGGCTGCTCTCAAACTCCAAACCAATCGTCAGTTCGCCACCGGAACTGAAAATTCCGGATTCGCATCGATCAATATTTTCTGCCTGATATAGCTCGCCAGGGCGGGGTCTTCCAATGCCTGCGTTCTGCCACCGATGTAAGTTGCGAAGAATTCTTCTGCCATCCACATATACGCCAGCTTCGAGCGCTTTGATGTGTATCCAATCCCATGTCCTTCACTTTCGTCGAGAAAAAGTGTGACAGTCTTTTGCTGGTTCAGCAGCGCCAGAGCGTAATCCTTTACGTGATTGATGGGTACCTGCGTGTCGTTGCCACCAGCGATCAAGATCAGTGGCGCATTGATCTCTGAAAATCGAGCCAGCGGAGCGCGCGCTGACATCCCCTGCATCGCGATGGTGTCGTCGCTTGCACCGAACAACAGGTTGGTCATGGCGGTCTGGGATGGATCCATGTTTTTGGTGCGTTCAGGAGTCCGCTGGAATTGCATGATGGAAGCCATATCGGCAGGAGCTGCAGACGCGAAGCCGGCCTTGAATAGCTCCGGTGTGAACGCGAGGCCGGAGAGCACCGCAAAGCCGCCGAACGAATGACCCGCAATCGCAAGCTGCTGCGGATCACCAATACCTTGTTCGGTGAGATGCAGAACGCCGTCGACGATATCCTGCTGGACCACACCATCGCCAAATTCACCCGCCGCGCGTTCAACATAAGCGCGTCCATAACCTGTCGATACCCGGAAGTTCGGTTCGAACACGATGTAGCCACGGTTGACAAGGAACTGCGTGAATTCGTTGTAACTCGAATCAATGCGACCGAGCGGTCCACCATGCGGGAGTGTGATCATCCCAGTAGCGTCGAGCGGCCTTCCTTTGGGCAGGCTCACATAACCATGAAGTATGGAACCGTCCCGGGCGGGATACTGCAGAGGAAGCCGCGCTGAAAGTGCAGCAGGTGGAAGTACATCGACGCTGTTGCGTTCTTCCTGCAATATTTCAGTGAGAGTGGATGTCGCTGTATCAAAGAGATGTTGGCGAGGATACTGCAGCAGCGCGCTGCTTTCGCTGATGAGCCAGATGCTGCGGTTGCTGCTGATCTGTGGCGTGAACGTGGAATCAGGTAGCAAGTGCTGAACTTCCTGCAAAAGTGTTTCTGTTGGTTCATCCAGTCCGTCATTAGTCCGCACGCCATCGTTGTATTGCACAACCAGCGGCTGATCTTCCACGAGCAATGCAGCCGACAAGTCCACACTGCCTTCCGCATGTGTGTGACGCACATCCAGATTACGTTCAGTGAGCGAATACGCCATCAAATTAATGAGATCACTGCCGCTGTTTGATTCCAGCCAGAGTGTATTTGTTGCCCGCTGGTAAGACAGAATGCGGCAGGTTTCGAGCAACACACACGAGAACAGGATTTCCTGTCTGCCGTTGCTCAGTAGCGAGAACTCATGGCCGTGTGCAGTAGCGGAGTCCACTATCACCACGCTGCCGTCCTGCGCTGCAACCGCGTTTGTGATCAAGGTGTCCTGATGCAGCAGCTGACGTCTTGCGCCGTTGCTGTCCACTTGTTCGAGTGTGTATGTGTTGTCTTCATTACGCCCGACAATGAGGACCTGATCGAGCACATGCTGGGACGAGCCAAGAAAACGTTCATCACGCGTGGAATCGAGCATCGCAACATATTCAGGTTTGTCAGGTCGCGTCAGATCCAGCACACCAATGGCTGTCTCGAGATCGAGAATCAGCCGGCCGCTGTCGCTGGTCCAGTAGACGGCATTCAACGTAGTTGTGCTAAACAAGCGCGACTTCTGTCCCGATGTAACGTCCAGCAGATGTACCGCAGTGTGATGATTTTCTCTTGCGAGGTATGCGACGTAGTGGCCATCCGGGGAGAGCAGCACGGTGCTGATGGCAGCTTCAGTAATGAAGGCCTGCCTGTCGATCAGGTCTGGGATTGTTGCTGCTTCATAATCTTTCGCGATGGTTTTCAGCGCGGCAATATCAGGTTCGCTGAACACGTTGTTGGCAGAGGAAACCAGCAGTAAACAAAGCAGGAAATGCGAAGTTTTCATGCCGAAGCCTCCACCACTTTCCTGTTGTGTGGATGCAGCGGAAGTTTCAAGCTCTCGCGGCCACGCCAATAGTGCCCGCCGAGAAACGCCAGCAAACCTGGAAGTCCGGTCAGTGCACAAATGACAATCCAGAAATTTCGCACGCTCGCAGGGAGCCTGCTGTTACGCAGCAGCCAGGCCGTAAGCGCTGCTGACAACACACAAACGCCCAGCGTGGCGATCATGACCCACAACGGCAATGTGGCGTACAAGACCGGAAAGGTCCGTTCTGCCGATTGCCGCAGTTTCATGCCCCAGAAAGCATCTGCCAATATTCGCGCGCCGGGTGCTAGGACAAGATCGGCATACTGGGAAAGTTCACTGTATGAAGAACCCAGCGGTACATTTGCGATCAACTCACCAGCCATGCCTGGAACAACGCGCCACACCTGCAGTTTCGCTTTGCCCTGCACCACGAATTCAGGAACGTTTGAAGACGATGGCGCATCCACAAATGCGAGCACCAGGTAGCCGTTGATCAGTTCCATCACATGGATACCACCAAGCCCCGGATTACCATCATCAACAGTAGAAGAAACTTCGAGGACCGCTCTTGGGGTGAGTGGGATGTTGATATCGAGTAGATCCGGCATGCTGAAAATAAAAAGATGCTGATCGGAAAAAATTGTTACAAGATCTTCAGACATGAACAGCGAATCCGAAAATCTCTCGTCCCCGGTAATCGTGAAACGCTGCGCCAGTCTGTGGTCCTGCCAGTCGATCTGATAAATGCTGTGATCATCGACGAGATAGTCCTTTGTGGTTGCGAGCGGGACACTGCTGAAACGCTCAGCTGGAATGCCGTCCTCAGCAGCATGAAAACCATCAGGCGCCAGCCAGCCGGTATGAGCGTTACTTGCGATGTCACGCCCCACATACAGCATGGTGCTGTGGCTAAACCACCAGCGTGTATTTGTTTCCGAATCTGTCAGGCCAAGTTTGCCGTCCCGGAGCGGCAGTTGACTGCGTCGCGGATAACTGAGTCTCTGCGGAGTAGTGATTGCAATTATTTCGCCGAGTGTTGCCTGCTGTGCGAGAAAGTCGGCATCGGGATGGTCGCTGTTATCCAGTGCAAACCGCAGCTGCTCGCGGTTGTTGAGCAACGTCATGCGGCCGAAACTGTCAGGCGCAGGATTTCCGAACAGCGAACTGGAATTGCGCTGGGACAACACGTAAAGACCAAAGGTCATAGCGAAGACCATATAACAACCGAATATGATCGGCAGCTCGACTATGAGTAGTTTGGCTGGATTTGTCGGCTGTCGACCAAGGTCAGGTTTGAACGCAATGTGGGCGATTACGAGTGCCCAGATCATCAGCAGGCCGTGGGTGACCAGCCGTTCCGAATCACCGAACGGCTGATAGATGAAAATCACCATCAGTACCAATGCGAAGAAGGCCAGTCTGCTCGCGCCGAGCACGGCGTATTGCCCCACGCCATAAGCAGTAAGCGCAACTGTAGCGCCAAGAACCGGAAATTGATAATGCCTCAGCTCGGTACCAAACCCGCCATCGATCTGCAGCACTACCAGCATTAACAGAGCAGGGAGCAGCAAGGCCAACAGGAGCAGCGCACTACCTGCGAGCGTAAGCGCGATATGAATTTTCGCTGGCTGCAGAGGACGATGCAGCAGGTACACCCAGTCGTTGTTGCGCTTGTGGAGTTTCATCTGCAATACGCCGAACATGCTTGCTAGAAGCAGTATCGCCATCATCCAGATGATAGCGGCCTCCCCACTTGTGAAAGACGAGCCCAACGAAAATATGTAATACAGTATGAAAAAATGCGCAAACGTCAGAATGAGAATCCAGTGGAGATGGCGAAGTACTTCCGTTTTGAACAGGTTGGTCATCTATACCTCAATCCTGATATTTGGTAACACGTGTGATCGCAGGAATCGGGAAACAAACGTTTCATGCCGGCGCTCCGGCAGGGGATCGCAAAGGCAGTTTCAGGGTCTCACGGCCGCGCCAGTAATGGCCACCGAGAAAAGCCAGCAGCCCGGCAAGCCCGGTCAGGCCACACATAACAATCCAGAAATGCCGAATGCGTGCGGGTAGTCTGCTACGTCGCAGCAGCCAGGCCACAATTCCTGCTGAGGAACTCCCCACGACGAGAGTCGCGGTGACGGCCCACGCTGGGAAGTCTGCATACAGCAGCGGGAATGTGCGCTCTTTCGACTTGCGTAATTTAAAGCCTTCGAAAATATCCAATAACACATGGATGCCTGGTGCAGAAATATAGGATGCATACATCGCGAACTCGCTATAAGGCGACGTCAATGGCAGATCGGTTATCAACTCGCTGCCTCTATCCGGCAACGTTCGCCATACCTGCAGCCGGGCAGGTGCCGTCACCAGTTCCGGTATTGCAATTTTATGCGGCGCATTCAGGCGCGCCATCACGAGATAACCGTTGCTCAGTTCCGTTACATCGTTATTGCTGAATGGAATTCCCGACTCGACCGCAGAAGTAATATCCATGACCGCCTTCGCGCTGAGCGCCACATCAAAGTCGCGCAGCTCCGATGCACTGAAAATAAAGAGATGCTGGTCGGAAAAAAGCGTCGCGATGTTTTCACCCACGAACAGTGAATCTGAAAAACGCTCGTGGCGGCTATTTACAAAACGCTCGCGAATTTTTTTACGCTGCCAGTCGATCTGGTAAATGTGATGATCATCAATAAGGTAGTCATTCGTAACAGCAAGTGGCACGGAGCTAAACCGTATTGCTGGTTTGCGGGTAGCGACAGTGTAGAAGCCATCAGGTGCAAGCCACCCTGTGAGCGCGCCGGTCGCAATGTCGCGGCCTCTATAAAGCATGTCGCTGTGGCTGAACAGCCAAGCGATGTTTTCGCGAGTGTCCATTAAATATAACTTCGCATCCCGGACCGGCAACTGGTTAAGTTGCGGATAGCTGCTGCGCTGCGAGGATGCGATAGGCACTACTTCACTGAGCATACTTTGCTGGATAAGGGACATCGCATCCGGATGGGTGATTGTGCTCAGCGCAAACTGCAGTTGTTCGCTGTTGCTCGAAAACTGCGGGCAACTATTCTGCTCCGTAATGTTGGGACTAAAGTCACAGTCGATTTGCGAGGTGACGTAGATGCTAAAGAAGTTTACGAGCAGCAGGTAACAACCAATCATAATGGGCACTTCACTCAACAATAGTTTTGCGGCGCGCTCATGTTGCCGGCATGGGTCCGCCTTGAATGCCATGTGTGCAATCACCAAAGCCAACAACATAATCGCGGTGTGAGTAATGAGGTGTTCTGCTGGCACAAAGGGCTCGAACGCCATCGCGCCAAGTCCCATTGCAGAAAACGCCAGCCGGCTCGCGCCAAGTACTGCAAACTGCCCGAGGCCGTAGGCGGTTAGTACCATTGCGCCGCCCGCAGCGAGCATCTGGTAGTGCCGCAACTCTGTTCCGAAGCGGCCATCGATATGCAGTACAGCCAGCATCAGCAGCGCCGGAAGCAGCAGTGTCATCACAAGCAAGGTGCTGCCGGCCAGCGTCAGGGCCAGGTGTATTTTTGCAGGTGGCAGGGGCCGGTGCAGAAGGTAAACCCAGTCGTTGCTGCGCCTGTGCAGCTTCATCTGGAAGGCGCCAAAAATGCCGGCCGCTATCGAGATCGCCCATATCCAGTCGAGGCCGTTTGTACCATTGGTAAACGACACGCGAAGAGAAAACAGGTAATACAGTACAAAGAAATGCGCGACTGCAAAGATCATCATCCAGTTGAAGTGGCGCAGCAGTTCTGTTTTGAACAAGTGGCTCATGGCTGCGTTACTGGCTGTTTCCGGAATGATTTTTGGCGAGAAACGCGCGCACCGCAGTACCGAGTCCTGTCGCTGATGGCACTGCATCACGTATGCCCAGCAGTGCGAGCTGGCTCGCGAAACTCTCCGGCGGATCAAGCACGAAAAAATGGAACTCGTCCTCGATCAGGCGGGCCGACAGCAACTGCGGTATCTTCTCCTGCACCAGTTGCCGGAACCGGGCGTCTACAATCCAGAGCTGGATACGCGCGCTGAATTCATCCGGCGTCGCCTGATATTTGAGGCGTCCTTGTTCCAGAATGATCAGCTCGTCGGCCAGCCGTTCGATTTCTTCCATCTGGTGTGAGCAGTAGATGACCGTGGTGTCGATCTGCGTGCAGAACAATACCGAGTCGAGAAATTCCTGCTTCGCGACCACGTCGAGACCCAGTGTGGGTTCATCGAGTATCAGCAGCTCCGGCCCTTGCGCCAGTGCCATCGCGAGGTTCAACCCGGCGCGTTCGCCACGCGATAGACTGCCTACCTTTTGTTCCGCGTCGAGGTCGTAGTTCGCGACAACGTTGCGGTAGATCTCTTCGTTCCATTGGGGGTAATAGCTGCGCTGCATTGATTTGAGTTGTTTGACTTTCAGCCAGGTTGGCAGCGTATGTTCTTCGTTGACGTAACCAACGCGGCCGCGTGTGGCGGTCTGCAGTTGGGTGCTGTCTTCGCCGAGCAGATACGACTCACCCATTGATGGCGTCATGAAACCCAACAGCAAGCGGAACAGCGTGGACTTGCCTGCGCCGTTGCTGCCGATTATCGCGTGTACGCCACCACGTTCTACCTGCAGCGTGAGGTCGGAGAGTGCGGCCTTGTTGCCGAAATATTTACACAGATTGTGGGTCTGGAAGACTGGATTACTCATCAGACGCCACCTCCGGCTTTCGGTATGCTCCTGATCCTGCCAAGTTCGGTGGTGACTGTGCGCAAGATTTCCTCATCGCTGTAGTGCAGATGCATCACATCATTCACAAAACGCTGGATCGCCTGTTGCAGGCGTTTGCTGCGCTCGGCCTTGCTGAGCATCTGTTTCGGCGCGCTGACAAACAGGCCCATGCCCTGGCGCGCATCGAGTAATCCTTGTGCTGAGAGATCAGCATAGGCTTTGGCTACCGTATTGGGGTTGATCGTCAGTTGCATGGCGAGCGCCCTGACACTCGGCAGTTTATCGCCCTCCACGAGTTCTTCCCTGGCGATGGCCATACTGATGCCGTCCACGATCTGCTTGAAGATGGAACGCGGGTCACCGGTTTTGATCGAGAGTTTTAATGGTTTGCTCATGAGGATCAGTCCTTCAGTTGTATTGCGTGATTACTCATCATGCTTTGCGTTGTATGCGTCGCGCCTGCATCCATGGGTTTTTAATACGGATAGATACCGTGAATAAATAGCTTCACGGCGCGACAACTTCATAACCCTTGTCCTTCAACCGCGCGAGTAAACCATCACTCGCGAGAAGGGTCTGCATCTCCAGAAGCGCAAAGGTCGAATGGTTCTCGGTCAATGCACGTTCCGCATTTACCAGCCAGAGCGCTTCGGCTTGGGTAAACAATGCCTTGAGGTTTGGGCCTTCCAATATCGCTTCAACACAGGCGCCTTGCGGGTCGGGAAATTCCATGGCATAGAGTTCACTCATGTAGCCGTAGCCCCACGCGCGCGCACGTTCTTTCATACCTTCGATATCGGTTTCAATACGTTCAAGTGAAGTGCGCAGGCACGCGAGCTCGGCGGCAGGGGACATTGCATCCACTTCATCAAGCATGGCGCGATAGGATAAATCGCTTTCTACGAGTAGTTCCGTAAGTTGCACTTTGTGGAGCTTCACGAGCCTGGTGATATTATTGCCCACGATGGCAGCGTCTTTAAAACCTGCTTTTTCGCGCGCCGCTTTATCGAGTGCAAGTGCAGCAAACAGCGGCCGTAGTTTTAACAGGCCTTTGCCGCGCGGACCATAAGTCTCTCTCGCTGCAAGCACTCTTACATAGAGTTCGGCAGGCAGCACCTCGTCAAGCGTTTTCCCATCATCGTTGACGCGCATTTTGCGGTACTGCCTATACAAGCCGATTGCCTTGAAAGGACCAAGCGACTCGCTCATCTCAAGATCGGGTCTGCTGAGGACTTCATCGGCGCCCGCTATCACTTTCTCAAGGCCTGATGAATCGAACCGGAAGTCTTCGGGCAGCGGCGACAGAAACCCGAATATCCACAAGGTGTTGTCACCGTTCTTCACCTGCCATAAAGGCGGGCCGGAAACTTTGCCGGTAATGATAATTTCTTCCGGCACAGAGCTCTGACTGCCTTGACCAAAAACAGTGTTCAATAGCACCAAAGGCAGAACTGCCAACATGAAGCCGGACCAGGTTGATCTACGTATGACGGTCAGAGCGGGAAGCAGGCGAGGAAGCACAGTCACTACCATCTGTATTATTTGATGTAGTACAGTACATACAGGCTGACCCGCAGGTCAAGTGCTTTTTATTTCCCGGAAAGTGAAATGCTGATCAGGTGCGAATTTTGATTGGCGTGCTTTGCAGTGGACTTATGCTGCGCCCGATGCGTGTATTGGTCGCTGGATCAAACAGGAATGCGGCATGTTGCTGACTGAAAAACCCGGCAACACATGATGGCTGCCGGATCAGGAACCCAAGGCAATTAAATAGCGGTATCTTTCGGCACTGAACCTTTCCACCCGTAAAAACAGATGTAGAAATAACACAACACCGGCAACGCAAAGCTCCAATGAATCGCACTTGCATCAGCAATCATGCCTTGCAGAACCGGCAGAATTGCGCCGCCAACAATTGCCATGCAGAGCAGGCCGGAGCCCTGGCTCGTGTAAGGACCGAGGCCGCTAACGGCAAGACTGAAGATGGTGGGAAACATGATCGAGTTGCAGAGGCCGACGAGGATGATGCTCCACATGGCGATTGAGCCGGTACTGAATATCGAAATGCAGATCAATGAGGCAGAGGCCAGGGCACAAAAACCTAACACGGTTCCGGCCGGGATTCTGCGCATCACGATAGCGCCGATAAAACGCCCGACCATCGCGCCGCCCCAGTAGTACGCAACGTAAGGTGCGGCATCCACTTCAGCCAGGCCGGCGACATGTTCTTCGCCAAAATAATTGATCAGAAAGCTGCCAATGCCGACTTCAGCACCGACGTAAACAAATATCGCGATGGTGCCTAATTTGAGATGGCTGAATGACCACGCAGTTTTGCCCTCAATCGCGGCTGTTGGATGAACACCTTTTTCTATCGACAGTATCGGCAGGCGCAGTTTCAGAAAAATCGCCGCGAGGATAAAAAACAAACTGCCTAATATCAGATAAGGAGTCTGCACGGTGCGTGCCTCTTCTCCAACAGCGCCTTCAGTGACACCCACGCCTGCGGCGGTGAGGATCAGCAATCCGCCAAACAGCGGACCAACGGTTGTGCCGAGCGAATTAAAAGCCTGGGTCAGTGTTAGCCGACTTGATGCGGTACGCGCGTCGCCGAGTGCAGATACGTAAGGATTGGCTGACACCTGCAGGATCGTAATGCCGGATGCGAGAATAAACAGAGCGCCAAGAAAAAATGGATACGAAAGCGTCGCAGCGGCTGGCCAGAATATCCAGCAGCCGAGCCCCGCAATCGCAAGGCCCGCGACGATCCCACGCTGGTAGCCGATACGTTCAAGCAATTTACCGGCAGGCAGTGAGACCAGTGCGTAAGCACCGAAAAAACAGAACTGAATGAGCATCGCCTGTGTGTAGCTCAGCGCAAACGCGTTGCGCAGATGCGGAATCAGGATATCGTTGAGACTCGTCATGAGGCCCCACATAAAAAACAGGCTGGTCAAAAAAACCAGGGGCAGGTTACCGGCAGTCGGAGTGCCGATATTGCTTGTGCCAACGTGGGTGTTCATGTGGTTTCCTTTTATGGGAGCAGGCTTAGGGTGGTGGGAGTATAGGTGAAATTGGTGTTCAGGCGCAGGTCGCGCGACGAAGCACCTACCGAAATCTGCTTGGCGCCAGGCAAGGTCTGCCAGGCATGGATGGTTTCATTCCACCACGCGAAGCGGCGGGCGGGGAGAGTAATGTTTACCGTGCGGCTTTCACCGGGAGCGAGGCTCAGTTTATCGAACGCGACCAGTTTCTGTTTTTCGGTCTCCACGTCGGTTGTGCCTGTGTGACTTAAATACACTTGCGGCACTTCGCTGCCACCACGCGAACCGCTATTGGTCACGCTAAAACTCACCTGCACGTTATCGCCCTGCGGCGTAACTTGCAGATCGCTGTACTCGAAAGTTGTATAGGAAAGGCCATGACCAAACGGGAACAGCGGCGCGATATTTTGCGCGTCGTACCAGCGATAACCTACAAACAGGCCTTCAGCATATTGTTGTTCGTGATCGATGCCGGGGAAACGCAAGACATCAGTGGTCGGCACATCAGCTTCGTTAACTGGAAATGTGATCGGAAGTTTCCCGGATGGATTTTCGCGGCCGAGCAAGAGTGCTGCCGTCGCTTCTCCACCTGCCTGGCCGGGGTACCACATCTGCAGAATGGCATCGACATCATTGACCCATGGCATCGTGATGGGTGCACCAGTGTTGAGCACTACGATGACTTTGCCGTTTGCGGCTGCAGCAACTTCGTGGATCAAACGATCCTGATAACCGGGCAACGCAAGTGAGTTACGATCACCGCCCTCGGTGCCTTCGACGTGCGCAAACAGCACAACTGCCGATGCTTTCGCCGCTTGTTCGACTGAAGACTTGATCGTCGCTTCTCGTTGGGAAGGCGTAACCCAGCCGAGCCGGATCTGCAGCGGATTGTTATCACCGCGCCATGTCTCAACCCGCATTTTGTAATGCTGACCAGCCTGCAGATTCATCGTGATGCTCGCGTTGCGCAGGCCGTCGTTAGTTGGTACAAGCGAAGCCTGGCTCAACACGCCGCCATCATTCGAGATGACTTGTTTGTCGTCGAGAAACAGGCGCGCGACCGGACCATCAGTTTGCAGGATCAATTGATAGGCACCACTTTCCGGCGCGACCAGCTCACCGTGCCAGAACCACATGCCGGCCTTGGCAAGTGCGTTCGGGCCAATGTGATTAATTGTTGCAACAGTTTCCTTACTGCCATCGGGCGCCATCTTTTCCGCGCCTTCCGTCGTACCATCTGGCAGGCGCAACGCTGAAACCGGAATCACCACGCCATCCGCATCGAAGCCCGGAATATACGAGACATCCTGATGCCCACTTATTACACGCAGCGCATCCACGGCACTGTCACGTTTTAACGGAAGCACACGCGAGCTGC
>JAZKES010000027.1:0-11817 GCA_040386995.1 Pseudomonadota bacterium | reverse complement strand
ACACGCAGCGCATCCACGGCACTGTCACGTTTTAACGGAAGCACACGCGAGCTGCCACCACCGCCGATCAATGTCCACGTAGCAGTGGGACCCATCACAAGCAGGTTGCCGAGATCATTTTCCTGCAGCGGAAGCGCGGCGTTGTTGTTCTTGAGCAATACCGCACTTTTGATTGCGGTCTCGAGTGCTACGGCTGAATTGTCGGCATCACGGCTTGCTACTGGCGGCCGCTTGCCATCGAGCAAACCAAAACGATTCATCATGACGAGGATTGGTTTCACTGCTGCGTCAACATCCGCCTCACTGATCGACCCTTCTGCAACTGCTTTACGCAGTGGCTCTGCGAATTCAACGGCTACTTCGTATTCGTCGTGCGTGAAGCCCGGCATTTCGAGATTGAGACCATTCTGCAATGCGGACAACGAGTGATTGGCCCACCAGTCCGTCATCACGAAACCATCGAAGCCCCATTCGCGACGCAGAATGTCGAGTAGCAGCGAACCATTCTCGCAAGCATAGGCACCGTTCACCTGGTTGTACGCGCACATCACACTTGCAACGCCATTTTTGACCGCTGCTTCGAACGCAGGCAGATAGATTTCCCGCAAGGTTCGTTCATCAGTGCTCACGTTGATGTGCAGACGATCAGTCTCCTGATTGTTCACGGCAAAATGTTTGACGGTCGCCATCATGCCCTTGTTCTGAATGCCGAGGATTTCGCTCGTGACTATTTCAGACGCAAGCAACGGGTCTTCGCCGAACGTTTCGAAATTGCGGCCCGCTTGTGGCACTCGCACGATGTTCACCATGGGTGACAGCAGTACATCCTGATTACGCGCAAGGCCTTCCATGCCAATCGTTTCACCATAACGATACGCAAGATCGCGATCGAAACTTGCAGCGAGTCCGACGGGAGCGGGCAGCGCAGTGGCGGGCGCAGTCGTGCGAATACCGGCAGGGCCATCTGCAAGGCGCAAGGCAGGAATACCAAGGCGCGGCAGCGGGGGTATGTAGCCGGCGCTTTCGAGACCAATCGCAGGCTCAGGATCGTGCGCGCCATGCAACATCGCGAGTTTTTCATCGAGCGTCATTGCTTCAAGCAACTGCTCAACATCGGCGGCTCGGGAAGTAACACAAAAAAACAGCAGAACGAGGCTAAAAGAGGTAAAACGTAATCGCATGCAACATCAAATCCAGGCAAATTTTTGGCGGCGAGCATAGCCGAAAAGACAGGAGTGTCCTACTAAATCGACCGCTATACGCCGGGTTAGTTTCATCTGGCGGGGATTTGATTGGGCCTTGGCCACAAAATTCTGGCTATTGGGCTCTCGCAGGCGGGTTCAGGATCAAACTATTACAGGTGACAGGAAGGTGATATTTCAACACCCACATACTGAGGTGTTGCAATACTGATCAGGTATTCAGCAAGAAAACCTTATGCAGGAACATCGCACTTTATTGGCTCAGCCAAGTGGCGCAAATACGCACGCCAGCTGCCGAACTGCGTTATGTCCTGTGCACCAACGAGGCCACTGACTTCACAGATGAACCCTGGCACTTGTGTGTTGTTGGCCAAAATAACTTTGCCGATGCCGAGTGGAGGAGGGATGGCAGCAACGAAGCTGCCAAATTCACTGGCTGGGAGAGACCACACTTCAACCTCGATTGCACGGCCACTGCTGTCGTTTGCGAGCATCATTGCGGGGCGCATTATTTTGCCGCCGGCAAGTGCGTATAGATGGTAACGCGGCGCCGAAACTGTGCGTTCCTTCAACACGCCGCCGCGTTCGGTGAGTTGCCAGTTCAAGGGTTGGCCTTCCAGATGTGCGCCGCACACGGCGACAGACACATGGCGTTGTTCTGCGGAAGGCATACTGATTCCGGTGTCAGCAACACCGGGTTCGCGCGCAAGATGCACCTGGAAAATTCCTTGCATGCGTTTTGCAATCGATAACAACAAGCGATCGCTGTCGCGTTCTGCTGCGAGTGTTACGCCAAACGGGAAGCCACTATCAGTAAAGCCGGTAGGTACTGCGACTGCCGTGAGATCGAACAGGTTCATATAATTTGTGTAATAGCCAAGGTTGCTGTTCAACTCGATTGGATTGGCGAGCACTTCCGCTATTCTGTACGGTCGGCCGGCAGTTGGCGTAAGCAGGCAGTCGATACGTTCCAGAATTTTCTGCGCCTGTTTGCGTAGGGACTTGAGCCGGTATTGCGCGGCGAAAGAATCGACACCACTCACTTCCTTCCCACGTTCGATGATGATCCTCGTAACGTCCAGTAACGCGTCCGGCTGGTTGTTGATCAAGTCTGAAGCTGTGATGTAGCGCTCAGCTACCCATGGTCCTTCATAAAGCGTACGCGCTGCTTCCATGAATGCAGAAAAATCAATTTCGAATACGTCAACGCCGCGGTCCTGCAACTGTTGCAAAGCAGCTTGCCAGGCCTGTTCATAACCGCGATGGCCGAAAAATTCGAGTTGATCTTTGGCCGGCACACCCACGCGCAGTGACCCTTCGTGGGTGCCGTAATGCCTTTTGCTGTTGGAAAAAGGATTGGCACGACTGTAACAATCTGCGCTGTCTTCACCTTCAGCGTAGCTAAACACGGTATTCGCATCGTCTGCCGTCAATGTAAACAAGCTGACACAATCGAGCGACCTGCAAGCGGGCACAAGGCCCGTGGTCGAAACGAGCCCGAGGCTCGGTTTGAAACCAACGAGGTTGTTGAAACACGCAGGGATACGTCCGGAGCCAGCGGTGTCGGAGCCGAGTGCAAAACTCGCAAGACCCAGAGCTACCGCAACCGCAGAACCCGAACTCGACCCGCCGCTGATCATCTCTGGATCAAAACTGTTGCGGCACACACCATACGGCGAACGTACACCGACGAGGCCTGTCGCGAATTGATCGAGGTTAGTCTTGCCAACCGGTATTGCGCCAGCGTCAAGCAGACGCCGCACGACAAATGCCGAGTCTTGTGGTGTATACGCAAACGCTGCACATGCCGCGGTGGTGGGTATGCCCGCAAGATCGATATTGTCCTTGATCGCAAATGGAATGCCGTATAGCGGCAGGTCAGCAATCGCGCGTTGTTCGAGCGCAGCGAGATAAGGTGCAACTTCACTTTCTGTCAGCTGATGAATCCATATGCCATATTCGGCATACGTTGCTGCTTTCGCGCGCAGTGCATCGAGCAAATCCCGCGGCGTGAAGTCACCATTCAGATAATGCTGGCGCAGGCTGCCAATACCAAGACTCAGTCCGTTGAGATTTACTGTCATGTGAAGTTCCTGATGCAAACGTTGGAGCGTCTATCTCTCTCACTCGCTTTATAACGATGAACGGTCATACGAACACCACGGGTTTCACCCAGATCGCAAGCGCGATACAACCTGCCTCCGATTTGATCTGGTGTTCGCTGCCGGGCTTGCTGATAAGCAACGCGCCTTTTTCATGCAGCGCAGTGCCATCATGTTGTGAACCATGCAGGATCAGAATGTGCTCGAAGTCGGCATGTACGTGAGGCGGCACCGACGCACCCACCGCGTAATGCAGGAACGCGGCACTCGGGCCGTTGTCTGGTGTGTTGTACAAAAACGAAATTCGTACGCCAGGACGCAACTGTTGCCACTCACGTTTAACGAGCAATTGCTCCGGGTCGAGAATACTCGCGACGAGATGGCTGTTATCTAACTGCATACGCTTTCTCCAGGCCTTCAATCACACTTGCACAACTGGCTGACCAGCCCACGATGCCACCTTGCGCAACAAGCATGTCGAGCGCGGCCTGTTTAAAATGCGGGAAATAACTTTCCGTTGCATCTTCGACAATTAAACATTCATAGCCGCGATCATTCGCCTCGCGCATGCTGGTCTGCACACACACTTCGGTGGTCACGCCGGCGAACAACAGGTGAGTGATATTTCTTTCGCTCAGAAACTGCTGTAACGGTGTTGCATAGAAAGCTCCTTTGCCAGGTTTGGTCATTTCAAATTCGCCGGGCAGCGCGGCAAGTTCATCGACCAGCGCGTTGCCGGGTTCACCATCCACCAGAATGCGCCCCATCGCGCCAACGTCGCCGATTTTCAGGCTTGAATTGCCACGCAACAGTTTTGCGGGAGGACAATCACTGAGATCCGCTTTGTGCGCTTCGCGTGTGTGCACGACAGGCAATCCGAGTGCCCTGAAACACTCAAGCAATTTCTTAACCGTGGGCACGATCGCAGCAAGCAGTGCAACGTCGTTGCCAAGTGCCGCGCCGAAGCCGCCGGGCTCGATGAAATCGCGCTGCATGTCGATGATGATCAGGCAGGGTTTTACCGCAGGCAGAGGGTAGGGGTAGGGTTTGGCGTCGATAGTAAAAACAGTCATATGGTTCCATGCAGACAGAATTGCGGCCTAATGGCCTCCCATGTATTGGCCGATTGTGTTGATGTCGGCCGTCTCGGGTGTGGTCTGGTACACCAGTTCACCACCGGAGATCACATAGAAGCGGTCGGAGAGTTCCAGTATTTCGTCGAGGTCTTCACTGAGCAGCAGCACCGCGACACCTTTGTTGCGCGCCTCGAGAATTCGCGAGCGAATGTCCGCAACGGCTTTGAAATCGAGACCGAAACATGGATTCGACACCACTAACACGCCGAGCTCCTGCTCAAGTTCGCGTGCAAGCACAACGCGTTGAATATTGCCGCCAGAAAGTCCCGTGATTGCCTGGTTCGGTCCCGACGTGCGAATCGCATATTGTTTGATCAGCTCCTGGCCACGTGTGCGCATCGCAGAGCGGTTAAGTAATACATGAAGCCGCGTGAATGCCCCGGTGTCGAAGTGCCGCAGCACCATGTTCTCAGCAACGCTCAGTTCCGGCACACAAGCGTTCTTGAGTGGTTCTTCGGGCAGACAATAAAACCGGTGTTTGTTCATTTCATGCCGCGCACCGTTGAACGATTCGCCGTTCACGTGAATGGCGCCGGCCATTCGTTGGCGCTGGCCGCCTAACACTTCAACAAGTTGTTTCTGGCCATTGCCCGACACACCCGCGATACCCACGATCTCGCCTGGCTTCAGTTCGAGGTCAATACCTTTTATTACCGTTATATGCTGATCATTCTCGATGGTGAGCTTTGTCAGTTTCAGGACTGGTGGTTTGTCCTGAAACGCCGCGCGCACGGGTGGCTTGGTCAACAGGTCTTCGCCAACCATCATGCGCGCAAGTTTTTCCGGGTTCATGTCCGCTACTTTGGCGGCGCCGATGAAGCGGCCTTTGCGCAGTACGGTCACATCGTCGGCATATTTGGTTACTTCGCGGAATTTGTGCGTGATCATCAGCACGCTTAATTCACCGCGGCGGGTCAGCTGGTAAATTTTATCGAGCACTTCGTCCGCTTCGGTTGGTGTGAGTACAGAAGTGGGTTCGTCGAGGATCAGTACCTTCGCGTTGAGCAGTAGTTGCTTGATGATTTCCACTTTCTGCTTTTCGCCGGCTGACAATACATTGACCGACGTGCGCAGATCGAACTGAAACGGCATGTCTCCCATGCGCGCTTCAAGCGCAAGAATTTCGGCTTTCCAGTCGATGACCGCCGGCAGGTGCGGCCGGGACAACACGATATTTTCAGCGATGCTCATATTCGGGATGAGCGTGAAATGCTGATAAACCATGCCGATACCCAGTGCCGTCGCCTGCTGGGGTTTGTCGATGCGCACTTGCCTGCCGTCGAACAACAGCTCGCCGCTGTCGGGCAGGTAGTAGCCCATGATGCATTTAACCAATGTACTTTTGCCCGCGCCGTTTTCGCCGAGCAGCGCGTGTACGGTGCCGGGGCGTAATTGCAGCGAAACATTATCGAGCGCGCGCACATCGCCAAACTGTTTGTTGATCGCAATGGCTTCTAGAATCAGTCCGTCTGTCACTGAAGCGCCTCCAGCAGTGCCGTGGAAGTTGCGGTTGCGCCGAACACACCACCTTGCATCCACACCATGTTGATTGCCGCCTGATGATTGGCAGGATCGGTCGCAGCGCAGCAGTCTTCGAGCAAGAGACATTCGTAACCGCGATCGTTTGCTTCGCGCATCGTGGTACTGACACACACATCGGTCGTAATGCCCGTGATGATCAGATTTTCGATACCTGCCTGCCTGAGCAACATGTCGAGATCCGTTGCGTAGAACGACCCTTTGCCGGGTTTATCGATGATGGGCTCGCCAGGTAACGGCGCCAGTTCATCAATGATGTTCCAGCCCGGTTCACCACGTACGAGGATACGGCCACATGGACCAGCATCACCGATGCCCGCGCCAATCTGCCGGCTACGCCAGCGTTTGTTCGCAGGCAAGTCAGCAAGATCAGGACGATGGCCTTCGCGTGTATGGATAATGTGGAAACCGGCCTCCCTGAATTTGGCGAGCACACTTTTGATCGGCACGATCGGCGCACGCGTCAACTCGATGTCGTAACCCATGCTGTCGACATAGCCGCCAGGGCCGCAGAAATCAGTCTGCATGTCGATGATGATCAATGCAGTGTTCTGCGGCGTGAGCTTGCCGTTATAGGGCCATGTGTAGGGTTTAGCGGTGACGGTTATTGGTGTCATGGGCCTTTCCTGAGCTATCTAGAACTATTTGCTGAATTCTGCGGGCATACCACTCACGACATTTTTGTTACTCGATGTCGCGATCATGATGCCAAGCGTGAGTACATACGGAGCTGCATTGAACAGGTAATAACCCCAGTTGATGCCGACTGATTGCAAAGCCGGTCCGAGTGCGGCCGCGCAGCCAAATAACAAACTTGCGTAGAAGCAATACATCGGATTCCAGCGCGCGAAAATCACCAGTGCCACTGCCATCAGGCCCTGGCCACTCGACAGTCCTTCGCTCCAGCTACCCGGATAATAAAGTGACAGATACGATCCTCCTGTACTCGCAAGCCAGCCGCCCGCCATCGTGCTGAGCAGACGAATACGATTGATGTTTAAACCAAGCGACAAAGCGGCGTCGCTGCTTTCGCCAACAACACGAACTGCGTTACCCCAGCGTGTCGCAGAAAGGAACCAGGCCAGTAGGGGCGCGAGTGCAGCGCCGAGGAAAAACAATACGTTGATGTCGAGCGCAGCTCTCACGACAGAAGAGTCACTCCACGCACCCAGTGCAAGTGCGGGCAGGCGGGGCGCGCTTGGCTGAATAAATGCCTTGCCATAAAAAAACGCGAGGCCTGATGCAAACAGCATCATCGCGATGCCGACTGCAATGTCGTTGACACGTTTGTGTTGGCAGAGCAGTGCATGTACGAGTCCGAGTATTGAACCTGATAAGCCGGCGGCCAATACCCCGAGCCATGGCGAACCCGTCAGATACGAAACTGCGTAAGCGGTCATCGCGCCCATCACGAGGTTGCCTTCGAGGCCGAGATTGATACGGCCACTTTTTTCAGTCAGGCATTCACCGAGACTCACGAAGATGAACGGTGTACCCACTCGAATCGCGCCGCCGAAAATGGCAACGAATACGCTCCATATGCCGATATCACTTTCCATCTTGAGGGAACCTCTGCATAGCTGCTGTGCTCTTCAATTCTTCGTTGTCATCAAGTTCAAGGTTTGCATTTATCGGCTGCAAACAACTGCTTTTTTGCGTGGGTCTAATTTTCGTTCCCATCGATTTCAACAAGGTCCTATACAACTTTCTTCGGCTGAAACCAGCGGAAGCGGCCGTACAACATTTCGCTGCTCAGAATGACCATGAAAATAATGCCCTGAATCACCGCAACGGTCGCATCGGGTAGATCGTGGGCGCGTTGCAGCAAACCACCAGCCGCCTGAATACCGCCGAGCAGCAACGCATAAGGAATAATCGCGAGCGGGTTATGACGCGCGAGGAACGCGACAAGAATTCCCGCGTAGCCGTAACCAGCATTTAATGCAGCATTCGCGCGACCTTGAACTGCAGCAATCTCAATTGCGCCAGCGAGACCGGCAGCAGCACCGCCCAGAAAACACGAGAACATCACAATCTTCGCCACCGGCAAACCGACCAGCCGCGCGGCGCGAATATTGCCGCCCGTGACATCGGCTGCGAAGCCGAAAATACTCTTGCGCGCGAGCACCCACATCAAGGTGCAAGCGACGAGGCCATATATCAGACCCCAATGTACGGAGCTGTCGCCGATCGCGCCGATCATGTTTTGATCACCGATAGGGTAGGTAGAAGGATTGTTGAGTGTGGCGGGATCGCGCAACACGCCGATCACCAGAAAGTTCAGCAGCGCGATTGCGATGTAGTTGAGCAGCAACGAACTGATCGTCTCGTTAACGTTCCGGTAATAACGCAGTGCACCAACTGCCATGAGCCAGCCACCAGCAGTAACACCAGCAACGAGCATCATCACGGTGAGTACAACGAACGGCGGCGCGGTCGAGATCGCGATGCCCGCCATCGTGGCCGACAACCCGCCGACCACAAACGCACCTTCACCACCGATCACGATCAAGCCAACACGTGCGGGCAATGCCGTACACAACGCTGTCAGTAAAAGTGGCGCGGCCCGGACCATTGTGTTCTGCCACGAGAACCAGCTGCCGAACGCGCCGCGGTACAAACTGTAGAACACTTCACCGGGACTATTGCCGGTGCTCGCGATAAACACCGCTACAAGCAGCACCGACACCAGCAACGCACCCAGGGAAATACTCCAGGTTTCCAATGCTTTTTGCATGGACGACTACCTTGCCATCAGGCCTGGGTTGAACCAACGACACCTTCTACGAGCCAATCCATGCTTTCGAGCCATACGTCCGTTTGCGGATAACTTTTACCGGCAGGAACTACTTCGGTGCCGGTGTTACTCATGATCGGACCTTCATATACAACCATCGAACCGTCCATGAATTTTTTCATCACACCATCAGCCGCGACTTTTGCAGCTTCACCAACTGCAGCACCGTAAGGGGAAACCGCAACGATGCCATCCTTGAGCCCACCTCGCATAAGATTCGGAATTGGTTTGCCGCCGCTGATCAGTTCAGCGTAGTGTTTGTACAAGCCACTCCATGCCCACTCGGCGCCTGTGAGGAAACCTTTCGGTGCAAGCACTGCGTTGTTGGTGTGATAACCGCATGAATAGATGCCGCGGCGTTCGGCGGTTTCGACGACAACTTTTGGGCTATCGACATGACACGTCAGCACATCGACGCCTTGATCGATCAGGCTGCTCGCTGCTTCGGCTTCCTTGACGGGATCAGACCATGAACCCGTGAATACAACTGTAGTGGTGATCGATGGATCCACGCTACGCGCGGCGAGCGTGAAATTGTTGATGTTGCGTAATACCTGCGGAATTGGCATCGCGGCAACGAAGCCGAGCTTCTTCGACTTGCTCGTATGACCCGCAACGATGCCCGAAATATAAACCGGCTCATCGATGTAGCCAAAATAACTGCCGACGTTTTTCGGATGTTTGGTCGCATCCCACAGTCCGCCGCAATGCAGGAACTGTACTTCAGGATATTCACCGGCCAGTTTCAGAATGTGCGGATCGAAATAGCCGAATGACGTCGGGAATACCACTTGTACACCATCAAGGTTGATCATGCTTTCCATGGTCTTCTGGACTTCGAGAGATTCAGGCACATTCTCTTCATCTACTGCTTTTACCCAATCGAGCGCGGCAAGTGCAGATTTACCTTCAAAATGCGCCTGGTTATATCCGTAGTCATCACGCGGACCCACATAGATGAAGCCCATACTCACTTTATCTGCTGCAAGTGCGCTGGGCATTTGGGAAGCGAACGCCATACCAGCGGTGCCTGCTGAAAGGCCTTTGAGGAAACGGCGTCTGTTTGCTGTCAGTGCTTTTTTGTCTTCTGTCATAGGAGCTCTCCGGGGAAGTACTGCGCGAATGAATTAATAGGGTGAAACCCGTAATTGTTATATGCGTGAATTGACGGTGCTGGCTTACCAGATCCACTTGACCATCGCTTGCACGACATCTTCATCGATGCCGTCGATGCCGTATTTGTTGCGCCAGATCTGGTATTCGAAACCCGCTTGCAATACACCCGGCGTTTCCCAGAACTGGCCAACGTCGAGCATCAGGCGTGGTGCAGTGATGATGTTGTCTTCAACGTGATCCATACCCCATGCATAGTCGTAGAACCCTTCAAACGTGAGTGCCACGCCGCCAACTGTGAACGGCTTCAACCAGACAAGTGTGACCTGACTGCCCATGTCGGCCGCAGGATTGGAGACTTCGTGACGAGCGTAGTAGTTGATCTGGAAGACGGGTGTACCAGGCAGGTTTAAATCAACTGCCACACCGTAGAGATAGTTGCGAAAACCCTGGCCGATTTCGGCAGTGGTGGTGAGCAGCACATCCTTGAATAAGCCGGTGCCAACACCCTTGCCAGTCATCTTGCCGAAGCTCAGGCGCGGAGAGAATTCGCCGTAGTAGCCAGTCTTGAATTCATCATCACTGCGTGCGGGGTTCGTAACATCGATGAACAGGAAGTTGTCGCCATACTTCCACTCGTTCACGTGTTCGATGGTCATGACCGACGAAGTCTCGGGAGTGGAATCGAGTTTGCCGGTCGCGGGGTTGAAGAAGATCGATTGGTACCGGTCTCCCGACAGATACTGGATATTGGTCTGGGCGAAAGTCGCGGCACCAGCGAGAGCGTCCTGACAGAGCAGGGCACCGGCAAGGGCGCCAATCGGCATAAGGGCTTGTGATGTACGTGATCGGGAAAGTGGCGAGGAAGAAACAGGGATCTTGGTCGGATTCATGGCGCTAGGCTCTCAGGTTGTTGTATGAATACTTCGTTGTATACAACAGCAATTTGAAAGCCAACTTGTGATGAAGGTCACAAAATAATTTTAAGTTAATATAAATCAATTACATAAAGGTTGATCGTGAACTGGATAGTGAGGATTGACAGACACATTGGACCTCCCGAGCCGCCAGATCATCGTGCGGAGCTTGTGTTTGCGCACCAAGATAAGGCAATTGTCAGCCACTGCAGTGAATCACTTGCATTGCGCGTTCGTATGTTGAAAACTGAATTAAATACTTCGGAACAGATGCCCTGCATGGAACCCATCATCAGCGTGGTGAATAAACCCACGGCGCAGCAAATCTACGAAAATCTCAGAGAGCTCATCATCTCGCTGCACATCGCGCCCGGCTCACGCGTGACTGAGAACCAGCTCGCGGATTATTTCCAGGTTAGTCGCACACCCGTCAGGGCCGCGTTGCAGCGGCTTGAAAGTGAAGGATTTTTATCGATCAAATCCAAGCAGGGCTGTTTCATCCGGAATATCGATCTGCTGCAGATCAGCCAGTATTACGACGTGCGCGTGTCGATCGAAAACATGGTGTTGCAGGAAATCACGAGGCTCAAGGATTTGTCGGAGCTGCGCGCACTCGCGGATTTATGGCAGCCGGATGCATTGAACTTCGGTGTAACCGTGAGTGAGCAGTTGAAAGAAGCGGAGGAAAATTTTCATTACCAACTTGCGGTGATCTCGGAAAATTCTGTGCTGCTGCAGTACCTCAACGACATCAACGGCCATATCAGAACCGTGCGTCGGCTCGGTTTTCCCACGACCGAAAGTATCAAGGACACCTACGGCGAACATTATCGAATCTGTCAGTTGTTGCTGTACCGCGATCTGCCTGCAGCGCAGGATGAAATGGCGAATCACATCAGAAAGAGCCAGGACTGCGCGAGCCGTGTAACGTTGCATCAGCTGTATGGCAGTGGCAAAACAGTTTTGTTCAGTTAGTCAAATGTGGCTGGTACGAAATTGCGCGAGCCGTGT
>JAZKES010000026.1:14508-85991 GCA_040386995.1 Pseudomonadota bacterium | reverse complement strand
TTTCCTCGGCAGTTATTTCATGTCGCTGCTCGCGTTCCGCATCGTGCACCGTATTAGATGCCAAATAATGGAAGCCTTTCTGAGGCTGCCGTTGTCGTTTCATGACAAGCAGGCGTCCGGACATTTACTGTCGACCGTGACGTTTAATGTGAGCCAGGTCAGCGCGGCTGTGAGCGATGCGTTGGCAGTCATGCTGCGCGAGGGAATTACGGTAATCGCGCTCGTGTGTTACTTGTTATATCTGAACTGGCAACTAACCCTCATCTTTGTTTCTGTTACGCCACTTATCAGTGGAGTTGTTGTATATGCGTCACGTCGTTTTCGGAAACACAGTCATCGCATTCAACATTCTATGGGTGACGTAACGCAAATACTTGGCGAAATGTTGAAAGGGTTAAAAGTGATTCGCACGTTTGGTGCAGAACGCCAAGTGGCCGATCGTTTCATCGCATCGAGCGCGAAGAATACACAGCAAAATCTCAAACTTTCGCTCACTGCATCTATCAGTGCACCGGTGGTGCAGACGCTCGTCGCAGGTGCTCTGTCATTCCTGATCTGGCTTGCGATGGCTCCCGAGGCGCTGGCCACAATCACGCCAGGTGAATTCGCGGCATTTATTACCGCAGCCGGAAATTTATTAAAGCCGGTTAGACAGACCTCCAAAGTGAATGTGGATATTCAGAAAGGTCTCGCTGCATCAAGCAGCATTTTTACTTTTCTCGACACGCCTCCTGAAGTTGATACAGGCACAGTTGTTACAAAACGCGTGCAGGGCAAAGTTGAATTCCGCAATCTGAACTTCGCGTACAACGATGGCGGCGAAGCGCTGATCGACAATCTTAATTTCGTTTGTGAACCCGGCACCACGGTGGCAATCGTTGGTAAATCCGGCAGCGGTAAAACCACCCTGGTCAATTTGATTCCGCGTTTTTACGAATTAAAAAGCGGCGAAATTCTGCTTGATGGCATAACGAATACTCAATACACCTTGCGTAATTTGCGCGAGCAAATCGCGTTGGTCAGCCAGCAGGTTGTGTTGTTCAACGGTACGATCGCAGACAACATTGCCTATGGCGAATTGGCCGATGCAACCGAAGCAGACATTCTGCAGGCTTTGGAAAGAGCCAATGCGATGGAGTTTATCAATGAACTGCCAAACGGTTTACAAACGATAGTTGGTGACGATGGGCTGCTACTTTCAGGTGGTCAAAGACAACGTCTCGCGATTGCACGCGCACTCCTGAAGGATGCACCCATTCTGATTCTCGATGAAGCAACCTCGGCCCTGGATACTGCGTCAGAACGTTATATCCAGTCAGCGCTCGATCGCTTGATGGAAGGACGTACCACATTCGTAATTGCGCATCGTTTGTCCACGGTGGAAAAAGCCGATGTGATTCTCGTGATGGAAAAAGGTCGCATTGCCGAATCAGGTACCCATCAGGCCTTGCTCGCACAAGATGGCCTCTATGCGCGCCTGTACCGCATGCAATTTGCTGATGAAGGGGCAGAGTGAAAGAGGTTCTGCCACGCGCCTGGTACAGTTCTGCCCGCTGGGTCAGAGTGTTTTACCCATTAAGTTTGCTGTATCACTTTGTAGCCCAGCGTAATCGTGCGGCGTACAAAAGCGGCCGTAAACCCGTTTATCGCGCCGACGTTCCTGTCATCGTGATTGGCAACATCACTGTTGGTGGAACCGGCAAGACGCCTCTTACGCTTGCGATCGCACAACGTTTGCAAGCCAAGGGCTGGCATCCGGCAATAATTACACGCGGCTACAAAAGTAAAGGTTCGCAATATCCTCTGATCGTCACCGCGACCACTCCGGTCAATGCGTGTGGCGACGAGGCAAAACTGCTCGCCATGAACACAACTGTTCCTGTGGTCGTGGATCCGGACAGGAGCAGGGGAGTCCAGTTTCTGGAAAGTAACTTTCATCCTGACGTAATTCTTTGTGATGATGGTTTGCAACATTATGCACTCGCACGAGATATCGAAATTGCTGTCATCGATGGTGAGCGTGGTTTTGGCAATGGTATGTTGTTACCTGCTGGTCCCTTGCGCGAAAAGCGTGAGCGGCTGACGGAAACTGACTTCGTTATCGTGAATGGTGCGCAGACCGATATACAGTTGCCGGCGCTGAAAAATGCCGTCTATTCGATGACATTAAATGCAGATGAGCTAATCAATCTTGCAACTGGGAGGCACGAAAAATTCTCTCCCACAGGACTGTCAGGCGGCGCTGCAGAGAGCAAGGTTCACGCGCTGGCCGGGATAGGTAACCCCAAACGATTTTTCAACCTGTTGCAAGCCACCGGGTTTGTTATCATTCCGCATGCTTATCCGGATCATCATGCTTTTACGAGATCCGATATTGAGTTCGCGGGTGACTTGCCGGTTATCATGACTGAAAAAGATGCCGTAAAATGCGGTGATTTCGCGGGCCAACAGCATTGGTATCTTAAAGTGAGCGCACAGCTGCCGGAGCATTTCTGGCTGGCCTTGCTAGCGAAACTGGCCGTAGTGAGCAAGAACTCTTCTGCTGGTGATTGAGCCGAAATTCATTAACGTATATTTCAGGAAGCGTTGAATGTTAGACAAAAAACTATTGAGTATTCTGGCTTGTCCATTGTGCAAAAGTAGTCTGTATTACGACCAGGCTGCGGCTGAGCTGATTTGTTATGCCGACAGTCTTGCGTTCCCTATTCGCGATGGCATTCCAGTAATGCTGGACGACGAAGCCAGGACGCTGACTCCGGAAGAAAAAGCCAATCGGAAAAAATTGCCATGACGTCATCGCTTGCTGGCGGGTTCATCGCCGTAATTCCTGCTCGCCTGAACTCCATAAGATTACCAGGTAAACCCTTGCTCGATATCGCGGGCAAAGCGATGGTCTTACGTGTAGTCGAACGCGCAATGGCAAGCGAAGCGAAGGACGTTTACGTCGCAACCGACAATGACAGCATTCGTGCCGCTTGTGAGAACGAGGGTATCAAAGTCTGCATGACCGATGCTGCTCATCCCTCTGGCACAGACAGAATTGCCGAAGTAGCTCGTCAACTCAAACTCGCGTCAGATGCAATTATCGTTAACGTGCAGGGTGACGAACCGTTGATACCTCCGGCGGTGATCAACCAGGTAGCAGCGAATCTTTCAGCGCGTCCTGATGTTGGCATCTGTACCTTGTTTTCGGAGATTCTGGACACGGCCGAATTTGCCAATCCGAATATCGTCAAGCTCGTGACGGATAACGCGGGTGGTGTGATGTATTTTTCGCGCGCACAAATTCCGTTTCCGCGCGATGGCATGAATGAGACAACTTTGCATGCTGCCAAGCGTCACGTCGGTTTATATGCTTACCGCGTGAATGTGCTGCAACAATTTGTGCAGTGGCCCCAAGCGATGCTGGAGCAAACAGAAAAACTCGAACAATTACGTGCGATGGCTAATGGCATAAAAATTCACGCAGAGCTCTGCTGCCAGCCAATTCCGCCCGGTGTGGATACTCCAGAGGATCTTGAACACGTGCGCCGGCTTATAACAACTGCAGGAAAATTATGACAACAAGTTCACAAGCGCCGATAAAAGTCTTGATGGTGTGTCTCGGCAACATCTGTCGCTCGCCAACCGCTGAGGCGGTCTTGCGCGCGCAGGTTCAGGCAGCTGGACTTGGCGCTCTCATCGAAGTTGACTCAGCCGGCACCAGCGATTGGCATATAGGCGAAGCGCCTGATTCACGTTCAATACAAGCCGCAACGACGCGGTTATATGACTTGAGCACGCAGCGGTCGCGCCAGGTAAAGACGCTGGATTTCGAGGAATTCGATTACATTCTTGCAATGGATCGCCAGAACCTCAGCGATTTGCAGGACAATTGCCCCGTTGCCGATCAGCAAAAAATTGAGCTGCTGTTGAATTACGGCAATACTGGCTGGACCGATGTGCCAGACCCTTTTAACGCAGGCAAGGACGGTTTTGAACTGGTACTGGATCTCGTGGAAGTTGCCTGTAACGCATTTCTCGCGCACCTGATAACAAAACACAATCTGCCCAACCAGCAACACCCGCATGTGTAGTTCCTGTTAATGAATATTCACGAAAATTTCGATTTAAAAACATTCAATACCTTTCACGTGTCGGCACGCAGTCGGTACTTCGCTGACGTCACATCCCTCGAACAGCTGCAGGAAGTGCTGAGCTGGAGTCGCGAACACGATGTTCCGTTCATGCTGATTGGGCAGGGCAGCAATATTCTTTTCAAGCAGGACTATCCGGGCTTGATCATTGAACTCAATATCAAAGGTAAAGAAATATTCGATACCGATGCGGCTCATGCCGATATACGCGCAATGTGTGGCGAAAACTGGCACGACCTCGTGCGCTATTCGCTGGGATTGGATTTGTTCGGACTGGAAAATCTATCGTTGATCCCTGGTAATGTGGGTGCTGCCCCTGTGCAGAATATCGGTGCTTATGGCGCGGAGGTAAAAGACACATTACTGGAGCTCGAGGCTCTTGAAATTGCGACTGGCAACTACCAGATATTCACCAACGCGGATTGCAAGTTCAGTTACAGGAATTCTGTTTTCAAGCAGGAATTGCGCGACAAATACATTATCTGCAGCGTGACATTCAGGTTGTCGAAGGAAGCGAAAATCAACCTGGAGTATCCATCTCTCAAGAGCGCGTTCGGGAACGTTGATCCTGCGACTATTACGCCGCTGATGGTCAGTGATATGGTGTGCAGCATCCGGAAGAGCAAACTACCGGACCCATCGATATTGGGTAACGCAGGATCATTTTTCTGGAACCCGCGCATCAGTCCTCAGCAATTTGCTTTCTTGAAAGAAGAATTTCCTGCGATAGCGGCATATCCGGAAGATGATCATGTCAAAATTGCCGCGGCCTGGTTGATAGAACAGGCCGGATGGAAAGGTTATCGTGAAGGTGATGTTGGCGTACATCAGGATCATGCGCTTGTTCTGGTTAACTATGGTTCCGCATCAGGCGCGGAACTTGTCGCGTTGTCGGAGAAAATTCAAGCTTCCGTATTGGCGAAATTCCGCATACAACTGCATCCTGAAGTGAGAATTGTGTGAAGTCAGCGCAGGCAGCAAATCTTCAACATGAGCGAACAACTACCATTTGATTACGCAAGTTTCCTGAAACACACCAGCGTTCGTCCTGGCGTGTACCGTATGCTTGATGCAGATGGCGAAACGCTCTACGTAGGCAAGGCCAAGAATTTAAAAAAACGGCTTACCTCGTATTTTCGTGGCACTGGTCTTAACAACAAAACGCTTGCGCTTGTTAAGCGTATTCACCAGATAGAAATCACTGTTACCAATAGCGAAACTGAAGCGCTATTGCTCGAACAGAATCTGATCAAGGACAAACGCCCTCCATACAACATCGTGATGCGCGATGATAAGTCGTATCCGTACATCTTCCTTTCGTCGAAAGATACCTATCCGCGTTTTGCATTGCATCGTGGTTCGAAGAAACAAGCCGGTGAATATTACGGACCGTTTCCGAGCGCTGGAGCGGTGAGAGAATCTCTCGCCGTGTTACAAAAAGTTTTCCAGGTAAGGCAGTGCGAAGATTCCTATTTTCGTAACCGTACGCGGCCTTGCCTGCAATACCAGATCAAACGTTGCTCCGGTCCTTGCGTAAATCTCGTCACCCCCGAAGCGTATGCGCAGAGCGTTCGCCATTCTGTACTGTTCATTGATGGTCACAACGATCAGATCACCCAGGAATTGGGCAAGCAAATGGAGCGGCTTGCCGACGAAATGAAATATGAGGAAGCCTCGACAATACGCGATCAGATTCGCGACTTGCGCTTGATTCAGGAGCGGCAATATGTCGCCGGCGAAAAAGGTGATGTGGATGTAGTTGCGATTAGCGAAAGTGCAGGAGTTGTTTGCGTCCATCTCATTTTCGTGCGTGGCGGTCGTTTGCTGGGGTCACGCAACTATTATCCAAAATTTACGTTGGAGTCGTCTCCCGAGGAGTTTCTCTATGCTTTTATCGCACGTTATTATCTCGGTGATGGCGGACAACTCAGTTTGCCGCGTGAATTGATCTGCAGCCATGAGCCTGCTGAGCGTGAGCAACTTGAAGAAGCGCTGAGTTTTATCAGTCAGTACAAAATTACGATCAGTCACAAGCTTAGAGGGCACAGGCTTAAATGGCTGGAACTTGCGCAGACAAACGCCGAACAGGGTGTGCTGACCAAACTGAACAGTTCGCAGAATATGCAGAAGCGTCTCACGGCTTTGCAGCAAGCGTTAGGTCTGGAGAAAATTCCAACACGACTGGAGTGTTTTGATATTAGTCATACCTCAGGGGAAGCGACCGTAGCGTCTTGTGTTGTGTTTGATCAGAACGGTCCGCTGAAGTCCGACTATCGACGTTTTAATATCGAAGGCATCACTGCGGGGGATGACTATGCGGCGATGGCTCAGGCGCTCAAACGTCGTTATGCCCGGCTGCAAAAAGGCGAGGGTAAATTGCCAGACCTGTTGATCATTGACGGCGGCAAGGGGCAGTTGCTGCAAGCCGAGACGATGATGGCCGAGCTGAATGTGCAGGGCGTCGTGTTGCTTGGCATCGCCAAGGGTATCAGCCGCAAGGCAGGGCAGGAGACTGTCATTCTCGGGAATTCCCACCTGGAACTTGCTCTGCCCGCTGAGTCTCCGGCATTGCATGTATTGCAGCACATTCGCGACGAAGCCCATCGTTTTGCTATCACGTCACACAGGCAGCGACGTGGCAAAGTGCGCAGTAGTTCCATGTTGGATTCAATACCGGGAGTCGGACCCAAAAAACGCAAGGAGCTACTGCATCACTTCGGTGGTCAGCAAGAGATTCGCCGAGCCGCGATTACCGATTTGCAACGTGTGCCAGGCATAAGTAAGCAACTTGCTGAAACCATTTATGAATACCTTCATAACGCTTGAAGAAGGCTCAAAATATTTGAATAGTAGGGTAGAATTCAGTTCCCGACCTGAAGTCCTTTCCTGATGACTCTAGCCAATTTTTTTACGTGCCTGCGTGTGCTGCTGATACCGGTTTTTATGGCCGTTTATTATGCTGACTTCAAGGGCCACTTTTTGCTTTCATCCGGCATTTTTATTCTCGCGTGTATCACGGACTGGCTCGATGGCCATATGGCCAGACGGATGCGGCAAACGTCGCGCTTCGGTGCATTTCTGGATCCTGTAGCGGATAAGCTGCTGGTCACCATTACACTCGTAATATTAGCGGCTAGTTATGCCACTCCCTGGTACACCATTCCTGCTGCTTTGATCGTTGCGCGCGAGGTGCTGGTGTCTGCGCTTCGTGAATGGATGGCTGAGCATAATCAGCGCGACACAGTGGCGGTCGGCATGATGGGCAAAATAAAAACCACTATTCAAATGTTGGCGTTAATCATTTTGTTGGCCACCGATACACAAGGGCCACCGTTGATATGGGTCAGTGGCCTTGTCATGATTAATCTTGCAGCGTTGCTCACGATGTGGTCGATGGCGATCTATCTTCGCAATGCGTGGCCGACATTGAAATCAGGGCTGAAATAATACTGTTTTAACGCTTTCTTACGCTTGACTTGTTCATTTGGCAGATTAGAATAGCGACCTCTTTTAGGCCCTGGCTCTGACCAAAAGTCAGTAGTTTAGGAGAAGGACGCAAAGCCTGAGAGATGCATGAAGTGAACATGCTAAAGCAGTACACATAGCATGTGTAAAGCAAAAAACTGCTGATTTCTTGGCACTAATAAGAAATCACAGTGCGTCAAATTGGCAAAATGCGGGAATAGCTCAGTTGGTAGAGCGGTACCTTGCCAAGGTACAGGTCGCGAGTTCGAGCCTCGTTTCCCGCTCCAATTTTTTCAATATTCAATCTGCTAAAAGCGAACTTGGGCAAATCATTGCTTTAATACTGCTGGTAGCTGATATGCAGAAAAAATTTTCAAGCAGTTGCAGATTTGATTCAAAGGCTGGATGGCAGAGTGGTTATGCAGCGGACTGCAACTCCGTGTACGCCGGTTCGATTCCGACTTCAGCCTCCAAATCACCTTTCAATATCAATACGTTACAACCCTATTTTTTCTGCAAATAAAAGCCTACAAATTCCGCACAAATTTTTCGACTATCCTTCCGCGTTTGGCACTTGTTTGAGAATTGGTGTGACTCTCACTAAATCCAGCTGATTTCCAAAATTCTCGCGTTAAAAACAGTTTGCTGCGAAGCCCCAGAAAGAAAACCCTCTGCAGTAAAAACACAACTATTCCATAGTTATCACGCGATCTTGCCTGCCTCTGCATGACAGGTTTCCCAACGACATTGCTTCGCAATACGGCTATCACTTAAATGAATGAATTAGTGAAGTCAGAGGCTGCTCACAACCGATATCCGCTAAGTGAAGAACATACCTCCGCTGTTTTCGCGAGAAAGGAATTGCCGAGGAAAAGCTAAACTAGCGGATGTTGCTCGGATATAAATCCGGAGACATAGATGCCACGTCCAGGACAGACAAGACCTTGCCTCGCGTGAGTTTTACCGTTCCTGGTGGCACATTTTTGCCTTTGATAAGGGCAGGGAGTGCTTCCAGAATTTCATCTTCGAGCCCTATCAAGAACGCTTTCGGTCGTTTGCTTTCCCGTGCCATCGTCTTTAAGAAGTAGATGAGCAGGAGTTGACTAGAGAGAGCGTTAGCGTGTTGTTCGATGTCCATCCGTTTTCCTTGTAGTGCTTTTGCGCATCGCGCCATTTACTCAGCATGCGAAACTGCCGGGTATAAATATCAAGGAGCGATAGCTAAGGTTGATGAGCAAAAAGTGAATCGATTGCAAATTAATTATGGCGTTGACCTATGCGACTGTCATGGGCTGCAGTCCTGACTTGTTGAGGAATATTTCCCAATTGGGCTACGCACATGGTGGGAAAAAATTAGAGAAAAGTAACGACGGGGTTATGCGAATAAAATTCGCAACAAGCGTTTTCAGATCTAACTCTTTAGCGTTGCCGGATGATGTACACACGCCAATTATTGTTATCGTTGTAACCGCGATTTCCGTTGCGGCGATTATCCTCTAATCACTACGAACCTTGTTCTACGGTTGGAAGTTGCTTCGATACATTGTTGAGTCAACGGCAGGAGTGAAGGCCCTGCTTGCTTTCTCTCGAAACGTAAATAGGAGATGAGTGATCTGTAAGTATGCTTATGCAAGTTATTGATTTATAATCCGCGCCTCTGCAAGAATTCGCCACTTTTTTTGCAGACAAAAAGCAGTGAAAAAGAGCACGATAGATGATTGGTAAGGTAGGAAAAGTGGCGCTGCAATAAACGGGACTACAGGTCCGTGTACGGCGGTTCGATTCCGACTTCAGCTTCTATCCATCCCGAGTGCGCCCGGGTGGTGAAACAGGTAGACACAAGGGACTTAAAATCCCTCGGCCGCAAGGCTGTACCGGTTCGATTCCGGTCCCGGGCACCATTGTTTTCCCCTGCTGTAATTCATAACTTCAAGAGGCTCGCTTAAGAGTCTCACTTCTTTTTTCGTCCTCTCCTTTTTTATATTCTGCGCGATAGCGGCTACATGATATTCTCGTTGCTCAAAGTTTATCTGTGGAGCTGAAATGTCTGCGCCGAAACCAACGTCTCCCACGCGCGAGAATAATAATCTCGAAGATGTCACTGCTATGTTCAAGGACGGAGAGTCGCAGCAAAATCTCAAAGATTATTTAAGCCGGGAAATGGTCCCAGTTCCCGATTTCACACCACCCTCAGCGCGCGAAGATAATATCTGCCCCGCACCTCCCTATTGTGATGAAGAAAACAGCAATGCATTTCGCAGCGCTGGTGTGTTGCTCAGGGCACTTGCTGCAGAGGCTCGCGCATGGAGTCAAAAGTTGCCACCAGAATATCGACCTGGAATTGTCGCGGTGCTGCACGGAGGTTTGCAGATACAAGTGCGAACGTTGGCCCAGGTCAGCTTTGATGGCATCCGCATCGAAGGAATCATGGGTGATAGTCCATGCTCGTTGTTGGCTCATCAAGATACGATTCAGCTGATCTGCCATGCTATTCACAACACTGCTACCGAAGAGGACGAACCGAAGCACAATCCGATTGGTTTTATCTGGTCAGATCATGACGAGGAAATTTGATTTTTTTCTGCACCGTAATAGCAAAAAAATTAGTGGCGCGCCGTGTATTTCAACTTACGGCCACTGCGCCTCTTTCTCTGGAAATATCAATTACAACAGACAGGAAGTTTCATGACAGCTCTGAGTGTAAACATCAACAAACTGGCTTTGCTGCGTAATTCCAGGGGCCGAGACTATCCAAATCTGCTCAGCTTCGCCGCGCGTTTTATCGAGCTTGGCGTTCAGGGCATAACGATTCATCCCCGGCCTGATGAGCGACACATACGCAGAGCAGATGCGTATGAGTTGGGTGATTTTTTGCGCAAAATGGACAACGTCGAATTCAACATTGAAGGTTTTCCTTCTATAGAATTTCTTAAACTGATTAAGGAAATCCGCCCCCACCAATGCACACTGGTGCCGGATGCTGACAACCAGCTAACTTCAGATCATGGTTGGGATTTCAAAACTCGAGGGAAATTTCTTGCCGATGTAATTGGTCAGATAAAATCCTGGGGCGTTCGGGCGGCGGTGTTTCTTGATCCCGACGAATCACAGGTTGAACTCGCGGCACAAGCCGGTGCTGATCGTATCGAACTGTATACCGCCCACTATGCGCAAGCGTATGCAAAAGGGGAGGATAACCTTGCGGAGTATCGCAGCGCCGCGTTACGAGCGCAGAGTTTACAAATGGGCGTAAATGCCGGGCATGACCTTGATCTGCAGAACCTGAAAAGTTTTCTGACCATTCCGAAAATTCTTGAAGTTTCTATTGGTCATGCGCTGATCGTAGAGTGTATAGAGCAAGGTATGGATGATGTAATCGCGAGTTACCTCGCGATTTGCAGAGTCTGATATTTTTGCATTCTGGTTGAACGGGTGGCGTTCATTACATCGCCTGATAACATCACTACAGTTGATAAATATTATTTGCGTCCCCATCTGTAAATACAGGAGGAAAAAGTATGTTCTCGGCAACGAAAATTTCCATGGTCGCACAAACGCACGCGCTTCCAGGACGTAAAGAACCCATGATATTTAATCCGGTGCACGCGGTTAACGGGCACTCTCTGATTGCTCCGTTTCCTGCCAATATGGAACGGATAATTTTCGCACTCGGATGTTTCTGGGGAGCTGAGCGCCTGTTCTGGCAACTGCCAGGCGTCTATAGCACTGCCGTAGGTTATGCGGGAGGTTACACGCCAAATCCAACGTACAAAGAAGTATGCAGTGGCCAGACGGGTCATACCGAAGTTGTGCAGGTCGTGTTCGATCCTGCGGTAATTTCCTTGAAGAAATTATTGAAAGTGTTCTGGGAAGCACACAATCCAACACAAGGCATGAGGCAAGGAAACGATCAAGGTACTCAATATCGTTCTGCAATTTACACGACCACACCAGAACAGTTGCTCGAGGTAGAAATCTCATCTGAGCACTATCAGGAAAGATTGACTCAATCAGGCCTTGGCAACATAACGACGGAAATAGGTCCGCTCGAAAATTTTTATTATGCGGAAGATTATCATCAGCAGTATCTCGACAAGAATCCAGATGGCTACTGCGGTCTGCGCGGAACCGGAGTAGCATGTCAAATATGACTAATTACCGGTTAAATGTTGCTGCATGAATACTGAAAACGACAGACTGATTGTTGCGATTTCATCCCGCGCACTTTTCAATCTTGATGACAGTCATCGGGTATATGAAGAGCAGGGTGTTACTGCGTATCGGCAGTACCAGATCGAACATGAAGATGAACCGCTACTTCCCGGCGACGCGTTCCATCTGGTCAAAAAACTGCTTCACATAAATCACATTCTCAACCAGACGCGTGTCGAAGTGATTCTGCTGTCGCGTAATACTGCCGACACAGGACTGCGTGTATTCAATTCGATTGAGCACCATGGGCTGGAGATTTCCAAGGCTGCTTTCTGCGGTGGTTCCAGTCCCTATCGCTATATAAGTGCGTTTAACAGTCACTTGTTTTTATCGACGAATGGCCAGGATGTGAGGCAGGCGCTCGAACATAATATTGCGGCTGCCACCATCATGCCTTCAAAAGCCGCCAATACTGAAGACTGGAAATTGCGCTTTGCATTTGACGGTGACGCCGTACTTTTTTCGGATGAGGCTGAGCGCGTATATAAATCAAAAGGTCTTGACGAGTTCACGCGCAGCGAACGGGAAAGCGCGAAAAGCCCACTGAGTGGAGGACCTTTCAAACCTTTCCTCGCTGCATTGCAGCGTTTGCAAAAAGAGTTTCCTGAAGATACCTCGCCGATACGTACGTGCCTCGTAACTGCTCGCGCGGCGCCTGCGCATGAAAGAGTGGTACGCACCTTGCGGGCATGGGATATCAAAATTGATGAGTCCCTGTTTCTGGGTGGTCAGGATAAAGGCGTCTTTTTGCGCGCATATGACGCGGATGTGTTTTTTGATGATCAGCAAGGTCATTGTGAATCTGCGCGCGAACATGTCGCAACTGGACATGTTCCGGCCGGCATTGCGAATGAACCACCATCCAGGCTCAAGTCAAAATAACACGGTATAAGTTCTAGCTGGTCGCCTAAGACTGAATCTTCAGCGTTGCTTCATGTGTAATTAACGGAGAGAATTGCGTGCGTCTTTTTAATTGCGAATCAATATTGTGGAAATAGCCTGTCTCGATCTGGAAGGAGTACTGATCCCCGAAGTGTGGATCAAATTAGCCGAAAAAACGCGTATCGATGAATTGCGCGTTACAACGCGTGAGGAGCCTGATTACGATCTGCTCATGCAACGGCGTCTGCGTATACTCGCAGCAAATAATCTGGGCATAAAAGAGATTCAGGACGTTGTTAAAACAATAGAACCTCTGCCCGGTGCGGTTGAGTTCATGATATGGCTTCGACAACATTTCCAGGTTGTTATCTTGTCAGATACTTATTACGAATTTGTGCTTCCGTTGATGTTACCACTCGGCAATCCGACGTTGCTTTGCCACCGTCTTGAAATAGATGATAACGGTGCCGTGACCAACTACGTGTTGCGCCAGAAAGATCCAAAGCGCCACGCTGTCCAGGCCTTCAAGAGTTTGAACTTCAGAGTGATTGCTGCGGGTGATTCGTACAATGACACCACGATGCTTGGTGCTGCGGATGCGGGATTTTTATTTCACGCGCCAGCAAATGTAATCGCAGAGTTTCCGCAGTTTCCTGCCTTGAATACCTACGAGGAATTGAAGCAGGCATTCATCAAGGCGAGTAACAGAAAACTGTCCTGACACTCTCAATGCACGAGACTCAATGCACGGGGCTCAACGCACGAGACATGCGAGTGAACGCAGGATTCGTGCAGTTGCTCCCCAGATGTAATGTTCGCCAAATTCAATGAAATAAAACTCTCGCGTTGATCCGTTTTCAATAACGTGATCTTGCTTATACAGCGAGAGATCCAGAGCCAACTCCAACGGAAGCGCAATAAGTGCATTGACCTCCCTGGGATCCAGCTGAAATTCTGGTGGCGAGGAGGTCCAGGCAACAACTGGTGTGACTTCAAAACCTGAAATTGTATTCGTAACCGGCAAACATCCGAGTACACAGGATTGCTCAAGCTGTACGCCAATCTCTTCGTTCGCTTCACGCAATGCAGTAGCGGGTAGGCTCACATCCGCGTTTTGTACGCGGCCTCCGGGCAGACAAATCTGGCCAGCGTGAACGGGTAGGTCATTACTTCGCAAGGTAAGCGGAATAAAAGAATCTTTTCCATCAGCATAGATAAGTAACAGTACTGCTGCTTGTGGTGCTCCCGCGTTCTCACGAATAACCGGTGCAGTAGCAGAGAGCAGGCGGCGTAAATGTTCGGGTTCGGGTGGACAGAAACCTTTCATGGCTAGAGGTTGTTGAGGAGTATTGAAATCTTGTCCAGGGTTTCCTGGAATTCTTCATTGCCCTTGGAGTCAGCCACGATACCTCCGCCACCCCAGCAATGTATGGAGTTGCCATCGCGTACCAGAGTTCTTATAGCTATGTTGCTATCCATGTTGCCGTTGTGGTCTATGTAGGCAATTGAGCCGCAGTAAACAGAGCGTTGTGTTGTTTCCAGTTCGTTGATTATTTCCATTGCGCGGATTTTAGGTGTCCCTGTAATGGAGCCTCCCGGAAAACATGCGGCCATCAAATCGAAAACGTTATCCGGGCTTTCCAATCGACCGCTGATGGTGCTGACAAGATGATGTACGTTCGTAAAACTTTGCACTTCGAACAGGCGGTCCACTTTGACACTTCCTGTCTCACATATCCTGCCAAGATCATTGCGTAGTAAATCTACTATCATCAAATTTTCAGCGCGGTCCTTTTGACTCGTTTCAAGATCATGCTGATTGGCAGCGTCAGTAGCGGGATCCGCGCTGCGTGGTCGCGTTCCTTTTATTGGCTGTGTCGTCACTTCACGCGCTTTCACTTGCAAGAAACGCTCAGGCGAGAAACACAATACAGACTGATCGTCATTTTCCAGATAGGCAGCGAAAGGTGCATCGGCAATTTTTTGTAAACGCAGAAAAGCATCAAGACCGTCGCCTTCGCATTTGGCTGAAAAACATTGCGCGAGGTTTACCTGGTAACAGTCACCCTCGTGAATGTAATCAATGATGCGGTTAAACTTCTCCAGGTACTGTTCTTTGCTGACGTTCGAAATAAAAGGACTGTTCAGCATAAATGCAGGAAATTTTTTGCTGGTATTGTTTTGTAAAGTTGCGAGGATTTCTAATTGTCTGGAGTCTTCACAATTGCGAAACACGACATTAGTTTGTTTTGTGTCGTGGTCAACGATAACAGCCCAGTCATAAATTCCGACCAGCATGTCTGGCAGATTTATTTCCGGCTGTTTCTTCGGTTTACCGGGATTTAGCAGGTCATAACCAAAATAACCAATTGCGCCGCCGTTAAAGGGTAATTCGTGACCCTCGGCAATATTTTGCCGGGACACCGGACAATAGGTGGCTAACACATCGAAAGGGTTGTCAGTTGATGAACGTGTTTGCCCGCTTCGGGTATCTGTTACTGATGTATGAACGCCATGTGTTTTCAGGACGAAAAGGGGATCAGCAGCAAGAATTTCATAGCGTGATGATGGATGATCAGGATTACCGCTGGTCAGCATGACAGGCAGTGCGAGGTGCCGAATCCTTTCAAACCACTGCGAAGCTGGCAATACATACGGAAGTGGGTGAACTACAAGGTTCCCACTACTGACCTTGGACATAGATTTGCCTTGTAAACTTGTTATTGCCTCAGAGGCAATTTATCGGGCGAGGCAGCCCGGCAATTTTACAAGCGATTCGGGCCGGGCTTTCGGGGAATAATTTTAGCAGATAGAGACTGTTTCCTTTATCAGGACCGCACTCATTCTCAACTATTTTTACCAGTATTCGCATTACTGGCGATAGGCCACGGCGTTTATGAAAATCACGGATCAAATTTAGTATTTCCCAATGGGCGTCGGTAAGCTCAATTTCCAGCTCTCGGGCAAACATTTCTGCAACGTCCACTGACCAGTCGTCCAGATTTACCAGATACCCGTCTTTGTCCAAAGCCAATATGTTGTTACGAGCGGCCATTGCTTTTGCCATTGTGTCCTCCGTCCCTTGCAGGACAAATCCGGTTATTCGAAACTATCTTTAATTCCAGTTCACTACTTTGCTGCATGTCAGGCTCAAATTAACGAATTGCCGATAGGTGATTCTGATAAACCTGTCTGGAATTTTGCCTTCAATTCCACGCGCTTCCAGATCTTCAACTAATACATACAGCCCAATGCTCGCCGGCAGTGTCGCAAAATTCTGCTGTAGCTCTGCATTAACGAGTGCTGCATAAACGCCATCCTCAAATAACAGCAAACTGTCGCTTACTGCTAATGCTGACATACACAGTTGCACGAGATTATTTGTATGCTTGTTGAGTGTATGCAGAGTCATCAGAAAACGAACACTGCCAGACTTTCAGCTATCAAGGACTGTATTTGACCATAAGGAAGTGGGGTAACAGGTTGGATCAGATCACGTTCCTGCAATCCTCTTTCTTCCAGGGCGCTTTGTTCAACGTAAATGTGCTCTACGCCATACAATTCCAGAGCCGGGATTTGGTGAGCAAGCGTTTTTATTCCACATGCTTTGCCATTTTGTCCTGCAAGTAACTGATAAACCCCATCATTGCAGAATACCAACGTAACTTTTTGATCGAATATAGCGGCGGTCATGACCATATCCATACAGGATGCCGCGCTGCTGGTTGTCCAGGGGCTTCTGGTCGTTACGAAAAGCCAGCGGTTTTTTTGAGGTTCAGAAATCATTTTTAGCTCAAGGAGCAAAGTTTAGGACGCGGTCACTGTTCAGTGTTGCATCAAGCCAAAGCCCCAAACCGCCGATCGTAAAGCCCTCCAGGATATTGCTTGCAGGTAGTGCGTAGCGATCGGTCTCGTTCGCGTCAACAATGCCACGTTTTAGTGCGGAGGCTATGCAGACTACCGCGTCGAGTTTGTGGGTATTGATCAGGGCCTGCCAGCTCTTGGGGAGATTAATTTCATCCTGGGGTGGAACGACAAGGCTGGACGCGTTATGAGCGCCGTCCTGATAAAAAAACACACGATAAATGCTGTGTCCGGATTCAAGAGCGGCCTTACTGAAATTCAGGGCAGAGGACGCAGCCTGGCTGGAATAGGGCGCTCCTTGCACTATTATTGAAAATGAACTCATAAGCTTATTCTATAAAACAAAAGCCCCACAGAAGTGGGGCCTGTTCAGCAAAATTTGCTAATTAGTCATCGCCGCCGACTACACCCAGTATGTGCAGCAGACTGGTGAACAGGTTGTAGATATTCAGATACAGCGAAACAGTTGCTCTTATATAGTTCGTTTCGCCGCCATGAATAATGCGACTGGTATCAAAGAGAATGAAGCCAGACATCAGCAAAACTATTGCGCCTGACAAAGCAAGACTTAGTACCGGTATCTGGAAGAACAGGTTCAGCAACATCGCTACAACAACAACGATAAGTCCGGTGAACAAGAAGCCACTAAGGAAAGAAAAATCCTTGCGGGATGTGAGGACATAACCCGACAGTGTGAGAAATATCAGGGCTGTTCCACCCAAGGCCTGCATTACCACCATTGGACCATTCGCGAGTGCAAGATAGTGATTGAGCATTGGTCCCAAGGCTGCGCCCATACACCCCGTGAAGGCGAATACTGCAATTAAGCCCTGGGAGGTGTCCGCGACCTTATTGATCCAAAAAATCATACCAAAGGCTACTAGCGACAGCACCAGCGCAGCGCCTTGGGGAATATTTAATGCCATCGCTATACCAGCGGTAAACGCGCTGAATAAGAGTGTCATTGAGAGCAGGAGGTAGGTATTCCTGAGTACTTTGTTGGTTGCTAAAGAGCCTTCGCCAACGTGGGAAAGTTGTTGTTCAAAATTACTCATGGTGAACTCCTTTAATTTTCGAATTAAGAGGATAGAGACTTGATGCGTCTCGGTAATAAATAAGATCAAGTCGCGTTTTTGCAAGTGGGATCATATTACTTTCTATATCTATCAATGCAAAGACTTAAGTACCCCACAAGGTGTTTAACTCTGAATTGTATGAGAAAAACAGCTTTTTTTAGTTTGACTGAATAACAGGTTCAGGTAACATGCGGACCTTCGCGGAGGGGTGGCAGAGCGGTTGAATGCACCGGTCTTGAAAACCGGCGTAGGTTAATACCCTATCGTGAGTTCGAATCTCACCTCCTCCGCCACTTATCAGAAGTTATATCTGATCGAAAACAAAAAAAGCGCTATTAGCGCTTTTTTTGTGTCCGACAATTTATTTATGAAAGAGTGTTTACGGCTGGGTCGCTTGTTGGGCTGCCAGTCTCACACCAGATCCTGCTTGCAGATTAATCAGGTCGAGCAAGATACGTCCGCTTTCAACCAGGTAAGGGTCGCTTTCATCTACTTCAGCGGGATTTTCTTTTGCATCAGCTTCATCCACATCTGATTGTGGTGGTGCCGTTTCCGCTATTCTCGATTCTGGTTCTTCATCCAACTCAGACTTATCGGTAAGCAATGGCAGGCCTTTTGCTCCGCGTCGTTTGTTTTCATTGTCGAAGCGCCACTGATCATCTTCTTCGCGTTCTGCGAGCAGTTTTTCCTCATTCAAGGTTATTTCCTTGGTGTCCCGATTTTCCAGCGCGCGGTTAATCTGCGCGCGAATGAAAACGAAATCAGGATCCGCAGCCAACCGCTGATCATGGCTGGTTGCAAGCTCAGGCATGAGTGGTTTTAGTTCTGTGTAGGGGCGATAGTAATTAGGATCGATCGTGTCCCATGGCAGAGCTGTGGGAAGGGCGCTTTCACCTATGTCTTCGGAGGCATCGTACAAGTCGGGGAACACGATATCCGGAGTTACTCCTTTGTGTTGTGTGCTTTCACCAGAAATACGATAAAACTTGGCGCGCGTAATTTTCATCTGGCCTTCGTCCATGGGGATCAATTCCTGGACTGTGCCTTTGCCGAATGTCTGGCTGCCCATAACAATTCCGCGTTGGTAATCCTGAATTGCACCAGCGAAAATTTCTGAAGCCGAGGCACTCAATCTGTTTACGAGTACTGCCATCGGACCTTCATAAATAATTTCTGGATCGGAATCGCCTTGTACGATGTTGTTACCTTCGGCATCGCGCACTTGTACTGTCGGACCGCGTCTGATGAATAGGCCAACCAGCGAATTAGCTTCGCTGAGCGAACCACCACCGTTGCGGCGCAAGTCCACTACAATCCCTTCGACACCGTCAGCTTTTAACTTTTCCAATAACGCCTGTACGTCCTTGGTGCTGCTGCGATAGTTCGGATCGCGGCGCTGCAAGGCTTCAAAGTCGATGTAGAAAGTAGGAAGTTCAATCACACCAATTTTGTGTTTCTGGCCTTCGTACTCGACTTCAACTATTTCACTTTTTGCCGAAGAATCTTCAAGTTTTACTGTATCGCGCGTGATGCTGACAACTTTCGTTTCCAGGCCAGCACCCTCGGGCATCACGTTGAGACGCACGACAGAGCCTTTCTCTCCACGTACAAGCTGCACAACGTCGTCCACGCGCCAGCCGATTACGTCGACAAAAGGTTCGTCACCTTGCGCCACACCAAGAATTTTGTCAGAAGGGTGTAGTTCGCCGGTCATTTCTGCCGGTCCGCCGGTTACGACACTTACAACTTTTGTATATTCATCTTCAGTGGTGAGGACGGCACCAATACCTTCCAATGAAAGACGCATGCTCATGTTGAAGTTTTCAGCAGCGCGGGGTGCGTAATATTGCGTGTGTGGGTCAAAGCTCATGGTCATTGCATCCATGTAACTCTGATATACATCCAAGCCATTGGTTTTAAGAACCTGGCTGAGCTGGGATCTGAACCGTTTGCTCAATAACTCGCGTACTTCGTCAACGGTCTTGTCGGTCAACTTGAGACTCAGAACATTGCTCTTCACTTGTTTGCGCCATAATTCGCGCAGCTCGTTTTCGTCAGTGGCCCAAGGCGCCATCTCACGATCAAGCTGTAAGGTTTCGTCAACGGTGAAATCGAATACGTTGGCTGGATCTTCAACCTGGTTGATGGAGTAGACCAGGCGTTCGATAAGTCTATGCTGATAGCGATTGTAAATAAGGTAGCCAGCTTCAATGTTGCCACTCAGCAGGAGGTCGTCGAGTTTTGTACGGTATTGTTCAAATTCAGTAATGTCCGCCTGCGTGAAATACAGTCGGCCACCATCCAGTGTCTTGATGTAACTATCGAGCATGATTCCTGCAAAATGATCGTCGAAATGTATTTCCGAATAATGGTTGCGGCGCAGTTGATCAATGATGCTCGTCGTGGTTTGGGGGTAATCAGCAGTTGGTTTTAACTCCTGATATATGGTGTCCACATCAAGCGGAATTTCAGCAGGTAAATACAGAGGCGTTTGCGCAAACACAAAGGTTGATGAAAAGAGGAGGGCGCCAACCAACATGCCCCGCATTCCAGATTTTTGGCTCAGACTGCTTGTTTTTGCTCTAACACTAAACATCTTTTCACCTTAACTGTAATACTGATGACGGGCCTGTAACTACTTTCTGCAAACGAATTCAAGGGATCTTACGACGTAAACCTTAACTCATTGTTAACAAGGTTTAAACTACCTTATTCGTGTTGGGCATGCATTGCTTAAATACCAATTTCTAGGGCTTGATCACTTTCTTTTTTGCTGACGCATGGCGTTCGCTTAGATGAACATCAATGTAGCGGTCGGTGATAGCACTGGAGCTATGACCGGCATCATCGCGAACATGTTCCCGCGGTCTGAATTTAACGTCCTCGGAAATTCCTGTATGTCTTAACCAGTGCACTGTGGCGACCTCTAACTGTGACGCTTCATCAGCGAAGCCGTCCTTGCGTAAACGTTCTGACGCCGCATCAAAACAGTGTTGAACGATTCCCCTGATCTGCCTTGTGCTGGTAATTCCACCCCGGCCCTTGGTCTTATTAATGAGAGGTTGATAGTCGCCCGGCGCAGGGAGCTCACTTAATTCTCGGGATCTGCGAAAACGTTTCAGTGCGGACAGCATCGAGTCGCTGACCGAGATTTGGCGCTCTTTATTTCCTTTGCCTACCGTCCTGAACCACCATCGACCTTCAAAATCACGTTCGAAGTCATCCATCTTGGGGCTCCATCGCGGTGTTTCAACTAATTCAGAGATGCGCAGGTACATGCCGAACAGGCAATTCAGGATAAAAAGTGTGCGTTCGTGGGTCTTGGGATTCTCGTTAGCCAGGTTTTCCGCAGTAGTAATTACGTAAGACCATTGAAGTTCGGAAAGGCGGCGTATTTGCCTGGAAGTCTGGCCTTTGCGAATAAATTTGCTTTTCTGGCGTATTTGAGAGACTGGATTTGCAGCGAGATATTGTTCTTGAATCAAGAAGTTAAAGAAACTACTTAAGATTGCGAAGATAGATTGAATAGCACTTTGCGAAAGAAAATAAGGCGCATTCTGGCGTTCGGCCATCGCAACGTACGGACGCCATTCCGGGTTGGGCAACCTCTGGCCATTGGCTTCAAGGAAGCGCGGTACATTCTTGGTGCCGATCCAGGTCAATGGCGGGCTCTTGGCAAACTCCACATAACTTTCAATATCTTCGCGCTGAATCTCTTTCAGGGATTTGTGGGCAACCAACCAGCACCAGTGTAGGAAATGTTCAATTTCGCGTCTGTAGGTTGTGAAGGTGTCCTGACTACCGCGATAGCTATAAAGGAACTCGCTCGCATATTGATAGTCATCGACGGCATTAGGTAGTTCATCCGAAAGCAAATGCGAAACCGTCGTAACTTTCTGCCGGTAAGGATTTGGCATCTCATCCAGCGTGTCGAAGAACGGTATTGGCGGCTTAATCTTTTTCATTAAGTGTTTATCCCAATCAGCAGATTTATCAAACATTTCCTAAAAAAATGAGAATCGATATTACCAGTGCGTATTCCAATATTTCCGGTAATAAAGATTACCGGAAATATGATATGTGTGCAAGCAGAAAGTCCAAGGGGAAATGGTTTTCCCCTTTTTTGAAGTGTTTAGCTGGATATCAATGGCTGCTTGGCGGGTGCCAGAAACTGCGCGTTATTTGCTCGGGCGCGGCGTTCTCATCGTGACAAATTCTTCAGCAGCCGTCGGATGAATGCCAAGCGTAGAGTCCAGCAAGGCTTTGGTCAGTCCACATTGCATGGCGGCTGCAAAACCCTGAAGTATTTCTCCGGCATCTGTGCCGAGCATGTGCATGCCCAGCACTCGGTCACTGGCAGTTTCGACGACTACTTTCATGTAGGTTCTTTCATCGCGTCCCGACAAGGTATGTTTGAGGAGACGAAAATTGCTTTCGTAAATGGAGAAACCAAGGCCGCGTTCCAGAGCCTGTTTTTCTGTCAAACCGACCGTGGCGATGTTCGGGTGGGTAAAAACTGCAGTAGGAATGTTCTGATAGCTCATTTGACGCGTCTTGTCGCCAAACAGGTGATTAGCGACAAACATACCTTCGGCCAGTGCAACGGGTGTTAGTGCAAGGCGCCCCACTACGTCACCTACGGCAAAAATGGATGGCTCGTGGGTTTGGAAGTTTTGATCTACAACGATGCCCCCGGATTCTGCCAACTCAACAGCGACATTCTCAAGGCCAAGGCCATCTGTGTTTGGTTTGCGTCCGGTCGCATAAAGTACGACATCTGCTTCGAGAGTTGTGCCATTCTCCAACGTCACCAGCAGAGAAGCCGGGTTCTTGTGTACAGATGCAACATTGGCGTTGGTCAGCATCGTGAAGTGTTTGGCCGCTTCCTTGCAAAAATGCTTGCGGATGTCGTCATCGAATTCTTTAAGAGGCATGTCTCTGCGGCAGACAAGTGTTGTTTGTGATCCAAGCCCGGCAAAGATGCTCGCAAACTCCACTGCGATGTATCCGGCGCCAACGATGACGAGGCGTTTGGGAAATTGCGGGAGATCGAATATCTCGTTTGACGTTGTGACAAGTTCCTTCCCTGGAAATTCGGGCACATATGGCCAGCCGCCTGTCGCAACCAATATATGTTTTGCTTTAATTAATTCGCCGCCTACGTCGACAGTATGCGCATCTTTGATGACGGCTCTATGCTTGTAAAATTGAACTCCGCTCTGCGCTAATAAATTTTCGTAGATGGTGTTGAGTCGCAAAATTTCTCTGACTTTGTTGTTCTTTAATCGATCCCAATCAAAATTTTGCTCGGAAACATCCCAACCGAAACCACGGCTGTCTTCGAAATCCGAATGAAAATGAGCAGCAATTGAATACAATTTTTTGGGAATACAGCCGACGTTCACACAAGTGCCGCCAGCATATAAGTCTTCTGCGATAGCGACTTTTGCACCATATCCTGCGGCCATGCGCGCTGCCCTTACACCCCCGGAGCCTGCTCCAATGACAAAAAAATCGACTTCTGACATGCTTTTTTTCCAGTTTTTGAAGAAATTATTTCTCTAGTTAATTATCTGGGCTTATGATTGCCCCGTATTGAGGTTGATAGTCCAGGCAGCTAGCGAGACTTTGGCTGTTAAACCACTCCTACACAAGTAGCAATTCATGATCAAAGGGAACGCATTCATGGGTATCATATCTTCCGAAATTAACAAAAATGAAGAAATGCTGGAAACCAAATCACCGGCTCTGGTGGAAAAATTTGTAATCCGCCTGCCCAACGGCTTGCGTGATCAGATTCGCCAGCTTTCTGAACAAAACCGGCGCAGCATGAATTCAGAAATTCTGCTTGTGCTGGAAAATCACATTCAGCAACAGTTCCTCGACCAGATGGCTGCCGCCAATCCGGATAGCAGCTTCAAACCAGGTCAGCGTCAGACTGAGCAAGAGCTGACCCGTAAACTCGAAAACCTGCCTCCCGAAAAGAAAGAAGCCTTGCTCGAACTGCTTGGCTGATATTCGAATTCTGCCGTTCGGATTTGCCCGAACGGCGGATTAGCAGTCATTGGCTTGCTGGTGTTTTCGTATGCGCCGGCCTCGCCAATTGCCTAGCTAACACTCCTGCACAAACTCAAGTTTTTCGCCCGATCAAGCTTCATGCAACATCAATTCATGCAACATCAATTCATCCAAGATCAATAGCTGCTTTGTCGATAGTCGCCTATGCCGACACAGTCCTGTTTTAATTCCTCAGTCATCGGTGAATCTATTCCCTTGCAGGATGCTGAGCTGCTCTATGTCCCGGTATTTTATTCCGCAGCAGAAAGTCAGTTAATTATGGAGCACTTGATCACTACCATTCCCTGGTCTCAGGAGACGTTGAATTTTGGTGGCAAGCGAGTACTGGTCCCTCGACTGCAAGCCTGGTATGGGGACGCAGCAGTAAAGTACGGATATTCAGGTTTGCGGTTGACACCCCTGCCCTGGACAAGCACGCTCGTCGAGATCAAGACAAAAATCGAAAGCAGCTACGACATACGCCTTAACTCCGTTTTGCTGAACTATTATCGCAACGGCCAGGATAGTGTGGCGTGGCACAGTGATAACGAAACTGAACTGGGGCCTGATCCCCTGATTGCTTCACTAAGCCTCGGCATCGAACGTAAGTTTGAACTTAAGCGTCGCGATGGCGCCGCACAAAAGGTGAGCATGGTGCTCGCAAATGGTTCGCTTTTATTGATGGGAAGTGGATTGCAGCGTTACTGGTCACACCAGATACCTAAACAACCCTGGGTAATGCAGCCCCGGATAAATCTCACCTTCCGGTTTATTTACTGAACACAACATTGCGGTTAGTCACGGTGTTTAAATAATTGTTCGTACCTGTTTTAATCTTCTCCAATCCCAACTTGAACACAGGCGCAATCGTGAAATCTAAATTGTTTTTATTTATCCTGATTTTTTTTGGATATAACACGTTATATGCCGAATACCTTGTTGCAAAAAATGGCATGGTTAGTTCGCGCTCAGACATTGCATCAGAAGTCGGCAATCGCATTTTGAGCGAAGGAGGCAACGCAGTTGATGCCGCAGTGGCGACCGCATTCGCGCTCGCGGTGGCTTACCCTTCTGCCGGTAATCTCGGCGGTGGTGGTTTCATGCTGGTGTCATTGGCCAGTGGTGAAGTGTATGCGCAGGACAATCGGGAAAAAGCGCCAGCTGCAGCACATCGCGATATGTTTCTGGATGCACAGGGCAACGCCGATCGCAATCTTTCCGTATCAAGCCTCAAGGCAGTAGGAACACCAGGATCAGTCGCCGGCCTGCTCAATGCGCTAGAGCGTTTTGGAACGATGACGCGGCAGGAAGTAATGGCTCCCGCCATAGAGCTTGCCGAAAAGGGATTTACGCTCAACGAAGATCTCGCGCAACAGTTCCAGGACAACATGGAAAGCTTTCGTCAGTATCCTGCTTCCCTGAGCAAATTTTCAAAAAATGGCGAACCTTACCAAGCTGGTGATCTGTGGGTTCAAGCCGATCTCGCACAGACACTCAAACTCATTTCGGAGCAAGGTCGCGACGGTTTTTACAAAGGTCGCACAGCTGAATTGATCGTCGCGGAAATGCAACGCAACAATGGTTTGATCACGATGGAAGATCTCGCCGCGTATGAGCCCGTGTGGCGTGACCCTGTGCATGGTACTTATCGCGGCTACGATGTTTGGTCGATGCCAGCCCCCTCTTCCGGAGGCGTGCTCCTTGTGCAGATGCTTAATATGCTCGAGCCCTACAATTTGACTGAAATGGGATGGGGCACAACGCCTACCGCGCATTTAATGATTGAAGCACAGCGCAGAGCCTATGCCGACCGCGCGGAGTTTCTGGGCGATCCAGACTTTGTTGATGTACCAGCCGCAATGCTGACTTCGAAAGAATATGCGCGTACCCGCTTTGCAGATTTTGATCCACTCAAGTCGTCCGACAGCGCGAATATCGGTGCAGGAAGCTGGCCGGAAGAAAGTCCTCAGACAACCCATTTTTCGGTAGTCGATAACATGGGCAATACGGTTTCGATGACAACCACCCTGAACCGCACTTATGGCAATCGCATTGTGGTACCCGAGACTGGCATTTTGCTGAACAACGAAATGGATGATTTTTCCAGCAAACCCAATGTGCCGAATTCTTATGGGCTCATCGGTCGGGACGCAAACGCGATCGCACCCAACAAACGTATGCTCAGTTCAATGGCTCCCACCATCGTTACACACGAAGGCAAGCCTGTGCTCATTGCTGGATCTGCAGGCGGCTCGCTAATCATCAACGTTGTCCTGCAGATCGTAGTGAATGTTATCGATCACGGTATGAATGCCGAAGAGGCTGTTGCGAGCCCGAGAATTCACCATCAGTGGTTACCAGATATTGTTCGTTATGAAACCGGGGCCTTGAGTGAGGCTACTGCAGCAGAACTTACTGCGATGGGACACAAAGGTTTAACGGGTGCAGGCTTTGGCTTGGGCAACGCCAATTCCATTCGGATAGGCGATGGTGGAATTGAAGGAATGTCTGACCCGCGCGAAGATGGCGGAGTGGCCGGGTACTAACCTGCTAATCAGCTAGAACGTTGCCGCACAAATTCGGCATCAATTACTTGAAGGTTAATCGCGCCAGCGCAAGTTGTCGCGGTTAAGCTGGCTGATATTACTGCAGCCCATCAATTTCATGCCGCGCTCTAGTTCGGTTCGATACAGCCCCAACGCACGCTCAACTCCTTCCTGACCCGCTGCTGCCAGCGCATATAAATACAAACGCCCTCCGGAGCAGGCTTTTGCACCGAGCGACAAGGCTTTGAGTACATGGGTACCGCGCTGGATGCCCCCTTCACAAATCACATCAAGTTTGTCGCCGACGGCATCAACGATTTCTGCTAGTTGATCAAACGGGCTGCGAGAGCCATCTAGTTGCCGCCCACCGTGGTTGGAGATCATGATGCCAGTGCATCCTATGTCTACCGCGCGTTTGGCGTCAGCGACACTCATGATGCCCTTCAATGCAAAATGACCGCCCCACTTCGCGCGTATCTGCTCAGCATCTTTCCAGGTCATCGATTGATCAAGCATCGTCGAAAAATAACTGCCAATTGAGGTAGCGGTATTGGTGCCTTCCTGAACGTAATCCTGTAGCAACGGCAATTCAAATTTCGGGTGTGTGAGATAGTTATAAGTCCAGCGAGGGCGAGCGGCAAAACTCAACAGACTCGAAAGCGTCAGTTTTGGTGGCGAGGTGAATCCGGTTCGTAAATCGCGCTCCCTGTTACCACCCGTGATTGTGTCGACGGTCAACGCGAGCACGTCGAACTTGGCGGCTTTCGTTCGCTCGATCATGCTGTCATTCAGGCCGCGGTCTTTATGAAAATAAAACTGGAACATTTTTGGGGTGTCGGTCATTTGGCCAATTTCTTCGACACCGACTGTGCCGAGTGAAGACACACCAAACATCGTGCCGTATTTTTGCGCAGCGCGCGCTACCGCCCGTTCACCATCGTGGTGAAAAAGGCGTTGCAAGGCCGTTGGTGCGCAGTACAACGGCATCGCAAGTTTCTTGCCGAAAATAGTTGTGGAAAGGTCTACGTTAGCTACGCCGGCAAGTACGTTCGGAACCAGATCGACGTCTTCGTAAGCCTGGGTATTACGTCGGTATGTAACCTCATCGTCAGCTGCGCCGTCGATGTAATTAAAAATAGGAGAAGGTAAACGGCGCCTGGCCAGCTTGCGGAAATCCTGGAAATTATGGCAATGCTTAAGACCCATTCCAACTCCGATGAATGCAGGTATAAATTAGGGACGATTTAAAGCGTATGAGTAGGATGACTACCATTGAGCATGCCCGTCAGATAGTTTTCTATTTTTGGGCGGGCGGGATTGTCTTTGTCGTTGAAGTGCACACCAATACCCTGCGCACGATTACCTTGCGCGTTGGGTGGAGTGATCCAGACTACGGTTCCGGCAAGTGGAATACGTTCGGGTTCTTCCATCAAGTTCAAAAGAATAAATACCTCGTCACCTATGTCGTAGTGTTTACGAGTGGGGATAAAGAGGCCGCCATTCGCAAGAAATGGCATATAGGCTGAATAGAGGACAGCCATCTCTTTGATGCTCAGGGAAAGTATCCCGTGTTTTGTGTCTGGTATGTTTGGAGTGTTTTCCATCTTTCCTGAACTTTTATTTTTCGATCATTTGCCGACAATTGTTTCTGATCGTATTGCTGCAAATATAAATATACACGAGTGAAATCAGAGCCTGGCGGTTAACGAACTCCAATGAACAAACAGGGATTCCAGCATGAGCTGGGCATTGGCATTATTACTGGCCAATGCCACTTTGCGATATTCGATCAGTATATTGTAGGTTTCATGCAAACGCAGAGATAAAATTTCTGCGGCGCCATGTAATTCAAGCTGATCGGCCAGAGCCTTCAAGGTTGGATCAGATAAGTTTTTTCCGCTCTGCCACGACGCCAGTAAGTCATTGACTCCTAACATAAGGTATTCGATACAAACTGCAATACCGATCTTTTCACATTTTTTTGCGGCTGCGATAGGTGTCACAGTCTTATCCAGTATGGCCTGTAGAGATTCCAGCAGAGTCATTCTTGCCATGACGGTCCCTGGATCCGATAAGCTCAGCGCGCGCAGGGGCGCCCCTCCTGTCAGCTGTAAGGCAACCTCAGGTTGACCAGTGAAGCCCTGTTGTTCCAGCCAAACTTTTGCCATGGCAGGAGGCGGCAGCGGGCAGCGCAGGTGTAAGCAGCGGCTCTTGATGGTCGCTAGTAGCAGCCCCGGTTGATGGCTGACCAACAGCAATAGTGTTTGTTTTGGAGGTTCCTCAAGTAATTTGAGTAGCGCGTTGGCGGCATTTAGATTCATCGCTTCTGCAGGTACAAAAAGCAGGATTTTCATACCACCGCGTCGACTGGTGTTCTGCGCGAAAGAAATATTCTCGCGTATTTGATCAACTGTGATTAATTTTTTTTCTGGCTCGACGAGACTGTAATCCGGGTGATTGCCGATGCTGAACAGATGGCAGTCATCGCAAGTTCCGCAAGGCCCTGTCGCTCCCGGATTTACGCAGAGTAAATATTTGGCAAAGTGCTGCGCCAGCGCTTTTTTGCCAATGCCGGGATGTCCGGAAAAAAGCCACGCATGGCCGAGGCGATCTTGCTTGTGATTATCAGCGAGCTGGGTAAAACTTTCTTTGAACCAAGGCAGTAACGTTGTGGTTTCCATTAACGTTAAGGCCCCATCAATTGTGGAAGAGCAAGACGTTCTGCAACATGTTTCAACATATCCTTGCTCACTACTTCTACGGGGTTGCTTGCGTCAATAATCACATGAGTAGATTGGCTTTGTTGAGCAAGATATAAAAACCCTTCTCTCACTTTCTGCTGGTAAGCCGCCCCTTTTTTTTCAAAGCGATCTTCTTTACCACCGCGAGCGCGGGTCCTTGATAGGGATATTTCCGGAGCAAGATCGAACACAAGTGTCAAGTCTGGAACAAAGTTGCCAACCGCCAGTTCATGTATCGCATCAACTGCTGGCAGGCCAAGACCTCCTGCAAATCCCTGGAACGCACGCGAGGAATCCGCAAAACGATCGGAGATTACCCATCGCCCCTGTGTTAGTGCTGGCCAGATCGTCTGTACCAGGTGGCTCCTGCGCGCTGCGTAAACAAGGAGTAATTCACCGATTGCATCCCATTTGTCAGTTGCACCTTGCACGAGTAGTTGCCGAATCTCTTCAGCGCCTGGCGAGCCGCCAGGTTCGCGGGTGAGCAACACATCTATCTGCGCAGCAAGCAGGGCGTCGTGTAAAACACGACTCTGAACACCCTTCCCGGCTCCATCCACACCTTCGATAGCAATAAACTTGCCGGAAAATTTCGCAGGCGACTTACTCATTTTTCGGGGGTACACCTAATTGATATTGCTGGACAGCGAGATTATGTTCTTCGAGTGTTGTTGAAAACTGATGGCTGCCATCGCCACGCGCAACAAAGAACAAGGTATCCCCTGCTTGCGGATGCAGGCTCGCCTCTATTGCGGCCTTGCCGGGCAATGCGATAGGCGTAGGAGGTAAGCCAAATCGGGTATAGGTGTTCCAGGGTGTATCTTCCTGAAGTTGAAGTCTCGTGAGGTTGCCATCAAAAGTTGCTCCAAGCCCGTAGATCACGGTCGGGTCAGTCTGCAGTCGGATATTCTGCTGCAGCCTGCGAATAAACACGCCGGCGATTTGGGCATATTCATCGGCTAAAGCAGTTTCCTTCTCGATGATGGAGGCCATTACAAGCGCATCACGCGGAGACGTATAGGGCAATCCCTCATCTCTTTGCGGCCAGGCATCCGCAAGAAGGTTCTGCATCAGATCCCATGCTTGTTGCAGAATCTGGAGGTCTGTTGTGCCGCGTATAAAACTGTACGTATCCGGGAAAAAGAAACCTTCTGGATAAAACTCGATATTAAAAGCAGCTTGTATGGATTGGTGGTCTTTAGAGTTTAACGTCTTGATGACAGCAGGATGTTGCTGGATTGCATCGATGGCTTGCTCCAGGGTCCAGCCTTCCCCAAGGCGTAAAGTGTGATAACGGACTTTGCCGTTGACCAAGGTGTCTAACAAACCAAGTGGAGTGATGCCCGGAGAAAGTTCGTATTCACCTGCTCTGATTTGATTGCCGAGGCCTTTCACGCGCGCGTAAATTCGTAAATCAATTCCAGAGCGCAGGATCTTCTCATCACCAAGTTGAATGACGATATCGCGAAACGTGTCGCCACTACTTACTTCGAGAATGTATGGCTCAACGATACGCAGAGGTTGATGAACGTGTTCATAGAACAACATCAATCGCGCGATCAGCATCACGGCTAAAAAACCGATGCCGGACAATAAGTATGATCGTGACTTATTCACGCGATAGTTCCTTGTTAAAAATAGACTGTGCTGTCACAGCGATCGGGCCATGTTCATAATGCCGTTCGAAACCGTCGGCTACCAAATGCCGTAATGGCCAAACACCAAAAATACTATTACAAAAAAATACTTCATCGGCTTCGAACAGCTTCTGCAAATCGAATTTTGCCACTTCCACGTTGCCGGCAAAATGCTGCAGCAATATGTTACGCATTACACCAGCGATACCACATGTTGCCAGGCCATCTGTCATCAGGCGTCCCTGGCTGGCGATAAAAATATTGCTGCGAGTACCTTCCACTACATTGCCATCGAGATCAAGCATGATGCCTTCTTGATAAGACTCATCCGGCCATTCTCGGGATGCCAAAACCTGCTCGAGCCGATTAAGGTGTTTGATGCCCGCAAGAGATGGTTGCGCACTTAATCTTTGATTACATACAAACGTTTTGATTCCCTGTTCTGCGTGAATTTGAACGTTTGCAGGCAGCGTGTGCAGCGTGATGATGCGGGTCGAAATATTCTCTGCATCGGAACGGTAACCACGACCGCCGCCGCCACGAGTAACAATGAGTTTCAGGATTTCGGTTTGGTGAGTGCATTGCTCCAGCGCTTTTGCTAGCTCAGCCTTGATCTGATCAAGCTTTAGCTTGATTCCAAGACGCATGCAGCCGACGCTGAGGCGTTGCAAATGCAGATCTTCGAAAAGCAGTCTGCCAGAAACAATTCGGAAGGTTTCGAAAACACCATCTCCGTAAGCCAAACCCCTATCAGAGATGGAAACGGAGGTGGCTGGCTCACCATTGATCAACATGGATCAGCAACCTCCATTAAGACGGGCGTTTAGATGCGGCGAAAAACCAGAGATCCATTCGTGCCGCCAAAACCAAAGGAATTACTGATCACGACGTCCATGGGTATCTTGCGGGCGTGGTGAGGAACGTAGTCCAGATCGCAACCTTCACCAGGATTGTCGAGATTTATAGTAGGAGGAGCAATCTGATCTCTCAGGGCTAATACGCTGAAGATGGCTTCGACAGCACCAGACGCGCCAAGCAAATGACCTATCATGGATTTGGTGGAACTGACGGCGAGTTTATCGGCGTGGGAGCCAAATACGCTACGAATGGCGAGAGATTCGGCCTTGTCACCCGCTTGAGTTGAAGTGCCGTGTGCATTGATATACTGGACTTCGCTCGCATCGATGCCAGCATCACGCAGTGCGTGTTTCATACATGCTGCAGCTCCTCTACCATCTTCTGGAGGGGATGTGATGTGGAAGGCATCTCCGCTCATGCCAAAGCCGGCTACTTCGGCATAAATCTGCGCACCGCGTTTACGGGCAGCTTCGTACTCTTCAAGAACAAGCATTCCAGCTCCGTCGCTTAGCACAAATCCATCCCTGTCGGCATCCCATGGTCTGCTGGCAGTCTTGGGATCATCATTACGTGTAGACAACGCGCGTGCTGCACAAAATCCACCCAAACCTACTGGAGAGGTCGCCATCTCCGAACCACCCACTATCATCACGTCGGCATCGCCATAAGCGATCAAGCGACTGGCTATTCCAATGTTATGAGTTCCTGTGCTGCATGCTGTAGTGATGGCAAGATTTGGCCCTTGAAAATTGAACATGATGGAGAGCGTACCTGAAATCATGTTAATAATTGATCCGGGTACAAAAAACGGGGAAATCTTGCGCGGGCCGGTGCTGTCAATCGTATGCAGTGCATCTTCAATTGACGTGATACCGCCGATGCCAGAGCCCGCTGCGATACCGATACGGAGAGGGTCGTAATTCGCGTCTTGCAAGCCTGCATCGCGAACGGCCTGAATGCCGGCGACAATCCCATAATGCAGAAATTTATCGATCCGACGAGCTTCTTTTAGAGGGATATATTCAGTTACATCAAAATCACGAATGGTGCCGCCGAAGCGCGTGGTAAAAGCTGAAACATCGAAGTGTTCTATTGGAGCAATTCCACTTCTGCCTTCACACAAACCCTGCCAGGTCAGAGCGATGTTATTCCCTAAAGGAGTTATTGCTCCCACTCCCGTGATAACCACTCTTCTTCTGGACAAGCCACTACCCTCCACAACTGCGCTAATTAGTAATGTTCCTATACATGCAATAAAAAAGCTACTCAGGGATACCCGGAGTAGCTTTTTATAAGACCTTACAAATCACTATGATTTTGTTTTTGCTTCTTTGGCAGCGGAACCCAAAATAGCTTGGACTAGAACTAGTGCGGCCTAAAGTTGTTACTATTGCTGATGGCTGTTGATGTAATCAATCGCCAGCTGAACTGTAGTAATCTTTTCTGCTTCTTCGTCTGGAATTTCAGTTTCGAATTCTTCTTCCAACGCCATTACAAGTTCAACGGTATCAAGTGAATCAGCGCCGAGATCTTCAACGAAGGCCGCGCTGTTTTTTACTTCTTCTTCCTTAACACCGAGTTGCTCAGCAACTATTTTCTTGACGCGTTCTTCAATGCTACTCATATCTTTTTAAGCTCCTGGTACAAATAGTACGAAAAATTGGGTTTGAGTTCCGGTTCTTGCCAAGCCAGTTTCAAAACAGGCGGCAAGTGTACCCGAGTTTAGTAGTGTTTGTAATCTTTACCCCAAAGGGATTAATTATCTATTTTTGTTGGGTTATTACCTGATTAAAGGTAGCTCGTATTGCTCACGAAAATGAGCAGACGAGGCGGATTATGCCATATACATTCCGCCGTTTGCATGAATAGTTTCCCCGGTTATATAGCCAGCTTCAGTAGAGGCCAGAAAACCTACAACTGCAGCAATTTCTTCAGGCTGGCCATAACGCCCCATAGGTATTTTGGCTAATAAAATCTGCGCATGTTCAGCAGAAAGATCTTTCGTCATGTCGGTATTAATAAAGCCTGGAGCTACGCAATTTACAGTGATTCCTCTGGATCCTATCTCAAGCGCCAATGCTCTTGAAAATCCTTCCAGTCCTGCTTTGGCTGCGGCGTAATTAGCCTGACCTGGATTGCCGCTGGAACCAACTACTGAACTGATGCTTATGATTCGGCCCCATCGCGCTTTTGTCATGCCGCGCAGCAACGCCCGGGTCATGCGAAAAATTGACGTCAAATTAGTATTAATAACTGCATCCCATTCATCGTCTTTCATGCGCAACATGAGGTTGTCGCGAGTGATACCTGCATTGTTCACCAGGATTTCTACTGTGCCGAAATCAGCCTGACATTGTGTACAAAACGCATCGACAGAGCTGGGAGATGAAACATCCAGAATAAAACCTTTTCCTTCGACGCCGGCTTCTTGCAGCCAGCCAGTAATCTGAAGCGCGCCTGCTTCTGTTGTTGCGGTTCCAATAACTTTCGCGCCACGTTTTCCGAGTTCCAGTGCAACCGCTTTGCCAATGCCGCGGCTGGCACCCGTCACTACAGCGATTTTCCCTGTGATACTCATATCTGCTCCGGATTGTTTGAGGTTGCAGTCAGCGCTGCATCCAGGCTCACTGGATCATTCACTGATATTGCTTTCATCTCAGATTGAATGCGTTTGTTAAAACCAGTGAGAACTTTGCCAGGTCCAATTTCTACGACGGTATTAATTTTACGCTCAGCGAATAGATTGATAGTCGCTACCCATGGGACTGGGTTATAAATTTGATCGATCAGATTTTGGCGAATTTGTTCAACATCAAATGTAGTGCCAAGGCTGAAATTCTGCAGCACGGGAATAGACGGCGTTTGGAATTCTTTCTTGTTCAACTCGACGGCAAAACGCTCCGCGGCTCCTTTCATTAATGGTGAATGAAACGGCGCGCTTACTGATAAGGCTAACACGCGTTTGGCTCCTGCGGCTTTACAAAGTTCGGATGCTCGATCAACCGCTGCGCTTTCTCCGGAAATCACTACCTGGCCAGGTGAGTTGAAATTTACCGCAGCAACAATGCCCCTCTCGGCAGCGTCGGCGCACGCTTTTATGACAGCCTGATCTTCCAGGCCAAGAACTGCAGCCATGCCGCCCGCTCCTACTGGAACGGCTTCCTGCATGAGCTCACCGCGTCGTTTAACCAGTTCCACCGCATCGGGAAACTGTATGACTCCAGAACACACCAGTGCTGAATATTCACCAAGGCTATGACCAGCCATTAACGTTGGCATCGCGCCACCTTTCTGTAGCCATACGCGCCAGATTGCGACTGAACTAGTCAGAATTACGGGCTGTGTGATCGATGTGAGCGAGAGTTTTTCTTCAGGTCCGTTCTGGGCGAGTTCCCAGAGATCATAACCGAGTACGTTTGATGCTTCGGCGAAAGTATCCAGCACTATGGGATACAGAGCAGCGAGTTCGGCCAACATTCCCACATGCTGAGAATTTTGACCCGGAAAAAGAAACCCCAGTTGTTGTGTCATAAAACTGATCTGCCTTGTTTCGGTAGAATTATATGAGGGGGAGTTATGCAGTCAGCCTGCATGGTAACCAGTTGCGATAGTAGTTTTGAGCTTAAAGCAAAAAACAGCTCAATTGAGCTGTTTTTTGATGTTCGGTATCCCTGTAGTTCAGGGATACAAGTTAGAACTAGTCTTTGTTGACTTGAACTATCTGGCGACCACGATAGAAGCCATCTGGCGTCATGTGGTGACGACGATGACGTTCACCGGTCTCCGCATCTGTGCTTATTGTTGATGCGGTCAGTGCGTCGTGCGACCTACGCATATCACGTCGTGAACGTGTTTTTCTGTTTTGTTGAACGGCCATTGCAGTATCTCCTGTAAAACGAATCCACTGGGATTCTGTAAATTTTTAATATTCGCTATCTAAACAATCTATCTATTTTTTCGGTTTATCTTTTAACGTAGCCAACACTGCAAACGGACTTAGATTAGCTTCCGCATCTGAATTCTTGTCTCTGCCCTTTGTTCCGCTTTCTGCCTGAGTTAACGCATTCAGGAAAGAACTGCAGTTTGCATCGGCATGAACAGGAACGAGCGGTAGGCTTAGAATTAACTCATCCTCAATCACGTCGAGGATATTCAACCCGTCTTCCTCCATGACAATGCCATCTTCTGTTTCTGGCAAATCATGTAATTCTTGTTCGTCGTCGCACACTTTTAAATTCAAAGAGCAGTGCAATTCAAGTTCCATTTCCTGCAAACAACGCTGGCAAAGTACTTTAACCGTTGTATCCAGAGTACCGGTCAGAGAGCGCTTTTTCTCTTCATCTGTGCCAAAGAGCAGATTAACTTCTACAACTCCTGAATCATCATTCAGGCTATCCGTTAACCGTTCAAGTTTGGTAAGAGGCAAGTCAGCAGCCAGAATGCCATTCCTGGCAAACAGCTTAAGGGTATCTATTGTCTCTGGAAAAGGGCCTAACGACATGGGCGCGCATGATAGTCATCTGGAGGAGCTGTGTCAAAAACTATTTCCCGCGTATTTATCGGAACTGATTGATTATGCTGGAAAAGCTACCTTGAATACGCCGGGAATGTCGAGACTAGCGTTCTACTCCACCCAATAGCGGCACAAAATGCACGGCTTCAAGACTTTCCATACTGATTTCGCCACCCTTCTTGCGATACACACACAGCATTTGGGCTGCATCTCCTTCCGGAAGAATCAATTTGCCGCCTTCCGCAAGCTGCTTGATTAGTGCCGGTGGAACTTTTTTTGCCGCTGCAGTGATGAGAATGCCATCAAAAGGTCCATGTTGGGACCAGCCGAAGCTCCCATCTGCACACTTGAGACTCACGTTGTGGATATTCAATGACTGAAGTCTTGCCTTGGTTTTTTCCAGCAACGGGCTGATGCGTTCGATGCTGTAAACGTGTTTAACGAGTCTCGCTAATATGCTGGTTTGATACCCACAGCCGGTTCCGATCTCCAGTACTCTGGCATTGTCGGGTAAACCGTCCATCAATAATTCAGTCATTCTGGCGACAATGTAGGGCTGGGAAATCGTCTGATTAAATGGAATTGGCAGCGCCACATCCTCATAGGCACGATGTGAAAGGGCTTCGTCGATAAATAGATGGCGAGGAGTGGACAGCATAGCCTCCATGACTCGCAAATTGCTTATGCCTATATCGCCGAGCCTTTGAACCATTCTCTCCCTGGTTCGTTGTGAGGTCATCCCTATCCCCTGATGTTGTTGCGTCTTCAGTTTCCTACCTCTTCGTTGAACGTGCGGGGATCAAATGTTGCAGTAAGTTTTGCGAACAATGGCGCGGCGGCAGCCAGCGCTTCCTTGTTGAGCATGTCGGCGTGAATGGGGGTAAGGGAGACATAACCCTCTTCCACAGCCAGAAAATCCGAGCCGGGATTACGTTCGACTGGGCCACCTGCTCTTCCGATCCAATACAAAGTTTTGCCACGAGGGTTGCGTGTGCTGATCGGATTTTCACCTTTCAGGCGTTGTCCCAGCGTAGTGAGCCGTATACCCTTGATTTGCTCCGCCGGCAGATCGGGAATATTCACATTCAGAACAGTCCGAACCGGCAGGGACAGTGAATCAATAACACTCAGGAGCCATTTGGTTATCGCGGCTGCAGTCTGGAACCGTTCGACGTTCACTATGCCGTAGTCAGTTACCACCAGAGAGATGGCCATCGCGGTGCGCGGCAAAAAACGACCTTCCATTGCGGCGGCCACTGTTCCTGAATAAAGCACATCATCGCCTAGATTGGCACCCAGGTTGATACCTGACAATACCCGCGTTGGCTGAGGAATAAATATCCCGGCTGTTCCGAGATGGATGCAGTCAGTCGGCGTTCCATCAACCGCAAAATGTTGAGGTCCAATCTGGTTGGCTTGCAGTGGACGATCCAGCGTAAGGCAGTTGCTCACACCGGATTTGTCCCGGTCAGGGGCTATGACCATTACATCATGTTCATTTTGCAAAGCCTGAAAAAGCGCTTGTAAACCGGGCGCGTGAATACCATCGTCGTTGGAAAGCAGCAGACTCATGTATTCTCCATGACGATCAATTCCCGCAGCACCGACGTGGCGTACGTACCGCGGTCAAGGCTGAATTCAAGTTGCAAAGTCTTCTCCTCGAAGGAAACCTGAAGTTCGTTAACACGCAGACGTAATGGTCGGCGTTCCTGGGTCAAGCCGTATTTTTCCAATCCCGCAGCAAGTTCAGGAAACTTGTGAACAATCGTCTGCTCCAGTAGCGCCGAAACACCAGCGGTAGCCAATGCTCCCTTGCCCCACAACGGACCAGTGGGATGAATATCAAATTCTTCCAGGCGTTTCCCTAATTCTTCTGGCGTCGCCCTGCCGCTTGCGAAAACGCTCCCTGATCCAGCCAGCGCCATTACATCCCCGTCGATGCTCGTGTTCCACGATGCGGCTTTCACTCGCTCATCAAGCAACACGTTGAACAAAAAACTTCTGGCCGCTGACAGCAGCAAACTTTTTTCATTACGATCAGCTATTTTAACTTTTCCCTGAAACCAGTGCATGGCTTTGTTGGCATTATCATCAGCATTGCCGAATCGCTGGGAGCCAAAATAATTAGGCACACCACCTGAATTAATTTTGTCGAGGAGTTGCAAGCTCTCTCCTTTTTCCCCCGACACGTCACGCAATACGATGCAAAATTTATTACTTCTATGACTGCCCCTGCGCAACTTTCTGCTATTGGCGGCAGACTGAAGGATCTTCAGTTGCGGATGCTGAAACTGCGTAACCTTTTCATCGGTAAAATTTTTCAAATGCAAACTGAACCATTGCCTGGTTATGCCCTGACGATCTTTCATTCCTGAAAAGGCTGTATCGCGCAAAGCTACATTAAAATGCCTTGCCAATATGCTCTGGGATTCAAATGTAGACAGGCCAGTTTTCTCGATGAACAACCACAAATGTTCGCCTGCTCCGTCTGGCACAAATCCCAGATTTTCTTCCACTCGAAAATCTTCTGGAGTTGATTTGAAGCGACCTCGTAACAGTGGGCCTCCCCACGCATGACTCAGTTTATGCCAGCTGTCCTTAAGTTCCATGGCTAGCGGGATTCAGCTGGATTTTTCTGGAGCAATACCACTGCGTAACACGCAATGCCTTCTTTTCGTCCGGTAAAACCCAGTCCTTCCGTTGTTGTGGCTTTAACGCTGACCTGCTCAGGACTTGCCTCCAATGTATTGGCCAGCGTTGCACGCATCTGGCTGGTGTGAGGTGAAAAGCGCGGCGCCTGCGCAACAAGTGTCATGTCGGCATTCGCGAGATGCCAGCCCGCGTTTGTTACTAATGTCATGACATTTTTCAGCAGGTCCATGCTGTTGCAGTTTTTGTACTGGGCATTTGTATCGGGGAAATGCTGGCCAATATCGCCAAGAGCTAATGCGCCGAGCAACGCATCACATAATGCATGCACTAATACGTCGCCATCAGAATGAGCAAGCAAGGTTCTCGTGTGAGCAATTTGTACACCACCAATCGTGATGAACGCAGTACTGGTTTCTTCGTCTGTAAAGCGATGAACGTCGTAGCCATTGCCAATTCGTATTTGCATATCAATAGTCCACAGGTGACGCTGTGATGGACATTTTTTCCGCTTGCAGGATAGCCGCCACAAGCTGCAAGTCGTCTGGAAAAGTCACCTTGATATTGTCCGACCGTCCCGGTACTAAAGTGACTGGAAGGCCAAGCGCCTCCACCGCTGATGCTTCATCGGTAATATGTAGAGAATTAGTGATGGTGAATTCCATGGCTTGTGTCAGTACTGAATAGCGAAACATTTGCGGCGTTGCTGCAAGCCATAACACACTGCGATCCAACGTGCGGGTAACCTTCAAGTCGCTGTTGCCTTCTTTAAGGGTATCTCGCACCTGCACTGCCAGCAGTCCACCAGCAGCTTCCGCTGAAAGTGTATTCACGAGCTTGGTGATATCAGATGATCTCAAGCAGGGGCGTACGACATCATGTACAAGAATCCAGTCATCGCCATCAGCTTCGGCTTTGAGTGCTGAAAGTGCATTCGCAACTGAATGAAAACGCTCAGCACCACCGTTCACTACCAACAGTTTGTTTTTTATCATCGGAGGAAGGCGTTTTTCTATCTCAGGCCACTTATAGTCGTCCTCTGCCAGTACAACCACTACACGTTTGAAAAGTGGATTTGCCGCTACACGTTCGAGTGTAAGTTGTAGCAGAGTGACGCCGTTTATCGTGTGATATTGCTTTGGGAGAGAGGACTGCATTCTCTGGCCGCTGCCTGCAGCAGGCAATACCAGGAAATAACGTGGTGGAGTTTCCGCATTGCTTGAGGTGCTCAATCTATTGCCCGGATTCTTTATCGACAATCAGATAAAAAGTTTCGCCTTTTTTAACCATGCCAAGCTCACTGCGTGCGCGTTCTTCCACAGCGTCGAGACCATTTTTGAGATCACTCACATCCTGCAACAGAGATTGATTGCGATTCTCCAATTCGGCATTGCTGAGAATCTGCGTTTCAATCTCTGACTCCAGTCGATCAATTTCCGCAAGGCTGCCTGCACCAGTCCACAAGCGTATTTGCAACCAGAAAAGTACCAGGCCAAAAAATATCAATACCAGTTTTAACGAGGTTTTCGGATTGATTTTTTTTATGATGTCTTTCAAGTCGGCACCCTGGTAACGATTTAACAATCGGTTGTACTCAGCGCGAAAATTCTTTTCTGCCGCGGTAAGGAGCGTTGGTCTGCAACTCTTCTTCGATTACCAACAGTCGGTTGTATTTGGCAACGCGATCTGACCTGCAAAGTGAACCTGTTTTAATCTGTCCAGCTGCGGTGGCGACTGCCAGATCAGCGATAGTAGTGTCTTCAGTCTCGCCTGAACGATGCGAAATTACCGCCGTGTAATCCGCAGCATGTGCCATACGAATTGCTGCGAGCGTTTCACTCAGGCTACCAATTTGATTGAATTTGACCAGAATGGAATTGGCAATTCCGGTTTTAATGCCGCGCTCGAGAATGCGGGTATTTGTAACGAACAAATCATCGCCGACCAGCTGGATTTTTTTACCGAGTTTTTGGGTAAGTATCGCCCAGCCGTCCCAATCACTTTCGTGCATACCATCTTCAATCGACAGAATCGGATATTGCGAGCAGAGGCCTTCGAGGTAAGTTGCAAACTGGTCACTTGTGAAGCTCTTGCCCTCTCCTGCCAAGACATATTTGCCATCGTGATAAAACTCAGACGCGGCACAATCAAGAGCAAGGCAAATTTCCTTGCCTGCCGTGAAACCCACTTTGCTGATGGCTTCGAGAATTGCATCTAACGCCGCAGCGTTGGACGGTAGATTAGGTGCAAAGCCACCTTCGTCACCAACGGAGGTACTCAGGCCTTTTTTGCTCAGCACGGATTTCAGGGCATGAAAAATTTCTGCACCGTAACGCAACGCCTCGCGAAAGTTCGGCGCGCCAACTGGCTGAATCATGAACTCCTGGATGTCGACGTTGTTATCTGCATGCTCTCCACCATTGATGATGTTCATCATCGGTACGGGCATGGAAAAGTTATTGGCGGTGCCGTTGAGCTCTGCAATATATGCATACAACGGTTTTCCTGTCGCAAGCGCAGCTGCCTTGGCGGTTGCGAGGGATACAGCAAGAATCGCGTTAGCGCCGAATTTGGCTTTATTCTCAGTGCCATCCAGATCGATCATGCACTGATCGATTTCCAGTTGCGCAGTAGCGTCTTTACCAAGCAACGCCTTGCTGATGTCGGTGTTGACTGCATTGACGGCTTTTAAAACGCCTTTGCCGCCATAACGTGACGCGTCTTTGTCACGTAACTCAAGTGCTTCTCGTGAGCCAGTTGATGCGCCGGACGGAGCACTAGCGGTACCTTTCATGCCATTGGCAAGCGTCACGTCAGCTTGCACAGTTGGATTGCCACGCGAATCCAGGACTTCTCTTGCTACAACCTTTGCGATCTTAGTCATACCTTTACCTTGCTGGGCTTAATCCCATGCGTACTGTAACCATTGCTATGTGATTTGAGATGCTTTTTTAGGCAAAAATTAACATTATTTAATCAATAATAAGTGCAGGCATTTCTTTTACCAAACGATCCAGACTTTGCAGTTGCGAGAGAAACGGTTCGAGTTTATGCAACGGCAAAGCACATGGGCCATCACACTTCGCGGCATCTGGATTAGGATGCGCTTCAACGAACAGGCCTGCGATGTTCTGCGACACCCCAGCGCGCGCGAGATTCACCACATCCTGCCTGCGCCCACCCGCGCTATCCGATCTTGCGCCCGGCATTTGTAACGCATGCGTGACATCAAACAACACCGGATAACCAAATTGTTTCATGATCGGAAAACCCAGCATATCAACCACAAGATTGTTGTAGCCAAAGCTGGAGCCTCTTTCACACAGCATAAGCCTGGAGTTCCCGGCTTCTTCAAATTTGCGCAGAATGTGTCCCATCTCATGCGGTGCGAGAAACTGCGCCTTCTTGATATTAATCATGGCGCCGGTTTTGGCAAGTGCCTGGACCAGATCTGTCTGGCGCGAAAGGAATGCAGGTAGTTGCAAGATGTCCACAACTTCAGCTGCGGGTTCGGCTTGCGCGGGCTCGTGTATGTCGGTCAGTACAGGAACTCCAAATTCTGACTTGATACGCGCGAGTATCTGCAATCCTTTTTCAAGACCAGGGCCGCGGAAAGAATTTATCGATGAGCGATTTGCTTTATCAAAGGACGCCTTGAATATGTAGCTTAAGCCTAGCTTTTTGCAGCAGCGAGAAAATTCGGCAGCGACCTGTAATGCGAGTTCTTCTGATTCCAGTACATTCATGCCGCCCACGATCACGAGAGGCAGATTGTTGGCAATTTGTATGCTGCCAAGCTGAAGTACTTTTTGTGCGTTAGCCATAATGAAGTATCGTCCGGTCTACTTCGCAACAGACTTGCTTTGCCGGATGGCAGCTTTTATAAAACCGGTGAACAGAGGATGTCCGGTTCTCGGTGTTGACGTGAATTCGGGATGGAACTGGCAAGCCAGAAACCACGGATGAGAAGGCAGTTCCAGCACTTCCATCAGATTGCCATCCATGGATTTACCCGTAAATCGCAGGCCAGCGGCTTCAAGTTTGGCCACGTAATTGTTATTCACTTCGTAACGATGGCGATGACGTTCAACGATCACTTCTTTCTGATAACAATCTCTTGCCAGCGAGTTGTCCAGCAGGCGGCACTCTTGGCCCCCGAGGCGCATCGTGCCGCCGAGGTCGGAATTTTCGTCGCGTGTTTCGGTTGTGCCTTTCGCATTTTTCCACTCAGTAATAAGTGCAATAACCGGGTCGGGCGTCTGTTTGTCAATTTCAGTCGTGTGCGCTGTGGCAAGTCCCAATACATTGCGCGCGTATTCAATGACTGCAATCTGCAAGCCCAGGCAAATACCCAGATACGGAATGTTGTGCGTACGTGCGTAATTGACGGTTTGTATCATGCCGTTGATGCCGCGTTCGCCAAAACCTCCGGGTACCACAATCGCATCAACGCCTTCGAGCGAAGCAAGTCCTTCTGCATCGAGTGTTGATGAATCTATATAACGAATACGCACTCTGGTGCGCGTTTGAATGCCCGCATGTTTGATGGCTTCGATTAGCGATTTGTAAGCGTCCAGCAATTCCATGTATTTGCCGACCATCGCAATGGTGACATCTTGATCGGGATTTAGCACGGCGTCGACGACGTGTTCCCATTCACTGAGATCTGCGGGTGGGCACACGAGGCCAAATTTTTTGACGATGATTTCATCAAGGCCTGTCGCGTGCAGCAATAACGGTGCTGAGTAGATTGTTGCGGTGTCTTGTAGTGACACAACTGCGGGTAACTCCACGTTGGTGAAGAGCGCAATTTTGCGCAGTGCTGATTCGGGAATTTCGTGATCGGAACGGCATACGAGAATATCGGGCTGAATACCGATCGAGCGCAGGTCACGAACTGAGTGCTGGGTAGGCTTGGTTTTGGTTTCACCGGCTGTCGAGATATAGGGTACGAGAGTCAGATGCAGAAACAGCGCACGTGAACTACCGAGCTCAACTTTCATCTGACGTACAGCTTCAAGAAACGGTTGGGATTCAATGTCGCCGACGGTGCCACCGATTTCCACAAGTGCAACGTCTGCATCGCCCGCGCCTTCAATAACACGTGCCTTGATTTCGTCGGTAATGTGCGGAATAACCTGGATGGTAGCGCCGAGATAATCGCCGCGGCGTTCTTTTTTGATTACTTCGTCGTAGATACGGCCGGCAGTAAAATTATTGCGCTTGGACATGGTTGTACTGATGAAACGTTCGTAGTGACCAAGGTCAAGATCGGTCTCTGCGCCATCTTCAGTAACGTAGACTTCGCCGTGTTGGAAAGGGCTCATGGTGCCCGGATCGACGTTGATATAAGGGTCTAGCTTGAGCATGGTCACTTTGAGACCACGTGCTTCGAGGATTGCTGCAAGGGAGGCTGAAGTAATTCCCTTACCGAGAGAAGAAACAACACCGCCGGTAATAAAAATGTAATGCGTCATTAACAGCCCATCAGAATTTAGAAGGTATTTGATGGGCGATCAGATTAACAGATGCCCCTAGTATCCACAATGCAATTCTGGGCGCACCCAGTCGATCTGGAAGTTGATTTCAGTGATATTTGGAGATGAACTTGAGGTCCTGCAAATAATCAGATCTGCAACTGCGAGCAGTTCATCGCCAGTATACAACAACGGAACACTTTCCCGAAGCCATGAAGGTATCGCAGATTCCTGTAGAATTTTTTTCAACGATCTTGTCGGACGGTTCTCTTGTCTGACTTGTTCACCCCCCTTTCGGAAGCACACACGCAAGGTTCGTAATGCATCGGGAGTGGCAGTCAAATCATTTTTTAAAATGAGCTGCAAGGTTCCAAGCGGAAAAGGTAATTCCAACGGAGCTGCGGTATTCCAGACAAATTCTTCGGGGACTGCAGGCATTGGTTTCAGTAAATAAAGCTGATCCCTGTGGCGACGAATTCCGATACGTTGTTCATCGCGTCCCCAGAACACTGATGGTTCTCCGTCAGGCGCTGCTGGCAACACTTCATTGACGATTCTGTGCAGCTCCATATGTCCTGGCGCTGCACATTCCATCTCGGCTTGCAGGCCAGCAATCCAGTGGCGCAATAAATTGCGCTGCCGAGGTTCTGACATTTGCTGCAACGATGGAATGTGCAAACGATTGCGAAAGGTGCCGACGCAGGTCGCCAGATCGAGCGCTGCGAGTTCGTTTGCTAATTCATCACTTTCCTGACAAAGCAACGCTGACTTCATCACATTGTTTGTTATGCCTGGGAAACGTTCGACCAGCTGTGGAATTACTGCCGAGCGCAGAAAATTCCGGTCGTATCGCTCATCCAGGTTGCTGCCATCGTTTATCCAGGCCAGCTGATTTTGCAGAGCATAGTGCCGCAACTGCGAACGCCTGAAACCAAGCAGAGGCCTGAGAATAACGCCGTGCCCGCACGGACGTGTTACAGGAATTCCTGCCAGTCCTTTGGCGCCACTGCCGCGAATGAGTCTGAATAAAACGGTTTCCAGTTGGTCATCCTGATGATGAGCCAGCAATAATTGGTCGCCGTCTTCAAGGATGTTTTCAAACGCTGCGTAACGCGCGGAACGCGCTGCTTCTTCAGGACTTGCGTTGTTAGACAAATCTACTGTGACGTTTCTAATCAAAATCGGCAGATCCAACTGCGCGCAAACCTCTGCACAATAGTCTTGCCACTCGGTTGCAGCTCGCTGCAAGCCATGATTAACGTGGACGACAGTAACTGGTGCAGGAAGATGTTTCTGTTTGTGCAATTCAGAAATCAAATGTAACAGAACAGTCGAATCAAGCCCGCCGCTGAAACCAACAACCAGCCTTCTGGCTTCAGTCAGGCGCGGGCATGCTTTGAGTAGTGCAGCTGGATTTAATCCCGCAGCGCGGGCCGAATCAGAGTGGGCGGGCACCATGACTCATCAGGCGGCTGTAGCGACGTTCGAGTAGATCATCCATTGGCATAACCCGAAAACGTTCAACCTGCTCCAGCAGGTTTTGTTTCAGTCTGGAGGCCATTTCCTCGACATTGCGATGAGCGCCACCCAGTGGTTCCTTGATGGTTTGATCGACAATACCCAGCTCTTCAAGGCGTGCAGATGTCACGCCCATTGCTTCGGCCGCGGAAGCTTTGTGATCGGCGGACTTCCACAGAATCGTGGCGCAACCTTCGGGTGAAATAACAAAATAGGTTGAATACTGCAGCATGTTCAGGTGATCACAAACACCGATAGCAATCGCGCCTCCTGAGTTGCCCTCACCCGTAACAGTCGCAATGATCGGCGTGCGCAAGCGCGACATGATGGCCAGGTTTTCAGCGATTGACTCGTTGATTCCTCTGGCCTCGGAATCCACACCGGGATACGCGCCGGGCGTATCGATAAAGGTCAGCACCGGCATCTTGTAACGTTCAGCAAGCAACATCAAACGGCGCGCCTTGCGATATCCTTCAGGCTTGGGCATACCAAAATTGCGCTTCACTTTTTCATTGGTCGTGCGTCCTTTTTGATGGCCAATGATCATCACGGGAAAATGTTCAAGGTATGCAACACCGCCAATCAGTGCTGCATCATCCGCAAAAAGACGATCGCCGTGCAGCTCATCAAAATCGGTAAAAATGCGCTGGATATAATCCTGGGTATACGGTCGTTGCGGATGGCGAGCCAACAGTGAAATCTGCCAGGGCGTGAGCGACGAGAAAACTTTTTCCGTCAGCTTGTGGCTCTTGTCCTGCAGCTTGGAAATCTCTTCGCTGATATTGAGCTTGTTATCCGTGCCGACCAGACGCAGTTCGTTGATCTTGACTTCAAGTTCAGCAATGGGTTGTTCGAATTCGAGGTAATCTGGGTTCATAACTTCTACTTCATGAATAATTCAGGACAATGTTGGCTGGCCCGTATAGTTCGCCCAGCTTTTGCAACATCACTTCATCGGGATAAATGCGCCAGTCCCGGCCCAGGACCACGCTTCCTTGCACATCGGCGCTTTGGTATTTGACAATCACATTGCAGGGCACATCTTCCTGTACAGCGGCCTGCCTGGCTTGGGGCATCGCAATACGTCCAGATCCGGTTGCAGCAACGTCCCTGCTGACTGCTGTGGGAGCGCGTTGACGATTGCCCGCTAACAGCGCCGCCAAAGTGGCGAGAGATTCTACAGGCAAATGTTTTTGATGCAAGGAAAGGCTAATGCTACGTGCATAGTGACAACGTGCGGCCTGCAGGCTTTTGATCTGCTTGACTTTTATCTGCAGCTGGCCATTGCCGTTATATTCATCGACTCCTACGATTCCCTCCACGACAACTATCGAATCAGCGCGCAATAATTCCCTGTTCTGCTGGTACAACTCGCCGAAAAGGCTTGCCTCGATCCGGGCACTGCGGTCATCGAGTGTCAGTATCGCAATTGTGTCGCCGCGCTTGCTTTTGATGGTACGGATATCGTGAATCAGGCCACCCACAAGTTGCACGCTTTTTTCAGCTTTGAGATTGTTTATTCTGTTTCGTGTGATCAGTGCCAATTCCGGCAAAAATTCCGCGATAGGATGGCCGGATAAATACAAGCCAAGCGTTTCTTTTTCTTCCTGTAGTCGCCTCTGTTCACTGAAGGGTCGGATTGTTCGGAAGTTGGCGTACACATCTTCCGATTCTGGCGAAGGGACGATTTCACCGAACAGATCGTGTACACCACTCGCGAACGAACGACTGTTTTGTTCGGCGGTTTTGACCGCTTCGCTCATGCTTGCCAGCAGCACTGCTCGGTCTGCACCAAAATTATCAAAAGCGCCGGAACGGATCAGTGCTTCGAGAGCACGCTTGTTGACGCTACCCAGGTCGACCCGTTTGCAAAAATCGAACAGGTGTTTAAACGCACCACTTTCTTCACGGACTTTCACGATATTCGTGACCGGGCCTTCACCTAAACCCTTGATCGCGCCAAGACCATAAATGATCTTGCCTTCAGTATTTACTGTAAAAGAGAAATGGCCGATGTTGACGTCGGGTGGCAACACGTCGAGGCCCATGCGCCTGCACTCTTCAACCATGATTACAATCTTGTCGGTGTTGTGCATATCGGCGGATAACACGGCTGCCATGAAATAGGCAGGGTAATAACATTTCAGCCATGCGGTCTGGTACGACACCAGTGCGTAAGCTGCCGAATGTGATTTATTGAAACCATAGTCGGCAAATTTTTCCATCAAGTCGAAAATACCACTGGCGGTAACCGCATCGATATTTATTGCCGCTGCGCCTGCCTGGAATATGGAGCGCTGTTTCTGCATTTCTTCGGCTTTTTTCTTGCCCATGGCTCGGCGCAGCATGTCCGCGCCACCGAGCGTATACGACGCAAGCACCTGAGCGATTTGCATCACCTGCTCTTGGTACAAAATTACGCCATAGGTATTTTGTAATACGGGTTGGAGATCGGGATGGGGATAGTTAACCTGCTTACGGCCATGTTTGCGGTCAATAAAGTCATCCACCATTCCAGAACCGAGCGGTCCAGGCCGAAACAGCGCCACAAGTGCGATGATGTCTTCAAAATTGCTGGGCTTGAGTCGCTTGATGAGGTCTTTCATGCCACGCGACTCGAGCTGGAAAATAGCGGTAGTTTCGCCTTTCTCCAACATGCTGTAGACCTTGGCGTCGTCGAGCGGAATCAACGTGATGTCTATCGCAGATGATTCAGCGAGGTTGATCATCTTGATCGCCCAATCGATGATCGTCAGGGTGCGTAAGCCGAGAAAGTCGAATTTTACGAGCCCTGCACTTTCGACGTCGTTCTTGTCGAATTGGGTGACCAGGTTGCCGCCGCTTTCGTCGCAATAGAGTGGTGTGAAATCCGTCAGGCGTGTGGGAGCGATGACCACCCCCCCTGCATGTTTGCCGACGTTGCGTACGAGACCCTCGAGCAACTCGGCCATCTCCATAATTTCCTGGGCTTCTTCATTGATCGCCAGGAATTCATTTAGCTGAGGTTCGATCTGCCTGGCTTTTTCGAGCGTCATACCAGGTTCAAACGGGACGAGCTTCGACAGTTTATCTGCCAGCGAATAGGACTTGCCCTGCACGCGGCCGACGTCGCGTATTACAGCTTTCGCGGCCATGGTACCGAAGGTGATGATTTGCGAAACAGCATCGTGGCCATAAAGATCCGCCACGTGTTCGATCACTCGGTCGCGGCCATCCATGCAGAAATCGACGTCGAAATCCGGCATCGAAACACGCTCGGGATTGAGAAAACGTTCGAACAGCAAATCGTACTGCAATGGATCGAGGTCGGTAATCTTTAATACATACGCAACGAGTGAACCAGCGCCTGAGCCTCGTCCTGGTCCGACCGGAATATCGTTATCCTTAGCCCATTGGATAAACTCCATCACGATAAGAAAGTAACCAGGAAAACCCATCTGGTTGATGATGTTCAATTCGAAATCCAGACGTTCCTGGTACCGTTGCTGAACTTCCGGAAAATCGGCTCGCTGGGTGTCGTAGAGCTTCGCGAGTCGTTCTTCGAGACCATGTTCACTTTCCTTGCGGAAGAACTGGTCGATCGTGAGTCCCGCGGGAATGGGATAGTTAGGAAGAAATGGTTTGCCGAGTTGTAACTCCAGATTGCAGCGCATGGCGATCAGCACGGAGTTTTGTAAAGCCTCGGGTAAATCGCTGAATAATTCCTGCATTTCTTCCGTCGATCGCAGATATTGCTGATCGGAATAAAGCCTGGGCCTGCGCGGATCATCAAGCGTACGTCTGTCGTTGATGCAAACGCGCGCCTCGTGCGCGCCGAATTCATCTTGCTGCAGAAAACGCACGTCGTTCGTTGCAACGACAGGACATCCCGTTTCCAGCGCAAGTGCAACAGCACGTTTTACATGTTCGGCGTCCCCTGCCCGGCCAGTGCGTTGTAATTCAAGATAGAACGCATCGGGAAACAACTTCTGCCAATACGCGAGATGCTGCGCCGCCAGAACGTAATCATTTGCGAGCAACGCCTTTCCGACATCACCGCGACCTGCTCCAGACAATGCGATCAAGCCCTGCGTCTTGCCTGCTAACCAACTGCGTTTGATGGTGACGTTGCCACGGTATTGGCCTTGCTGGTGCGCTCTTGAAATCAGCTCGATAAGATTGCGATAACCCAGCTGGTCTTTGACGAGTAATACGAGTGACGACAATTGCTCGGGACTATCATCCTCGACAATCAGCACATCGCAACCGCAAATTGGTTTGATGCCCATGCTGACTGCTGCAGTATAAAATTTTATCAGCGCGTAAAAGTTGACGAGGTCGGTGATCGCGACTGCCGGCATGCGTAATTCAGCGACTTTTTCAGTAAGCGTTTCGATACGTATCAGGCTGTCCACCACCGAATATTCGGAGTGTAGATGCAGATGTACAAAACCTGGCGAAGTCGTCATGGGAAAGGGAATTTAACGCAGAAAAATCAGTTGGAAGTGTAGCGGCATCAGACCGGTTTTGACAGCCGAACAAGCGGGTTCTGCAGTAGTTCTGCAACAGGACGGAACGTGCGACGATGGATCGCACATGGCCCCAGTTCTTGCAGGGCCTGGAGATGAAATGCGGTTGGATAACCCTTGTGTTGAGCAAGACCGTAGCCTGGATAAGTTTTGTCGAGATCCTGCATTTCTCTGTCACGTGTAACTTTGGCCAGAATTGATGCTGCTGCTATTGATGCTATCTTGCTGTCACCCTTAACCACAGCTTCAGATGTGTACGACCAACGCGGACAACGATTGCCATCAACATAGATAAAATCGGGTTTGCGTTGCAGTGCTTCGACAGCGCGCCGCATTGCCAGGAAGCTGGCTTGCAGAATGTTGATTTGATCGATTTCTGCAACGGAGGCTCTCGCGACCGCAAAAGCGATGGCGCGGCTTTTTATTTCTTCATACAACTCTTCGCGTCTTTCGGGCGTCAGCTGTTTTGAATCCGCGAGGCCTTTGATGCCATGAGCCTGATCAAGAATGACGACTGCTGCGACGACGTCACCGGCCAGTGGGCCACGACCAACTTCATCCACGCCGGCGATGAATTGCGATAGGTTGCCTGTAAGGCAAAATTGCAGCCTTCGCATATTCATAAGAGAGTCATCACTGCTCTTGCTGCTTTAGCGTTTGCATCCTGGCGTAAGCCAAGATGAATCTGCATGTATTCGCGCTGCAGAGCGTCGTGTGCTGAGTCTTGTTGCAACAGGATTTTTGCCTTGGCTGCGAGAGCAGGTGGATTTACTTGTTGCTGTACGAGTTCTTCCACCAGCGGCTTGCCTGCAAGTAAATTGGGTAGTGAAAAATAGGGTACTTTGAGCATGCGAGAAATAATCGCGTAGGACAGTGCCGCCATTTTGTAACACACGAGCATGGGTTTTTTAAGCAGCATTGCCTCAAGCGTTACAGTTCCGGACGCGAGTATCACAGCATCGGCGGCCTCCATTGCTAGTCTCGACTGGCCATCCAGTAAATGCACTGTTGTATGTTCTGGTCCAAGCATGGCTTGTAATTGTTGTTTGCGTGCAGCGTTAGCGCAAGGGACAAGAAAATGCAGATCGGGCAGCTCTTTCGCGAGCAAGGCTGCAGTAGCCAGGAAAACCGGACCCATGCGTGCTACTTCGCCCTGCCTGCTTCCTGGCAACAGACCCAGAGTTTTTTTATCTGGATCAAGTCCGAGCTGCAATCTCGCATTGAGCATTTTGGGTTCAAGCGCGATCACGTCTGCGAGCGGATGACCGACAAAACAAACAGGTACGTTGTGTTGCTGGTAGAAAGCGGCCTCGAACGGAAACAGTGTTAATAACAAATCCACTGCTTTGGCGATCTTCGCAATACGTTTTTGGCGCCATGCCCACACTGAGGGGCTGACGTAGTGAACTGTACGAACTCCCTTCTCACGCAAACGGCGCTCGATGGTCAACGTAAAATCCGGCGAGTCGATGCCAATGAAAACTGCGGGGGGATGTTGCGAGAAATGCTCGATTATATCTTTGCGGATGCCTAACAGTTCGGGCAGTCTTTTCAGTGGTTCGACCAGTCCCATCACTGACAAACGTTCCATTGGATGGCGGGACTGCAGGCCTTGAGCCTGCATCAACGGACCGCCGATTCCCTCGAACTCGACATCGGGCCGCAGCTTTCGTAATGCGAGCATGAGTCCTGCGCCGAGGATATCCCCGGAGCTTTCGCCAGCGAGGATACCGATTCGCAAACGACCATTCATGATTAGCGCAGAATACCTTTTTGAGAGGATTTTACGGAGGTTATCAGGGTTGCAACTTCGGGCGCAGATTCCACGAGTAATTGCATCTCGTCGACGGCTTCATCAAGCAGAAGACCTTTACGATACAAAATAACAAAAGCTTTGCGTAACGCCAGAATTGCTTCCTTGCTGAAACCTCGGCGTTCAAGCCCCGTGATATTGATGCCTTTGGGTTTTGGTGGGTTGCCGTTTACGAGTACAAATGCCGGCACATCCATATTCACGTGAGTCTGCGCGCCAACGAAACTATGTGCACCAATACGTAAAAATTGATAGACGCCCGCAAAGCCACCAAGGATCGCCCAGTCCTCTACTATCACGTGGCCGCTTATCGATGCGTTGTTCGAAAAAACCGTGTTGTCACCAACGACGCAGTCATGTGCGACGTGAGTGTAGGGCATGAACAAATTATTGGAGCCAATGCGCGTTACCCCGCCCCCGACTTCAGTGCCGCGATGCAGGGTTGCTCCTTCTCGAATGATATTGTCATCTCCTATAACCAGGGATGATGCTTCACCGTGAAATTTTTTATCGGAAGGATCTTCACCGACAGAGGCAAACTGAAAAATCCGGTTTCTTTTACCAAGGCTAAGAGGACCTTTGAGGATTACATGTGGTGCGATGACACAATCATCGCCAATCTCCACATCCGCACCAACACTTGTCCACGGGCCGACCTCGACGTTGGCGCCGATTTTTGCACTGGGATGAATAATGGCTAGATTGCTGATCATTGCGTGGTCCAGGCGAGTACTAAACCTGTTCCTTGCGTTCAGCACACAGAATTGTTGCGATGCAGGCTAACTCACCATCCACTGTGGCTTTGCATTCGAATTTGTAAATTCCGCTTCGCACTGTGACCAATTCGGCTTCAAGCACGAGCCGATCACCAGGAACCACCGGGCGTTTGAGGCGAACATTATCTGCGCCAACGAAATAATAAATATAACCATCGCGCGGCAATTTTTCCTGGCTTTTAAAACCCAGTACGCCAGCTGCCTGTGCGAGCGCCTCGATGATTAACACGCCTGGCATGATGGGTTTGCCGGGGAAATGACCTTCAAAAAATTCTTCGTTAGCGGTGACGTTTTTATAAGCCTTGATGCGTTTGCCCAGTTCGATCTCAAGTACCCTATCGACCATGAGGAATGGGTAACGTTGCGGTAGATAGGATTTGATATCGGCTATGTGCATCATATAACTGGCCTGTTGTTGTTCTGCGCGGTTGTTAGTTGAGAATAAGTAAGCAAGTAACTCTAATTCGACGTTATTTGGACGTTATTTGGACTTTTCGAGCCTGAGGAGTCGTTTCCAGAGCTCGTCCAGTTGACGGAACCTGACGATATTTTTTTTCCAGGAAGCACTGTCAGACAGGCCGGTACCAGAGGAGTAAACACCAGGCTTGGTGATGGACTGGTTTACCAGAGACATGGCTGTCACCGTAACGCCATCACAAATGGTGACATGATTGATTACGCCTACCCCGCCCGCAATGATACAGTTTTTTCCGACGACAGAGCTACCGGCAATTGCGCTGCATCCACACACTACGGTATTGGCTCCTATCCGCACGTTGTGTGCGATCTGAACCTGGTTATCTATTTTTACGCCGTCTTCTACTACCGTATCCTCAAGTGCGCCGCGATCGATACTCGTCCCGGCTCCAACTTCCACATCATCGCCAAGAACCACTCCACCCAATTGCGCAATTTTGTGATAACGGGAACCATCGAAAGCAAAACCAAACCCATCACTGCCAATGACCGCTGCAGAATGTACGATGCCACGTTTACCGACCTTCACACCATCGTACAAAGTGACGTTAGGGTATAGTTGTGTATCCTCGCCAACGTAACAATCAGAGCCGATCACAGAGTTGGCTCCTATCCTGACTCTTTCGCCAATAACGGTGTTCTTGCCGACAATAACGTTTGCCTCGAGAACCGCACTTTGAGCAACCTGCGCAGTAGAGTCCACCACAGCACTTGGATGATTCACGCCCAACCCGGTTTGCGTCACGCTGAATAACGAACTTGCCTTCGCATAAGCGAGATAAGGATTGGCAGCGACCAACGAAGCGGTCGGACACGCTGGAACATATTCCCTGCTCAAAATAACCGCACTTGCTTGCGTGGCCAGCAGTTGGGAATGATAGAGAGGGTTGTGAAAAAAACTAAGCTGGCCGGGAACCGCTTTCTCAAGAGTAGCGATTCCCGTAACAACTGTAGAGGGATTACCTACCAGCTCGAGCTCAAGCAGCTGTGCCAGTTCGAGCAGAGAGTAGGTTAATGCGGTTGTCACACGCTGGTGGCTTTTATTGATTCTGGGAATTAAGCCTTTCGGTCACACGCGCGGTAATGTCATAGGCGGGCTGGAAAAATAACAGAGCTTCAGAACGATAAACCAGATCGAATTTCTCTTCTTCAACAATTGCAGTAATTGCCTGAATCAGATTCGGAGAATAGGTTTCCTGGAATTGCTGGCGACGTTGCTCGTACAAAGCCTGAACTTTTTCGATCAGGTATTTATATTGAACGCCAATTTCCTGCAGTTTTTCATTCGATTTGCGCTGCTCATCTTCACTCATCACAGCCGCATCTTTCTGCAGTTTTTCCTGCAAGGCGGTCGCTTCTTCTGCCAGAGCACGTATTTTCTGCTCATCTTCGGCAGTTTCTGTTTTCATCTCTTCTTCAACTTTCTTCGCAAGATCGGAATTGAACAAAGCCTCTCCCATGTTGAGTACAGCAACTTTCGGCGCAGCTGCATCTTGTGCTTGAACTGGAGCTACGAAAGTCGCTACTCCCAGTACGAGGGCGAGTATGAGCTGCAATCCTTTGGCGTGTGTATTCATCAAGATATTTGTCGTTGTTTTCACAAAAATTCTCCCACTACAAATTAGGTAATAAAACAGGTTTTTGAATAAGGCGGACTTCAGAACGCTCCGCCGAGATCGAACTGGAATACTTCGCTTTCGTCTATGTTACTGGCATTAAACGGTTTAGCAAGGCTGAAGGACATGATACCAAAAGCACCCGACTGCCAGCTCACAGAAAGTCCGGCAGAGTAACGCATTTCACCAAACTCGAAGCCGCTGCAATTGTTACTTTCGTTCTGCTCGGTCAAGCAGTAACTCGAAAACACGTTTCCTACATCCATAAATAATGACGAGCGAACCCGGCTGCGATCTTCAATGAAGGGCAGCGGAAACAGCAGCTCCACAGTGCCAGTGGTCTGAATATTGCCGCCAAATGGGTCTGGTATATCTGATCTGAAGTTTTGACGAGCAAGCGTGGGTTTGTACACAGGCTGGCCCGAGGCATCGGTCAATGGTTGGTTATCGTCACCCAACGCCTGCTCGAGCAAATACGCAACCGGACTAGTGACGTCAATTACAGGGAAGCCGGTTGCGTCAAGAACAATAGTGCCGTTTTCGTCTTTGACAAATTTTCCGCCAGCCTCGCCTGCCACCTGATATTCTTGATAGAACGTGCTGCGTGGACCCAGTGAATTTCGTTCAAATCCTCGCACGCTGCCGCGACCACCCGCGTAAAAGTTCTGGAAGAAAGGCAACTGATCAGTCTTGCCATACCCATCACCGTAACCAAGGTCTGCACGCGCGTGGATCACCCATTCCCTGAACAGCGGGATATAAAGATCCTTGTAATAACGTACACGCCAGTATGAAAGATCACTGCCGGGTATTGTGATTTCGAAACCCAGATTCTGAGCGCTGCCGGCTGTAGGGAAAATTCCCTGGTTAAGGGTCGACTCGCTCCAGTTCACGGCAAGCGTAAAGTTGTTGAACTTGTTACCTTCCCTGTCTAGAAAACCTTCCCTGAGGTTGAACGCCGTGGAAGGTAAGTCAGTTAATGGCGCAAAGACTGCATCGGCAATTGGAAATATCGTGCCGGTAGCCGGATCGTAAGTAGATACATTACGTGCTGGTCTTAGTACATATTGAGTAATAAGTGGATTCAGTACAGGGCTGGCACGAATCTCCTGCACAGCGCCGCCGCGGTTATCTTCCGCGATTTTGGTATTGGTATAACCGAGACTGAAAGATAACCCCTGGGTCTCACTGAGCTGGTAGCCGTAGGTTGTGTTCAGACTCAGTTGATCAGTACTGTAACTTGCAATTCCAAGCTCAGCGTAATCCGAGCTGCTGTAAGACGCCGAGTAACCACGGCTTACACCGTCGATGGTGTAATAGGGATCAAAATAATTGAATGAATAACTCGTGCTGAAGTTACTCGTATTGGCATTTACCCCGATAGTTTTACCGGTGCCAAGAAAGTTCTGTTGCTGAAGGTTCGCACTTAATACCAAACCCTGCAGCTGTCCGTAACCCAGACTTCCACCGATGGTGCCCGATAGTTGTTCAGTTACAGTATAAGCAACATCGATCTGATCGGTCGTGCCGGCTACAGGTGTAGTTTCAAACTCAACTTCCGAGAAATATCCAAGCCGTTCCATTCGCACTTTTGATTGTTCGAGTGCCGCGTTGGACGCAGGCGCGCCTTCCATCTGACGCATCTCGCGACGCATTACTTCGTCAGCGGTATTAGTGTTGCCAGTAAAACTGATGCGGTTGACATAGGTGCGGCTGCCGGGTTCTACGAAGAACGTGATATCGACAGTTTTATCTTCTTCGTTAATGGAAGGCACACCTTCCACCTCTGCGAAGAAATAGCCGCGATTTCCGAGTAACTGTTTCATGAATTCAGATGTGGAAGTGACCAGTTGCTGGGAAAATACTTGCCCTTCCCTTACCTGAATCACCAGATTCAGCAATTCCTCCGAATCCACCAGATCACCGGCAAGTTCAACGTCATTCACCTTGTAGACTTCGCCTTCGAAGATGTTGACGGTGATATAGACTTCATCCTTATCAGGTGAAACTGATACCTGCGTGGATGTGATGTCGAAATTGATGTAACCCTGGTCCATGTAATAGGAAGTCAGTCGTTCCAGATCGCCGTTGATTTTTTCGCGCGCGTAGCGGTCATCTTTCCTGAACATGGAAGTCAAATGCGTAGTGCGCAGTTCGAAGAGGTCCAATAATTCTTCGTCATCGAATACGGTGTTGCCGACAACATTGATATGAACAATTTTCGAAGCATCACCCTCGGTAACGTTGATGTTGAGTGCAACGCGGTTACGTTCCTGTTCGTCGATGTCGAGTTCTACTCGCGCACCATACATACCTTGCGCAACGTATTGTTCTTCGAGCGCCAACTGCATGCCTTCGAGAGTTGAAGGTTTGTACACCTGACCAACCGCCAACCCTGCATTTGTCATGTTTTCCAGCAGCGCGTCAGTAGGAATCAGCTTGTTGCCTTCGATTTCTATTGCGGAAATGGTCGGGCGTTCCTCGACCCGTATGATCAGAACATTGTCTTCCGTAAGCACTTCAATATTTTCGAAATAGTCGGAAGCGAAAACGTCCTGGATAAGATTGGCGATGTCCTCTTGATCAACTTGATCACCAACGCGAATGTTGAGCAGCCCGAACACGCTGCTTGCTGCAACACGCTGCAATCCTTCCAGACGAATGTCTGCAACAGTAAGAGTTTGCGCCTTGGAGGCAGCAGGCAAGCCCAGCAGGGCTAAAACACATACCGAAAGTGAACGCTTAAACAACTTGGGAATCATTAGGGAATAGAGGCCTTAAAACAAACGATTCACATCGTTATAGAGTGCTAGAAACATGACGCCTGCAACCAGCATGATGCCTAATTGCATGCCCCACTCCTGAAGTTTTCGCGGTACCGGACGGCGGATGATGCCTTCAACTGCGTAATAAAAAAGATGTCCTCCATCCAGCACCGGAATTGGCAGCAGGTTCAAAACGCCGAGACTGACGCTGAGTACGGCCAAGAAGCTCAAGTAATACTCAAGGCCATAACTTGCTGTCTGTCCTGCTACCTGGGCGATGGTAAGTGGGCCGCTGAGATTTTCGACTGAGATCAAACCAGCCAGCATCTTTTTGATGGAAACCAATACGAACACGCTGTTGTCCCAGGTCTCGGTAATCGCCTGGGGGATCGCGGCAATGGGTGAATAGGTAATATTGCGATTCATGGATTCGGGCAAGACCGGAATTTTAGGAGCTGCACCGACATAACCCTGGGTGTTGCCTTCTGCATCTAGTTCGGGGGTGCCATTTTCAGCAAGTCGGATTGAAGGATGTAACGTTATTGCGAGCGTTTGGTTGTCACGTTGCACGTCCAATTGAATGGTTTGTTCGGGGCTTGTACGGACTACTTCCAGCCAATCTTCCCACGTTGTGATTGGTGCGCTGTTAGCGCCAGTGATAATGTCATTGGCCAGAAGACCGGCTTCAGCGGCTTTGCCATCCGGGAGTACTTCGCCAATCTGTGCGGGCAGGACCTGATGGAAAGGTGTAATGCCAAGGTTGTCGAGTAGATCGGGCTCGCTTGTGCCAGCCAGCCAACGCTCAACAGGAATGGAAACCTTGCGTTCAAGAGAAGAATCAGTCGGTGTAACGACTAGTTCAAGGTAACCATCTTCGCCAAGTCGATCCAGTAGTTGAAGATTGACGTCCTGCCATGTGCGGGTGCTCGTGCCGTCCACCCGAATAATTTCATCTCCGGCTTGCAAACCCGCAAGAGCTGCCATGCTGTTGTCATCTACCTGACCAACTACAGGAGCCAGTCCGGTTACACCAGTAATGAACATTAGCCAATACACAGCAATCGCAAGCAGAAAATTAGCAATTGGGCCCGCAGCCACAATTGCCGAACGCTGTAACAGGGATTTTTGATTGAAGGCGCGTTTCTGTTGACCAGGCGCAACGTCGTCATTTTCGCCGAGCATCTTCACAAAACCGCCGAGAGGCAGGATACCAATCACATATTCGGTAGCGTCGCCGGGAGCGTCTCCTGGCTCAGGTTTGCCGCGCCAGCTCAGAATTGCTTTGCCAAAACCTATCGAAAATTTCTCAACCTTGACACCACACAGACGTGCGATCTGAAAGTGGCCGTATTCATGGATGGTCACAAGAATACCCAGCGTTACCAGCATGGCTAGTAAACTGAAAATGGCATTTCCCATCAATTCCATAAAGTTATCTACCCGTATTTGTGCAGCGATTCAGCGCAGTCTTTGGACAGCAAAAACGCAGATAAGTGCAATCACAGGACCTATAAAAAACCAGAGTGTGTTTTAGCAGCATTTTAGTAGCCATTGTTCTGGAGCTACCTCATTCAATGCAGGCATTCAATGGCTACGCGGCGGGCCAGTTTATCGGTTTCCATCACGTGCTCCAGACAGTCTATTGTGCCACTGCCGAGCTTCTGCAATACGGCGTCAATGATAACAGGTATTTGGGTAAAGCCGGCTTGTCCGGTGAGAAATGCTGCTACTGCTATTTCATTGGCGGCATTGAAAATTACTGGTGCTGTACCCCTGGATTCGGCGACGGTACGGCCGAGTTCGAGACCCGGAAAACGGCTGGTATCCGGAGGCAGAAAATCGAGCCTTCCCAAAGCAGTCAAATCCAGCTGGCTAACTCCCGAACTGATGCGTTCAGGCCATGCGAGGCCATACGCGATTGGTGTGCGCATGTCAGGATTACCCAGCTGTGCCAGAACAGAGCCATCCGTGAAATAAACCATTGAATGAACGATACTCTGCGGGTGTATGACGATGTCTATATCCCGGGAAGGAGTGGCGAACAGATAGCTGGCTTCAATCAATTCCAGCGCCTTGTTGACCAGAGTCGCAGAATCTACAGAGATTTTCTGTCCCATTTTCCAGTTAGGATGTTTGCAAGCTTGCTGGGGTGTTACTTGCATGAGATCTGCGAGAGGCGTATCCAAAAAAGGACCACCTGATGCGGTCAATACAATTTTTGAAAAACCCGCTTTCGGGCAATGATCAAATCGGGCCTGACTGTTGACCGGCAAACACTGGAAAATAGCATTATGCTCACTATCGATCGGCAGTATTTTCGCGTGGTTTTCTGCCGCGATTTCCAGAAACAGGTCACCTGCCATGACCAGCGCTTCCTTGTTGGCCAGAAGAACTTTTTTGCCTGACTTGGCTGCGGCAAGTGTCGGAGGCAGGCCAGCGCCGCCCACGATTGCGGCCATGACGGTATCGACCTCGGCTGCACTCGCAACAAGGGCAAGTGCATCGACTCCGTGTAACACTTCTGTAGAGACGCCAGCGGCCTTGAGCTTGCGACCTAAAGCTTCCGCCGCCTGTTCATCAGCAAGTACTGCATATTGAGGGGTAAACTGGACACATTGTGTGAATAACACATCCGCACTGGTATTAGCGGTGAGCGCAAAAATCCTGTAGCGCTGAGGATGTTCCGCAATAACTCTTAGGGTGTTGACCCCAATTGAACCCGTTGAGCCCAATATCGTGATGTATTGAATCGCAGAAGACATTAGATCAGCCCTGCCCACATCAAAGCCCAGGTATAGAGTGGCAAAGCTGCGGTCATGCTGTCGATGCGATCCAGCACACCACCGTGGCCGGGAAGTAATGTACCGCTATCTTTCACATCAGCCTGGCGCTTCATCATGCTTTCGAAAAGGTCACCGACCACGCTGTAACCGGCCAGCAATGCCGCTCCGCAAGTAGCAATCGCGAAAACGCCGAAACCCAGTTCGAAACTGGTTTGATGAATAACAGGCAAAGCTAACCAGAGCACTACACAACAGGCGAGTACGCCACCAGCAAACCCTTCCCATGTTTTGTTCGGACTTACCGTCGGCGACAGTTTGTGCTTGCCGAATTTTTTGCCACTGAAGTAAGCCCCAATATCAGCCGCTGCAACCATTGCAAAGAACAGAAACACATATTGGCGGAAATCCGCGCTATCGCGCAGATAAATCAAGGATAGCCATGCTGGTAGCAATACGGCGAAACCCATTCCGAGCAGAATCGGAGTGCGGTGCCAGGTATTGGTCAAATTCGGATAAAGCTTGATCAGCGTGAGAGCCACAAGCCACCACAAAATGCCGATAGAAATAATGAATGTGCTCGACTCCTGATACTCCCGGATGACGTAGAGCAATGCAAGAAACGCGGCCAGATACAGTACGCGTCCAGCCAAATGCAATAGACCGCTCAGTCTGCTCCATTCCCATGCTGCCAATACGAGTACCAGTCCGACGAAAAGCTGGAACGCAAAAACTGAAAAACCCAATACCGCAACCAGTAAAATCAGAAAGAGAATACAGGCAGTAATAATGCGCTGCTTCAGCATGTTATTTCGCTCCCTGAAGATCGTGCTCGACTTGTTCGCTGAGTTTTCCGTAACGACGCTGGCGCCGAATGAAATCACTAATCGCCTTGTCGAGTTCTACCCCATCAAAATCAGGCCAGTATGTGTTCGTGAAATACAACTCGGTGTATGCCAGTTGCCACAGCAGGAAATTACTGATGCGATGTTCACCGCCCGTTCGGATACAAAGGTCAGGCATCGGCAAACTACCGCTGGCTATACAGGTATTAAACATTTCTTCATTGATGTCTTCCGGCTTCAGCGTGCCTGCCTGCACTTGAAAGGCGAGTTTTTGTGCAGCGTTGGTGATGTCCCAGCGGCCGCCATAATCTGCTGCCACAATTACTGAAAGACCAGTGTTATCAGCAGTGAGCAATTCAGCTTCGTGCATGAGCGTCTGTAGTTTCGGGGAGAATCGTGTGCGATTGCCGATAAAAAGCAGGCGAATATTATTGACGTGCATTTCTCTGACTTCGGTCTTGTTCAGGAAACGCGCGAAAAGATTCAGTAAGCCCGTCACTTCACGTCTCGGACGTTGCCAGTTTTCACTGCTGAAGGCAAAAAGCGTCAGGCATGCGATGCCGCGCTCGGCACAGGCGCGAATAATAACTTTCGCAGCCTCTGCACCAGCCTTGTGACCAGCGAGTCCGCTGCCGCCCTGTTGTTTGAGCCAGCGATTATTGCCGTCCATGATGATGGCGATGTGCCGTGGCAGTGCTGCTGACGGCACCGGTTTGGAAGGATGTTTCGCTGATTCAGGTGCGTGCACCATGTTGTAGATGCCCGCAGTGCTATATGGAGAGGAGATCAGCCTCTTTTTCGGAATACTTTTTGTCAATTATGCCGATGTAGGAATCGGTCAATTTTTGAATGTTCTGTTCTGCGCGTCGAACATCGTCTTCGCTTGCAGTTTTATCTTTCAATATTTCCTTGAAATTATTATTCGCATCACGGCGAATATTACGCACCGCGACACGCGCTTGCTCAGCTTCCGATTTTGCGTGCTTCGTATATTCTTTTCGGGTTTGCTCAGTCAGCATGGGCATCGGTACCCGGATAACATCCCCGTTATTGGAGGGATTCAAACCAAGGTTCGATTTCATGATGGCCTTTTCAATCTCGGCCAGCATCTTTTTTTCCCAAGGCGAAATCGTCAGCGTGCGGCCGTCTTCGACAATAACGTTGGCGACTTGCTGGAGGGGCATGTCCGATCCGTAATAAGAAACCTGCACGGTATCCAGGATGCTGGGATGCGCACGGCCAGTGCGAATTCTGTTGAATGCCGTATCAAGACTGATAAGGCATTTTTTCATGCGTTCTTCTGAATCCTTCATGATGTCATTGATCATTGATGTTCTCCGCGTTCGATCAGGGTGCCTTCATCCTTGCCTGTCAAGATGCTGAACAGGGCCCCCTCTTTGTTCATGTTAAATACTCGTACAGGCATATTGTGATCACGGCTCAGGCAGATGGCCGTGAGATCCATTACTCCAAGTTTTTTGTCCAGGACTTCGTCGAAAGTAAGACGGTTGTATTTGACAGCATCAGGATGCTTGATTGGATCAGCGGAGTAAACTCCATCTACTTTGGTAGCTTTCAAAACGAGGTCGGCGTCAATTTCAATTGCACGCAGGCAAGCAGCGGAGTCTGTCGTGAAAAAAGGATTGCCGGTGCCAGCAGCAAAAATAACCACATCACCATATTTCAGATTACGCAGCGCGATACGGCGGTCATAGTGGTCAACGACTCCACTCATGGGAATCGCTGACATAACCCGTGTGGCGATGCCAGCGCGCTCGAGTGCATCGCGCATGGCCAGCGCATTCATCAGCGTGGCAAGCATGCCCATGTGGTCACCGGTGACCCGTTCCATACCGGCCTCATGCAGCGCGGCACCTCGAAACAGATTGCCGCCACCGATGACAAGCCCAACCTGGACACCAATTTCAACCAGTTGGCCGATTTCTACAGCCATCCGGTCTAATACTTTTGGATCTATGCCGAAGTCAGCGGTACCCGTAAGGGCCTCACCGCTGAGTTTAAGCAGGATACGGTTGTATTTGCGAATTTTGGTGGTCATCGAGTAACTCCCTGCTGCTCACTCATTGCCAAATGGTATGCGCCGATCACGATTTCAACAAAAAAACTGGAAGTGTTCTTCTAGTCTTTCTTAAGTTGAGCGGCGACTTCAGCAGCAAAATCCACTACTTCTTTTTCGATGCCTTCGCCCACTGAAAAACGCACGAAAGAAGCGACAGTACCGCCCGCCTGTTTCACGAGCTTGCCTACTTTAATGTCTGGATCTTTTACGAACGCTTGTTCAGTCAGACTTACTTCTTCGATGTATTTGCGCAAACGGCCGCTGACCATCTTCTCGATAATATCAGCAGGCTTGCCGCTTTCTGCTGCCTGCGCTGTATAAATTTCGCTTTCTTTGCTTAATACATCTGCGGGTACGTCTTCTGGTCTTACAACCAGCGGGCTTGTTGCTGCCACATGCATGGCTACATCGCGAGCAAGATCCTGATCACCGCCGGTAAGGGCTACGAGAACTGCAATCTTGTTGTTGGAATGAACATAGCTACCAACTGTGGAGCCTTCTCCTCCGACCACGACCGCTCTGCGGACGCTGATGTTTTCCCCAATTTTCTGAACGAGGGCAAGACGATCTTCTTCAAGGCCTGCGGCCATCAATGCTGCAATGTCAGTGCTCTTGCTGGCGAATACTTTGTCGAGAACCTTGGTAACAAATGCGATGAAACCGGTTTCACGTGCTGCAAAATCCGTTTCGCTGTTTACTTCAACCATTACGCCGTAGGTGCCGTTGTCGGCGAGTTTGGTCATGACAAGACCTTCTGCTGCGGTGCGGCTGGCTTTTTTGGCCGCCTTCATGCTGCCGGACTTGCGCAGGTTTTCGATGGCGAGGTCGATATCACCGGTGGATTCCACGAGGGCTTTTTTACATTCCATCATGCCCAGGCCAGTTCTCTCTCTCAATTCTTTTACTGCTGAGGCGGTAATTTCTGCCATAAGGGGCTCCTTGCAAAATAATTTATGTGGTGTGTTAGCTATCAGAATTCATACAGTAATTTGAAAAAAGGGGCCGCGGGCCCCTGATTTCGAATGCAGATACTGCAGGGCGGATTACTCGCTAACTTTAGTATCTTCGTCAGCAGGTTTGGCTTTCGCTTTGACCTGGACTTTTGGTTTTGGTTTAGGAGCAGCTTTCGCTTTAGGAGCAGCTGCTTTGGCTTTAGGCTTGGCTGCGCCGGCAGAACCTTCATCAGTTTCGCCGTCAGTGCTCTCAACGGAATCAGCTGCAAATTCTTCTTTCTGGCTGCTGGCTTCCATTTGTGATCTGCCCTGGCCTTCGATACAGGCATTTGCCATGCTTTCCACGTACAACTGAATAGCGCGAATAGCGTCGTCATTGCCTGGAATTACCACATCAACGCCATCTGGGTTGCTGTTGGTATCAACGATGCCGATAACGGGGATGCCGAGTTTGTTGGCTTCAGCAATTGCAATACGTTCATGGTCAACGTCGATTACAAACAATGCATCAGGCAAACCGCCCATATCTTTGATACCGCCGATGCTTTTATCCAGTTTTTCCTGGGCACGACGACGCATCAAAACTTCTTTCTTGGTCAATTTTTCGAATGTGCCATCGGTAGATTGGGTTTCCAGATCGCGCAAGCGACGGATGGAAGCACGGATGGTCTTGTAGTTGGTCAACATGCCACCAAGCCAGCGTTGATCGACGAACGGCATATTGGCGCGTGCGGCTTCTGCTTTGATAATTTTGCTTGCGGCGCGTTTGGTACCAACGAAGAGAACTTTTTGTTTTCTCTCTGCCATGGTTTTAACCATGTTCAAGGCTTGATTGAAGGCTGGGACAGTGTGTTCGAGGTTGATGATATGGATCTTGTTACGGGCTCCGAAAATGTATTGTTCCATTTTGGGATTCCAGTAGCGGCACTGATGACCAAAATGGACACCGGCCTGCAACATGTCTTTCATGCTTACAGTCATTGAAGTTTCCTGGGGTTAAGCCTCCATATACCCCATCTGCTTAACCACTTGCGTGGCACCCGGGCAGGTGTGACGGTATATGTGCGACATTAAAAAGTTAAGGCAGATAATCCTGCCGGTTCAGCCAGACCTTAAACCTGTAACAGTTACGGGGTCAGAGCGGGCGGCTTTATACCACAAAGAACCATCGTCAGGAAAGCCGGAACTGTGCATCTGGACTGATTTCTGCCTGGTTACGTTGCCCGTTCATTTGGTTAAGAAATCGAGTAAAAACTCAAATGCACGCAGATACGGGTTTATGCAATTGGCGACGGACCCTATAATTGCCAGCTCAGCCAAATAAATACAGGCTTTTCAGGACAGTAGTATCCCATGCCAGTAACTATCAAGACCAAGGAAGAAATTGCACTCATGCGTGAAGCCGGACGTCTGGCAGCAGAAGTGCTCGAAATGATCGAACCTTACGTGAAGGCTGGCATCAGCACCGGAGAGCTCGACCGTATTTGTCACCACTATATTGTCAACGTCCAGAAAGCTATCCCTGCACCGTTGAACTACAACGGCTTTCCCAAGTCGATATGCACATCGGTGAATCATGTGATCTGCCATGGCATTCCAAGTGATGAAAAAATTCTGAAGGATGGCGACATCGTCAACATCGACATAACCGTCATCAAAGATGGTTTTCACGGCGATACCAGCAAGATGTTTGGTATCGGCGCCATTCCAGTTCACGCGCAGAAACTGATTACCGTAACGCAGGAATGTTTGTATAAAGCCATAGCACTGGTTGCTCCTGGTGTGTACCTCGGTGACCTCGGGCATGTAATTCAACAATACGCAGAGTCTCATCACTATTCGGTCGTGCGTGATTATTGCGGTCATGGCATCGGCAGAATTTTTCATGAGGAGCCACAAGTGCTGCATTACGGCCAGAAACAAACCGGTATGCAATTGCGCGAGGGTATGACCTTCACCATCGAACCCATGATTAATGCAGGCAGTCGCTTCACCAAACTTTCCCGCGCCGACGGCTGGACCGTCACTACCGCCGACCGAAGATTATCAGCGCAGTGGGAACACACGCTTGCCGTCACCAGTAATGGTTGTGAAGTACTTACCCGGCGCAAGGAAGAGCCATTCGAAGCGGGTGGCAATTGACGAACGTTAATCAGCAAGCCCGCTCAGGCAACAAACGCCAGGCATTGTTCAATTCACGCGTGTTTACCCGCCAGCTCGCGAAGAGCCCTTCGGCAATTGTTTGCTTCAAGGCCAGCATCAAACAGGCGCACGCTGTTCTTGATGAACGTTTTCGCAGCGGCGACAAAATCGAAACTCTCATCAAGGACATCAGCTGGTTTACCGATCAGATACTGGTCCAGGCGTGGAAACGTTATGACTGGGGTGATGCGGGCGATATCAGTCTCGTTGCAGTTGGAGGTTATGGTCGCGGTGAACTCCACCCCTACTCCGACATCGATATTCAAATCATGTTGCAGCGCAATAATCTGCGTCGCCATACCGTCGCAATCGAGGGGTTCCTGACGTTTTTGTGGGACATCAATCTCGAAGTTGGTCAAAGCGTACGTACCATCAAGGAAAACATCCTGCACTCTGGCAAGGACATTACGATCACCACTGCTCTGCTTGAATCGCGCACTATTTGCGGAAATCCTGCGTTGCAGCAGGAAGTCATGGCAAAACTTGCCGAGAAAAAAATCTGGAAACCCAAAAATTATTTCGCCGCCAAAAAAGCCGAGCAGCAAGAGCGGCATCGCAAACACGACGATATTGAATATTCGCTTGAGCCCAACATCAAAGCCGCCCCAGGTGGCCTGCGTGATTTACAAACCATCAGCTGGATTGCCCGCCATTATTTTGGTACCGGAGATTTCAAGGATCTCGTCAAACGCGGATTTTTGCTCAAGACTGAATATCGCGATTTGATCAAGGGCCGTAATTTTCTGTGGAAAATACGCTACGGCTTACACATGATTAATGGCCGCCGTGAAGACCGATTGCTGTTTGAACATCAGCGCACACTCGCAGAAATGTTTGGTTACAAGAACGACAGCAACAGCCTCGCGATTGAAAAACTCATGCAGCAGTATTACCAGTCAGTGCTCAACATCAGGGTACTCAACGATGTACTGCTGCAATTGTTTGACGAAGAAATCCTGCGCTCTGGCGAGAAAACCAAAGTCAGGGCATTGAACAACCGCTTCCAGGTTCGTGACAACTACATCGAGGCCAGGCACACACGCGTATTTCTACACACGCCGATGGCGCTAATCGAAGTATTCACGCTTATGGCGCAAGACCGTTCAATTGAAGGTATTCGCGCAGCGACAATTCGATTATTACGCAACAGCCTTAGCCTGATTGATGATGACTATCGTAAAGACGTGCGTAACGTGAGTATGTTCATGGAGCTGCTACGTTCGCCGCATCGTATGGTCAACCAATTACGCAAGATGAAACATTACGGCATTCTATCTGCGTATCTTCCGGAATTCGGCCGAATCGTTGGCCAGATGCAGCATGACCTTTTTCATATTTACACCGTTGATGATCACACTCTGCAGGTGATGGAAAACCTGCGACGTTTTAATCACACCGAAGCGGAAGATAAATTTCCTGTAGCGTCCCAAATCACGAAATTGATTCCCAAGCCAGAACTGCTCTACATAGCAGGTTTGTATCACGACATTGCCAAAGGCCGTGGTGGCGATCATTCGTTGTTAGGTGTGAAGGATGCGGAAGATTTTTGCAAACGCCATCACCTTGGCAAATGGGATACCGCGCTCGTGGGCTGGCTGGTTAAAAATCATCTGGTCATGTCTGGGGTTGCGCAGCGCGAAGACATTCATGATCCTGAGATCATCAAGAAGTTTGCGCTGTTGATGGGGGACCAGGTTCATCTCGACTATCTTTATGTGCTCACGGTTGCTGACATCAATGGCACCAATCCCAATCTGTGGAACACGTGGCGAGCGTCGTTGCTGCGCAAACTGTATTTTTCAACCAAACGGGCACTGAGTCAGGGCCTCGAAATAACTGTCGGCAAGAAGAGCCTGATCGAGGATAACCAGACGAAGGCGCTTGATCTGCTGAAAGAGAAAAATTACACGCGTGAACAAGTGATGACGATATGGAACAACGTCGATGAAGATTACTTCATGCGCGAAAATCCAGAGGACATCGACTGGCAGACCGAGGAACTGGCTCATCATCTGGAGCAGGCAAGTAACGATCCTCTTATTGTCGTACGCAATATTTTTCTGCATAGCTATGAAGGTGCCACGCAGGTTTTTGTTATGGCGACGCGAACAGCGTTTCTGTTTGCCAACCTGAGCACTGCGTTCGACCGCATGAACCTGAACATTCAGGATGCGCGTATTTACAACATGGCAGGCAACAAGTGCATCACGATATTCATGGTGCTTGAACTTGATGGCACACCGCTGGCGCTCAACAAACACAGGCTCGATGAAATTCAGGCTGTGCTGCACAAATATGTCGTTGCGCCACAGGCATTGCCAGGTAGACAGGGCTCATCGCCAACACGCAAACAGCGTCACTTCACTCGCAATACTGTAACGACACTAACGAATCACGAAGGTAAACCTTACAGCATTCTCGAAGTGTTATGTCCGGACCGTCCCGGATTGCTGGCGGTTATTGGTCACATTTTCGTCGACATGAAAATCAATCTGCTGAACGCCAAGATCACGACGCTTGGTGAAAATGTCGAGGACGTTTTTTTCATCACAGACAGCAAGGATCAACCGTTGCTCGATCCTGCGATCAGTAACAATCTGCAGGACAATATTCGGCAACGTCTCGATGCGGAAATCAAAGTGTAAGGATGAATAATTGATGGCAGGTCCTTTCGTTCTGTATGGCATTCCCAATTGCGATACCGTAAAAAAAGCGCGGACATGGCTTGATGAGGCGGCGCTGCCCTATCGTTTCCACGATTACAAAAAGGCTGGCATCGACGCTGCGACGTTACAGGCGTGGTGCAATGAATTTGGCTATGAACAGGTTCTTAATAAAAAGGGCACAACCTGGCGCCAGCTTGATGATGCGTCACAGGCAAATATTAATCAGGATAAAGCCATCAAACTGATGCAGCAGCATACCTCTCTGATCAAGCGACCAATGCTTGATACAGGCGCGCGGCGTCTGCTTGGCTTTAATCTGGGCGACTACCAAAGCCTGCTATAATTCAGGTTTTCTTCTGCGGGATAATAATGATGTTTAGTTTGGCGTTTGGCGTTGGCACAAAAGACAGTAATGGAAACTGGCTGGAAGTATTTTATCCGCAGCCGCAACTGCATCCCTCCTCTGCACTGATTGATCTCGTCACCAATATTCTCGAATACAAAGGCGAAAATACTTTCGTTGAGATTTCACCAGTCCAGCTGCGGCATCTTGATGAAGCCTGCCAGAACACTTTGCCTGATCTTGCCACCTTACTTGCGCAACTCGCGGGTAGTAAACGTCCGTTGGTCGTTACCTTGCTTGCTGCCGATAGCAAACCCACTTCCGTGCCCGAGTTGTATCTGAAGTTGCAATTGTTGTCGCATCGCCTGGTCAGGCCACACGGCATCAATCTCGACGGAATTTTTGGCCTGTTGCCCAATGTGGCGTGGACGAAAAAAGGCGCGGTTGCTCTCAGTGATTTGCCGGCGAAACAGCTTGATGCGCGATTGCAGGGTAAAAACCTCGAAGTGACGTCAGTGGATAAATTCCCCAAAATGACTGACTACGTTGTACCTGCAGGTGTGCGTATAGCCGATGCATCACGCGTACGCCTCGGTGCTTATCTTGGTGAAGGCACAACCATCATGCATGAAGGTTTCGTCAACTTTAATGCAGGTACTGAAGGCCCTGCGATGGTTGAAGGTCGGATATCAGCCGGCGTATTTGTAAATGCGCACAGTGATCTCGGTGGCGGCTGCAGCATTCTCGGCACCTTGTCGGGTGGAGGCAAAGAAGTCATATCGATCGGCAAGAATTGCCTTGTAGGAGCAAACGCAGGTCTCGGCATTTCCCTCGGTGATCGTTGCACCATCGAAGCAGGCCTGTACGTAACAGCTGGCACCAAGGTGACGATACTGGATAACACGGGCAAAGAAGTTGGCGTGAGAAAAGCCCGTGAACTTTCAGGCAAGAGTGATCTGTTGTTCCGGCGCAACTCCATGTCGGGGCGAGTCGAGTGTCTGACTAACAAAAGCGAAATCGAACTCAACACCCAGCTGCACGCGAATAACTGATCTCGTATGACATCCACTCTCGAACTCTGTAAAGCACTGATAGCCCGGCCGTCGATAAGTCCAGTTGATGAAGGTTGTCAGGAGTTGTTGATTGCGGAGCTCCAGGCGCTCGGTTTTACGATTGAAAAAATGCCGTTTGGTAACGTAGCCAATTTCTGGGCGACAAGGGGCAAATCCGGACCTGTTTTATGTTTTGCTGGTCATACTGACGTTGTGCCCCCGGGCAATTCCGCATCATGGAATACCGAGCCATTTGTTCCTACTGTGAAAGATGGCCTGTTGTTCGGTCGGGGCGCAGCCGACATGAAAGGTTCGATAGCAGCGATGATTACTGCTTGTCGTAATTTCATAACAGAACATCCCGATCACAACGGCACCCTCGCCTTTCTTATAACCAGCGATGAAGAAAGTATTGCGATAGACGGTACCAGGCGCGTGATCGAAACTCTCGAAGCCCGCAACGAAAAAATCACCTGGTGTATTGTTGGTGAGCCATCCAGCACTACCCTTACAGGTGATGTGATCCGTAACGGTCGACGTGGGTCGTTAAATGGCATTCTCAAGGTCAACGGTAAGCTCGGGCATGTTGCGTATCCGCATCTGGCGATGAATCCGATCCATGTTTTTCTGCCGGCACTGACTGAGTTATGTGCAACGCAGTGGGATGAAGGTAATGAATATTTTCCCCCAACCAGTTTCCAGATATCCAACATCCAGGCAGGCACCGGTGCCAACAACGTCATACCGGGCGAGATGAGTGTGCTGTTTAATTTCCGCTTCTCAACGGAAGTGACCGCAGGCCAGTTGCGCGTAATAACCGAAGAAATTTTTAATCGCCATTACACGAACTACGATCTGCAATGGCAGTTATCGGGAGAGCCATTCCTGACACCGGAAGGCAAACTTGTCAGGGCGGCAAGCGAGAGTATTCAGCAGGTAATGGGAATTCAAACTGCGCTGTCTACTGGCGGTGGTA
>JAZKES010000026.1:12775-14408 GCA_040386995.1 Pseudomonadota bacterium | reverse complement strand
GAGAGTATTCAGCAGGTAATGGGAATTCAAACTGCGCTGTCTACTGGCGGTGGTACCAGTGATGGTCGCTTCATAGCGCCGACTGGTGCTGAAGTTGTAGAGCTGGGTCCACTTAACAGCACGATCCATCAGGTGAATGAACACATCGCTATTGTTGAGTTGGACCGCCTTGAGGCGATCTATCAACGTATGCTGGAAAAACTGCTGTTAACGTAAATTTCAAAATGTGCTGACTTGCCTGGCACGATAAAAGTCGGCGCCGGCACATCCTTCCCGGGTTTGTTCCCTGGTCTCTTTACGACGACACGATGGATAGCAACTTTACGTGCAGCCGCGAGTAGGCCGGGAAAATCACGTTCGGCTTCGAGCAGGTTCTGCAGCAATGCCATGTCTTTTTTAACACTCGCACTTTTACTGCGTTCCGGAAACATCGGATCCAGGTAAATCACATCAGGCTTTGGCCGACTCCCGTGTTCGATCTCGGCAAACCACGCTCGCGCATCACATTGAAATAACTGCATGCGCTGAAGCGTTGAACCCAGCGACTCATCATGTGCCTCCTGTGCGCGCCTCAGCCCGTCTTCGAGCAGCGCATGAATCACCGGTGACTTTTCCAGCATCTGTATCTCGCAGCCCAAATAAGCGAGCACCAATGAATCCTTGCCCAGGCCCGCAGTTGCATCGAGCACAGAAATTCCTGTCGCCTTATCGAGACCAACGGCCTTGCCAATACCTTGGCGTTTGCCACTCGTGCGCAACCGATACAGCAAGGTTGGGTCCATGAAATCGACACGAGTCGCAGCTGTGCTCTTGCTGCAGGATGGCCCCAGCGCCAGTCCATCTGCGCTGATCCACAACGAGTGGGTATATTCCTCCGGAACTGGTTCACCCCTTTCGTATAGTGGTGCGGCGAAGCGTAAAGCCAGTAACTGAGCGTTGCTACGGTTCTCAGAAATTTCATTTATTACAGCTAGTTTCATTTAATTATTAACTTCAAATATTGAATAATTATTTATAGAGAATAAAAGATAGAGTTTACTTTTTATTATCTGCATTAACTAAATTACTTGCTAAATTTAAAATAATCCAAACAAGATAATATTTATATTATAACTATATGATTTTAATTATTTTTACTAAATAGTATCTTGCGTATCAAAACAAATTTTCAGCATAAATGCGGCAACCATTCTAGCTCTGATTAAAACCTCTCTAACGTCTGAACTCATACCCATTTGAACCGGTCTTATACACAAATTATAACGTCGGTTATATCGCGTCTCGTGGTCAGTCGCATCATCGATGAGCGATAGATTGTGACTACAATGAGCCTGTGTTGAACCGTCGACTGCGATTAGTATCCCAATAAAACAACAAGAGGATATGCCATGGCCGACAGCCAAACGCTTCGAATCAACGGAGTGGATTCAGCAATCAATTCCCCCACCGACACTCCATTGTTATATGTGCTGAGTGATGAACTGCAGTTGCAAGGTCCGAGATTCGGCTGTGGTCTTGCACAGTGCGGGTCATGTTCAGTACTAGTGGATGGCGTCGAGATACGTTCATGTGTCACACCCTTGTCTGCGGTCCTCGGAAAAAACATCACCACGCTTGAAGGTTTGCCAGCGTT
>JAZKES010000026.1:8628-12675 GCA_040386995.1 Pseudomonadota bacterium | reverse complement strand
TTGGTAGTGGGCTTCAGATTCATAGCGCCATCACGCGCGCAAACTGCCCGCACGCCGATGGCTGGGCCACCGGATGCCGAACAGATCGACAGCTGGATAACAATTCATGCTGACAACACAGCTACGGTATTCATCGGGTTTGCCGAACTTGGTCAGGGTTGTTCAACCGCGTTGTTGCAGATCGCCGCGGAAGAACTTGATCTGGGTATGGATCAGGTCAAGACAGTAGGTCTGGATACCCACATTACGCCTAATCAGGGTGGCACTTATTCAAGCTCGGCAATGCGCCGCGGTGGGCCTCAAGTTCAACGCGCAGCTGCGGAAGCAAGGCAGGCCTTGTTGGCGTTGGCAGCAGAACGCCTGCAGGTTCCCGCAAATAGTTTGCGAGTAGAAAACGGAATCGTCACTGGTTCGGGTGATGACAATGCTTTTACTAGCTACGGAGAACTGATTGGGGATAGTCAGTTCAATCTTGCGTTCACGGGCACCGCTCCTTTGAAAGAGGCGGCGAATTACAAGCTTGTCGCCAAGCCGTTACCGCGTAACGACATCCCGCTCAAAGCCAAAGGCGCCTATCGCTACATGCAGCACCAACGCTTGCCTGATATGTTGCATGGTCGTGTGGTACGACCGCGTGGTCAGGGTGCTTACAAGGATGGCGTTCAGATTGTTTCGATAGACGAATCGTCCATTGCTGCGATCACTGGTGCCAGAGTACTACGCAAAGGGAATTTTGTCGGGGTAGTTGCGGAGCGCGAGTGGGATGCAGTCAAAGCTGCGCGCGATTTGCAAGTTGTCTGGTCGCAACCAGAAAACCTGCCGGGTAATGCAGAACTGTTTCATCGCATGGAAGCGAGTGCCACAACCGATCGTGTTGCGCGTGAGGAAGGCAACATCAGTGTTTATGCGAGCGCGCCCTACAAAACTGAATTTGCTGCAACCGGTCCTTATCAGGCACATGTACCGTTTGCACCCAACTGCGCGCTTGCCGATGTGAGTAGCACAAGTGCACTTGTGCTGTGTTCCACTCAGGATGTCTACGGCACACGCACCAGTATTGCCACTTTACTCGGCCTTCAGCCTGATCAGGTTCGTGTGCAATATCACGAAGGTGCTGGCACGTTTGGTCATTCATGCTGGGATGATGTTGCGCAGGCCGCAGCGTTGATGTCGCAACTTGCCGACCAACCTGTGCGTGTGCAGTTCATGCGCTGGGATGAACATGGCTGGGACACCTACGGACCTGCTCATGTTGGCAAAGTGAAAATTGCTGCAGATGCCGACGGTAACTTGCTCAGTTATCAATACGAAGGCTGGCAACATCACTGGTCTCTGGTGGAAACCACCGCGCAGACTGCCAACGCGATACCAGCCGCAGAATGGCCAGCGATGGCGGCGCAGCAAATCAATCCGCTGGTCCTGGGCGGCCAGTACAAAATTCCAAACGTACACTTGCTGAACCATCATGTTCCGGGTGTCGACTATCTGAAAGCAGCCTGGCTGCGTTCACCACTCGACTTGTCGTTGACGTTTGTGTCCGAGCAGGCGATTGACGATCTCGCGTTTCAACTTAAGCAGGATCCCTTTGAATTTCGCCGCAAGAACATCATCGATGAGCGTTGGCTTGGAGTGCTTGAAGGCGCCGCTACCGCAGCGAACTGGCAGAATCGCGCGGCAGCGCAAAATGTTGCGGAGAGTGAGGTCGTCACGGGGCGTGGCATTGGCCTAGGCACTCACCTCGCCTCATGGGGTGGAGCAGTCGCGGAAATCGAAGTGAATATACGTAGTGGGCAAATCCGAGTGCTGCATTTGTATGGCGCTATTGATGCGGGCCTGGTGGTAAATCCCGCCAATGTGGAAAACCAGATCATAGGTCAGCTCGTACAGACGACAAGTCGTATGCTGCATGAAGAAGTTACGTTTAATACCACCAACGTCACGAGCCTGGATTGGGCTACCTACCCTATTTTGCGTTTCGAGGAATGTCCGCAAATAACACCGGTCATCGTGCAGCGCCTGAACGAAGTGCCACTGGGCGCAGGCGAAGAAGTCATGGCGGCCGCCGCAGCCGCAATTGCCAATGCGTTTTTTGATGCAACCGGCAAACGCATGACGATGTATCCGTTTACGCCGCAGAGAGTATTGGCGGCTCTTGCCTGATTGATACTTACTGAGTTTTGGGACACCAATAGCTGCGCAGACAACTCGCCAGAACCAGCAGTACTCCGCTGAGATGTCGACCATTCGCGCTGTCGCTCTCTAAATAGCTAGCCTCGCCATGGGATATGAATGACCTTGGCAATCCAGCCCCACAGGAATTTCAATTGTGATGAGAATCCACTCTCTGTATCATTAGCGTGATACAGACCTCAACGAGCGGATTTTTGTCATGAAACTTACCATCGACCCCTCCTCTGCTACCCCCGTATTTCAGCAAGTTGTTGATCAGATACATTTCAAGATCAATACCGGCGAATTAAAAGCCGGCGAAAAACTGCCCTCCATTCGTGTACTCGCCAATAGTCACAAACTGGCCAGCAACACCGTTGCGAAGGCATTACGCCAACTCGAATTTCGTGGCCTGCTAAAGGCGCAGGCACGCAGTGGTTATGAGGTAGTAAAGAAGGACGACAGCATTGGTCGTTATCAGGCCAGGGGTGTTTCATCCGACAAAACCGAAGTACACAAAGTCGTGGATAAACTCGATCACGGACTATTCGCGAATGCCTTCTGCAAGATCACTGAAGACTTTCTGACGGGTAATCCCGAACACTGCAACGTCATTCACGCTGATGGTAGCGGCACCAAGTCGATCATCGGTTACCTGAGCTACAAGGAAACCGGTGATGCATCCGTGTTCGAGGGTATTTCGCAGGATTCCATCGTGATGAACCTGGATGACTTGTTGTGTGTGGGTGTCAACGGTCGCATTCTGCTGTCCAACACAGTTAATCGAAATGCGCTCAACTGTCCTGGCGATGTCGTCGCCAATTTGATCAGTGGTAGTGAAAAATTTCTCGCGCAACTGCGCAGCCATGGCGTGAATATCTACAGCGGTGGCGGTGAAACTGCCGATGTCGGCGATCTGACCGGAACACTCGTCGTTGATTCCTGCGCCGTTACCGTAATGAAGAAAAAAGATGTCATCACGGGTGACCAGATTCGACCTGGTCTTGTCATCGTCGGCCTTTCATCTACCGGGCAGGCGTCATACGAAGAAAAAGAAAACAGCGGTATTGGCAGCAACGGCCTGACAAGCGCACGTCATGAGTTGTTGTCACATTATTACGCGGAAAATTATCCTGAATCATTTGATTCGAACGTCGACAAAAGCCTGATGTATTGCGGCCCATACAAACTGGAAGACAAACTGCCTGGCTCAAGCCTGACAGTTGGCGAAGCGTTGTTAAGTCCAACGCGTACCTATGCACCTGTTGTGTATTGTCTGCTCGAGCAACATCCGGGTCTGATCCAGGGCTTGGTTCATTGTTCTGGTGGTGGTCAGACAAAATGTATGAAATTCGGTCGAAATATTCACTTCATCAAAGACAGCCTGTTCAAGACGCCCGCGATATTCAAAACGATCCAGAAGGTCTCCAACACGGGTTGGAAAGAGATGTACAAGGTGTTCAACATGGGACATCGCATGGAAGTGTATTGCACACCAGCAAATGCCAAACACGTCATCAAAGTGGCCAAGGCATTTAATATCGATGCAAAAGTGATTGGTAAAACTGAAGCCAGCAAGACGGGTAACAAGCTCAGTCTTAGTCATGGCAAGCAGGTATTCAGTTACACACCGTAATCAATGTTTGGCACATCGATGTAAACATCAGTCCTGACGATCCAGAAGTGGTTCTGCCGGAATTTCTCTGGTGTTTATATAGCCAACATTGCGCGCCAAAAAAAGCCGGAGATTCGAGGATCTCCGGCAAGCAAGGGATTTCTTTTTTAGCGAATGGACGCCGTAAATTCTCTGTTGCGGTATTTTCGCGCAAACTCTTTCAGCGGTATTCCGTTGCACTGCACTTCTTCCTCGATGTTTTG
>JAZKES010000026.1:0-8528 GCA_040386995.1 Pseudomonadota bacterium | reverse complement strand
GCGCAAACTCTTTCAGCGGTATTCCGTTGCACTGCACTTCTTCCTCGATGTTTTGCTCATCACTGAAGTAGGCATCTTTGACCTGCTCGTACTCTTGTTCTGATTTAACCGCCGCATAACAGAGTTCAGTCAGTTCGCTGTCATCATTTTTGTTGAAAGCAAAAGTAATGACGGGAGCAGCCGGAGCACTCTCACGATCGAGAAACCTGCTGACGAACGCAGGCAATGTCTGACCATTGCAACGCACCTCGCCAACGGCCGCTGTATCCAGGCCAACCGCTTGTGCGTTTTGCAGCAAGGTATTGGGTGCCTCAATGGACTTGATACACAGCGCGGTTAACTCAGTATTGTCGGAACTCACCAGACGATAACCCTCTGCGTGGGCTGCGCTGGCAACAAGTAGTAATGTAGAAGCAAGCAATAATTTATTCACAAAAATTTACCTCATGGAAAAATTGAAATTTGTTAGTTCTGTAACAACAGCACCCCTCTGCAACAGGTTTAGCAAGTTGCGGGCCAGTTTTTTCGTTGTAAGAATTTCAGCGATTGCACGGTTTTTCTCGAACAAAACGGCTTTTTTCTGTTTCATTTGAAACAACTGCTGCAGTGATATGTTCGAAATCGTTCAAGAAAATGGCCCGAATGATTCGCGCGTTGCGTACTCCCTGGACGAGTTGCTGTGTATCGTTAGAAATATCTTACGAAGCGTTGCAAAAAAAATGGCCGGAGGTTGAATGCCTCCGGCAAGCAAGGGGGAATTGTTGTTATCGGGTAGACGCTGTAAATGCGCGGTTGCGGTATTTACGTGCGAAGTCCTTCAGCGGCATGCCATTACATCGAACTTCTTCCTCGATGTTCTGCTCATCGCCGAAGTAGGCATCTTTGACCTGCTCGTACTCTTGTTCTGATTTAACTGCGGCATAGCAGAGTTCAGTCAGTTCGCTGCCGTCGTTTTTGTTGAAGGCGTAAGCGACTGTTTGAACAGTTGACGTGTTTTCACGTGCGTGCAACGTACCGAGAAATATCGGCAAGGTCTTGCCATTGCAACGCAACTCAGCAAGGTCTTCACCTTCCATTCCGATGGATCTGGCGCTTTCGACTAACGCTTCATGCGATTCAACCGCCTTGATACATAACGCGCTTAGTTCACTATTGTCAGAGCTCACCAGACGATATTCACTGGCATTCGCCATGCTGGAACCAATTAGTAGTGCGGAAAAAATTAATAATTTATTCATACAATTCACCTGTAGGTTGGGTTAAAAAATACAACGTTCATTTTTTCAATCCAAAGAAACAGATTCCGGCAAACACATCAGTGCAAACCTAAATCCAGATTGAGACCACCCTCCGACTTGTACTGCGGCCTCCCCAGGCCATTTCCGTCAGAAACCCTATATCTGGTTTATCTTCCGTGATGGGCGCATTCTCCTCTCCGATGTTTCAGGTAAAACCAATGGCAAGTTAATTTTTCAATAAAATGTATGGTTCGCGAGATTACTCGTGTTCTGCAATTCGCATGAGGCAGCTGATTCACGTAGACGCGGTCGATGACGCTGCTTGCTTCGATAGGTGTTTGTGATGTTCGTGCGAGAGTAGAGCTGTGTATCGTCAACGATGAGATAAGCAATTCAGCGCGGCGTTCTGGTCAATCACGAGCTTCATTAAGGATGAGGTGTAGCGCATTTTTTCCAGTTTGTTTTTGCGTTTCTTTGATACGCCAGCGAGCAGTTAACTCACCGAATTGAACTGCTCTACGAGATTGCCATGAGTTAGTCTGGTAATGCTTCTGACCATCTCCTACAATCCGCGGCCCCAACACCTTCTTGATATATCCAGATCGCTCGCGCCCCGGATAAATAGTAAAAACCCATGCAATCATCCCGCCTGCATTTCGATCTCGCCACTTTGCTGAGATTGCTGCAGATGTCCATTCCGATGGTAATTTCGCAGGGCGCTTTTGCGGTCATGATTTTTACCGATCGCTATTTTCTCGCGCAGGTAAGTCCAGCCCACATGGCTGCCGCACTGGGTGGTGGGGTCGCCTGGTATTTCAGCTTTTCACTTTTTAACGGCATTCTCGCCTATGCCAACGCGCTTATTGCGCAGTACCTCGGTGCAGGTGAATTGTCCAAGTGCAGTAAAGTTGTTACCCAGGGAGTTATTCTCGCGTGTGCGTGTATTCCTGTACTGATCGTGATTGCGTTATTTATGCGCAACATTTTTGCGGCGATGGGCCATTTGCCTGAGCAGGCGACGCTGGAAAAAAACTACTACACCATCCTGATGTTCTCCAGCTTCATAACGCTGGTCAAAGTCTGCATTGCATCGTTTTTCTCCGGAACGGGGCGCACGAGAGTTGTGATGGTCTGCGACGTCGCAGGCATTCTGCTGAATATTCCGCTCTGTTATATCCTGGTGTTCGGCAAGTTTGGCATGCCGGCGATGGGCATCGAAGGTGCAGCTCTAGGTACGGTGATCAGTACACTATTCACGCTCGGGCTGTTTATCGGCTTTTACCTGAGCAGAAAAAATCGTGTACGTTACAGCGTCGATAAATCGTTTGTATTTGATCGTGGTATCACACGTCGCTACATCAGACTTGGCTTTCCGTCCGGGATCGAAGTGTTTCTGAATGTCGCCGCATTCAATCTGTTTTTGCTGATGTTCCAGTCCTATGGAATTCCAGAGGCCGCGTCGGCCACGATTGTATTTAACTGGGACATTCTTTCCTTCGTTCCTTTGCTTGGTCTCAACATTGCGATCATGAGTCAGATCGGGCGCGCCGTGGGTGCGGGCAATATGGACATGACAAACGCCGTGACCACTTCGGGCTACGTTCTTGGCCTCGGTTATTCAGTGTTATTGGCAGTGCTCTACCTGCTGTTCCGCAATACGCTGGTCGAGATGTTTATTTTCCAGGAACAAGATGCGATTGCGATCAGGGAGCTGGCGCGCTTCATGATGGTAGGGCTGTCGTGTTATGTGTTGTGTGAAGGGGTACTGCAAGTAGCCGCAGGTGTGTTGCGCGGTGCGGGCGACACACGTTGGGCGATGTATGCGTCAGTTTCACTGCATTGGCTTATGCTGATAGTCCAGTTTTTGATCATCAAGGTATTTGATTTGGGAGCCCGGATTTCATGGATCGCATTTGTTGTGATGATCATGACGATCTCGCTGGTCTTCGTGCTGCGCTTGTCGAGCAATAAATGGCGTGATCCCGAACGTCTGCGTGTTGTAATGGCGGAGTAGCAGCCATGCTGCGGTTGTGGTTGTTTCGGCGAGACTACACTGCTTTGTCGTGCAAGTGAGTGTAAAAAGACGCTTCTTTGAAATAGGCGGATTCGCCGCATTTACGTTTACAATACCGCAGCTAAAGGCCTCTCGCCTTTTATCAACGTGAATGGAAATCCCGTGGAATTAATTCAGCTTGTTATCGACTTCATCCTGCATGTAGATGAACACCTGCTCGCACTTTTCGACCAATACGGTTTGTGGATTTATGGAATCCTGTTCCTGATTATTTTCTGCGAGACAGGCCTCGTCGTAACTCCTTTCTTGCCCGGTGACTCGCTGCTGTTTGCAACCGGAGCCCTGATAGTCGGAACGAGCCTGAATGTAAACATCATGGCGCTGCTGCTGATCAGTGCCGCGGTGCTCGGCAACATGGTCAACTACACGATAGGTCGTTTCTTTGGTGCGCGCCTATTCAGCAATCCTGACTCCAGAATTTTTCGCCGTGACTATCTACTGCGCGCGGAAGCGTTCTTCATCAAATACGGTGCGAAGGCTATCGTCATGACTCGCTTCGTGCCAATCATTCGTACGTTCGTCCCGTTCGCGGCAGGAATGGGCGGCATGCACTATGCACGGTTCATGATGTTCAACGTGATTGGTGGTTTGTTGTGGGTGGTGTTGTTTTTATATGCGGGATTTTTCTTCGGCAACATGCCGAGTGTGCAGGAAAATTTCACTTTACTGATTTTCGGCATTATTGGTTTGTCATTACTTCCAATCGTGTGGGAATGGTGGCGAGCTCGCGCAAAGGGTCATCACTAGTCGACGTGTTCTGTGCCAGCTGTATATCTCTAGCGGCTCGTGTTGTAGCTGTTCTTGTGGCAGCGGTTCTCGGTGAAGGAAGCTACATCAGGAAAAAATATCGTTCTCTTCCGACGCACTACAGAGTGGAATTCTGACCACCACGATCACGCCCTCTTCTTCGAGCAAGTTATCTGCATAGATATAACCACCGTGATAGTCGGTAATCATACGGGCAATATGTAAACCGAGGCCCAGGTGAGGAATCGATTTTTTGCCTTGTGGCCGCAACGAAATCATCGAATCGAAAATCTTGTCCTTCATGCCGAAATCGAGATAAGGACCGCTGTTGCTCACCGAGATGACGGCCTCGCCGCCATCGGCATAACACGCGACATGTACGGGTTTTCCCGGATACGAAAATTCGACTGCGTTGGCAATAACCTTGTCCATGAGCTGCGCGATATATTCTGCGGTGCCCATGATCAATACCGGCGTCCTCGCAATTTCGGTGGTGAATTTTGTGCCGGGATAAATCTGCCTGTATTCGGCAACACAGGCATCAATCACTCTGTTGAGTTCCGTGACTTCCATCTCTGAAGATTTCAGGATTTGTTCTAGCCGCGCGGCCTCACTCATGTTGGTCAGGATCAGGTTGAGCCGGCTGATGCCCTCCTCGGCTCGCTGGATGTAGAGTGCCGACTCAGGATCGCTACTGACCAGGCGCAGGTTTTCGAGTGATGTGCGCACGACAGTCACTGGCGTGCGTAATTCGTGCGACAGTCGTGATGACATGTTCTCCAGATACTGGTTGTACTGACTGAGCCGTTCCACAATATTGGCGAAACTGCGCGACAGATCGCCTATTTCGTCACTGCTGCGCGACGCGATAATGGTGTTTGAGAGATGTCCCCTGTCGTCGATGCTGTGTTCAACCTGGTTGCGCAACGTCCTTATCCTTGACGCAAGACTGCTCGCGAAAATAAATAGCGCTCCAATTGTCAGCAGCAGGATCAGCAGCATGGTGTCGAATAAAGTCTCCAGTGCCTGTTCGCGGAAATTGCGAATGCCATTGAGGTTCTGGTCGACCACGATGGCGCCCATGACTTGATTGTTAACCACGATTGGCCATGACGCTGCGAGTACCAGCACGGAGCTTTCTGGCAAATTATGAAAACTTGTGGAGGGTGCTCCGTATAACGCGGCGGTGATCTGGTCTTCTTCCAACGTGCCGATAATTCCCGACTCAATTGAATAATCGCCCGTCAGTCTGCGAATGATTTTTTCGTACACCGGATGCAGCAGGCGCACCTGGAACCAGCGCCACACACCGTTCGTCTCGGGCGCCTGTTTGGCGACGGTGATGCCGTTGGCGGTTTCGATGTTGCCACTCGTGTAGAGCACTTTTTTATCGCGGTCCATCACTCTGATACGCGAGCTTGGCTGACCGACTGCCTGCACGATACGCGCGAGTTCGCTGCTTGGTCGCAGTAATACGTTTAATTCATCCGGTCGTCTGAGCCCCGAGGTAGAAACAATCGCGGCGAGTGCGCCAGTGCGTTTGTCGTCCACATCATGAACCGCAATCCCCAACTTGCTCTTGACCAGTTCTTCCGGAATTTGCAGTTCGTATTCGTACCCTTCATTGGTCGCGAGAAAACGCGCCTGTATACGTGGTTCAGGCTCGAAAGCGGACACATCCGTGATATCGCTTCCTGTGTTGACGAGATCGACGGAACCATCCGTGTAGGGAGCAAGTACTATTCTTTCCACCGTGCCGTTCGGATTTACAAATGCCAGATGAAGCGCGTCGCTACGATGAATTTCGCGCTGATCGCGATCGCGAAATACCCCAAAAGAATCCTGTACGCGTACATACAGAAAGATTGAGTCACCGGCCTCGCCGAGCAGAAGCATCATGTCGAGCGGATCACCTTCTGCGCCAGACGATCTGAAACTGGTCTGCTGGTTGTCAGGATTTGGGTCCGAACTGCCCTCCCGATAATGTTGTTCGTACTGCTGATATTCCCGCCAATCATCAAGTGTTCCATCAAGGACCGACAAAGAATAGGAAACGGGATAAACGTAAAGATTTAAACCCGTGCGCTGCTGGTTCAAAGTGGAATGAAAAATTTCGCTGCGTTCGCCGAGTGCGGTCGCGAGTGCTTGCGCTGTGCTGAGTACCACCTGCTCCTGTGCCCTGTTGAGGTAGTGTTCCATCTCGAGAATGTAGCGATAGCCGAGCCACGGCAGCACGAGCAAAAACGAAGAGAACAACACGAGTTTGCTCGGCAGGCTCAACCAGGTTCTGGAGTAGTTACTCGTCATAACGCTGCGCCTCAGCCCGATGCGTCACAATGTCATCCGGGTTTACCGAGATTCCAGCGGTAACCCATGCCATAAACGGTATCGATGCAATCGAACTGTTTGTCGACCTGGATGAATTTTTTGCGTATGCGTTTTACGTGCGACGTGATGGTGCTGTTATCCACATAAATTTTTGATTCCTGCATGAGTGCATCGCGGCTTTTTACATGCCCCGGATATTTAACCAGCGCATGTAACATCCAGAACTCCGTGATGGTGAGCAACACTTGTTGATCGCGCCAGCTGACATGCATGCGACTCAGATCGATACATAAATCGCCGCGTACCATTTGATTCTCCGGTGCTACCGGCTGTTCAAGCGCATCCTGACGCCGGAACAAGGCCGCAATACGTGCAGTGAGATGTGGCAGGCTGGTGTCCTTCGTGAGGTAGTCATCAGCGCCCATGCGTAAACCGCTGACGGTGTCGAAATCATTGTCACGCGCGGTTAGAAACACGATCGGCAAGGTTTCGGACAACGAGCGTAATGATTGGCACAACATGAAACCACCATCGATTTCATCTTCAAGGCCGATGTCGATGATGCAAAGGTCGGGCAGGCGTACCTCGAACGCGGCCATGGCCTTTTTGCGGTTGGGGAATGTCAGGACCTCGTAACCCTGCTTGCGCAACACTGCTGCGTAGTTCTCGCGCAGTGCAGCTTCATCTTCGACAATGGCAATTCGGCGACTCATTTTGCTACTTCTCACGTGCTGGAATGGGCCTGACTATAGCCTATTTTTTTCGCAAAAGTCATGAGCTTGGGACCTGCAAAGGCCTTTGCCATGATCCCGCCATAATTGATCAGCACCTTGCCTTGTTTGCTGCTTTTCGAAGTACCGTCCATGGCCTTAAATACACACCATCGCAAGATCTTCCGGGCTCGCAACACAAGAAGTGAAGACGCCACACCGACAGCCTGCCTGATAACAACGTCGACGAATTCAAAGGAGCGTGAAACATGCATGAACTTCATCTGATTACCGGCAATCGTACTGTCTCTTCCGGCTCCCTCTCCCCGTGGCTGTTGATGAAGGAATTTGAAATTCCGTTTCGCGAAATCAGCATCGATTTGTTCAAGAGTAATGCGGTCGAGAAGCTCGGATTTTTTTCACCGTCCCTGAAAGTTCCGGTGCTGATTCATGAAGACATCAAGGTCTGGGATGCCCTGCCCATCTGCGAGTATCTCTCTGAGTCCTGGCTCGAAAACCGTGGCTGGCCTCACCACTTGAAGAAACGTGCAGCGGCTCGTTCAATTTGCGCGGAATTGCATGGCGATTTTGCATACTTCAAAGAACAGTGGCCGATGAACTGCAACCTGATCCAGAACCGCAAACCTGACGCGAAGCTTGAACGCGAAATCGCGCGACTGGATGCGATCATGTATTGCTGCAGGCAGAAGTATGGTGACGGTGGTGATTATTTGTTCGGCGCATTCTCGATTGCCGATGCATTCATGGCACCGTACGTAATTACGCTTTACAGCTACGGCGCTGAACTGACCGCCAATGCCCGTGTGTATCTCAACACCTTGCTCAACAATCCACATGTGTTGTGCTGGCTCGTCGAGGCGCAGGATGAACTCGATAAGGTGAGGTTTGCGAAGGCTGGTTAGTCTGCGGTAAAAGATTTGTTTGTCATGCTGGCGCAGTGAATGAGTTTGAATTCCCGCCGACCCAGGTTCTGGCGGCGGGTTTGATTACGCGAACATGTCGAGGGACACCGACGAGATCACAAGGACGTTTATACGTGTTCCTTTTCAACCCGCCACTGGGACATTAATGCTGCTGGAGAGCATAGAATTTTTTGCGATGTGCGTGCTGCTTGTGCTTGTGGACGTCTGAAGGGGCTTCCACTATTTTTTTTGTTGGTAACCAATCGGGATTCGTTTGGGTTTAGTTGTTGAAAAGCCGGGAGGGATGATTCGCTGGCGCTCGCCCCTTCGGGGCGTCCTGCGGACGTGCTGCGCGATGCGGTGCATCGCTTGTCGAACCCTGCGAGGGTGCTCTTTACCATCCCCCACCGCCACTAAAAAACCGGATTTGTCTGAATTCAATTTCTGAAAAAAGGGAGGGATGATTCGCTTCGCTCACCCCTGCGGGGCGTCCTTGCGGACGTGCTGC
>JAZKES010000025.1:0-1117 GCA_040386995.1 Pseudomonadota bacterium | reverse complement strand
CGCGGGTATGACGGAAATTTAATTAATATGAATCTCCTTGCGATCTAGACATTTAACGTTTCAAAAGCCTCAATAAGTCGTCATTCCCGCGAAGGCGGGAATCCAGTGATTGATTCTCTGGATACCTATCCCCGCATTCGCGAGGAGAAGCTTTAAAAGCCGCGGGTATGACGTAACTTGAATTAGTATGAGCCTGCTGGCGAGTTAGACATTTAACGCCTCTAAAAAAATGCTGGCGTTCAGAAATGCTCGTTGCGGATTCTCGGCAAGAAAAAACGTTCGTAGAGTTTTGCCAGAATTGCCGTCTACCGCGGACTAGACGTATGTGATTAAAAAACAGTTTGATTTAACAACGTAACGACGATCGATCATCAGTGCTGACTTCCACCAAACTTCCGGAGTAAGACATGAGCGAGTTATTCAGGCTGTCCGGCGCAGTAAGCCACATGCTCGAAATAGACGAATGGCTTTCGAGCGAGCCTCATGCACTGTTTGCGATCGCGCGATTGTGGTTCGGAAAGTTTCGTCAGTGTGGCAGCGATGTGAAAGAGCTATTGCATGACGGCGGCGCCGTGGCATGTGTAGATGATGCGGCGTTCGGGTACGTTAATGTTTTTAAATCCCATGTGAACGTTGGCTTTTTCACGGGTGCATTCCTGGATGATCCGCACCAGTTACTGGACGGCACTGGCAAGCGCATGCGACATGTAAAAATAAAACCAGGCAGTGACATAAACTCGCGTGCTCTTGAGGAGTTGATCAACCGAGCTTATCTGGATATAAAAGCAAGACTGTAAAACACACTCCTTAATAAAGCTGATCGCGATCTACAGCTTTATTACACGCAACACACTCATTTCAGATGGGCATGGAATGTAAACATGAACGCAAAAGTTGACGGCTTTTTAAAACGCTCAAAATGGCCTGAAGAAGTAGCAAAGCTACGGACCATTATTCTCAGCTGTGGGTTAACCGAAGAATTGAAATGGGGTACTCCGTGTTACACATCGGAAGACACCAACATCGTGTTGATCCATGAGTTCAAGGAATACTGCGCGATGTTGTTTTTCAAGGGTGCCTTGTTGAAAGATCCCAAAGGCATTCTCGTGCAACAAAC
>JAZKES010000024.1:0-5936 GCA_040386995.1 Pseudomonadota bacterium | reverse complement strand
GAAATCAAATACGCGTCAGCGCATCCAGCACAATACTTTCTGTCAGAATCTGCGGTAACACTTCGGCAGGTTTCGATGCATCTGCGGGGAACATGAGATACAGCGGAACACCGCTGGTTTCATATTGCTTGAGTACGGCAGTGATCGCGGGATCGTTGTTGGTCCAGTCGCCTTTCAGATAAGTCACTTCATTTTCTTCGAGCGCATCTACAATCGCATCCGCACTCAATGCAACCCTTTCGTTGACGAGACACGTGATACACCAGGACGCTGTCATGTTGACGAACACTGGTTTGCCTTGCGCACGTAAATCGGCAAGTAGTGAATCGCTATACGCCTGGTAATTTTCGCCCTCTGCCACTTCGCCACTACTGACTTCACGCGTTTCAAGAAACGGTGAACGCAGCACGCTGAAACTTGTGTAGAGGCAGGCCAGAATCAGCACTGCACTCACGTAACGCCAAGCGCCTTTGGTGATATTTCGCTGATGATAGAGCCATGCCGCAAACGCGAGCAGTACACACGCACCAATCACCATTGCCATCGCATCGCTGCTTGTCTGCTGGCCAAGTACCCACAATAGCCACACAGCAGTGGCGTAAAGCGGGAACGCAAGAATCTGCTTAAACGTCAGCATCCAGTGACCGGGCCGCGGCATCATGCGCGCAAGGCCGGGTACAAAACTGATCACGAGAAAAGGCAATGCCATACCAAAACCAAGCGCCACGAACACCGTTAATGCAACAAGCATGGTTTGCGTAAATGCAAAACCGAGAGCTGCACCCATGAATGGCGCAGTACAAGGACTCGCCACAACACTCGCAAGCACACCCGTAAAAAATGAGCCGCTATAACCTTCCTTCTCCTGCAGGTTCGAGCCGACACCCATCACACCCGTGCCAAATTCCACAACGCCCGACATCGACAAACCCATCACAAAAAACAGGAATACAAGCGCGCCGACAAACCACGGCGTCTGCAAATGAAAGCCCCAACCAATCGCCGCGCCACTGGCCTGCAGGGTCAGCAGTACGATTGCAAGTGTGAGGAACGCGATAATCACGCCGGCCGCATAAGCAAGGCCATGCATGCGCTGTTGGTGCATTGAATAATTGCTGTGCGCAGACAGGCTCAGCACTTTCAGCGACAGCACAGGAAACACACAGGGCATCAGATTCAGGATAAAGCCGCCAAGCATCGCGAGCAGAAATACGGTGCCAAGTGCCATCTCAGCCGCAGCGCCCTCACCTCCGCCTGAGCCATCGGTCGCAGTCGCAGCCATCACGCCACCGAGCTGTGCGGTGTTTATTCCGTTAGGTTCGGCGTCTACCTGATAGGCAAGCTGGTTGCCTGCGGAATCAGTCACTAAAAGTAAACCACCAACACGCTCCGGCACTTCACGTTCTACACGACGGTTATAGTTCTGTCGTAACTGCAGGCTGGACAATTGCGTAGTGAGTTGTTGCTCGGCGGTGTAGTCGAGGATGCGGTGCTGATCAGGAATGAACGAAATTGTCCGCGCGTTCTCAAAAATATTTTCGGTGGCTTGCACGAGTAATTCGATAGCACCGTTGTTGATTGAGAAGCTCGCATCGAGTGCGATATCAGCGCGTGGTTGTGAAGCGCGTGTTTCGGCAAAACCATATTGCCACGCTTCATCAGGCTGGACGGGTGCCTGAGCTTGCACTGGAATTGTCAGGCTCAGTTCAGCGCCTGACGGGATACAAATTTCTTCGCACTCGAGCCATGCCACGTTGGCATTGGCCACCAGTGTATCTGCTGAAAAAGTTGCAGGAACCGTGAGAGGAACTAACAGAAATACTTCACCTGTATAGCCGAAATCAACGAGATCACCCGGCAGTTCGAAGCGCTCCGGGGTTGGCCACACAATCGCGCCTGCCGTGACACCTTCAGGCAATGTCCAGCTGATCTCCGTAGCTTTGCCTGCATCACCCGGATTGATCCAGTACGTATGCCATTTTTCGATATGGTCGAGTCTGACTGCAGTCCACAAAACTTCACCCGGCACTGCCGCCGTGGTTTCCGCAATCAGTTGCGCATCCACATGTTCGCCGTCGACCTCCTGCGCCGTAATCGGCTGTGCGAAGGTAAACAGCAACGCGAGAACGCTGCCGATGATTGCCGTTAACTTACTCATTGATCCACTCCACCAGAATACTGCTTACTGCGTCGGGTTGTTCCATCGGACTCATGTGACCCGCGTTTTTAATAATTCTTAATTCAGATGCGGCGAGATACGGCTGCATCGCTTCGTGCTGACTAACGGGGCTCCAGCTATCGGCCTCGCCACACAACAACCAGGTTTTTTGTTTGATCCTTGCAAGATACGGCGTTTGATCGTTGCGCGCCAACAGTGCGGCAACCTGACCACGATAATCATCGATAGTGTTGCGCAAAATCATTTGATTGATGTCATCGACCAATTGCTCATTCGAACGATTGTCGGGGTGCAGCATCGGCGGAATCCATTCATCTGCCACCTCCTGCAATCCCTTGCGTGTCGCCGCGGCCAAGAGAATTCCACGTTTCTCGGCCTCCCCGCCCTGCACCCCATGCACTCCGGTATCCATGACCGCAAACCGCTCTATTCTCTTTCCTGCTATTTCCATCAATTCGAACGCGACGCGGCCGCCCATCGAATGACCAACGACTGAAAATCGTTCAGGCGCATCTTCAAGGACGTAATCAGCCATCGCGCGCAAGGTATTAAATCCGCGAAACACCGGAATCCGTACATCCGCATATTTTTCGAGCGCCACACGCTGGTGTTTCCAGATCGCCTCATCACACATCAAGCCGGGCAACAGATATACACAAGGCTTGGCGCTCACTGCAGGATTTCCGGCTTGGTTGCCTGCAAGATTTCGCTGATGGCGGTTCGTGTGTCGGCATTAAGATTGGGATACGCAGCATCATCCGCACCCGTCAGCACCGCCTTGATCCTGCCGAACAAATGCTGTTTCACGGACACGGGCAGCGCATCAACCGCACTCGAATAAATGAGATAACTTAGCGGATATTTAAACGTGCGTGTCTCAAGATCGAATTGGCGCAAGCTGCGTCCCTTCGCATCTTTCGGTCCTTGTGCTTCGAAATATTCTCTGAACCCAGACGTACCCTCCACCGCACTGATCAGCGGCGTTTCATGCGCCATGAACAAACTCTCGAGCACGGGCTGTGTCAACGTATCGAGCGTGGCGGAATCGATTGCGCCTTCACGTTCCAGTTTTATCCGGCTTTCAAAACTCAGGCGCGTAAGGCGATTCTGCAATTCCACCTGATGTTCGAGCACAAGCAGAGCAACGATATCGCTGGTTGCGCGTGGGTAGGCTTTGAGGTCCACAAACTGATCGAGCGTTTCGGTGCTGCCAGGACCAACGAGGTGAGGATTGGCGACCACACTGACGTCGGTCACGATCAGGTTGCCGCGATGTTGCGGGGCGCCGGGTTTACTCGTGACATACCAGCCACCCCAGCGTTTATCGAGTGGCGTCGAAGTGTCGGTAATTTCGCTAAGCTCGTGCGACACGAGATTGCCGTCTGCGCCCGCAACCACCGAGTTCAACAAAAAGCGTGGCACGCCACCACCGGTCATCGAATAACTATCGTGGCAGCGCAGGCAGCGCGAGGTTTCCTGTTCGAAGCGTGGGTTTGCTTCGGGTTCTTGCGAAAAATCAAAAAATACCGGGCCGAGCTGAGGATCCATCGCGCCGACTTCCAGCGTACGGCTGCCGGGCACAAAACCAACGTAAACCTCATCGTTGAAAAACAGCGACCTCGGCATCTCGGGTGAAATGAAGCGCTGCTTCAGGCTGGTCTTCGAAAACACTAACACCTGCGACGCCGGATCAATCTCGAGCGCGGTCAGCAGGCTCTTCAGAAACCCACTGCCATCCCCTTCGAAGTCCAGCACTTTGCCTTCATCAGCCAGAGCTTGCATGCGCTGGCTAAAATTGTCCTGAGGAGCAACCTTGCCGTAGCCTATCTCAGGATATTCCTTGTCATAGGCCGTCTGCGCGTGCAGCGTTGTGCCGCAAAAGGTCAGCGCGAACACTGCAAGCCACCGGTATATACCTGCATTTTTTGAGTTCATAGAAGCTTGTGAAGATCGTGTTAAAACCAAGGGAGATACACCTTCAAACTGTGTGGATGACTGCTGTTATATGGGGGCATTATACAAAAGCTCCACGGTTTTCCTTGCATATCAAAGCTGCTAGACTGCCTCGCCTTTTGCAGCGCCCAAGACCAAGTACAACCGCATTTCTGCACTGGCTTCCCCTAAACAAGCATTAACCTGAGGAATCGCTTGCCATGACCCATTTGTCCGATATTGAAATTGCCCAGGCTGCCAAAGCCCTGCCGATCGCAGAAATAGGCGCAAAACTTAACATCCCTGCCGAAGCCCTGCTCCATTTCGGTCCTACCAAAGCCAAGATCGATTACAGCTTCATCCAGGCTCAACAAAAAAAGAAAAACGGCAAGCTGATCCTCGTTACCGCCATCTCCCCGACTCCTGCGGGCGAAGGTAAAACCACTACTACTGTTGGCCTCGGTGATGGCCTCACCCGCATCGGCAAAAAAGCCGCGATCTGTTTACGCGAACCAAGCCTTGGTCCTTGCTTCGGCATGAAAGGTGGCGCAGCCGGCGGCGGTTACGCACAAGTAATCCCGATGGAAGACATCAACCTGCATTTCACCGGCGACTTCCACGCCATCGGCGCAGCACACAACTTGTTGTCTGCCATGATCGACAACCACATCTACTGGTCGAATGACCTGCAGATCGACACCCGCCGCATCAGCTGGCGCCGTGTGGTCGACATGAACGACCGTGCACTGCGCGACATCGCACTTGCACTTGGTGGCCCAGGTAACGGCTTCCCACGTCAGGGCGGTTTCGACATTACTGTTGCTTCCGAAGTCATGGCGATTTTCTGTCTTGCCACCGACATCAAAGACCTGCAGACCCGTCTTGCCAAAATCGTAATCGGCACCACGCGCAGTGGCGCACCGATCACTGCAAAAGACATCAAGGCTGACGGCGCAATGACTGCACTCTTGAAAGACGCACTCATGCCTAACCTCGTGCAGAGCCTCGAAGGTACACCCGCATTTATTCACGGTGGCCCATTCGCCAACATCGCACACGGCTGTAACTCCGTAATGGCTACTACCACCGCGCTGAAACTGGCCGACTACGTAGTAACCGAAGCCGGCTTTGGTGCCGACCTCGGCGCCGAAAAATTCATGGACATCAAATGCCGCAAAACCGGCCTTGCACCTGATGCCACAGTTATTGTCGCAACTATTCGTGCATTGAAAATGCACGGCGGCATCGCGAAGGACAAGCTCAAGGAAGAAAACCTCGACGCACTGAAAATCGGCTTCAAGAACCTTGAGCGCCACTTGCAGAACCTTGGCAAATTCGGCGTGCCTGCAGTTGTTGCGGTTAACAACTTCGTGAACGACACTCCAGCAGAAATCGAATTGCTGCGCGAAATGTGCAACGGCATGAACGTGAAGATGATCCTCTGCACCCATTGGGCAGACGGCAGCAAAGGCACCGAAGAACTTGCGAGAGAAGTTGTCGATATCTGCGAAAACCGTCCAGGTCTTTTCAAATTCCTGTACACCGACGAGCAAACCCTCTGGGAAAAAACCCGCACCATCGCACACGAAATCTACCGCGCCAGCAACATCACTGCTGACACCAAAGTGCGCAAGCAGTTCGACGATTTCCAGAAACTCTACCCGAGCTTCCCGATCTGCATGGCGAAAACCCAGTACAGCTTCACCACCGACGCCGCCAAATTCGGCGCCCCGGAAGACCACATCGTGACCATCCGCGAACTACGCCTTTCAGCCGGTGCTGAATTCATCGTAGCCGTCTGCGGCGACATCATGATCATGCCTGG
>JAZKES010000023.1:31784-56386 GCA_040386995.1 Pseudomonadota bacterium | reverse complement strand
CAGTAGTCGGTGCTCTTGATGATAGAGTTCTCGTTGGCAGAGCTCTGGTTAATAGAGCTCTGGTTAATAGCGCTCTGGTTAATGTCGTCAGTGCTGACATGGTTATCTCAATTTTAGCTTGCCTTGAATTGCCACCACCTGTGTAGCTAAAGCAGCTACAACAATCAAACACTCGATGGCGAAAGGTTCGCAAGGAAAAACTCCCGCCAGTATCATGAAAATTTCCGCAACGCCTTGATAATAATCTGCATGACGTAGTGTGGCGCTAGATTAACCAGTGCCAGCGAATTTGAAAAGGTAATCGTTACGTGAAGGCTTCAGCGCAGTTTGATCAGCAGCTGAACCACTCGGTGACAACCAACATCATGCGTATGAAACGGAACAACTCAGCAGATTCCCTGACAGTTGCAGCAGCAAATACGCGGACGCAACAACGAGCATTAAACTTGATGATCGCAGCGGTCAGGATTATCGGCAGCTTTCCGCCTGATATCCGCGACGGCGTCGACAATTCAGGGAATGAGGTGCTGCAGAAATTACGATTGATACAACGTTAAGGCCAACGTCGCCTGGTGGACGCAACGTGCGGAACGTCGTCTTTCATGCGAACAGTCAGACACTGCGCAGCTCAACCGCAATCCCATCAAGGTCACGAAACCTCAACACGTCAGGTTCATCATCAGACGGCAGTATCGTCGCACCTAGCGCGGTCAGGCCACTTGCAACTTTCTGCTTGTCGAAGGCTTCGGTCTTGATCGCAAAATGCGCAATCTTCGGCGTGAAACCATATTCGTAGCGCGCTTGTTCGAGTATCAGGCGCGAGTCGGCAAACTGAAATGTCACACGACCGTTATTGTCAGTACCAGCTTCCGGCCCATAGAGAATCCGGTAATACTGTATAGCTTTTTCGAGGTCCGATACATGCAGCAACATGTGGTCGACACCGATCGGTGTGACGAGTCCCTGATGAGATGGTGCGAGATCGGATGGCACGGCGGCCGTGACGAGAGTATCGGGTGATGGCAAAAACTGGATCTCGATTCCATCGGGATCAGCAAAGATGCCACCAACGCCGGTGCTGCCCGGAAATTTGCCGAAGCCTGCAGCATCAAATGCTTCACCCATTTCTGCAAAGATCGCTGCACTATCACGCCGAAATTCCACGACCGATGTGCAGAAGTGACCAATGTACGAACCACGGCCACGTGATTCACCAATCGCTACGTAACCCACTTCGCGTTTGTCATTCAGCGTACCAAGCAACACAAAGTAACGCTGCGCGCCTTGAAATGGTTGCGCGTGTAACGTCGTATTAAAAACACCCATGTAGAATTTTGCAGAAGCTTCGACATCGGGCACCACAATGTCGAGATGGTCCATGCCTGGTGTGTTGAGTGGCAACACAGACGTGGTTTGGGCTTGCGCCCACGATGTTGCGCCAGGAAGCGAGATCGTTGCGGCAGCACCAAGCACGCTGATAAATGTTCTGCGAGAAACGGCCAACACGTCGGTCGAATTATCACCGGCCTGATTATTATTCTTGTTATACATTCACTGCTCCTGCCTTGAATTGTTATCGTTCTGCGTCGAATAACATGTGTGATTTATTATTCCTTCACAAGCTCACGAGTCGCCTGTAATTGTTCCAGCAATGCGACGGTTTCTGGGCGATTGACCGGTGGGTGTGTCGCAAGAAAAACGCCCTGCGCCCATACGATTGGTGTGCGTCCTTCCTTGTCAGCCAGATCGAGTACTGCACCCTGTTCTGCAAGATACCGAATGATGTCGTCGGAGCCGCGGTTCGCTGCAGCATGCACGGCGTTAAGGCCCATTGAATTAACTGCATTGATGTCGTTGCCAAGTTCGTGGGCGAGTTTCACCGCAGCAAGCAACGCCTCCGGTCCTGCGTCCCAGGTTTGATTGACAACCCAGTTCATGCCCGCCGCTGCCATCAGTGCATTGGTGCCCGCAAATGTCGTTATATTGGGATCCGCACCGTGTTCGAGCAGCAGGTTCATGACATCCAGATCACCAGAAAGTGCGGCGCGGATAAATGGCGTCTGGCCCGTGAAGTCTACCCACGACAGATCACCAATACGCATGATGAAACGACGCTCGGGCGGCTGTTCTTTCGTGCGCACATTCACATCGGCGCCTTCGTCGAGCAATACCGTGATCAAGCCAAGCATCGCTTCACGATCAACACCGTTGTCGCGCGTCGGGCCATTCACATCGAGATTACGTACACTGACTGCAGTCCACAGAGGGCTTTCACCATACCAGTCCTGCACATTGGTTTCTGCGCCCTGCTCAATCAGATACAACGCGGCCGCAATATTTTGCCCCGCACCTTCACCACTGTTGCCCACACTCGCGTTAACAATTGCATTAAGCAGTGGTGTGACGCCATTTGCATCAGGCTGTTCAATATCAGCTCCTGCTTCGACGAGTAATCTGGTTAATGCCAGATCGCCCTGACGAGTTGAATACAGGAGTGGCGTTTTAGCACCACCTACTGGCGAACGTTCACCACGCTCGGGCCAGCCACCTCGAACAATACCGATACCTTTCGACCCTGCATTTGACGCAGGCAACCGCATCTCGGGAACCGGGCCGGACTTGGTTTGCACGTTTACGTCGGCGCCGTGTTCGATCAACAGGCTCACGATATCCGCGGAACTCGCGCGCACCGCAATCATCAGTGGTGTCTGATCAAAATTGGGTTCGTGTTCATCAACAGCAGCACCGTGTTTGAGCAACGCGTCGACGATTCCGACAGAGCGACTGCGCGCCGCAAGGAACAGCGCGCTTTCCCCAGCACGATCACGCGTGAGTGGATCAGCGCCTGCATCAAGCAGAAGTTTCACCATCTCTACGTCGGCGTTTTCGATTGCAAGGTGCAGGGGGGTGATGCCATACCCATTCGCGATATTCGGATCAGCACCGGCTTCCAGCAATTCGGCCGCCACTGCAGTGTCTTCAACACGCACCACCCAGTGCAAAGCAGGAGTATCGTATTCACCGAGCGCGTTTACATCGCCGCCCTTCTCCTGCAGCAAGGTGCGCACGGTTTGCATGTCACGCGCCATGGCCGCATCGGCGAGGCGTGTATCAGTTTCGACCGTTACTGGCTGCGCGGCGAGCGTCGAGGTGAACGCCATTGCTAACCATAAACTGTTGGAGTTTTTACAGAAGCGTCGAATAATCAACCGATGTATCGCCATGATCATGAACTCCTTGCTAGATCGTCAGCATGCCGTTGCTGTCGCCAAAATCTGCGACAGGGACATCCAGCTTTTCAAGCATCGCGTTGAGCAGGTTGGCCATCGGCGTGCCCGTACCAGCACGAATATGGCGGCCACCAGTAAGTTTGCCTGACGCACCACCCGCTAACAGGATCGGCAACGGATCGTGATCATGCTGATTCGAATTGCTCATGCCACTGCCGTAGAGCACAAGTGAATGATCGAGCAGATTACCGTCACCGTCAGGTGTGTTACGTAATTTGTCGAGAAAATACGCAAGAGTGGTTTGCGTGTGAAACGCATTGAGTTGTGCGAGTTTGTCCTTGTTGGCCTGGACTTCAGAATGATGGGACAGATTGTGGAAAGGTTCGTTCACACCACTTTCGTTATACACACGATTGCTGATTTCACGCGCAATCATCAGTGTCGACACCCGCGTGATCTCCGCCTGCCATGCAAGCACCATCAAATCGAACATCAGGCTTGAGTGTTGTTTGAAGCTATCCGGAATGCCGACTGGTTTTGTTGGTACTTCGAGATCATCGACCGGCGAAGCAGCAACCAGTGCGAGCCGGCGTTCGATCTCGCGCACGTCTTCGAGATACCGATCAAGTCGTTGGCGGTCTTCACCCGGCAGTTTGCGCTGCAATGACGCAACATCTTCAGTTACCGAATCGAGCAGGCTCGCTTTGAGCTCCTGCCGCGCGGCACGCTCCTCTGCAGTGCTGCCATCACCAAACAGGCGCTCGAACACCACTTGCGGGTTAAGCTCCATCGGCAAGGGTGTGGTCGGTGTGCGATACGCAATCGAGCTGCCTTCATCGAGTGATAATTCGAGTGATGGCATTGGAGTGTCCTGGCCGATGAACGACGCAGCCACCTGATCCATCGATGTTGGTGATGGTCCTGCACCGGGCTCAGCGCATGTCAGCCATACCTGTGATGACCGCGCGTGATTTGCACCGGCCGATGCATCGGAGCCATAAGCGAAAGGCAACGTCAGGTCGCTGATAACATTTAACTGATCACGAAAAGGCTCGAGCGATTTCAGCGTCGGGGTAAATTCAAAACCACTGCCGTCCGTAGCCGGCATCCAGCGATTCATCACTGCGCCATGTGCGATGTAGATACACGCAAGCCGTGACTTTGGTATAGCCGCATTTGCAGCGAGCGCGCCTGCGGGCAACATCGATTCGAGCAGCGGCAACGCAAGTGCGGTACCCGCACCGCGCAGCAGCATACGTCGTGACAAATGTTTTCTTGTGAGGAATATCATTCCCGTTACTCCGTGGCGCGTTATACACGCCGTAAAAAATTCTGCTTTCGATGCAAAGACTTTGGCAGGCCGGCATACGATGATTCGCGTTTGCCTTTATCAGCCTTTTATCTCTACTGCCCGCTTATGCGGTTGCAATAGTCCGCAACGTTATTGTTTCGTAGTGCCTGAAACCTGCGCAATCGGCTGCGTATTTGCACCTGCGCCCGTTGCCACTTTATTCTGAAACGGAAAACTGTTGACGATGCCTAGCACGATGTCGGAAAAACGATAATCATCTGCTTCTGCTTCATGCAGAATCTTGCGCACCGCTGGCATGTCGTAAGGTTCAACAATGCGACCGAGCGCATAACTCAGCAACTTCGCGGTCATCGATGTGGCAACTGCATCGCCACGTTCGAGCAGTGCAAGCCGCATATCCACCGGGTTATTAATCGGTGTGCCATCGACAAGCTGCGAGGTGGTATTAAGCGGATAACCGTTTTCGCTCTCGCGCCATCTGCCAACCAGGTCGAAGTTTTCGAGCGCGAAGCCGACAGGGTCCATCACCTGATGACACGCGGCGCAGGTTGGATCGACCAGATGCATTTCGAGACGCTCGCGAAGCGTATGCGCAACACGACCATCCGCGGCAGTATCTTTGGTCAGATCCGTTTCAACGCCTGGCGGCGGTACTGGCACTTCCGCGCCCAGAATATTTTCTACTATCCACTCGCCACGGATGACGGGCGATGTGCGATTCGCCACTGACGTTGCAGTAAGGATGCTGCCGTGCCCGAGAATGCCGCGGCGCGGGCTGTCTTCTGGCAAGGTAACGCGCCGCATATAGTCGCCGCGTACCCCCTCGATGCCATAGTGATTCGCAAGCTCTTCGTTGAGATAGGTGTAATCGGTCGACAGCAGATGCAACACGCTGCGGTCGTCATGAATCAGGTCCATGAAGAGTAGTTCAGTTTCTGTTTTAAACGCTTCGCGCAGGCTCGCGTTAAACGCGGGATCCTGCGGAAGCGCCGCGTCGAGTTCACGCAAACGTAACCACTGACCAGCAAAGTTTTCCACGAGCGCATGTGAGCGGGAATCTTCGAGCATGCGGTTAACCTGTGTTTGGAGTATCGCTGGATCGCTTAGCCTGCCCTCCCCTGCAAGGTCGAGTAATTGCTGGTCTGGAATACTGCTCCACAGAAAAAAGGCCAGCCGCGTCGCAAGTTCAACATCACTGATGTGATAGACAGTCCCGGCAGCGAGGCCTTCCGGTTCTTCTTCTGCCTGATACAGGAAACGTGGATCGATCAACAGGCGCGCGAGCGCGTATTGAATGCCAGTCTCGAAATCGCCCTTCTGCTTGCCTTGCTCATAAAAGCCCATCAATGAATTGATTTCGGCAGCTTGTGCATCTAAGGGATGACGATAGGCGCTGGTTGCAAGTTTGGTCAGAATTTCGCGCGCACAGCTCGACTCTTCCGCAGCACTCGATGGATAACATGAAAAGATTGCAGTGCGACTTGGCGTTTCGCCTGGACCAGCAGCTTCAAACGGACCTTGAATCTCGATTGACTGCACAGAGCCACTTAACGAGTAGACATCATAAAACTCGTTAACACCTTCGCAGCGTTTGTCATCCACCAGTGCGACGCCAAGCGTTTGTGGACCCGCCCGAAACTCGAGCTGGAAGTCGCGCGGATTTTCTGGATTCAACGCCTTGCCATTGAGGGTGAGAACGATACCGGGGCCGGAACAAAAACCCGACGCGCCAAATCCACCACCACCGCTCGCGACGCGGATCTGATACTTCGCATCAAGCGGAAAATTATGCGTCACGAGCATGCCACCACGTGTACCGAGAGGCAGGCCTTCCTTGTGATGTGTTTGCGCGCCGCTGCCCGCGGTGTATTTGACCTGGGTGGGAATCATCGAGCGATCACCAACCGCCTCGCGACTGATCCGCATCGCAGCGCCGATGTAGGCTTCGATAAGTGTCGGCGAAATACTCAATACATTGGCCATATTATCGAAGCCACCTTCAGACTCGTCGGCCGGCAAGGTCGCGATAATGCTGCTTGCATCGAAGGCAAGCAGGTCGCGGATCACATTCGAATATTCGGCGCGATTGAGTCGCGACATACCTTCGTTACCAGGATTCGGATTGGCGGCAAGTTCAGTGTCGAGGCGCGTCTCGAGTTGTGTTACGAAATTCTTCAGCTCAGCGTGGGACGGACGCGGCTGGCCCTTGGGTGGCATCAGACCAGTGCTGAGTTTACGGATAGCGTGCTCCCATACCTCCGCGTCTGCTGCGAGTGACGAGGTATCCATAATGTCGAACGCGACACCGCCAGCCTGATCTTCGAAGTTATGACAGTCACTGCAGTATTCGTTGAGGAGGTTCCAGTTCACATCAGAAGCAGCGTTTGCCTGAGCGTATGCCTCAGTGACGTATAAACCAGCGCCGAGCAGCACGGATATAGTGCGGCTCAACGTGTTGAGTCTGCGCGTTAGCCATCGGTTTTGCTTCATGTCCCTGAGTTCCCCGGTGATACGTTCAGGTTTGTTATTGTTTTGGTGTTTCTTGTTATCCAGAGTAGCGATTACTCATGGGGAAACAATGGACGTCATTGCATCTATGCTACTGCGCCATTCTGCAAGAAAGAAGCATACAGGACCTGTTGAGTGAGCCTGTATGCCGCTTCATTTATCAGGTTGTTGCGACTGTTGGCTGCAGACATCGCAACCGCAGCCTGCTGCCAACACATTACGCCTCTCAGAACCTGTAATTCGCGCCGAGCGTGTAATTTCGGCCCACGACATCGTAGATACCGGTCAGGCCCTCGATGTCCCCTGGGTTACGATCAAACAGATTATTGACGGAGAGATAAATGGACGAGGTTGCTTCGCCAATGTCCAGACCGTAACTCAAGCGCAAGTTTGACAATGCATGTGATGGAATAGTGTTGTCATCGACGTCTATGCCCGTCACCCATGTACGACTACGCATGGCTTCGTCTACCCAGCGTGTCGTAAATGAAGCTGAAGCTCTGCCAATGTTGTACGTACCTGTGAAGGTTGCGTTCCAGTATTGACGCGTGCCTACGCCAGCTTGTTGCAACGGCTCGGTTGCACCATAAGGAGTGGTTGACGATTCGAAGATGCGACTGCCAATTGCGCGAAAGCTCAAGCTTTCGTCTTTGTCGAAGAAACTGACATCGGTGCGATAGGTGAATTCCAGATCCATACCGCGATCGCGCGAGGCACCGACGTTAAGCGAGGTGTTGTCGACAATGGCAATATCGCCATTCGGCGCAAACGTAATCTGGTCACAGAACGCGCCTTCTTCATAACAGAAGTCCACGATGTTCTGCGCACCAATCGCCGAGATCCTGCCGTCGATTTTGATATCGTAGTAATCGACCGAGAAACCTGCACCGTCGAGCCATGAGGGTTCGTATACAAAACCGTACGTGATGGTATCGGCCTCTTCAGGGTTTACCGCAGGATTGCCGCCGTTTAGTGAAATGCCAATGAGCGTCGTATCTGCCGCATCAGGTTTCCACGGGTTCGTGAAGAAGTTGAAGAGTGATGTGGTATCGAACATCTCGGACAAGTTGCCAGCGCGGATGTCTTGCGAACGCGTGAGGCGGAAACGCAAGTCATCAACGATCTGCCAATCGAACCCTACTTTCCACGCCCACACTTCGCCACTCACTTCATAGTCGGTATAACGCGCAGCAATCGTCGCATCGAGCCCTTGCATGAACGGCAGATCGCGCACCACCGGAATAATGTTCTCGGCAAAAATTTCGGCTACGTCGAAACCACCTTTAAAACTCGCTGCGCCGACCCGATCGATAACAGGACTGCCTTTTTCATACGCGGTAGGCAGTCCGCGATAAAGCCGCACACCTTGTGCGTTGAACGATGAAACCAGCCCTTCGCCATTTGCTGGCACTGGTGCACCGTGCAGCGAATCACCCGATAGCTGATTCACTTGATCGCGCCGCCAGTTCGCACCAACCGCCATTAGAATCGGACCTGCACCCCACCCTTCAAAAAGTTCGCCATCCGTCACAAATTCTGCGGAGCTTTGGGTGATACGCGCGTCGGTGTACATTTTTTCATGCAACCACGCCATGCCTTCCTTCGACACGTTGCCCACACCAAAGATATTGATTGGGATACAACCATCGTTCGGTTCGATCAGCGTCGAGGCGCACATCGGCGCGCCGGTGGTTGGATTTCTGATGGAATCTATTCCACGAAACATTCTGTCTATACGAAAGCCGTAAATGTCCACGTCGCGATTGCTGATACCGCGCTGCGCGTAAACACTCCAGTCCCAGTCGTTGCTGAACGTACCTTCGAGTGAGCCCGTGATCGAATAGACGTCGGTCGTCAGCGGCGCGCGGCTGTTCATCAAGGGATCTTCCATCGACGCGCGGCGGTCGAGACGGAAATTAGTGACGTTCGCCGCTTGCATGCGTTGAACGACATCTGCTGGTAGAAACGGATTTTCACGATAGATCGTCATCGCCCATGTGGTGCTCATGTCGTAGCCGACCTTCTGGTTGTCGACATACGAATAGCCGAACACACCCTGCAGCGATGCGGTGATGTTTTCCGTCAGGTCGTATTTATAATTCGTATAGACACTCACACGTTCGAGTTCGGCGCGCTGCATCTGGCTGACGTCGAACTGGTCCCCGCTGCCACCGACCTGTGAGCCCGTATAAATTCCATTGGGATTAGCGGCTGTTTTCTGATTTTTGCCCGTGATTGCCGCAGGATTCAGCAACGTGCCGTCCTCGAATGGCACTGCACGACCATCACCGACAAACTGGGTTCCTGCGAGCGGGCCTCGTGTGATCAAACCACCAAATGTCGAGGCGCGGGTTCTGTTATTTTCTACACGCACACGTCTCGGCCTGACACCTTCGCCATAGTCGTAATCTGCCCAACTCTTGTACCAGTCGCGATCATGGAGGTTGGATATTTCAGCGGACTGGTATCCTTCTATCCCGAAAATGAAATGGCCACGTTCGCCAACATCGAGTCCGGTAGCAAACGAGGCGCGATAGTTTTCAGCATCGCCGAGTTCACTGACGCCCGCCTGGACGTTTACGTCGACACCTTCGAAGTCAGTGTTCATGATGAAGTTGGTGACGCCCGTTATTGCATCCGATCCATACGCTGCGGATGCACCGCCGGTGACGACTTCAGTACGCTGAATAAGCGCTTGCGGAAATAAGCTTATGTCGATGGTGCTATTGCGGTTCGAAGGCACTATGCGTCGGCCGTTGAGCAACACCAATGTTCGGTTGGCGCCGACACTGCGCAGGTTCAGGTTGCTCTGCCCCCCCGAGCCCAGATAACCACCGCCGAGCAGACTGACCGTATCATCCAATGTGGCGCTGCCCTGAAATTGCGGCAGCATGTCGAGCGCCCCCATCAACGTGGTCGGTGACAAAACCTGCATCTCATCCTGGCTGATTGCGGTAACGGGTGTCGGGGCCGACATACCCGAACGTCCGATGCGCGAACCAGTCACCTGGATTTCTTCAACCGGCTCCTGCGCCAGCACGATGTCGCCGGTAATACTTGCAATGATGGCTGTCAGAGCGGTGAGCGTGAATTTAACGTTTGTGCTTCCGTGTGTGCGCTTTGTTATTTTTCTCACAGTAATCCCCTTGGTTGTTAGCTTGATGATTCCCGCAATTTTGTTGTGCCGACATAACAGTCTTCTGGACAACTGGAGTTGGCAGCACAAACACTTCTTCAGCGCGTGGTAACACGCAGCCGATCTGGAGCAACAGGGTGGTTCAAACGTTGCATCACTCTCTACATAGGACTACCTCGCTTGTGATGATTGACACTTTTGTTCAAGCAATGGGTTAAGTAGCAATTCTGCGGATTTATTCTGGCAACCGATGCTGGATGAGGGCAGTTGGCGCGCAAGAATTTCGCACACACGCGCTAAAAATAGTTGTGCGCATGAAGTACAAGTGAAAGGAATGCTTAAGGACAGGATGTGGTGATTGGAGTTTTGCTGGCGACGACCGGTGAAGCAGTTAATACGTGCAGACCCGGAACGAACGAATGGAAATGTTGATGAAGGTGATGAAAAGAAGTGATGTGAAAGTTGTTTACGAGTGGAAGCCCTGGAGGCCAGACGATCAGGAAAGATAAAATCTGCAGAAGCAAATATTGTCATGGGGAGCTCAGTTTTATTTTTTTGTGGCAGCCCTTCTTATGAGTAGAAAATATATCACCGTGACTGACGACAAGGTGGAATAATTAAGGAAATCCTCGGCGATTTACGACCTAATACCCCTACCATACCGTACGGTTCGACGATGATATTTTTATGCCATCCATAAAAAAACCGGAGCCCGCTCTAGCGCTCCGGTTTTCAGAATTCGCGGCACTCACATTTTGTGAATGCCGAAGAACACATCATACCGTCGGCAATTGTGCTTCCGGCACCCACCAGCCATGAATCTGGCCAATGGCGCGTATCGGTAGTCTGACGGTGGCGACAGGACCATCTTCAAGATGTTGGGCGTCGAGAATGACGAGATCACCGCGTCCACCTTCGTCCTGGCGCCCTGCCACACCCATCAACCAGCCTTCACCTTCGGCACCACCAACTTTTGGCGCGAAGCAACATTCGGCGAGCGACGTTCCAGCCCCGGCATTCCAGAATACCTGCTTGTTGGTCGCATGATCGAAGCGCACGTAACCCGCATTGGCCTGGCGTGGATCACTCGCATTGATGTCGCGCGTGCCGAGAAAGCCGTAACGATAAGGCATGGTGTTGTAGCGGTCATCCTGACGCGGCAACGCGCCGCTCCATGGGGATAAACGCTCCATGCCGTAGTCCTTGATGCTGGTGCTGTTCAGATCGGCTGACAGTCTCGTGATGTAACTCGTGCCTGCAACAGGATTCCACGGTGCGCCGTCTTTACTCGGCATAAACGGGAACGGATTTGATTCGGACATTTCCACGTCCACAAAAATCTTGCCGTTGTCATCCCACGCGCCCATCACGTGAGTCGCGCTGCGTGTGGGGCCATTGAACCAGCGGATGTCGGAGCCGTCGCCATCGCGGCGAAACGCACCGAAGTAAGTAGGTTTGGTGCCGTCCCATGACCAATGAATGCCACCACGCGCGAGTTGTGCATCATCTTTCGCGAGTGGAATGACGTACAGGACGATGTAATTCTGCGTAACCGCGAAATCATGCAGCAGACCAACGTAAGGCACCTGCACCTTCGCTTCCCACACTTTTTTGCCCTGTGGCGTGATCTCGAATGCGATCACATCGTTGCTGCCAAAGCCCGTCGCTTCATAACCGAACGCGACGATGTTGCCTGTCATGGAATCGATTTTGGGATGCGCGGTGAAGGTCTGGCTGACGAGTTGATCGTCGAACGTATAGTTCGGCACCACCGTTTCGAGTGTCAGCAGGTCGAGTGCTGATGGAGGGCTGTCTTCCTTGAATGCGAGCAGATAATTCTTGTGGTTCATGATGTGGGTATTGGCCGTGCTGCGGCTAAGACCTTTTACGCTCGGATCGTCCATTGCAGGATTGCGATACATCGGGAACAGCAACTTGCCGGCTTTGTCCTGTGCGAGCCAACGCTCGTTTTTCACGAAGCGCGTTTTGTAATCCACCCGACCATCCTTGATGCGGAACATGCTGACATGGCCTTCACCATCAAACGGAATATTGCCTGGCGCTAACTGAAACTGTGGATCGGGACCAACGCGATAAAAAGCGCCATTGAGGCCGGCGGGGATGGTGCCTTCGATTTCGCAGTGGCGGATGTCGACTTCGGCGCGAAACAGTGAAGGACCAGGAGGTGGGCCGCCAGCACCGGGAGGATTACCACCCGGATTGGCAGAAGGCGCCGGTGTACCAGGCCTTGGCACTTGTGCATTTGGCGGCGGGCTTGCAGGAGCTTGCGCCTGAGCGGTCTCGGCAATACCCAGCAAACTCGCTGCACCAATACCCGCCGCCGCGCCGATGGTGGTTCCCATGAAGGAACGACGGCTTACGTTGGAGGTGATGTCCTGGGTGCTGGTGGCAGTACTATTGATAGTGTTCTTGTTCATGTTTGTCCCCGGGTTGCTGTTATTGTTATTGCGAAGATTTTATTGCGCGAAATGCGAACCCAGTTTAACACCTGATACCGCGATTTTTACAAAAATGCCCACACAATTCTGGCACACCAGACTCCGCAAGTCGGCTCATGAAACTCACTTTTTACTTGCAGATTTTCAAGCCGAATGCGGTCGTAATGTACGAGAGATTTAGATACTGATCAGTTACAGCAGTAGACTTAAAAAAATAGCTGTAGTGATGGCTTTTCTCTGGGTGTTCACCGCTGTCGTTCACAAGTGTTTTCGCCAACTGCCCAGTCAGGACTGGGCATAGCGTTGTCTGTATGGCCGAATCCATAACCTTTTCGGGCCGCTCCCGCGCTCCGAATCGCCCTACCCTCCGTAGATAAGAAGTACTAATGGGTTGTTTCTGACAGAGGCAAATTGTCGGACGGTTGTAATCCAGTACCTTGGCCTGGAGGTTCACAAAACATGAACCGAGGTCGTAGCAAAATCGATCCGGGGCGAGCCGACGAATACGGACAAGAGCAAAATGATGTGGCTATAATCCCCCGCACTTGCAAGAGCATCGACCTGAATCAGGTCTGAAGAATACCGCACTCGCGGATCCGGCAGCCTTTGCAAGGCAGCCCCATAACAAGACCCAAGGTTCCCAAGGAGCAAATCATGTGTGATCTGGATACTCTCAAAGATTCAACCGCTTATTTACAGCACAAGGAACGCAATACCACTGCCTTGAGCCGTCGCCAGTTCGGCACACTGTCTGCTGGTGTTGGTATGGCCATGTTGTTGCCGCCGGTTGCGAATGCGCAAGCCACGAGCGAAACCGATGTTGAAATCACGACTCCCGATGGCGTGGCAGATTGTTACTTCGTGCATCCGGCTGCGGGTGCCACGGCAGCCGTAATTGTCTGGCCCGATATTCTGGGCCTGCGTCCTGCGTTTCGTGCGATGGGCAAACGGCTCGCAGAGTCTGGTTATGCAGTGCTCGTAGTAAATCCTTTTTACCGTTCAGCACCATCTCCTGTCGTTGCCGAGGGCGACAGCTTCCAGAACGAAGCAGTCCGCAACAAAGTTATGCCGATGGCGCAGGCACTTAATGCAGACACCCATTTCACCGATGCAAAAGCATTCGTCGCGTGGCTTGATCAACAGGAAGCGGTGGACACGTCACGCAAGATCGGCACAACCGGTTATTGCATGGGTGGCCCAATGGTGATGCGCACCGCAGCGGCGGTACCAGCACGCGTTGGCGCAGGCGGAACTTTCCACGGTGGTGGTCTCGCTACTGATGCCGAAAACAGCCCACATCTCCTGATTCCCACGATGAAGGCCAGCTTCCTCATTGCAATCGCCGAGAACGACGATGCGAGTGATCCGAAAGCAAAAGACACATTGAAGGAAACCTTCGCTGCCAACAAGCTCGATGCAGAAATCGAAGTTTACGAAGGCACGATGCACGGCTGGTGCCCACCCGACTCACAGGTGTACGACGAAGCACAGGCAGATCATGCCTGGACACGTTTGCTTGCGTTGTTCGATAAGGCGCTCGCGTAAATAGAACGATGAAGATACGAAGCGTTAAAAGTAATGTTACGAAGTTGATCGCAAAGTGAACACAGTTCAGCAATCACTGAGTAGACTTTTGCTCAGTGGTTGCTGATATAGAAGAAACAACTAATAGTCGATTGATAACGTTGATTTGGCTGGATACCCGCTTTCGCGGGTATGACGGACTGGATACGCATCCGGCCTTCGTAGGAACGGGAATCCAGACTGTTGACTCTACCGGCTACCGGTCCTCTTCTTGGCGCGGACAAGCTTTTAAAGCTACGAGTACGACTTATTCAAAAATTAATCAAAGATTCCCTAAACAATAAAACCTCTAGCACAGCGAAGGACATGTCATGTTTACGAATCCAGTTCTGATTAATTCGTCTTTCCCGCGAAGGCGGGAATCCAGGTTGCTAAATACTGGATGTACACTCCGCCTTTGCGCGGACAAGCTCCAAACACTACGGACATGACGTATTCGAAAATTAATCAAAAGCTCCCTAATAATAAAACCTCCAGCACATAGTGAAGGACATTTCATGTTGACGAACCCAGCCCGGCATTTCCTGCAGTCTCTTGTTTTACTGATACCAGCAATCACGTTCGCGCAAACGCCCGTCGTCACCGCTCCGGAAAACGACGCAGGCCGTGAGGTGTACGAAACTGTTTGCGCAACCTGTCACGCGACGCCCGAGCTGACCAAGTCACCTCCAATCGACACACTGCGTCGCATGGGGCCACGCGCGGTTTCGCATGCGCTGACCAACGGGAAGATGGTGGTGCAGGCCGCAGCACTCTCGCCGCAGCAAATCGATGACGTTGTTAGCTACCTCGCTGGTACCGCAGAGATCGACAACTCGTGGATCGCCGCGAATACCTGTTCGGCTGAACGTATTGACGTTGATAGCGGAACGCCGACCGTCGGCAGCTTTGGGTTCGATTTGCACAACAATCGCAAACTGACTGCGGAACAGACTGGCCTGACCACAGCCCAAATGGGCAAACTCGAACTCGCCTGGGCACTCGCATTTCCGCAAACAGCAAACATGCGCGCACAACCCGTGATTGTCGGTAACACGATGTACATCTCCATCGTCGATTCGGGCCAATTGTTTGCGCTCGATATCGGTGGTGCATCACCCTGTGTTGAATGGGTATACGAACACAACGTACCGCTGCGCACTGCGCTTGGTTACAACACACTCGCAAACGGTCGCAACGTACTCGTGTTTGCAGATGCTGCGGCGCACGTGATGATGATGGATGCAAAGACCGCTGAAGTGATGTGGAGCTCGACCGTAAAAGTCACGAGTGTTTCCAACGTCACTGCAATGCCGGTGCTGTATCAGGATCGCGTGATTGTGCCGATTTCTTCGGGCGAGCTGAACATGGGCGCCGCACCGGAATATCAATGCTGCACAAGTCATGGCGCAGTCGTTGCGCTTTCTGCCGAAACCGGTGAACGCCTGTGGGTTTACCACACGATGGAAGATGCCAAACCGACAACGGTGAGCAGAGTAGGCACGCAGCAATACGGTCCTTCGGGCGCGCCAATCTGGACAGCCGCAGCGATCGATGAAAAGCGTGGTTTCGTTTATGTCGGCACGGGTGAAAATACGTCGGCACCTGCGACTGATACCAGCGATGCAATTCTTGCGATCAACATTGCCGACGGTACACTCGCATGGAAATTTCAGGCGACCCCAAACGATATCTTCCTGACCGGTTGCATGAGTGATCCAGACGGTCCTAACTGCCCGCCCGCCGATAGCATCAACAAAGACTGGGATTTTGGCGCGGCGATTATGCTTGCCAAAAAGAAAGACGGCAGTGAACTCGTATTAGCTGGCCAGAAAAACGGCGTTGTGTGGGCACTGAATCCCGACAACGGTGAACTTGTGTGGAACACTAAAGTGGGTCCGGGTGGCGCGATGGGTGGCATTCACTGGGGCATGGCCTTTGATGGCGAAAAAGTATTTGCGGCCAATAATCAGTCGACGGGTCCCACTGCTGATGGCAACGCACCGGGCATCCACGCACTGGATGTCGAAACAGGCAACATCGTGTGGTCATACCTCAATCAGCCTGATTGCAGCGGGTCGCGCAAAACCGACATTCCCTCGTGTGACCGCAATTACGGTATGTCCGCTGCGACGCTGCTGATCGACGGTGCGGTAGTACAGGGCAGCAACGACGGCTTTGTACGTGTATTCGATTCACAGCGCGGCGAACCGATATTCACGTTCGATACAGCAAAACCGTTTACGACAGTAAACGGTGTGGCCGGCAAAGGTGGTGCTATCGACAATGCATCGATTGTTGCGGGCAACGGTATGTTATTCGTGCAGTCCGGTTATGGCCTGATGGGTGTGCCAGGCAACGTGTTGCTTGCATTCAAACCCGGCCCTTGAAAGCTTTGAGGTAGCCATCATGTGTAAAGCGCCCGCTTCCCTGAATAAGGAAAAAGCGGGCAACTTGACGCAGGAATCAAGGCCTCTGGTATCCTGATTCCTGCTTGGCCGTGCAAGATTGTGCCGGTTGCAGCTGTCTGTGTAAGTGTTATGTACGTGCTGTGAACTTTTCGGTATTCCACATGAAACTACTAATTAAACTGCGAACGTTAATATCCTGCGTGTTGCCACTCGCGTTGCTCGCTGCACCTCTATCAAGCGCCCAGCAGAACATAACGACATTACCACGCCTTGCAGGAACACTACTCGATGTAACCCCACCTTCCACACGAGTGAAAGGTATCCCTGGCAGCATGCAGATTGTGGAACGCGGTTGCCGTAATGCACCATTGGGAGAAGCGATGCGCCGCCATATCGTCAACACGGCGGTGCAGGAATGGGGTTTCTTTGGTTTTCAGGTAGAAGATCAGCGCAACACCGCGCCCATTGGCAATACCCCGAACCCTACCAACGCGCGGCGCCGCTTTGGTCCGCTTGATCCTGTTGAAGTGTCACGCGTAGCGGACTCCGTAGGCGGTTATTGGGCAGCAGCACCCGACAGTGACTGGATACTGCAACGCCAGAACGATGCATGGAACAGCAGCGGTGGCTTGACCTCGCGCTGGCGTGATCCGTGGTCTGCTGCATTCATCTCCTGGGTGATGTGTGAAAGCGGACTGGGTGATGAAGCCCGATTCAAACGCGCTATTGCTCATCACACGTATATCGATCAGGCCATTCGCGCACGCGATGCCAAAACAACTGACGCCGCATACATTGCATATGAGCCCGGTGAACAGCCCATCGTACCTGGCGACATGTTGTGCAGCGGCTTGCGTCCAGTTTATAAAACACTAGCGCAACGCCGCGCGCAACTTGGTGTTGGTGCACGTACCCATTGCGACATTGTTGTACAGGTAAACGAAAACGCTGGCCAGATTCTTACTATCGGCGGCAATGTGCGCAGTTCAGTACGACTCAAGATTTTTCCGGCGGGTGATACGGGCAAAGCGAATATGGCACTACTGCCAACAGCGCGCGTAATTTTTGCGCACCTGAAATTACAGACCGCTTCCATCGAAGCCGACGCACTGCGCAACAGCCCTACCGTGCAGAATATGGGCTGCAACATGCCAGCGCCGCCAGTGTTCACTATCGTGAGTATAGAGTTGCCCTCGGCGTCGTGTTAAACCGAACAACCATCGTTGATTGATAGCACCCATCCGCTGTCCGCCGCGTGCGGAACTTTTTCATCGAATCAGACCTCACTTCTTGAGTGGACGTAATTTTCCGCTCAGCTAAAACAAGCAACAGCTTGGTAAATTAGCGGGTTAAATCTGCTAGCCGCTGGTTTATCATGACGCCCGTGGTGCGCGAGTTTCACCGCTTCATTGCATATTTTCCCTGATGTGTGTCAACGGACCAATGACCGCGCGTACCGACAGGGATCTGTACAAACAAGGAACAGGACCATGAAGAGTTTTTTTGCAGTTCTTTTTGCAGTCGCCATCCTCGTCGCGCTTGGCTACTTCGGTGGCAACAAACTTGCTGCGGATAGCCGTGTAATGACAGTCCGCTCCTCTCTCGACAATAACGAACTCGCACCCTGCCCACCTGAGCCCAATTGCGTCAACAGCGATTCGATGCCTACTGATAGTCACTTCATCGTGCCAATCAGCGACACCGATGGCACGCGCTGGGCAAAACTCGTCGCTACCGTCGGCAAGATGGAGGGCGCGCAACTGGTATTGTCCACGGACAACTATGCTTACTTCACCTTTACGACGAAGTTATTCGGTTTCATGAACGACGTGGAATTCTACCGCCGGCCTGCTGCGGGTTTGATTGCCATCCGCTCGGCTTCGCGCGTTGGCATGCTGGACCTCGGCACGAACCGCAGGCGACTGGAAGACATAAGAGTAGCACTGGGCTTGTGATTAGTCTGAGCGGATGAAAGAGTTACACGCGGAAAAACCTCAACGTGCCCCGGACCAGGTAGAGCGATCAGCATGTAACTGCAGCAAATGATGAAATAACCTGCATCCAGGCCGTTTTTTCACATAGCAGAAAATGGACTAGGCGACACCAGTAGTTGCAAGCCGTTCGTAATCCGCAATCGCGAGGCCAGCCGCCACACTCGTAAATGGATCGTGTTCGACGACCTTGCCAGCAAACTGCTGTTCCAGAATCTTTGTCACAGCTGGTATGAGACACGACCCTCCGGTGCGTAGTACCAGGCTGATGTCTGATGGATGCATGCCAGCCTTCGCAAGTGTTTGGTTGACGGCCTGAGCGAACTGCGCGAGCTGGCCTGCGATGATCACTTCAAACTCGTCGCGACTTATACCAACTGTCACGTCGATTTCCGGAATATCGAGCACGACATTTTCCTCGCTCGACAACTGCGCCTTGCAATCTTTCAGCGCCTGGAAAACCTGGTAGCTATAGTTCTGGGTAATCAGCTCGTACAGACGCTCGAACTTTTTGGCACGTTCGCCTCCCTGGCGGATCATGTCGATGACAGGCGTGAGATATTCATTCTGGTTGAGCATGTAGCTGACCGTCCAGTTGATGAGATAGTCATCGTAGGCATCAAACGGAAACTGTGTGTCTACCCGTTTACCCTCCACTTCGCGCACCCAGCGTTCACCTTTGCCGAGTAGCGGAAACAGAATTTTTCTGAACATCATCTGGTCGATGTGATCGCCGCCCAGCCCAATGCCGTGGATTGCCACCACGTCGTAGAACGTTGCATTTCGTTTAAGTATGCAGAAATCCAGCGTGCCTCCACCAAAATCAACGGTCAGTACAACTTCGTGCTGATGCTGCTTATTCACAAACAGGTAACTCAGCGCAGCCGCGTTAGGTTCAGGATAAAAGCTCTGCTGCGTAATACCTGCGTAACGGTAAGACTCCTGAAGCCGCTCCAGCGCAAGTTTGTTGTGATCAGATTCATTGCCTTCAAAATTCACCGGATGACCGATACATGCGTGATTGGCGAGTGGAACCCTGGCTTTGGGATTGCCACCCGCAAACGTGTTGACGAACGTGGCTGTTATAGTTTCACGCACGCGAAGCAGCTGCGGAGTTATCAACGCCACAAGCCGAAATGCGCGATTAAATACCGTGATACGTTCGTTGTGTTTGTTGCCGAGTAAACGTTTTGTGCCTCGAAACAGCCGCCCCGGCAGGCTGCCATCCTGGAATGACTGGCCATAGACATAATTGGTGTTGGCTTCAGCCGGAAGTGACGTGAGCTCATCAATCTGGCCGGTACTGCTGCGCGCCTCGCCAAGAATCTCCGCGCTGAGCTCGACTTTTCTACCCTGATTTCCTGCAATATATTTGTCGATCGCCTCCTGGCCCGTGAAGGCTTCGAACTCGCGATCGAGATAAATCGCCGATGGCATGATCGTGCTGTTTTTCTCGAGCCTGACCATCGTGACCTTCGTGCCGTCAAAAATGGCAGCGGCCGTATTACTGGTACCGAAGTCGATGCCTATCCCGAGTTTTGTTTGCGGACGCGCGGAAACATCGGACTGGTGCTGTGGTTTGGTTGCTGGTGAAAGTGGTGAACTGGAAAAAGTACTGCCGGACATAAATGCGTTTTAATCCCTGCTAATAAGCTGCTGGCTAGTTTCCTGAGAGCGCCATCAGCTTTGCCTCATACAACGAACGGGTGGACTTGCGGTCTACATTGCTGATCGCGAGCTCCATTGCGACTCTCGCATCAACCTGGCGACCAAGCTGATAATAACTCTGAGCCTTGCCGAGATAAGCCTCATGTAGATACGGCGCGATCACAAGCGCCTTGTCGAAATAACGAAGCGCCGCCGAATAATCTTTCAAGACGTAAGATTCTCTCGCAAGTGCATACCAGTGGAACGGGCTTGGATCATCCATGTTGTCGATCCTTTGTTCAAGCCTTGAGGCTTCGGCAGTGCGGTTTTGCGAGGTAAGTAATACACGATAATTCTTGAGCAGCGTCAGTTTATCTTCTGCGTGCTCTATTGCATGTAAATAAATTTGTTCCGCTGTGGCAAGTTGCCCGGCCCTGCGGTACACAACCGCCATCGTGTTCCAGACAGCTGCATCGCTTCGGTTGTGTTTGAAAGCCTCAAGTGTATACCAATAAGCCTTCGCGTAATCCGCCGTCTCGATCGCTTCGCCCGCTATATTCAGATAATACATGGCCGTGAACGCGTCAGCCGAAAGGTTGCCGATAAAACGTCCTCGCTTGCCGACGAAATAATCAATCACCACTCGTTCGGGATACTGAAACGTAATGTTAGTCGGATCTATATCCTTGCGTTGAAAGACCAGGCTTGTTACGTGAATCTGCTTACTCACGACATTTCCAGTCAGCCCAAACACCGGTGCTGAATCCACTAATTGGTAATCGATGTCGACGCCGGCGAGTCTGACCAGTGCTGTTGTCAAAATCGCCAGAGACATGCAGTTGCCTTTATTGAAGTTCAGCGTTTCCGCGGCGGTGTAGGTGGTCTCTTCATATTGCAGGCTCAGTGTATTTTCAAACAAATATCTGGAAACCCGTTGATAGGGCTTAACGGCCTGATTTTCCGGCGCGTTGAAATAGGCGAGAAACTCCTGTTCTTGCGCGGGAGTTAGCCGGCTAACCTGATCAGCCGTAGGAATCATTGGCCGGTCACCAAACACATTCGGAAATTCGGGCAGTGCACTTTCTTCAACTGCGACTACTGTGACGACTTGTGGCGCTACATGTGCACAGGCCGCGAGCACAGATACTAAACAGAGTAAGGTCAGGTGCTGGAATCTACGAATCACAGGTCGCCTCCAAATTGACCATGCGCGTAAATTGTTACGCACTGGTCGATTGCGGAATGGCTGGTTAAATGTATCTGCCGAGTAAATTTTGACATGGCAGAAATTGATATCATTGAGTGTCGCAACTGATGCTCCCGGCAGAGAGTCTTGTTATGTAGTATGGAGCGGAAGGATAGCCCTGCGTGTCTCTGGTGTCCATTTCCACGACACGTTGCATCATTCAATACCCGGGTTTTGAATGATGCAACACCAGCCAACAAGCTCACAATCACCCGGTGTCGCTCGAACGCAATCAGGACTAGTGCGACACTCGATTGGCGAAGTCGAGTGCTGAAACCACGTGGTGAACCGTCTGTGGAAATTGCACTATGTTGAGCAAGCTGCGCGAATGATGGCTATTTGGCCCCTTCGAGCGCCATGAGCTTCGCTTCGTACACTGAGCGCGTGGATTCCTTGTCCACATTCAATATCGCCATTTTGAGAGCAAGCTCAGCTTCAGTGATATAACCCAGCTGGTAGAAACTTTGTGCCTTGCCCAGATGAGCTTCATGCAGATACGGCGCCATTTCCAGAGCTTTGTCGAAGTACCGTAGCGCATCGGCGTAAGCCTTCATCTCATACGACTCTCTCGCGAGTGAATACCAGTGAAACGGACTCGGATCGTTAATTTCGTGCAGCGCTTCTTCAATCGCAGCGGCCTCGGCGATGCGCCCTTGCGAGCTCAGCAACAGATGATAGTTTTTCAGCAACGTCAGTTTGTTTTCCGCATGCGCGATTGCGAATTTATAGATCTCCTCTGCCTTGGCCGGTTCACCTATGCGGCGATAAACGACACCCATCGTATTCCATGCCGCGGCATCGTACGGGTTATAGTCCAGCGCCTCCCTGAGATGCCAATACGCATTTGCGTAATCCTGGGTTTCGAGCGCCACGCCCGCGATATTCAGGTAATACATGGCCAGGAACTCATTGGCGGACAAATTGCTGATGAAGCGGCCTTGCCTGCTCGGAAAATAGTCGATGACAACTCTGTCCAGACTTCGTAACGCGGTTTTGCTATTGCCCGGGGCTGGAAGTTGATACACCACACTTTTGATATGGATTTCTTTCTTCACGAGATCCTCGCTCATGCCGAACACCGGGCTGCTATCAACAAGCTGGTAACTGATTCCGACGTTGACGAGTTTTGCGAGCGCGGTAGTGAGAAGCGCAAGCGACAGGCAATTGCCTTTATTCAATTCCAGGCTCTGTGCCGCGGTAAGCGTGACCCCGTCGTATTGCAGGTTGGTGGTATTTTCAAACAGGTAGTTGGCGACGCGTAAGTAAGGCAGTACGGTCTGGTTTTGGGGACGATTGAAATATTCCAGGAATTTCTGTTCCTGCTCCGACGTAAGGTGCAGGATTTGTTCTGGTGTGGGTATTGCCGGGCGACTACCAAACAGATCGAGAAATTCTGGCGCCGCGGGTTCGCTTGCTGATTCGTCTGTCGCGCCAGGAGTAGCGACACTTGTACAGGCAGACAACATCCACATGAGGACAAGTACTACGGTCAGCCTGAGCTTTCTGATCACTTCTTCGGCGCTGTGCCGGAGCGAGGATAACCGGCAAACCGAAACTGCTTTTCGAGGCGCGGCGAAGATATTTAAAAGATCGTGCGGTACAGATTTTCGTTGAGCAAGAAACTGCATATTTACTCCCTCAATTCTTGCCTCAAAACCAGCAGGCTTATAGTGATTTTTTATGGCTTCAGGATAGCGCCCGGTGTGATGGGTGTCCATTTCGAATATCACTCACGTTGACCACTTAAAATCAGCGTGAGGAAATTTTTTGTGTGCGGATGAAATGGATCACACACCAGCGATGATGCAAAATCACCGTAAAAAATAGCGCGCCGGAACGCGTCAGCGCATATCTAACGTCATTATGATAAGCGCATCTGTTTGGCGGATCACAGACTGTGAAGGTCGTTGCGGCACATTTATGCCTGAGCACTTTTCTCAGTGAATGCGCAATTACAGAAGGGGTGTATACACAACATTTTGGCCCATCAGCTAACGGGTAAATTTCTTTTCGTTATATTCAGATTTCTGCCCACCGCGACGACCGCACACACCGCGACAGCAAATGCGACTGTCATGGCGTCAATAACTTCACCGAGCATCAAGGCGGACGCAGCAAGTGTAAAGAACGGTTGCAGCAATTGCGTTTGCCCTACCCTTGCGATGCCACCGAGCGCGAGCCCCTTGTACCACGGCAGGAAACCGAGGAACTGGCTGACGAGGCACGTGTAGATAAAACTCAACCAAACGCTGGGTGAAAAATCGATCGTTGATGGTGCATACATTACGGCGGGCACGGCGATGACAGGTGCGGCAATCACGAGCGCCCACGAGATGACTTGCAAGCCACCCAGCGACTGCGCGAGTCGCGCGCCAAGCGCATAACAACTGGATGCACACACCACGGCGGCGAGTAACGCCGCATCCGCCACTTGAAGCCTGCCACCACCCTGCAGCAGCGAAAATGCAATCACGAGTGTGCTGCCCAGTACCGCCATGATCCAGAAGCCACGCGATGGTCGCTCGTGCATAAACACAAAGCCCGCAGCAGCGGTCGCGAGTGGCAATATGCCAAGCAGCACCCCGCCGTGAGTCGCTTCCACATAACGCATTGCATAGGCGATCAAGAGTGGAAATCCCACGACGATGCCAAGCGCAATAACCACGAGTTCCTTGAACTCCTGTTTCGTGGGTATGCGGTGTTTGCCCACGTACAGATAAATTGCGGCGAGCACGGCGGCTACCGCACCCCTGCCCATGCCGACAAACACCGGATCAAGGACGGTTACCGCAAGCCGTGTTGCAGGCAGCGTAACGCTGAACGAAATAACACCAAGCAAGCCATACAGCATGCCTCGCGTTTCATTGGAAAATCCGGAGTGAATTGCCATTGATAACCGAGAGAGAAAAGGAGGAAGTTTACCGAAGCGAAGTTCGCATGCACCGGCACTTGTTCGGGTTAAGGAAGCAACCAGCTGCAAATTTTTGTTGCCGGTTTTGTATTGCGGTTTGGTTGAGCACGGTTTGCTGAGTTATTTATTGAGCTATTTATTTATTGAGTTATTTATTTATTGAGTTGCTGGTTGATCACTTTATTGAA
>JAZKES010000023.1:28875-31684 GCA_040386995.1 Pseudomonadota bacterium | reverse complement strand
TATTTATTTATTGAGTTATTTATTTATTGAGTTGCTGGTTGATCACTTTATTGAACTGTTTGCTGATCACTTTACTGATCACTATTTGGGAAACACTACGCACATTAACATTACATCGGAGCAGGCATTCAACCTGCTCCGATGGTTGTTGTTTACATGATGCCCGTTTTACGCGGAGCAGTTTCTTTCAGGAACAAGGCGATGATGAAACCAAGAATCAGGCTGGCGATAGCGAAGGTAAATACATGCTGGATTCCGCTGGAACCCGCGATGCGACCTGCAATCACAGGTGCGACCCCGCCGCCAAACACTTCGCCCGCGCCGATCACAAGACCAGCAACCGACGCGACCATGCCAACAGGCGCCGCTTCAGCGGCAACCGGACCCGCCAGAATCGCAAGTGCAGCAAAGTTGAACATCGATGCGAAGAACAGCAGTACAAAGAGGACAACGAGGCTATCGGCACCATTGAGGGTGAACAGGTAAAGGAAAATCGCCGCCATGATGTAGGAGACCAGCGTCGCCAGTTTGCGACCGATCAAGTCGGATATCGCGGGTAGCGCAAATTGTCCGATGCAACCGCCAAAGCCAATCGCTGAAAACACGAAGCCCATGTCGGTGGTCGACAACTGCAGGAAACCCAGCAGGTAGTCGGGCATCATCGCAGCCAGTACGAAGATGCCGCCCATCGCACACATCAAGGTCAACATCGCCAACGCCACGTTGCGATGTTTAAACAGGTCGGCAAAGGACGGACGTGGTGCGCGCTGGGTCGTGCTGCCCGCCATCATGCGCGCAACAGGTTCGCGCACAACAAAGAACATCGCCGCAGCAATCACGAGGCCCGGAATACCGACGAGCATGAACACGTTACGCCAGGTCGTAATCTGCAACAGCTGTGTTGCGATGATTGGACCAATGGCCAAACCAAAGAATGAAATCATGCATTGAAAAATGCCGTTGTTGAGACCGCGGCGTTTTGGATGAGATGCTTCGACCGCCACCGCCACACCAGTTGATGCCACCGGACCTTCGGCAACACCCATCAACGCGCGAATAACAAGTAGTGCGAGAAGACTATTCACCATGCCGGTGAACGCCGACATCAGCGAGAAGATAATGACCGCAGGGATCAGTACTTTGCGACGCCCTAACCGATCCGAAAGGAAACCCATTGCAAACGCCGAAACGCCCCACGCGACAGCAAGAATACCCACCGCGTTGCCAAGATCTTCGATGGTCAATCCGAGTTCCGCAGCCATCGGTGCGAACAGTGTCGGCAAAATAAATCTGTCGAGACCGACAAGCCCGAATGCGAGGCTCAATAGCAGGATGATTTTCCACTCGTAGTCAGTATCCCAATTTTTATATTGATCGTTTGGCTGCATGCCGTGCCCCTTTCTGTTGGTATGTTGTTATGGGTATTGTTCTTGTTGTTGGCGATGCCCGCATAAACATGGAGCAATCGTCCGGCCAAAGTAATTGACCAGCTAAAAATTGGCAACCTTAAATTGGTCTAAAACCCAGAGAAAATACACGCAACGATCAAGGTGCTTCCCACGGTTGTTACGTCCTGAATCAGTCGTCGATTCTCCCTTACTGGTGCGTGAAACTCCCTCATTGCGATCAAGCCAACGGTTGCCCTACGGCGACGGTTTTCCTGGCCACGATCAATACGCACTAAAAGTCATCTACTATGGATTCGTGGCCCTGAATCGTGGACTCGCATCTCGACTTAAACCTCTTATGAGGTGCCACTGTACCGGCTTATTGAGGCAGATCCGATATTCCAGACACGCAGTTGAATCGGTTTTTCCGGTAGGATTAACGCAGACCAATCGGCAGATGAAATGTTGGTACCCACCGGGCCTGAAGAACCACTTTGATCGACTCCTGACTCTTTCCGCAACATTATCCAAAGGGTTTTAAGTTTTCGCGGCACCCTAGTACCATGCCACCATCGTCAATCCTTGTAATACATCAGGTAATCCCTTGAAAGAACATATCTACGCTGCGCTGCATTCCAGCCAGCAAATGCTTGCCACCTTTACTGGCAACGAAAACAACATCCAGAAAATTGCGGCTGCGGCTGAACTACTGGTCACGACGCTGACCAATGGCAATCGCATATACAGCTGTGGCAACGGCGGTTCGATGAGTGACGCAATGCATTTTGCGGAAGAACTTTCCGGTCGTTATCGCAAAAATCGCAAGGGACTTTCCGCAACCGCGATCAGCGATGCTGGCCACATCACGTGTGTAGCCAATGATTACGGCTATGAGTTTATTTTTTCCCGTTATCTCGAAGCACATGCAAGACCCGGCGATTGCCTGTTTGCGATAAGCACGAGTGGCCAAAGCAAGAACGTGTTGAAAGCAACCGAATATGCGAAAAATAATGGCATGCAAGTGATCAGCCTGACTGGTCGTGCCGCTAGCCCGCTGGGTCTGCTCGCTGACATCGATCTCAGTGCAGGCGGCAGCGATTTCGCCGATCGTGTGCAGGAAATCCACATCAAGATAATCCACATATTGCTGGAGTTGGTCGAACGGAAGTTTTTTCCGGAAAATTATTCTTGATGAGAATATTGTACGAGTGCGATGTTCGGACTGCTGAAGCCAGCTAACAATACGGCGGATACAATCTGGTACAGTTTCACAGAGCTTTTTCAGTAAAAATTTGTTGAACGGTGTTTCGCCGCCTGGAACACTCCCGAACAAAGCGGCTTTCCTTCCGATATATGCAATTGACGCTTAATTGCCAAGTGGTCGCGAATTGCATGCCGGTTGATTACTCGTTCGTTGCTCG
>JAZKES010000023.1:20890-28775 GCA_040386995.1 Pseudomonadota bacterium | reverse complement strand
TCATTGCTCGTTCATTGCTAAAAAGGACTCCAGCATGGCTACTCGTTGCGTGATTAATGTTGACCTTGCCGATGTCTGGGCAGAACCCGGCAGGAAAAAACTGAGCCGTACACTTGCCTGGGGTGATGAAGTTTCCGTCGTCGAAACCGCGGCGACATTTCTCAAAATTGAAACCGTCGAATTCCGCACCCAGGCCGACGGCAGCGTGTTGCCGTTCAAGATCGAGGGTTATATCGAACCTACGAAATCTTCAGGAGTAAAACCCGCCGACATCGTGCGCAAAAAAGCGCAGAACAAAGTGATGAAAGTAAACTTTGTCGATGTACAACAGGGCGATGGAGCGGTCATCGAAGCACCCGATGGCAAGATTATTCTGGTTGATGGCGGCGACAATGCGATGTTCGCTCGTTATCTCGCTGGCCGTTTTCGCGGCACCACTGCCGCAAAACCCAAGACCATTGAATGTATCCTGATCAGTCACGGCGACGCGGATCACTTTTCAGGGTTACCGGAAATCCAGAAATCCGAGACCAACAGCAACCTGCTGAAGCGTATCTTCATCAAGCCCAAGCGCGTTTATCACAACGGTATCGTAAAACGCCCATCCCGCATGAATGGCAAAACGGTTCCTGATCGTGACTTGCTCGGACCAACCGAGAAAACTGCCGATGGTTTGTTTCTGACGGGCCTCGAACAGGATCTGCTCAAGGTCGACGATACGCTGCTGAATGAACCGTTCAAAGAATGGAAAAAAACCCTCGCTGAATATAACAAACGCGACAAAGTCATTTCGCGGCGCCTTGAGTTGGGCGACACGAAGGCCTTCGAATTTTTCAACAAGGGTGATTTAAAAATCGAAGTGCTTGGTCCCCTTCCGTCGACCGTCAACGGTAAACCAGCTCTCAAATTTCTGGGCGAGCCGCCAAAGGGCCCGAGAATTGGCCACGAATCACTGGAACTCGACAGCAACAGTTTCAAAGGTTATTCGGCGTCTCACACAATCAATGGCCATTCAATTGTGTTTCGGCTCAGTTACGGCGGGTTCAGCTATTTGTTTGCAGGTGATCTCAATGATGAAGCGAGTCGTTTCCTGACCGTCGAACATAACAAAGGTAACCTCAACTTACGCTCGGAAGTACTCAAGGTCCCGCACCACGGCTCGGCAGATTTTTCGGGTGCGTTCATCAAGGCTGTCGAACCGATTGTAAATGTGGTGTCGAGTGGTGATGAAAATGCACGCAAGGAATACATTCATCCGCGCGCCACACTGATGGGTGCACTGGGCAAATGGTCCCGCGTAGAGGAACCCTTGATCTTCGTCACTGAGCTCGTCGCTTTCTTCAACGTTGAAGGCTGGTCGCGGTCGGTAGACGAAGTGAAAGCGAAGAAGGACGGCGATTTTTTCGGCTTCAGTCGCGCCGCGTACGGACTTATCAAAACCCGCACCGATGGCAACAGGTTGTTTGTTTATACCGACAGCGGCAACGTCGCGATGAAAGAAGCGTATGCGTATCAACTCAACGCTGCTGGTGTTCCTGAACCTGCTGAAGTGGTACGCGTCTAGGCAGTCGGTGTTTCAGAACATGCTGAGCGACCAGGAACAATTTGGCGCAGGTTGAGTCGCGAAAAATGCCGAAGAATACAGCCTATTCCCTATAACAACGCGTAGTAACGCAGCACGTTGCCCTGCGCCTTACGCTTGCCAATTCCGACGATCACATGCCGCATCAACCAATCGTGTTTGCCACGCTCCACTTCGAACGTGGGGCTGGCTCTGAGGTAATAATCACTTTCAGGCACTTCAGGACCATTTTCGAAAATCCACGCGCGAATCTTCACCATTGTGTCTGCATGACGTCCCCACAAGTAGCCGTTATTGCGCAGCAGGATTAACGTGCCGTCATCGGCTTCAAGCATGTAACGCGCATCGAAGGACAGCACATCATCGGGACGGAACAACGCCCAGTCGCCGCCACTGCCGGGTACTGCAGTACCGTTCAGACGAGGACCTGTGACCGTGCCGCTATCGAGATACACAGCCCCGCGCCCTGCTCCGGTCGGCATGTTGTTGATGTTCTGGGTGCGCGTGAAGTTCAGATCAATTTCAAACACAAATTCAAACCTGGGATTATCGAAAGCTGATACATCATTAAACGGACTCGTCAGGCCCGCCGGTGTGGCTGGACTCGCAGTCTCCTGCGCCAGTACAGTCGAGCCGGCAGCAGCGAGCGCAGCGATACCTGCGGTGCCAACGTCATTCAGAAAGGTTCGACGATCCATACGATGCTCCTGTGTTGTAGTTATTATTATTGATCTGGTCGCTTCTGGATTTCAGCTGCACTTGATACACACCCGTTCGCAGCAAACCTCGGAGATCTAGCTGCGCGGTAGTTGCATCAGTTCAGATACTCATAAAGATTAAACGTGCTGCCGTCGGTACCGTGGAACTCGAGTTTGCAGTTTTGCCAGCTTGCCGGCAGACCAAATTCAGTATCGTTCGCAAATACCATGCGTTTCTTCACGCTGTCGTCGCAAGCGATATCGATGAAATCGACTTGCCCCTGCAAATTAGTCACACCAAAAACGCGGCGCGTGGAGGTTTCAAAAATCCATTTACCCTGCACAAGTTTGACTGGCGAACCGATTGGCTCTTCACCCGCGAGCTTGGCCTGCACTGCTTCAATCTGCAACCTGAGTGGATCGTCCGCAGCAATTGTTGTGCGCGCCTCAAGAGTGGTAAATGTGTTGAGCGCTTCGCCGGTCTGGTTCAGTGCAAGCGCCAGGAGAGCTTTTTTCCGGAGACCGGCGACGAACAAGTCGGGTAATAGATAATCATTGATATAGCTCTCGTCTTTTTCAGCAAGGCGACTGGTGCCGCGCAGAGCAGGAGGTGCTCCTTTGCTGCTTGCGGTGGCATTGCGCTCAGCGATCAGCGCGGCATACACACGGTCGGTGTTCATGTAGGCAGTTGCGAGCTGGTCCTGCAGGAGTGCGTAGTCGAACAAACTTCGTGCCTGCCTGGCGAGTAGCTCGTTAGCCAGTTGTTCCGCATCAGTGAAATTTTTATCGCCGTTTAGTGTGAGCAGACGCTCATAGTCTTCCTTCATCGTTGCAGTCAACGCAGGCAAGAATGATCCACGCGAAACAATGCGCATTTCCAGCGCCGGCCAGTCGACAGGCATGCCGGCTGCAGTAGCTGGAACAAAAGTGGCTGCTGCCATGCCACTGAGTGCCTGGTCACGAAAAGCGTCGTCATAAAAACCACCCAACAGTTCTACCTCGTCGACACTGCCGTCCGCCTTGACCCGTATTCGTACGTCGATCAACCCTTCGCGCTCCGGTTCATCGGCCACAAACACGAGATTGCGATCCAGATTGGGGTCGTTGTATTTCCACACGTAGCCATGCGATAAAACGTATGGATCATAAGATGAGTCAGACTTGTTGATCTGGCCAATATCTCCGCCTGCACGGACAAAATCCGGGCCGTTTTGCAACGCCTGGGCGGCAGCATGCGTTTGTATGCCTGCCGCCAGCAGCACGACTGAAGCGATGGAGCGCAGGGGGAAAAATTTCAACATATGAAAATACCGCGAGTGTTATTAAAAATGAACTGATGAGCTGCGACGTTTTTTATGACAGCACGTAAATGACATCGAAATGTAATGACCAACCGTCAAATTATCCAGCTGAAAAGACTGGGCCGCGCTGTGTTGGTAATGACTTCGTTGTTCACCCTCGTGGCTATCAGACCAGAATCAATAGTTCCTGATCCGACCAGCTGCAAAAGAGTATCCGCCTCGCGGCTTGGCCAATTTGGTACCACCGGCTGGTCTTTATTATGCTGCATTAACATACGTGGAAAGCGGCGCTCTTCTGCCGCAAGGCCGCGTAATATGGAATAGTCCGCCCAATTGCTTAAACCAACCAATACGACGTTGTTCTGCATCATGAGCCTACCCAGATAATCCCGCCACTGGCGTACTGGATCATTACTCAATTCCCTGACAATACAGCCAGCGCGTGCAAATTTTTCGGCGAACTCCTGCGCCTGGTATTCGGTTGCTCGATACAGTGCTAACAGATTGCCGCCAGCTACAGGTGGTGTGGCAATACGCGAACCAGCGTTAACAGAAGGTGTTACTAACGCCAGCGCAAGTGCACTTGAACTCGCAGCCAGAAATTGCCGGCGCGAAAACAGGTCGTTTGTCATCGCTGCGGCTCCTTCACGAGATAACCTGTAAGCACCTGCAATTGCGCATCGCTGACTTCGGCGCGACTGATCGGGAACATCACACCAACACCAGCGCGCACCGCGGTTTCAATATAAGCGGCCTGCAAATCAGTACGATTCTCGAGTTTGGCTTGTTCCGCAGAAAGCCGTCTGCCGAGAATACCGGTGCCCATGCCACCGGCGCGATGACACATGCCGCATTTTTCTGCGTACAACTCGGGTGCTGTGGTTTTTTCGAGCGTTTGCCATTCCTGCGCGATCACCTGTGTCGATTGCATGCAGCAGAGTACAAGCAAGATGGCCGCAGTATTTTTTATGGCCGCTGTCTTTGCCGTGACCGATAACTTTTTCACGCTTGAGAATATCTTCATGCCTGCCCCCCTCCACCTGACGGCCAAATACCACTCTTGCCCGGAGCGATAATACCGTTTGGATCGAGTGCATTTTTGATGAGTTCGTTCACGCGGCGTTGCGCATGATTGTTGTAGTCGTAACTCGCGGCGATCAGATCCATGTAGTCGATATGCGCGCGGTATTCACCATACCGCTGAACTTCGGCGTCACTGACCAACGCGCGGAAAAAGCGATCCACTTGTTGCACCATCGCTGGATCGTCCTTGTTGAACAACACCTGGTTCACGTTCGTGATGTGGCGTTCGCCGAGTGCAAACGAGCCGTGATAGTCCATGCCAAATTCGTTATAGCGGGCATACGTGCGGTGGAATTGCGCGAGCGCTTTTTCACCTGACTGCGGTAGCACGGGCGAAAATCCCAGATGACCACCACGGCCACCATGCCACGATGCATTCTGCAGCGGAAACGTAATCGGTACGCCCGCAAAGGGTTGCACTTCGCGCGGCTGGCCATCGAACCAGGTAGCCTCTTTCATCGGGTAGGCAGTACTCGCTGCAAACCTGCGCTTCACAAGCGCAGCGGTGGCAGCAGTAATTTCAGGTGGGCCATACAGCCGCAGATTGATGCTCCACCACCCGAGGTTGAACTGCTTGCGAATTGCGTCGATTGCAGAATTGGGCAATACACCCGGCTGGTCATGCCAATCGCTGCGATTCGTCAGCACCGCAGCGGCCCGCAACCAGTTGCCGATAGACGGTGATTGCTGAATCAAACCATCGCGACGCATCGGCGCGAGAGTATCGATGGCCCACTTGAGGTCATCCATTTGGTCGAGTTCCATGTCGAGCGAGACGATTGATTCAGGCCTGGGCATCAGCCACATGCCGAGTTTGGTCACAACACCAAAGTTCGATTGCACAAACAGCTGATCCCAGTTGGGCCCAAAGCCGTAGGGATGTAGATTCCAGCACGGTGAATTCGCCATCGCGCCCATACCGGTGCGTAGCAATTCACCATTCGGCAACACAACTTCCATGCCGCAGATGCGATCTGCGTGATCGCCATACGGTGTATAACCAACACCGCGATCCAGAGCGTTGCCTGCTACCGATCCCCAGCTGTTACCGGGCGGTGAAATCCAGTAGGGAATGTTGTTCGCTTCGACGTAATCAAACAGATCGTAAAAGCCAACACCTGGTTCAACGAGCACCGTGCCGTTTTCCACATCCATGCTGATCTGTTTCATACGCGAAAGGTCCAGAACCACCGAACCCGACACCACGGGCGCCGCACTGCCGTAACCGAAATTCTTGCCACGACTGATCGGCCAGAGCGGAATTTTGTGCTCATTCGCGAGCCGCACGATGGCCTGTACTTCTTCGGCCGTCAGCGGTGCTATTGCCGCAGAACCTGTGTGCGCAGTCTGGTCGATGCCAAAGTGATCGAGGTAGGTGTCGCGGTCCTGGTCTGTGTTGAACACCCAGGCATCACCAACCACAGCGGCAAATGCGCGCAACGCTACATCGAAACCAGTTTGGGAAATACCGGGAGGAAGGACCTGACGCATGGGTTTGGCCTGTTATTTTTATTATTGTGCTCAACATTACAGGAGCAGAGAGACTCGCGACAAGCTCCGTATACTCGGCCTTAAAAGTTGCCTCTCATATCCTCATGTAAACTTGCCCCGAAACCGCGCGTCTCACTTGATCCAGACCATGGAACTCACGTAATCGTTATGGGACACTGCGCGCCTCCAAGAGCCACTAAATACCGATGCCAGCCCTTTGACATGGGTATTCAGAGGTTCATGTATAACAATAAAACTGATGGCAAACGCAGGAGCACCACATGACTACCCCCTTTCCCCAGAGCATGGATTTTAGTGGCCACAATGAACCGATGCGCGTCGAATGCGACATCTACGATCTTGTGGTTGAAGGCGTTATTCCCGATGAAATCAACGGCGTGTGGTACCGCAGCGTACCCGATCCGCAGTATCCGCCGCTGCCCGGCGACGATGTGTTCATCAGTGGTGATGGCATGGTCAATGCGCTGTTCTTCCAGGATGGCCACGTCGATTACAAAATGCGTTATGTGCTGAGTGAACGCTTGTTGAATGATCGCGCCGCGCGGCGTTCGCTGCATGGCAAATACCGTAATCCGTTCACCGACGATCCGTCAGTCAAGGATAAAGACCGCGGCGCTTACAACACCACGCCGCTGTTTCATGGCAAACGTTTGTTTGCGCTGAAGGAAGACAACCTGCCGATGGAGCTCGATCCTTTAACGCTCGAAACCAAAGGCCGTTATAACTTTGGCGGCAAGCTCAAAACCCAGACGATGACAGCGCACCCACGCCTCGATCCCGACACGGGCGAGCTATACTTTTTTGGTTACGAAGCGAGTGGCCTTGCGAGCACCGACGTCGCGTATTGTGTTGTTGATAAAGACAACAACCTGATCAGCGAACAATGGTTCAAGGTGCCCTATTGTTCGATGATGCATGATTTCGCGATAACCAAAGAACACGCAATTTTCCCGGTATTTTCCACCACTACCGACATGGCGAAGCTGCAGGCAGGTCTGCCGCACTGGGCTTGGGACGCAACCAAACCCAGTTACGTCGGCATCATGCCACGCAACGGCAGTGTCGATGACATGCGCTGGTTTGAAGGCCCGCCGTGTTTTTCCTATCACATGATTAATGCGTTCTCGGAAGGATCCATCGTGCACATGGATCTGTGTGTTGCCGACATCAACATGTTTCCGTTTGTGATGGCATCGGGCGGTTACCCGTTCGATCCGAGCACCGCAAACGGTCGCGTGGCGCGCTGGAGTTTCGATCTCTCGAGCCCCGCTAATACCTGGAAGGAAACCATTCTTGGGCCAGGCGGCGATTTGCCAAAAATCGCCCATACGGATTACCTCAAAGACTACGAGATGGCCTACATGGCCATCTTCAATCCGGAACTGGGTCCACCGATCAACTCCGGCCCGACTGGCGCGGGTTTTAATGCCCTGCTGGGCCTCAACGTCAAAACCGGCGCAATTGATGCCTGGGCGCAACCGAACACCACGTTACAGGAGCCGGTGCTTATTCCTTCGCGAAAACCCGGTCACAAGGGTTACGTGGCGGCTGTGTGCGACATCCACGCAACCAACACTGCGCAGGTTTTGCTGTTCGAAGCCGCCGGGCTTGCCAAGGGACCGATTGCGAGACTGCATATTCCGATGCGCCAACGCTGCGGTGTACATGGCACATGGGTTCATGCCGAGGATCTGGGCTGATATCACCAC
>JAZKES010000023.1:18886-20790 GCA_040386995.1 Pseudomonadota bacterium | reverse complement strand
CTGCGGTGTACATGGCACATGGGTTCATGCCGAGGATCTGGGCTGATATCACCACGAGCCCCGGAACCTGCGCCGGGGCTGCTTTTTGGCTGGTATTGATGTCGACAAATTTCCATCTACTGCCACGCATCGAACGCCATTTTTGCTGACATTCCTTCATTTTTGTAAAGTTCTCGCCATTCCTTTTCTCTCCCGCTAAAGGGACCCCTCATCTCTGCCGATATCTGAGTACTGTTTAAGCACTATTGCCTGGTTGGCAACGGTCAGAGGTCCTGTGCCTAAACCCATAATAATCAAGCCGGTGGCTGAATAATGTTCAATCTTGATATTCCCACCCTGCGGGTCGTGGCGGTACTGCTTGTCATGGGCACGTTGGCCACCCTGCTGGTGTTCTGGAGAAACCAGAAGTTCAAGGTACAAACCGGGTTCTGGATTGCCGGAATCGTGACCTATTCAATCTCCTTCCTGCTTGTGTTGTTACGAGACAATGCCACCAATTTACCCGTCAATATCGGCATAGACCTGTGCAAGTACGCCAGCAGTATGTTTTTCCTGTATGGAATCAAAAAAGCGCAGGGAAGTGAAACACCGCTTTTTTCGAGCATCGCTATTTTCCTGAGCCTTGGCCTTCTTTCCTGGTACATCAACTACAACACTTTCAGCGCACAGGCGCGTATTGCGCTGGTGTCCGGTATCACCGCATTGATGAGTTTCCTGAGTGCCGGTGCGCTATGGCAATCGCCACGCTTCAAGTGGCGCTCACCGGAATTTGCCGCGTTAGTCACTTTTGTGCTTTTTGCGCTGCTCAACATGTGCAGAATCATTTATATAGGCAGTGCCGAAGTCATCAATTTCAGCTTTTTGACCATTTCCTTCTACAGTTCTGCGTTTTTTATCGCGGCACTTACGTTTCTTCTGATCCTGATGAGCCACAACCAACTCCAGGAAGAACTCGCGCTGCTGTTGGTGCAGGACAAGCGGGATAATGCCGCCAAACTGCAGGGGGTCGAAAAACGCTGGCTGCTCGCGCTTGAATATTCCAATGCGGGTGCATGGGAAATGGATCGCGAGGCCAACATGATCACGCTGACGTCGCAATGGTGGCAAATGCTTGGCTACGACACGCCGGAACGCACAATTACGTTGCGAGAGTTTCTGGAGTATGTCCATCCCGAGGACCGCTCGAAACTGCTTGTACAGAGACAACGAGTAGACGACGGTATTTCGCATATCGTCAACACTGAACATCGCCTAAGGCGCAGCAATCGCACATGGTTATGGGTGTGCAGCCGTGGGCAGAACATCTCGACCCCGGGCACCAATGATTTCAACAAAATCATTGGCGTTGATATGGACATCTCGGAGAACAAGATCGCCCAGAATAAACTCGAACTGGCTATCGCCGAATCCAGACAAGCAACACTGATGGCCACGAAAGCCAACAGAGCCAAAAGTTCGTTTCTCGCAAACGTATCACATGAAATTCGTACGCCCATGAATGCGATTCTGGGTTTCTCCCAATTACTGGTCGACGATAAATCGCTTGGGACCCTCCAGCGCGAAAACCTCGATATCATCAACAACAGCGCGCAACATCTTCTTGGCCTTATCGACGACATTCTCAATCTGAGTCGTATCGATTCCGGCAATTATAAAATTGATAAAAAGGAGCTCGACCCAACCTCGTTATGCAAAGAGATCGCTCTTTACTTCGATAAAAAGCCAGACAACGATAAGGTGTCATTCGAAGTTGATATTTCCAGCCAACTCCCGTCTATCGTCGAAGCGGATCCGAAAGCAATTCGACAGATTTGTATCAACCTTTTGACCAATGCCTTCAAGTTTACTCATCAAGGCAAGATTTCATTCAAGGTTGATATTGCGCGCAGAAAAAATCAGGATGC
>JAZKES010000023.1:7880-18786 GCA_040386995.1 Pseudomonadota bacterium | reverse complement strand
AAAATCATCGAAGAAAACACCCGTATTCAACATAACAGCGAGCCGAGGACAAATATGATTCACCCTGCAATGGCCGGACGCAAAGTGCTCATAGTTGATGATATCGAGAGTAACAGAAAGTTGATGCGTCACTTCCTGGCGAACTCAGGCATGGATATCCATGAAGCGAGCTCGGCGCAAACCGCACTGACGGAAATCAAGGAATGGAAACCTGAGCTGGTGTTGATGGATATCCGGATGCCTTCGATGTCGGGCGAAGATGCAATCATTGCGCTGCGCTGCAGTGCAGAATATGCGAATTTGCCGATTATTGCTGTTACCGCGAATGCGATGGACGGTGAAAAAGAACGACTGATCAAAGTAGGCGCAACCGATTTCATCAGCAAACCTTTCACGAAGGCAGAGATGCTGACAACAATATGCGCTGTACTGAAACTTGACCTGCACTCTGCCCCAGTTGCCAACGTTCCGACTGAGCCCACGGCTGTTCAACATCAAGCTGCTGCACCCGCTGAGGCAAAAAATGTTCAGCAGCGTGACGACTTATCCATTCTTGTCGTAGATGACAACCGCGCTAACCAGCACCTGCTCTTTTCGCAGCTCAAATCGCTCGGGCTGAAGGCCGATATCGCGGCTGATGGTAAAAGTGGTCTTGAGATGTGGCAACGCAAACACTATCGCGTGGTGTTCACCGATTGCTCCATGCCGGTAATGAATGGATTTGACATGACACGCAGTATCAGAAGAACGGAAGCGAGCAATGATGAATCACTCCAGCCAGGCGCAAAACCCGCGCTGATTATCGCTGTCACGGGTTCACCCGAAGAATACCAGGAGAGGTGCCGGGCTGCCGGTATGGACGATGTGCTCGGCAAACCCTTGTTGCTGCAATCTTTGAATCAGATGCTCGTAAAACATCTGGCTATAGCCTGAGCATTGCCGGACAAAAAACCGCTAATGTGGGCGGATACGCTGGACGCTGATGATGTGGCCGAGTGACACGATGTGACGCGAACCCGGACCAACTGGTCTCAGCAAAGGTCCAGCGGCCTGCGTGTTGGGGGAGTTTTCGAAGAGCTTTCAGGTAACAGTCACCGCATAGGTGTTGAGCGCGAAGACCTACTACTGAGAAATCTGTTGAAAGGACTTCCATGAAAAATCTGGATGCAGGAACTACATGCCACGGCCCTGCAACCGACGGCATTCCTGCGTAACCAGAAATCTTTCAAATGGTAGCGAGCAGATTCATAACGCGTTGGCTTACCCTGTTCAAAGGCAGCACTTCCTTACACGCACCAAGCTCCACAGCGGCGCCTGGCATACCCCATACAACACTTGACGCTTCATCCTGAGCAATGGTGTGCGCACCTGCATCCGCCATGTCTTTTAAACCTTGCGCACCATCTTTCCCCATACCTGTGAGGATGATGCCAATCGCATTGATGCCTGCGTTAACAGCCACAGAACGAAACAAAACGTCGACGCTGGGTTTGTGCCGGTTGACCGGAACTTCATCACTGAGGCGACAGCGCCAGCGTGCACCGTCACGTATCACCATCAGATGTCTGTCGCCTGGGGCAATGTATGCATGGCCTGGCAAAATCATCTCGCCGTCGCGTGCTTCGGTTACCGTGATTGCGCAATACGTATTGACGCGATCAGCGAAGGCTTTGCTGAACGATGCGGGAATATGCTGCGCGATTACGATACCCGGTACGTCACCCGGAAATAGTTCAAGCACTTCGCGAATCGCTTCGGTGCCGCCGGTGGATGCACCGATTGCAATCAACTTATCTGTCGTCTTGAAATTGCGTGGCCGGGAATTTTCGGGCATCACGTCATCTATCGAATATTTCACTGCTACCCGGCTTGCATTGGCCTCGAGCGGCACAGCTGCGCGATGGGTTTTATAAGGCCTGACGCGCGCCTTCGCTGCCATCTTGATCTTGGCGATCAGGCTTTCTGCATACTCACCAAAGGTATTCGTGATATCAATTTTGGGTTTGCAGACAAAATCGACCGCGCCGTAGTTGAGCGCATCGAGCGTAACCGCCGCGCCTTTTTCAGTAAGGGTTGAGACCATCACCACAGGCATTGGATGCAGACGCATGAGGTTCGACAAGAAGGTAATGCCATCCATCCTCGGCATTTCGACATCAAGCGTTAAGACGTCGGGCTTGAGCAGTTTGATTTTTTCGCGCGCCATGTAGGCATCAACTGCGGTTCCCACTACCTCGAGGCCAGGATCTGAATTGATCACGCCGGTCAATAATTTGCGTACGACGGCGGAGTCGTCGACGATTAATACCTTGGTCTTGGCCTGGCTTGACATACGCAGCTACCTGAAAAAATTAAAACAAATCGATCTCGCCAGAAATATCGTCTTTGGCCAGCTTTTGCATATACAGGATTTCGCGATCCTCGATCGTGGTGTTCTTGACAGTCTGTAATCGCTTCACCAACACCTTGCCTGTCGTCGGGAAAAAATTCACCTTGCGCGGAAAACTCAGGCCAAGGTCCGAACTTTCGAGCGGTATGCCTTCTGCATTTAAAAATTTCTTCGCGAACGCGATATTTTTCTGGCCGATGTCCGTCATCTTGGCAATGATCTGGCCACCACCAAACAGTTTCGCGCGGAGATTTTCTTTCTTGCAACCGAGCTTCAGGATTTCGTTGATCAAACTCTCCATCGCAAACAAGCCATAACGTGCTGACGAATCTGCATGATCGGCGCCGGGCAACATGAAATGATTCATGCCGCCGTAATTGCGCTGCGCATCGTAAATACAGGCAGATACGCATGAGCCCAATACGGTGGTGATCATTTCGGACTTGTTCGTGACGTAAAACTCGCCTGGCAAAATTTTTGCGGAGTAACACTTGTTTGTAGTGTCGTAGTAGCGTCTCACGTGATCGTATCCAGATTTGTTGGCCAGCATAATCTCAGCCTTTTTTTCGGTACGCAGTTTTGCCTATCAACTGATAGCCAAGTTGCGCTGGATTGGGAATAATTTCGGAATGCCCTATGCACAGGTAACTTCCGGGTTGCTGCAGTGCGGCGAAGCCACGCAATAACTGCAACTGGGTATCCTTGTCAAAATAGATAAATACATTGCGGCAAAAAATAACATCAAACGAACCTTTCATTGGCCACGGAGCCATCAGGTTGAGCTTGTTGAACGCAATCAACTCCTTGAGCTTGTTGCTGGCGGTATAGCAATTTTTTGCCTTGTAGCCCGCGCCGACTGTTTCAGCTGCAAAATAGTTTTTAATAATCTCGCTGCTTACGGAGTCGAACTCCTTGTCCGGATAGGCGCCTTTGCGCGCAGTATTCAGACAGTTTTCATCGAGATCCGTCGCGAGAATTTTCACATCGCGGCGCTGAATGTCCGGGATGCTCTTGAGCAGCGTAATCGCGAGGCAGTATGCCTCCTGCCCCGTGGAACAACCTGCTGACCAGATGCGAATACGATCAGTCTGGCGTTTGGTCTTCAGAATCTGCGGCAATATCTCGCTCTGCAATAATTCGAAATGGTGATTTTCGCGGTAGAACGAGGTGAGGTTTGTGGTGATCGCGTTGCAGAAATTGGCGCCTTCTTTGTCGAAATTGTTTTTGAGGTAGTCGACATACGCGCCAAAAGATTCGAGGCCCAGTGCACGCAGACGAGGCGAAAAACGGCGTTTTACGAGTTCTTTCTTTGAGGGAGATAACGCGATGCCAGTATTTTCATGCACCATTGCACGAATGTTATTGAAGTCGGAATTATTCAGTTCTATGAGGGCAATACTTTCGGCATTCATCCTGTCGTCCCTGGTTAGAACATTTCGATCAGATCGATTTCGTTTGCTGCTTTATATTCCGGGAACACTTTCCCCAACTGGTTAAACTCTGCGCCACTGCTAAAAATTCTGGAGACCGTGGACAACATGGTGCTCGCGTCGAAGTCAGGATTAACGACAACTGTTGACTGATCCTGAATCAGTTTCAGCAATACCTGGATGTGATTTATGCGTTGTGTGAGCTCGTCATGGAATTGCAGGCCGATAATGATTTTGTTGAGATCGCCTAGCAGCTCGTCAGCGCAGTGTCTCGCACCCGCGTTATCAACTGAATGTGCGTGAACCGCAGCAGGACTGTTGTTCTGAATAAGCTTGTTGGCTGCGTCGCTCACCGTTTCGACTGATCGATCCAGGTCTGCAACGATGGCCTTGAGCTGTAAATCACATAACGTGAAAAGTTGTTTACACATCATTAAAATCCCGCATCACACGTTAGCTTAGTCGCCTAACTGGTCAGTAACACCAAGTTCGCTCGCCAACTGATACATCTGAACTGAATAGTTATCCCACTCTACCTTGCATCCTTTCGCTGTCATGCTGCTGATGAAGCTGATCAACATCTGGATGCCTGCCATGTCGATGACGCTCAAGAGTGCGCCATCGAGAATATATTTCGCATGTATGGGCGGATAATTACTTTGTAATAAGTGATGCGCTTCTTCCAGCGAAGCGAGCTCCATTCTGGCTGGCAGCACAATACGGTTGTCACTCTCCCGTGCGATTGCCGGCGGCATCGCAACAACTGCTTCCACCACTTCTGCCATTACTGCTACCTGTGCGACTGATTCGACATGTTCTACATGCACGAGCTGCGCGACCTGCACGATTTGCTCAACGTGCTCAACCGGGAATAACTGTCCGGCTTGTACTGTCTTCTTTGCTTTGGTGACTTTGCGGGTTTGCGCTACTACGGGCGCCTTTCCGCTTTTCTTCGCAGCGGGCTTTGGAGCAGCTTTAACTTTCTTGACTGTGGCCGTCATGTACTTCACCTCAACTTCATTCGTATGCGAGCTGGACTTGTGTAGCGTTTGAAACGGTGCTTCCTAGAATTCAGCCCATTGTTTTTCTTCGTCGGCCATCGGCAGCGACTTTCTTGCCAGTGCTGGGCCTGCAGGCCTTTTACGACTGGCTTGAGCGACTGGAGCATTGCGTCTGCTGTTTTGTGCAGCTGGTGCTCTCGCTGCGGCCTTTACTGGTGCTTTGTGCGTGACGTAGCCACTATTCGCTATCTGGAAAAAGCCGATCAGTGATTCAAGGGTTTCAGCCTGGGTACCGAGTGCTTCACTTGCAGCGGCAGCCTGTTCGACGAGAGCAGCATTCTGCTGGGTCATTTCATCCATTTCGCCAACCGCACGGTTGATTTCATCAAGGCCTGTCGCCTGCTCTTCGCTGGCTGTGGATATTTCGGCGACGATGTCATTTACTTTTTTGACTGCGGTAACTATTTCGCCGAGCGTCACGCCAGATTTATTAACGAGGCGCGAACCTTCACGTACTTTTTCGTTGCTGTCCTTGATCAGTTCCTTGATCTCTTTTGCGGCAGTCGCGCTGCGACCGGCAAGATTTCTTACCTCGTCGGCAACCACTGCGAAACCTCGACCCTGATCGCCAGCACGCGCCGCTTCAACGGCTGCGTTAAGCGCAAGCAGGTTGGTCTGGAAAGCGATTTCATCGATCACACTGATGATGTCGTTGATCTTGTTGCTTGAGTCGTTGATCGCCTGCATCGCGGAAATCGCTTTGTTAACGACGTCGCCACCATTTTCGGCTGACTCGCGTGCGCCGCGCGCCAGAGTATTTGCCTGGATCGCATTGGATGCGTTGTGCTGGACTGTAGTGGTGATCTGCTCCATTGCAGCCGAGGTTTCTTCAAGACTCGCAGCCTGCTCTTCGGTGCGTTGACTTAAGTTGGTGTTGCCACTTGATATTTCGCTCGCACCCGTTTTAACACTGACGGCACTTTCGCGAATGTTTGTGACCACTTCGACGAGTTTGTCGATCGTGTTATTGATGTCTGCTTTGAGATTGGCATAACTACCCTGAAAATCAGCCGCAATTTTGCGGTTCAGATTACCCTCGGCGAGGCTCGCCACGGCAGCACCGGTTTCAGTTATTACACTCTGGAATATTGCCAACACCTTGTTGATGCCAACCGCAATGTTGACGAGATTGCCGCTTTGGCTCTGCACATCGATCCGATGATCAAGATTGCCGTTCAGGGCATGATCGATCGTAGCGTGGATGGTATTTTCAAAATCGATCTCATCGGTCTTGTCTTTCCATTCGATGACGGTGCCAAGTCTGCTGCCATCTTTGTCATTGACAGGATTGGTGGTTACAACGAAGGTTCTGCCACCGAGGTCAAATTGCGCTCGGTGAGTAGTATTCGCGTTATTAAGCAAGCTCTGCCTGACTGCAGTATCCCTGCAAAAAATTTCGAGTGACTGGCCGACGATCGCACCGCTGTTGAAATTTCCAAGCTCCTTCCGAATGTTCGTTTCTGCCGACCGCAGCATTTCCAGAACGGCATGGTTGGCATAGGCGATACGATGATCTTTGTCAGCCAGCATGACGTTGGACGTGACGTGATCGAGCGCAATTCTGATCCGCAGGTTTTCGGCTGCCACTGATCTTGCCAGCGTAACGCGGGCTATCTCCTGCTCTTCCTGTCTACGCGCATCGGTCACATCTGACCATTCGAGCACGGTACCCAGGCGGATCTTGTCTTCATCAAATACCGGCGCAATCACCAGTTCAAATATTCTTGAGCCTAGCGTTAACTGCTCAGACTGGGGACGCGTTAACTGGTTAATCTGGCCGAGCAAATGGGGAACGTTGCGGAAAAAAACTTCAATACTGGAACCGGCAAGGGTCTCCGCCGCAAATCCCGGCACTATCGCGCGCAGGTCCGACTGGGCTTCGCGGAACATTGACAAGGCTGCGGGATTTACACTCGCAATCGTGTTGTTCAGATCAACACACATCAGCCGGGCCGAAACAGCAGCCATGATTTCCGCTTTGGCAGCAACGATCAACTCACGTTGCATTTCTGCAGGATCCAGTTGCACGGCATCCGCCGCATCCGAATCCGCTCTACCAAATACTTTGCCGATCAATGTATTGAAAGCACCCATGTCCCATCCCCTTAAAGGCAACGCTTACGCTGCGACTTCGATTATTGTTTGTTCTGCCTTGAATAATGATTCTGATTTTTCGCTAACGGATACACGGCGCCAGTCGATCAATTTGTCGATCTCGAGCAGGATGACCATTTTTTCGCCGATCATGCCGAGCCCATGAATGAAGTCGTTGTTGATCTTGTCGCCAAAGTCCGGAGTGTTGTGCAGCGACTCAGGATTGATGTCATGAACATCTGCAACGCCATCGACTACCAGGCCAACCGTGCGTTTGATGCCTTCCTGCTCGACGCGCACCACAATTACGACGGTGTGGGTATCGAACGCTTTTTCTTCCAGACCAAAACGCTTGCGTAAATCAATGATCGGCACAATTTCACCGCGCAGGTTGATGATGCCTTTGACGAAATCGGGCGAGTTCGGAATCGGCGTGGTTTTTTCCCAGCCCTGGATGCCATTTACCTTGAGGATGGGCACTCCATATTCCTCGCCGTCGAGAATGAAGGTGAGGTACTGCTTCATTGCTGTTGCTGTTTTGTCTGCCTGTGCCATCGTCGTTACTCCTGCACGTGAAAAAAATTAGTAAAAAGTAATTAGTGTTTAACAACCTGTGAAAGATCTTTTGAAATAGTATCTGCGAGCGTAGTGACATCCAGAATCAACGACACCGTTCCATCACCAAGAATCGTTGCGCCCAACATGCCGGGCACTTTGACGAAATTATTTTCGAGACTCTTGATTACCACCTGGTGCTGGTCGAGCAACTCGTCTACTACCAGACCAATCGATTTGCGTTCCGACTCGACGATGATCAACTGCTTGTTGGCGTAACTCGTCAGCGGCTCATTGCCATTGATCCTATAGAGACGTCGCATATCAACAACCGGGATCGCTTCTCCGCGCAGGCGATAAACCACCTGTTTGCCAGAGATAATGTTGAGACGATCCAGTTTGACCTGCACAGTTTCAACAATCGACAGCAGCGGAAGTACGTAGACTTCGTTGCCTACTTTGATCAACTGGCCGTCGAGAATCGCAAGTGTGAGTGGCAATGTAATCTGGAAGGTGCTGCCTTTGTCTTTTTCTGAATAGACTTCAACACGACCACCGATGTCTTCGATATTGCTGCGCACGACGTCCATGCCTACGCCACGACCTGACACGTCAGTCACAGTATCGGCAGTGGAGAAACCCGGCAGGAAAATCAGATCGTAGATCTGCGCTTCGGTGAGTTTGGTTTCGTTTTCGATCAACCCTTTTTCAACGGCTTTTCTCATGATTTTTTCAGCATTCAGACCACCCCCATCATCGGTAACACGAATAACGACGCTGCCACCTTCGTGTGATGCGCTGAGATGAATCACGCCCATCTCAGCCTTGCCTTTGCGCAGTCGTTCACTTGGGCTTTCGATGCCGTGATCAAGTGAATTGCGGATGAGGTGTAATAACGGATCGCTGATTTTTTCAAGAACGGTTTTATCGAGTTCAGTCTGCTCACCGGTAATCTTGAGCTCGACATTTTTCTTGAGTTTGGCGCTGAGGTCATGCACGAGGCGTGGGAAACGGCTGAAGGTGACACTCACCGGCAGCATGCGAATCTCCATTACCGCTTCCTGCAATTCGCGTGTGGTGCGTTCGAGCAGTGCAAGCGCCTGTTCGAGTTCAACCGAGTTATTGGCGCCCTGCTTGTTACGCGCGAGCTGGTTCAGCATGGACTGGTTGATCACCATCTCACCGACCAGGTTCAGCAGCACGTCGATCTTTTCGATATCTACGCGAATCGAGCTCGACTCTTTCTTGCCATTTTTTCTGTCTTTTCTCTTTTCACTGGTGTCTTCGTGGCGCGCTTCAAGGCCGGGTTGAGCGTGCTCCTCAAATTCGACCTGTGTTATTACTTCACGCTGGGTGATCGAGATTTCTGCTTCCATTTCGACCCAGTCAAAAACATCCTTGATCTGGGCAGCCAGCGCTGCGCTATGAAGCTCGATATCCCACGCAAGGTAGGTTTCACCTGGTTCGTAGAAATTGAATTCCGGTAATCTGCTGTAATCGACGCGCATTTCAACTTTGCCGAGTTCAGCCAGCGCGCGAAATATATGCTGGGGCTGGTTGCCGGTTTTCAGGAAATCCGGTTTTGGCCTGAATGAAATATCCCAGATGGGCAGCAAAACTTTTGCGGCAGTTGTTTCAACAGCTGCATGTGCTGCCACTGCATGGGCGACAGGCGCCGCGCTCTGATGCGAATCTTTCTGCAAATAACCATTGAGCTGTACTTTTAACAGACTGGCACGTTCTTCGTCATAACCGCCGTCGCCTTCCATGTTCTCGACCATTTCACGAAGGCAGTCCACTGATTCAAGGAAAAGTTTGACCAGGGGTGGAGTTACTGCGAGTTCCTGTTCCCGAAGCTTGTCGAGCAGGGTTTCGAGGATATGCGTAAAGTCCGCGATGTTTTTATAGCCGAACGTCGCAGCGCCGCCTTTTATCGAATGCGCGCCGCGGAATATGTCATTGATGGTTTCCTGGGTGTCGTTGCCTTTTTCGAGTTCAAGCAAGCCACTTTCGATGACATCAAGGCCGTCGGCACATTCAGCGACAAAGATCTGCCGGATCTCATCAAAACCGCTGTCCAAAGTAATTCCTGCCATACCTTTACCTTTGCCCTTTTACTTTCTACCTGACAGTTACTTGAGGATACGTTTGGTAATTTCGATGAGTTTGTCTGGATCGAATGGTTTTACCATCCAGCCCGTTGCACCAGCTTCCTTACCTTTCATTTTCATTTCCTGGGAAAATTCAGTCGTCAGGATGAGGATTGGTTTGAAGGCGTATTTCGGGAGCGCACGGAGGGACTTGAGTAACTCGATACCATTCATGAGTGGCATATTGATATCGGTTATAACGAGATCAAAATCCGCAGCCTGGGCTGTATCAAGTCCATGCTTGCCGTCGTTGGCGCTGGTCACTTTATAACCAGCGTTTATCAACACACTCGATAACAATTCCCTGATCGATCTTGAGTCATCAACAATCAGTACTTGTGACATAGTCAGCTCTCTTTCGTTATTTTCATCGGGTCTGCACAGAAGTGGCTCTCCTGCGGTTATCGTTAAATTACGGCACCTTTCCTGAATTCTTTAGCTCTGCACTCTTCTGAAGCGTCAGGTTTATTTGGGCCAGTAACTTGTCAGTTTTTTGACCCAACCAATTTAAGCTGTCATTTTTTTGACTTTTATAGGAAGATACTCGAGCTGAGTTATTGTTTTATATGGCTTTTAAAAGCTGGCAAGGTTATTGCTCATCAACACTCCATGCGTCCATTGTGGATGCACGTTCCAGAAAATTGAAACAATCAAAAAAAAGCGTCAGGAGAGAGATACATGCCAGCTGATCCAAATATGAAAATACTGGTGGTAGATGACCACGAGAGCATGCGCAGAATAGAAAAACAGATATTGAATGATCTGGGCTACCGTAACGTGGACATGGCAGATGATGGCGCTACTGCGTTGCCGATGTTGATGGCAGGTTCATACGATTTTGTGATTAGCGACTGGAACATGCCCAAGATGGAAGGCCTGGCCTTGCTCAAGGCGATTCGTGCCGACCAGCGTATTTCGAAAACACCGGTACTACTCGTAACCGCCGAATCCAAGAAAGAAAAAATCATTGAAGCTGCGCAAGCTGGCGTTAACGACTATGTGGTTAAACCCTTCAACGCGGAAATTCTCAAGGCAAAAATAGCGAGAATATTTCCTTGAACATCAAAACTTGTGAGGATCCAGTCGTGAAACCCGAGCCTGATATCTACATAAACTTCCTGAATACCGAAGATCTTGAAGGTTTTAAGGAAAAAACTGACCAGTTGCGCCTCAATCTGCACAACAATGATCTCGAAAGTGCGCTGCGTTGTATCAATGAACTCAACA
>JAZKES010000023.1:0-7780 GCA_040386995.1 Pseudomonadota bacterium | reverse complement strand
TGACCAAACACGCGAATTTATTGCGCCAGCTGAGCCAGTTTTCGAGCAATCCGGAATTGCTGAACCAGGCCGACAGTGAAGAACTCACTAACAGCATCGATAACCTCGAGCTGGATGGGAGCCCAGAACACATGGATCAACAGGACGTCGACAGTCTGTTATCCAGCCTCGGATTTTAAGCAACGGACGACAAAATTTAGCGGCAGGATGCAATAACAGGATCGTAATAACATAAGAAACATACTATGGCAGGCACTGCATTACTCGTCACCAACGATAATAAGGTCAAGGAAAAGATCAGCACGGTATTCGAGTTCATCGACTTCACGGTCGAGGTAACCGATTCCCTTATTGATACATCAGCAATTCTCGGTGAAAACCGCGAACTGGTGATTGCTCTTGTTGCAATCGCCGATGCTGAGCTGTGCGCCGAGTTTGTGTCGCGCCTGAACAAGCTCAAGCCTGCCCTGCCCGTGTTTTTACTCGATCTCGACGGCGAAGAAAAAACCTCGATCCCGAAAGGTGTGAGTGGCTACATCTCTTATCCCGTTCAGTACCGCACGTTGCTGGGCATCATCAGAAATGCCGAAAAACAGGGCAGATCGTCGAATCGTTCAAATGAACCTTCAGTATCGTTGACGGGTAACAGCGCGCAGTTGCGCGAAATCCAGGCCTTGGTCAGGCACGTGGCGCTTACTGATGCCAACGTGTTGCTGCTCGGCGAATCGGGTACTGGTAAGGAAGTTGTTGCACGCAGCGTGCATCATTTGTCGCTCCGTACTGATCGCCCGTTTATCGCCGTAAACTGCGGAGCTATTCCGCCCGAATTACTTGAATCAGAATTGTTTGGTCATGAGAAAGGCGCTTTCACAGGCGCTATCAGCACACGTAAGGGCCGGTTCGAACTGGCGGAAGGCGGCACGCTGTTTCTCGATGAAATCGGCGATATGCCACTGCCGATGCAGGTAAAACTGTTGCGTGTATTGCAGGAACGCTGCTACGAACGTGTCGGTGGCACCAAGACTATTCAAAGCAACGTGCGCCTGATTGCCGCGACTCACCAGGATCTCGAGAAAAAAATCGGCGAAGGCAAGTTCAGAATGGACCTGTTTTACCGGCTCAATGTGTTCCCCATCGAATTGCCGCCGCTTCGTGATCGTCCAGAAGATATTCCGCACCTGATCAAGGAATTTGCAGTTCGCATGGAACTCGAACACCGCAGTCCGGCGATTTTTGATGACAGTGCCATCAAGGCACTTTGTATGCATCCGCTGCCAGGCAACGTGCGTGAGCTCGAAAATCTGGTTGAAAGACTGGCCATTCTGTATCCCGGCGAAACCATCACGCATCACAAACTGCCTGTGCGTTACCAGATTCCGCTGAATGATGGCAGCCAAAGTGTGATCGGCACCGACAACCCTATTCCCACGGTCGACACGATGTTTGTCGATCTTTCGGCCGAAATTGATCTCAAGCAATACCTCAACGATCTCGAAAAGAAAATTATCGAGACCGCGCTGACTAATGCGAATGGTGTCGTAGCCAAGGCCGCCAAAGCCCTGTCGCTGCAGCGCACGACGCTTGTGGAGAAGATCAAGAAATTTGCCATCCAGCACTCACTGTAGAAGTCGCGCCAGCGCTTCTGCATGAGGGCTTGTTCATAAGAGCTTTTTCATAAGAACTTACTCTGAACCTTCCTGATATCGTCAATATTTTTACGCTGCCTTCCTGTTAGCCAATTTTCTAACAGCCACATTTTTGACTAATTACTTCATTTTTAAATCAAGCCACTGAATTTATTGATAAAAATAAAGTGGCACGACGATTGCTATTCCTACTGTACGAACATTAAAACTGCTGAAGAACGTCAAAAAACTTACTGCACGTCGACAACACAGTAAGCACCTCCAGCAGGGACTATTGAGTACGAAGAGGCTAGTAAACATGTACAAAAAGAAAATCATCCTGATCGCCAAAGATACCAACCTGGTTGATTCGCTACTTGCCACACTCCTTGCTACCGGCCTCGACCTGTATCGCTGCAACAACAACGCCGACGCGTTCATGGAACTCACCCGAACGAAATATGATCTTGTTGTCACCGACATCAACAGCAACATGGATGACATGCATAGCTTCATCGGCAATGTGCGTCAGTTCCAACCCAAATTACCGATTCTGATTTTGACTGATTATGAAACCGTGCCACGCGCGAGCGCCGCGATCAAAGCCGGTGCAAGTGATTACGTCATCAAACCTTTCGACCCTTGCCTGCTCGCTGAAATGGTCAACACGTTATTGCAGGAAGTCGCGCAACCATCCGACCTGATTATTGCCGATCCAAAAAGTATTCTGATCGCCAACCTCGCGCGCAAAGTCGCCGAGAGTAATGCAACCGTGATGATTTCCGGCGAATCCGGCACTGGTAAAGAAGTTATCGCACGTTACATTCATGAATCTTCGCCACGCGCACACAAACCTTTTATGGCAATCAACTGCGCGGCGATTCCCGAGACAATGCTCGAATCAATTCTGTTCGGTTATGAAAAAGGCTCATTCACTGGCGCGCACGCTGCGAAGCCCGGCAAGTTTGAACAAGCCAATCATGGCACGCTGCTGCTTGACGAAATATCTGAAATGGATCTGGGCCTGCAAGCTAAATTGTTACGCGTAATCCAGGAGAGAGAAGTTGAACGTCTCGGTGGCTCCAAACCAATCGCACTTGATGTGCGCATCATTGCCACCACCAACCGCAATCTGAAACTCGAAGTACAGCAGGGCCGCTTCCGCGAAGACCTGTTCTACCGTTTGAACGTATTCCCCTTGAACCTGCCCCCGCTTAACCAGCGTCGTGGCGACATTCTGCCGATGGCTAACAAGTTCCTTGAAGTTTATCAGCCAGGTGGCGGCTTCATTCTGGACGAAGCAGCACAACTCGCTCTGCTCATGCATCGCTGGCAGGGCAACGTGCGCGAACTTGGCAATGTCATTCAGCGCGCGCTGATTCTTGCAACCGGCAAACTTATCGGCCGCGACGAAATCCTGTTTGAAGAACTCTCGATGGAAGAAAATTTACCGTTGGCTGCCGCGCTACCGACACAGCCAGGTGAGAAAAAACTCGACAGCGATCTGCGTTCACTCGAGAAAGAAATCATCATCAATGCGGTGAGCACCAATCACAGCCGCAAGGAAGCTGCCGAAAAACTCGGCATCAGCCAACGCACGTTACGTTACAAACTCGCGCAGTTCCGTAAAGCAGGCATGGCCATCCCGGCCTGATTAGACGACTGGATTCCCCTTCTGGAGCAGCACTATGGACATGAACATTAACCAGGTACTCAACCAGATCCGCGTTCGCTCGCAGTTTCCGGTGAACAACGATCAGGCCGCGCCGAAAACCGATTTTTCCGCACTGCTCAAACAGACCATGAGTGAAGTGAACAACCTCCAGGTCAACGCGAATACGCTGAAAACCTCGTATGAAACTGGTGCTTCCAACATTGATTTGCCCGAAGTAATGATTGCAACTCAGAAAGCGTCACTCGCATTCGAAGCAGTGACAGAAGTACGCAACAGAGTCCTGAACGCTTATCAGGAAATCATGAACATGCAGGTGTAAGCAATTTTTTTTCAGCGTGACCTTTTTCCAGCCTGATTTTCATAAAGTGATTTTTTATGGCAACAACTTCTCTGACCAAATCCACTCTCGAACAGCTTAGCTCGCTGAGCCAGCTTTCCATCTTCAGGCAGATTGTGCTGATGCTGGTGCTTGCAGCGAGTGTCGCGTTGGGCACTTCAGTCGTACTCTGGTCACGAGACAGCAACTACACCGTTTTGTATTCGGACCTGGAGAGTTCCGACACCGCCGAAATCGTGACTGCACTCGATACAGCCACACTGGAATACCGCATCGAACCAGGCACTGGATATCTTTCGGTTCCAGAAGAACACTTGCAGGAAACCCGCCTGCATCTGGCCAGCCTCGGCCTGCCCCGCTCGGCCACCAACGGTTTTGACATGCTGGCGGAAAACCCCGCACTTGGCACCAGCAACTTCATCGAGCAGGCACGTTACAACCGCGCGCTGGAACAAGAACTTGTCAAAACCATCAAGCTTATTCGTGGTGTGCGCGATGTGCGCGTACACATCAGCATTCCGAAACAGACCTCCTTCCTGCGTTCGTCCAGCAAACCTGGCGCATCAGTGATGCTCGACCTGCTCGGCACCCAATCCATCAACGACACGCAGATTGCGGGCATTGCACATCTCGTTGCATCGAGTGTTGCAGGTCTAACAACCGACAACGTCTCTATTGTTGACCAGAAAGGCAACCTGCTCTCGAGCGAAGACGGCGACGAACTGAACAGCACTAACGAACAAATGAAATACACCCGCGAACTCGAGCAGGAATATACCCAGCGCATCATTGCATTGCTTGGCCCAGTGGTTGGCGATGGCAACATCCGCGCGCAAGTGACTGCAGACGTAGATTTCACGGTTGTGGAAACCACAGCAGAAAATTACAACCCCGCTACCTCCGTGATAAGAAGTGAACAAACTGCCGAAGAAAGCAGCGGCACTGCCACTCCTCCACAGCCGGGTGCCCTTTCGCTCACGCCACCCGCACTCGCTGCACCAACAGACGTTACGCGCGAAGTCACTCAGGAAACCACGCAAAACCGCACGAATGCGACTCGCAATTATGAAATTGATAAAAGCGTCAGCTACACCAAGACAGTGCCTGGCAGCGTAAAACGCCTGAGCGTTGCGGTGCTGGTCGATCTGAATACTCCCGCTCCAGTTGCCGCCGAAGGTGAAACTGCACCTGTCGAAGATCCACAATTACAGGCAGAAAAAATTGCGCGCCTCACCCAGCTCGTCAAAGACACGATTGGTTATAACGAAACACGCGGCGACAGCGTCAACATCATCAGCGAACGTTTCTCCCAGATTGAAGAAAGCGCCGAGCCCGAAGCATTACCTATCTGGCAGGCCACCTGGATTCCTTCAGCAGTTAAACAACTCGCCGCGAGTGTGGTGGTTATCCTGCTGATTTTTGCGGTGATCAAGCCAGCATTGAAGAGTGTCGTGATATCGCCTGCCCGTCAGCAGAATCTTGCGCTGAGTGGTGGTGGCATTGCAGAAGCGCATGACAACGGTCATGGCCAGGGAATGCAAAGACTGCCTGCGGAACCTGAACACAGCAAGCGCTCTCCCACCCGTTCTGCTTATGACGAAAATCTTGCGCTCGCCCAGACCCTTGTCCAGAACGAACCGGCACGTGCAGCACGTATGATCAAGGAGTGGGTAGCAAATGATTAAACCAGGCGTAACGAATTCACCGAACTCCATCAGCCGCTGGGAAACGCCGCATCTGTCTGAACAGCCGGCAGTCAAACCAAAAGTCGAAGAAGAAGATCTCGGTAAAGTAAGACAGAGAGCCGTCGAGGAAGGATACGAAGAAGGCTACAAAAAAGGGCTGGCCAAAGCTGAAGCAGAACTCAATAAAAAATCTGCAACCATAGAAAAAATCCTGACCAGTATCACTCACCCGTTCGCTGAACTTGACCATCAGGTCTTCGAATTACTCGTGCAGATGACCGGCAAAATCGCACGCAGTCTCGTCAAGCGCGAATTACGCACCGAACCTGAAACCATCATGGCGCTGATTCGCGACACTGTGGTGGTACTCAACAATACAACTGACAAAATCCGCATTCATCTGCACCCCGACGATGCGCTGGTAATTCACAACCTCACGCGCACAGCAACTGAACACAGCCGCTGGGATATCCTTGAAGATCCCCTGCTCGCACGCGGCGACTGCAAGGTTAGTAGCCTCGACTCCGTTGTAATCGGCGATCTGCAGACGCGTATTCACGCCATCATCACCCAGTGCCTGGGAGATGAACGTGCTTAAGAAGCCCGCTCTCGGTGTTCCTGATTCCGGCGTAGAACCACTGACTCGCAATCAGCTATTGGCGCACAAACTGCAGCATTGCATTGAACGCGTCGCCGCACCCGTGTTGCCTGTAGAAGGACGCCTCGTACAGATGACAGGTCTGACGTTGGTGGCTTCCGGTTGCAGAGCTTCCATTGGCAGTCGCTGTACCATTTTGTCGCCGCCTAGTCAGAGTATTGACGCTGAAGTCGTCGGTTTTTCGAACGACAAGCTGTTTTTGATGCCGATTGGTCGCATCCAGGGCATGAGCCCAAGCGCGCGAGTCATTCCGCAGCTCAACTATCCGACCGTCCAGGTCGGCCACGAATTGCTCGGCCGTGTTATCGACGGTGGCGGCAATCCGATCGATTCACTCGGTGAAATTAAAACCCAGACTTCGTACCGCATGATCGGTGCGCCGATTAATCCATTCGCAAGACAGCCGATCAAAACTCCGCTCGACGTTGGTGTACGCGCTATCAATGCCCTGCTTACCGTCGGTCGTGGCCAACGTATTGGCCTGTTTGCCGGCAGCGGCGTGGGTAAAAGTGTGTTGCTTGGCCAAATGACTCGCCATACCGAAGCCGACGTGGTCGTCGTTGGACTCATTGGTGAACGAGGTCGCGAAGTACGTGAATTCGTTGAAGATATTCTGGGTGAAGAAGATTTCAAGAAAGCAGTAATCGTCGCAACACCTGCCGACGATCCCCCACTTATGCGTCTGCATGGCGCCTGGCGTGCCACCGCTATCGCTGAATATTTTCGCGACTGCGGCCTGAACGTATTGTTGCTGATGGATTCACTCACACGTTTTGCACAGGCCCAGCGCGAACTCGCGCTGGCGATTGGTGAGCCACCTGTCACCAAGGGTTATCCACCATCAGTGTTCGCGCAGATACCTCAATTGGTAGAACGCGCTGGCAACGGCATGAATGAAAAATCAGGTTCCATTACGGCGTTTTATACGGTTCTGGCAGAAGGCGACGATCAACAGGATCCAATTGCCGATGCGACACGCGCCATTCTCGACGGCCATATCGTGTTATCACGCTCACTCGCTGAAGCTGGCATATATCCTGCAATAAGCGTTGAGGCGTCAATAAGTCGTGTTATGTCGAACATCACTGACCCGAAACACCAGAAGGCAGCAATCAAGTTCAAGCAGACCTACAGCAACTATGAGAAGAACAGGGACCTTATCAGTGTGGGTGCGTATCGGAAGGGATCTGATCCGACGATTGATTATGCAATCAACAAATTTCCGGAGTTGCAGAAGTTCATGCAACAGGTAGCAGCAGAGAAATCGAATATCCCAACCAGTATTTCGCAATTATTCAACTTGATGAATGAGGAAGCAAAATAATGAAAAGATCAGAGCGTTTAGACAGAATCAACATCATCAACCAGAACGCAGAGAATATGGCCGGCACCCAACTGGCTACGGTTTATGCCGAATATTCTGTGCAGGTAAAGCAGCTTGAACAACTGCACATCTACAAAGATGACTACGCTGAACAGCTAAAAATCAAACTCAACGGCAGCATCAAACCTGAAGTATTACGCGACTATAAATATTTCTTCAGTTCAATCGACAGTGCAATTCAGCAACAGGAAGGCCTCGTCAAACGCCTGCATACCAAGCTCGAAAACTCCCAGGCAGATTGGCTCGACAAACACAGCGAAGTGCAAAAGATAAACGTGGCTGGCGACAACATGCGCAAGCTCGAACGCAACATAGAAGCGAAAAAAGAGCAGAACAGCAGCGATGAACTGTCGATGCGTATGCTCAGCAGGATGCAATTTTCAACCAATCATTAGGATTGGCAGGATCCTTGCTAC
>JAZKES010000022.1:0-20886 GCA_040386995.1 Pseudomonadota bacterium | reverse complement strand
CTCCCGGCCAGCGCGTTGTAACAGAAGGTGTTGCGCAAGTCAGACCTGGCCAGCCTGTAGAAATTCTTGTCGCCGAGGCATCCTGAGCGGAAGCCCGGCTTTAGGTCGCACAAGTAAGTCACACAACAACAACGTAGTTCTCCGCTGCTTAATCGCTTGGTAATAACGCCATGATGCTTTCTGATGTCTCGGTAAAAAGGCCAGTCTTCGCGACGGTGATCAGCTTGTTGCTGCTCGCATTCGGCGCACTGTCGTTTATGGAGCTGCCGCTGCGTGAATATCCCGACACCAGTGCTCCCGTCGTTTCCATCGGCACGAGTTATCCAGGTGCTTCTGCTGAAGTTGTCGAAACCCAGATCACGCAAGTTATTGAAAGCCAGATCAATGGCATCGCGGGTGTTGCGAACATCAATTCCTCGAGCAGCGATGGCAGTTCGCAAATATCAGTGGAATTCGAACCCGGCGTCGACATAGAAGCCGGCGCCAACGATATCCGCGAAAAAGTATCACGTGTCGCCAACGCTCTTCCCGAAGGTGTTGATCCACCACAGATCAGCAAGTCGGATAATGATTCGAGTCCTATCCAGTTTTTTAATCTCGTCAGCAGCGAGATGAATTTTCTCGATCTCAATGACTACGCAAACCGTTTTATCATCGATCAGTTTCTTGTCATCGACGGCGTGGCCAGCATCCAGGTGCGCGGCAACGGTGGTTTTGCGATGCGCGTGTGGCTTGATCGCATAGCACTCGCCGCGCGCGGACTGACGGTGACTGACGTGACCTCAAGCTTGCGTCGCGAAAACATTGAAGTGCCCGCGGGTCGTATTGAATCCGCCAACATGGAATTCACCGTGCGTGTTGAGCGCATCTACCGCTCCGCTGAAGATTTCGCGCAACTGGTTATTGCTCGTGGCGAAGATGGCCACCTCGTGCGTCTTGGCGAAGTGGCGCGCGTGGAGCTTGGCGCTGCGAGTGAACGCGCCATCTATAAAGGTAATGGTGTTGAAGCCGTTGGACTTGGCGTTGTTAAACAATCGACCGCCAATAGTCTCGAAGTGATGCGCGCCACATCTGCGCTGGTTGAAAAAATTAATTCATCGTTGCCAACCAACATGGAACTTGTCGTGGCATCGAGCGACGCAACGTTCATCGAAAATGCAATTGACTCGGTATACGAAGCGATCATCGTGACGATGGCTCTTGTGAGTCTTGTGATTTATCTGTTCCTGGGTTCAGTCAGGTCGATGCTGATTCCGGTTGTGACAATTCCCGTGTGTCTGTTCGCATCGTTCATCCTGATGAACGTGCTTGGTCTGTCAGTCAACCTGATCACGTTGCTCGCACTTGTGCTGAGTATTGGTCTGGTCGTTGACGATTCGATTGTGGTACTCGAAAACATCCAGCGTCGTGTCGATCTTGGCGAACCGCCATTGCTTGCGGCATTTAATGGTTCGCGTCAGGTTGCGTTTGCGGTTATCGCGACAACGGTGGTGATGGTTGCGGTGTTCGTTCCGGTGATTTTCATGGAAGGCAACATGGGCACACTGTTGTTTGAAATGGCGGTGACGATTGGTGGTTCTATCGTGTTCTCCGCACTGCTTGCGTTGTCTCTTACTCCGATGATGAGTTCAAAATTACTCACCAGTCATGGCCACGAAAACGCATTGACCAGAAGTGTCGATCGCACGTTTCGCTGGTTCCAGCAGGGCTATTACGACACGCTGACTGTGTGCCTCAAATACAGCTGGGGCGTAGTTATTGTATTTGTGCTGCTCGGCGGCGCGATTTATTTCCTGATGAACAACATTCCTTCTACCTTTGCTCCGCAGGAAGATCAGGGTCTTTTCCAGGTGCGTATCAACGGACCAGAAGGTGCGAGTCTCGACTTCATGGAGAAACAGGTTTCGCTGATGCAGGAAAAAGTTTTGCCATACCTGGAGCGCGGCGAGATCGCGAGTGTCGTTTCGATGGTGCCAGGTTTTGGTGGTAACAATAGTGGTGTGAGCAACGGCATGTTCCGTATTTCACTACCACCGTTTGATCAGCAGACCAAGAGCACGCAGCAGATCATGGATGAGCTGAGCCAGGAGTGGAAACAGTTCCCTGCCGTGCAGTTCAACATGTTTATGCGTTCGGGCCTCGTGCGTGGTGGCGGTGGTAACCCTGTTCAGTTCGTCATTGGGGGCCGCAGTTATGAAGAACTCGTCGAATGGCGCGACCTTCTGATCAAACGCGCGGAAGAAAGCGGCATGTTCACACGCCCGCAGTCGGACTATCAGGAAACGAGGCCCAGCCTCGCGTTGACCGTCGACAAAGTGCGCGCGGCCGACCTCGGTGTGTCAATCCAGGCGATCGGCCAGACGTTGCAGGCGATGATGAGTGAAAGTCGCGTGACCACGTTTGCTGATGCCGGCGAAGAATACGATGTGATCCTGCAGGCTGAAGAATCGCAACGAGCGAGTCCCGACGACTTGACCAACATCTATGTGCGTTCGGATAGTTCTGGTCGGCTTATTCCGCTGTCTAATCTTGTTTCGATCGCGAATACATCCGGCCCTAATTCATTGAATCGTTATAACCAGGTGCGTGCGATTACGATCAGCGCAGGCCTCACGCCTGGCACGACGCTCGACAGCGCGCTCACCTTCCTCGAGAAAGTGGTGGATGAAGAACTGCCTGACTATGCGCAGATTGATTACAAGGGCGAATCACTTGATCTGAAAAACTCGAGCGGCGATCTGATTTTTATCTTCATGCTGTCGGTACTCGTGGTGTTCCTCGTGTTGGCCGCGCAGTTTGAAAGTTTCATCCATCCACTTGTCATCATGACAACGGTGCCGCTCGCAATATTTGGTGCGTTCCTTGGGCTGTATCTGTCGGACAACTCGCTGAATATCTACAGCAACATTGGCTTGATTATTCTCGTTGGTATCGCGACCAAGAACGGCATCCTCATTGTTGAATTTGCGAATCAGTTGCGCGATGAAGGCAAGGAATTCCATGACGCATTACTCGAGGCGTGCAACATTCGTTTGCGCCCTGTGTTGATGACGGCAATTGCAACACTGATGGGCGCAGTACCGCTCATGATGGCGCACGGTGCTGGTTCGGAGAGCCGTGTGTTGCTCGGTATCGTGATTTTCTCGGGCGTGTTGATGACTACCATCATGACGCTGTTTGTTGTGCCAGTGGTGTACAACCTGATCGCGAAAAATACTGGCTCACCTGAAAGTGTGGCGCGTTTGCTCGAAAAATTGCAGCGCACCAGTGCGCCGAACGCGCCGGAAATACATGTGGCTCGCGAGGGTTAAGCGCACTTTGCAGTGTTGGTCTGACGCCGCGCTCTTCGAGGTGTCGGCTTAGCGGCGTATACAATCTTGCGCTTCGGTCTCGCGCTTCGATGTGCGATACAAATCCTTCGTATCGCCATGATGTGATTTTAATTTAAGCAATATGTGTCGCGAGTAGTGTAGTCCCGCGACACATCATCCTTCCTTGTTCTCAGCCTCTTACGTGTGTATTGAACCAGTCGACCATACGTGTCCACGCTTCTGTAGCTGCTGCCTCGTTGTAACGTTCTGGCGTCGCGTCGTTGAAGAATCCGTGTACTGCATTCGGATATAGATGACCTTCGTGTGTGACGCCTGCTGTCGTTAACGCCGCGTCGTAGGCGGGCCACGCTTCAACGAGTCGTGTGTCCAGTGCGCCGTGTTGTACGAGAATGGCTGCCTTGATTTTTGCAGCGTCTGCATCCGGAACTGCGCCACCGTAGAACGGCACTGCTGCCGCGAGGTCCGCGCCCAGGCGCACTGCCAGCTGATTCGACACGCCACCGCCATAACAAAAACCTGTCACACCAATTTTGCCTGAAGAGTCTTCCCGGTTCTTCAGCCACAACGCGCTGGCCACGATATCCTCGAAACGTTTGTCGGGATCGAGACCACTGAACAATTCGCCGCCTTTGAAATCATCGCCTGGATAACCGCCCACCGATGTGAGTACGTCGGGTGCAAACGCCATGAAGTTGGCAAGGGCAAAGCGGCGCGCGACGTCTTCGGTGTGTGGGTTGAGTCCACGGTTTTCGTGCACAACGATAACTCCCGGAAGTTTCGCAGGCTCTGCAGAGCGACTGTCCGCGCTGAATGGGCGTACGAGATAACCCCTGATAAAACCATGACCCTGCGGTGAGGGCAGGGTTACATAACTTGCGCTGATCCGTTCATCGTCCTTTGCAATCTGCTGCCCCATCGCGTAATCGGGCATGAGTGCCTGCACGATAGCGCTTGCGGACAGACCTGCTATCGCAAACTGTTTCGCGCGGCTTAAAAAAGCTCGACGACTGATCTCGCCGTGGATGTATTGGTTGTAGAGTTCGATTGCTGCTGGTGGCACCGAACGTCTTTCTTTTGATGACATGGAATGTTCCCCCTCTGATGTTGGTTTAACGACGATAGCATAATTCTAAAGTGGGATGCCTCATCACCCGAATCGTTAACTAAATGAAATTTGGTGTTGCCTGAAGAATCTGTCGTTATCACTGTGGATACACCAATGACACGGGGTACGGAGCAGGCGGTCATCAATTTCGAACACCAGTGGCAGCGCGCGTGCCTGGTTAGCTTTTGGATTACTTCTCATGAGCAACTTTGTAGTCGCTCGCTGACTGAAACGAGAGATGTGTCCTCAGATGACAATGAAGTAACAACCAATAATCTGTTCTTGTTTGTTCGGCTATGGAAACACGCGGTTCAAACCTTGTTGCAGAAATGTGCGTCTAACTTTCTGTAGATCATCTAATGGACGTGCGATGTTTTATGTTTTCGTAAAAAACTTATCCTTCGACGCTGTTTGTGCACCGTTATCACCCAAACGTTAGCATCGGAACAGTGCGGGGCCGCACTGTTTCTGGGCATGACAGAATTACACTGTAAATTAAAAAACTGTTTATATATTAAATAGTTGCGAGTGACTAACAACGTCCTTACACTATGCTGAGCGCACCACAATGAGTCTGGTTGAACCAGTAAAAACCAACAACAACAGCAGTGCTGATCCCCTCAGGGTTTCTGGTCATTGCACGAGGGGAATTTATGTCGACTGTTCCAAATCTGAAAAATTTCAGCATCAATCACTGCGCTTTGCTGTTGGGTTGCTTGCTCGCCCAACAAAACGCGTTTGCGCGTTTAGATAGCGATCCGGTTTTCTTCCAGGCCAAAAATATTTCAGTAGACGCGGATTCTTCAGCCGCTGTTTTGTCTGCTGGCAGCGTAGATGCGAAAGGGTCTTCCTTTGCGGCGTTCTTGCCGATGAATGATGCCGCAAGAATTCGCACCCTTATTAGCAGTGTCGAAGAAGACGGGGGCTATTACTCGCCCAGGCTAGCAGAACTTACCGCTGAATTGGGAAAGGCACTGCAGGCAGAGGGCGACCACCGTGCTGCCCTTGAAGCCTATGATCGCAGCTTTCAAATCATTCGCCGGCAGGAAGGGTTGGCCAGTTCTGCGCAAGCATCAATTCTGCAAGCCAAGATTAATAGCCAACTCGCTCTGGGTGATCTGGATGCGTGCGATGCCCTGCAGCACTCACTCCTCTCGATGCAGCAACAGTTGTTGGCTGAAAAACCAATCGCGCTCGCCGAGGCACACCGCATCTCCGCTGAGTGGAACCTGAAGTACTACCTACAGGTGTGGCACACCCCTGTGCCTGGCGGTAGGACGGAGACGCAAGAAGCCGCGCTTACCGAACGACTCGGCGAGGCTTTCACGCAATACCATAAAGCACTTTGGCTCCTGTCGACCGCCGCTACGGATGGTTTGTACGATGAGAAAGTAGTCATTGAGCGCAAAATTGCTGCGCTCGTCCTTATGGTCAACAGGCAATACCAGCGCAATACTCCCAACACACTCACCAAGCTCGGCCAGCACAGCATTCGCCAGAGCAAGCTCTCTAACAATCCTGTCCTGTTTAACCATGGCAGCGCTGCTCTGCGACGCGCCATCGAGTACAGAGTGGCAGGCGCCGAGCCAGTGCAGATCGCCGAGAGTCAGCTTGAGCTCGCGGACTGGTACCTGCTGACGGATCAGCATGATGAAGCTCGCGCTACCTACGCCACTGCTGTTGAGTTGCTGCGTGATGCAGGTGTGGAAGAGCAACAGATTGCGGCCATTCTCGAATCAGGTCAGCCCGTTGATGACCCGGAGACCGGTTTGCTTGCGCTTGCCGGCGAGGAAACCTCGAGCGATTTCGATGGCTACATCGATGTGACTTTCGACTTGAACCGTTACGGCAAGGCTAGTAATGCGCGTGTACTTGCAGATTCTTCGCATGACAAGCAGGTGGAAGAAGATTTGCTGCGGCAGATTCACGACGGCAGGTTTCGTCCCGGTTTCGATGAGGGTGCTCCAGTCGATCGTTCAGACGTAACGTTGCGTTATTATTTCGCGCGGCGCTAGCAGCCATTTCCAGAATTACTGCGCGGGCAGCAGCATCGTCCGCGCACTATTTTTTCACGACGTCTTCAATTTCGTTCTGCCTCTGCGTCCACTCTCTCTACTTCTATTCCTCACTTCGATTCTCTACATCCACCCTCCGCTTAACGCCGCGCCGAGTACACAAGGTTGGATGGTCAACCTTGAACCAAGGTGATCCACAGTTTGTCTACTCTTGGTGCACTACGATTCGTGCCGCACTTCGCTCGTTAGAAAAGTGCCTAATTTCCCGGGAGTTTTTTAATTTTATCGGCTGGCATAAAGGTTGCTACTTCATGACATAACACATATGTCATGGTGAGAGTGAATGCCTGCACAGCCAGTATCCTGGAATATATGGGTAAGTCGTACGAGGATTCCCTGCATTCGATTGTTCTCATATGCAGGTCTGCTGTTGCTCAGCTTGCTGCCTCCGCTGGTTGGCGTTACGCGCGCCGACACCGATTTTATTGCGAGTAAAGAAACGCTCGCACTTGGCTTGCCGTTCTCGGATGCAGTGCGCATCGACAACCTGCTGATCATGTCAGGTCAGCTCGGTGTGAATCCCACCACCTTCAAGCTCGTCGACGGTGGCATCGAAGCCGAAACGCGACAGATCTTCAGCAACATGGAGCGCATTCTCGCGGCCAGCGGACTCAAGCTCGACGCCATCGTCAAATGCACGGTGATGATTGCGGATATAGGCGAGTGGCCGCTATTCAATACTCTTTATGTGTCCTACTTCCCCGGCAACAAACCAGCGCGCTCCGCGTTTGGTGCCAATGGACTCGCGCTTGGCGCACGTGTCGAACTCGAATGCTGGGCGGTGTTGGATTCCCCGGAATCTGAGTGAGCTCACGCAGAATGAATTGAGAAAGGAACTGCACCAAAAAAATTAACTGCACCAGAAATTAACTGCACCAGAAATTAACCGAGAGTCACATGAATGCCTGACGCAACTCTCCGTTCAGGAATTGGAGAAGCAAAGGTCAAATCACAGGAGCAAACAGGCAGATGAAGAGTCAACCGCACACATTCAGTCGGCGCAAGCTGCTTAATCTTCTTGGTGCCACCCTTGGAACTGGCGCAGTGGTGCAGGCCAGCAGCGCACTTGGCTTGATGCCGATAACGATGGCCCTTGCGTTACCCGAGGTTGCGCCGCTTCCCGCAGGACAGAGCAAAACAGTCGCAATACTCGGTGGTGGTATCTCCGGCCTGACGGCTATGTATGAGCTCGAAAAAGCCGGCTACGACTGTGTGTTACTCGAAGCATCACACCGCTTGGGCGGACGCAATCTGACGCTGCGTTCGGGCGACATCGTCGATGAAATCGGCAACGTGCAAGTCTGCGAATTCGATAATGAACCCCATATGTATTTCAACGCGGGCCCTGCGCGTATCCCGAGCACACACCGTTACTTTCTGCATTACTGTAAGGAGCTCGGTGTCGAGCTTGAAATGTTCATCAACGAAAACAAGGAAGCGTATTACCAGGACGATGCGTTCAACGGCGGCAAGCCGGTGCGCAATGCAGTGCTCACCACCACAGTGCGCGGCTTTGTCGCGGAGCTGATGGCCAAGAGCCTGACACGCGTCGAAATGGATTTGCCGTTCAGCGAAAGTGAGGCAGAGCGTTTGCTAGGCGTTATCCGTTCGTTTGGTGATCTCGATACTGAAATGAAATTCAAAGGTAGTTCACGTGTCGGTTATGTATCGGGCGGCTTCATGGAGCACGGTGTCTATCGCGAGCTCATGACACTGCAGGAAGTTCTCAAAACGCGTTACGTGGGTTCGGCGCTCAGTGCAAACGAAGGTGAGACCGGACCGATGTTGTTCCAGCCTGCAGGTGGCATGGACGGTATAGTCAAAGGTTTCGCGCGCAAGCTGCGTGGCCCGGTTCATCTGAACGCGGGAGTTACGTCGCTGCAAGTAGATGGCGAAGGTGTCGGTATTACGTACAACCAGAAAGGCAGTCGCGAAACTTTGCGTGCGGATTTCTGCGTCAACTGCATTCCGAGTCACTTGCTCGCCGGCATCACCAATAATTTTCCGGCGGAATATCTCACGGCGCTGCGTTACGTGCAGCGTGGCGAAGCCTACAAGTCCGCATTCCAGGCCAAGCGCCGTTTCTGGGAAGACGAGGACATCTACGGCGGTATCAGCTTTACCAATCAACCGATCTCGCAAATCTGGTATCCGTCGCATGGCATTCATAAAGAGAAGGGTGTCATGTTATCTGCGTATAACTTTGGTGGCGGCATGGGATTGACGCAGCTTAGCCAGGAAGAGCGCATCGAAGCCGCGCTTGCACAGGGCGAAAAAATTCATCCCGACTATCGTAAGCATGTTGAAAAAGGCGTGACTGTTGGTTGGCATCGCATGAACCACATGCTGGGCTGCGCGGCTCGCTGGGGGCGTAGCGCCGGTGGGTTGACCGCGGAGGAAGAACACATGATGCACACGTTGCAACAAGGTGTTGTTGATCGCCACTACCTCGTCGGCGATCAAGTGACGCTACATGCGGGTTGGCAGGAAAGTGCAATCGTTTCGGCACACCGCGCTGTTGCCGCGATCAGCAAGGCCGTCAATCCAGCAGCGGCGGGAGCTACCGTATGAGTTTGACGATCATGAAAATGTTATTCCACAAGAAATCATCCCTGACAGTCGCTTTACCACTGACAGCATTACTCCTTGCGCCCTCCGCAGGAGTGCATGCTGAAAGTAATTTTCCGCTCGATGCGCCGTTGTCGGCTGACGTCTGCATGACCTGCCACGGTGGTTACGGGCAGGGCAGCGAAGTTGTCGGTGGGCCAAAGCTTGCAGGCATGGAACCCTGGTATCTGAAGCGTCAACTGCTGGGTTTCCGCAGCGGCTTCAGAGGTATCGAGAAAGAATACATTCCCGCTTTCGAAATGCGCGCGCTGGCCGCAACACTCAGTGATGCGGAAATCGATCGGGTCGTCGCCGATATCAGTGAGTGGCAAGACGTACCCGCCACGCCAACCCTGGAAGGAGATGCTGAAGCCGGTGCAACTTTATATACGTCCTGCGCGGCTTGTCACGGTGCGCAAGCAGAAGGCAACGAAGCGCTCGGTGCGCCGGCGCTGGCCAACCGCAACGATTGGTATCTGTTGCACGAGCTTGAACGGTTCAGTGTCGGACAACGCGGTGTACATGCCGACGACGTGGGCGGTCAGCAGATGCGCGCCATGATGACGTCGCTGCCTGACGAAAATAGTTGGCGCGACGTGTTGGTGTACATCAACTCTCTGAGCAAGCTTGATTGAAAACTATCTGATGGAGTAATCGATGGAAATTTGCAAAAGTCTTTTCACTCGCCCTGTAAAAAAGCATGCGGGAGGTTTGGCCTGCTCTCTGCTTGCTTTATTTGCGCTGCAACAGACTAATGCTGCTGAGGTTGAAACGAAGCAGGTCATTGATCGTCAGGGTGAGGGAAGAATTTTATACTCAACGATAAAGATTCCGGCCAATGCGGAGACCTTGTACGTCAGTGGCATGGGCGCTTCCCCCCTGCCTGATGAAAGCTGGGGAAACATGGAGCAGCAGGCGATCGACATCTTCACCAAGTTCAAGACAACCCTGGAAGAGCAGGGCTGGAACATGTCGGATATCGTACAGGTTCGTGTGTTTGCGGTAGCCGGAGAAGATGGTGTGCTGGATTTCGAAGGCTTCAACAAAGGCTACCTTTCTTTTTTCGGCACAGCTGAAAATCCGACGAAGCCAGTACGAACTTTTGTGCAGGTAGCTGATCTCGTTCGTGAAGGTTGGCTCGTTGAAGTGGAAGTGCGTGCTGCGCGTGTTCCTGAATGATTCTGCGTTAGGTATGGTTTTGCAAAGCTCGACCATTCACTGTCTTCGCTCCAATAAGAAGTAACCACTTCTTGCCATTCTCGGCGTCAGTCGTCTTTTGCAGACGACTGGCGTTAGCAATTTTCCTCGTAAATCTCTGCATATTTCTACTTCAGATCGCTGCTTTGGTTGCGGTCGGAAATTCTGCTGAAGATAAGTTTCTATATCCTGACAGATTCCTTGCATCGACATGGAGCAAAAACAGCTGACGAATTCACCAAAATGGAATTTATTTGCTGATTCGATTTCTCGCACCTCGCACCATAATATTTTTCGGTCGATCTGAAAGATCCGCTCGTGCATCTATAGTGAGCACGTATAGCCTCTTTTGAGGGAATTGCTGCTTTTTACTGCACACAATTGCAGCAGTTTTGCCTCGCGTATCTCATATCCAATATTAATTATGTGTATGGCATATGTGTTGCTTTGTTCATGGATAACTTATTCAAACTTTCTATCTTATCTGGATGTTACTGAGGAGTTATTAAATGAAGAAGTCACCCAAGCAGTCGAGACTATGTTTTGCCGCATGTTTATTGTCTGCTGGTTTTGTTCCGAGTGTTCTGGCACAGGCGGTCTCTGATGCAGACGCAGTTATGACGGAATCCGGCGAGGTGCTGGAGGAAATCATTACTACAGGAACCAGGCGCACACGTATGGCCGTCTCCAGTAGTCCAGCGCCGATTCAATTGATCAATTCCGACATGCTGAAGGAATCTGGCGCGCCTGATTTGATGAACACTATCGCTATGCAAGTGCCTTCGTTCAACGCGAGCCAGCGAGGTACCGATGCTGCCAACCAGACCTTGACTGCGAGCATGCGCTCATTGTCCCCGAACCATGCTCTGGTGCTGGTCAACGGCAAGCGCCGCCACATAACCTCAAACATTGGTGCCTCCAGTGGCTCCGCCGCGACAGACCTTTCTTTCATACCTACCTCCGCCATCGCGCGCGTTGAAGTACTGACAGATGGAGCGGCAGCTCTATATGGCTCCGATGCGATCGCGGGTGTGGTCAATATTGTGCTCGACGAGGATTACAGTAGTGGTGGCATTCGCACCAACGTATCGGAATATTCCGACGGCGGTGGATTCACCACTAACGTGCAGGGCAAAATCGGGTTCGGCAGTGATGAAGCGTACGTTAACCTCAGCATGGAAACGGAGGATCGCGAAACCGTCAGTCGCTCGGTGGTCTACGGGCCTGCGGTGTGCGTGGCCAACGCAGCGGAATGTTTGAACCGTCTCAATAACGGATCGCCTAGTGGCTACACTGTAAGCAGCGCGAACAGGACTTACATTCAGCGTGACAGCGCTATGCAATTCCATCCAGATTATCCGGCCATCAACAAGGTCGGTGATCCACCGGAAATCAAACGCAACGTCTTTTTCTTCAATGCGGGGTATAGCCTCGGCGAAACTACGGAGCTTTATAGCTTCGGCAGCATCGGTCAAAAAGAAGCAGCATCCTTGCAGACTTATCGCAGGCCATCCCAGGATGGAGGCGTCGATTTAAATGGCGACGGCAGACGCACTGGTGACGAGCTGTCCGTCAATAAGTACATGTATGGTTTCAACCCAATGCAGGAATCGGATGAATCCGATTACTCAATGACCGTTGGTATCGACGGTGAAAGCAAAGGGTGGAACTGGGATGTGGCGTCGACCTACGGCGCCAACGAGATGGATTATTACACCACCAACTCGATGAATTTCAGCATCTGGAATGAAACCGGCGCTTCGCCATCGGAATTTTACGACGGCAGTTTCTCGGCCAACCAGTGGACGACCACCTTCGATGCAAGCAGGGACTTTGATATTGGTTTTAATGAACCGATGACTCTTGCTTCGGGACTGGAATATCGACTGAGTGAATATGGCATCGACCCGGGTGATCCTTCTTCCTACTATGGTTCTGGTGCAGCGTCTTTTCCCGGTTACAACCCCGCCGTAAATACCGGCTCCTACGATCGCAACAGTTATTCCGCATACGTGAACGTCATCATGACTCCGACGGATAGCTGGCTGGTCGACATGGCAGTGCGATACGAAAATTACAGTGACTTCGGCAACGAAACCATCGGAAAGATAACGACGCGTTACGATCTGCTGGACAGTCTTGCATTCCGCGGCACGGCCAGCACCGGTTTCCGGGCGCCGACGCTCGGTGAAGGTTTTTATTCAGCTGTGAACGTGGGTCCAAATTCGGCGAGCCCGCAGTTGCAGCCTAACGGTCCCGCTGCCGCCACCTTGGGCTTTGGTGCCGGTCTGCAACCTGAAACTTCCGAGAACTTCAGTGTTGGTCTTGTGTTCACTCCGATCAGCAATCTGACAACTACGATCGATGCTTACCGGATCACCATTAAGGATCGAATCCAGCGTGGCAGTCTCAACTTCTCGAGCCCCCAGAGCCTGACAACGGCCACGGGTCGCACGACGGGTAGTTTCAACAATATTCTGCCTGACCCGGCCGATACCAACGGTGACGGTGTTCCGGATGCATCGTTCAACGAAGCACTGGGCAGAGCGCTGGTTGATTTCGGCTACATCGGGCAGTGGGACAACCCGGGTGCGCCTGGTGGTTCGCTGGATCCAAGTGCTCGCGCGACTATCAGTGTGTCGCTATTCAACAATGCGCTCGACACTCGCAGCAGTGGTGTGGACTGGGTGACGACTTACAGTTCGGGTTTCTTCGGACTAGCGACCATGGATTGGACTGTGGCAGCCAATTACAACAAAACTGAAGTGCTCAGTGCCAAGACCGCGCCTGCTGAGCTCGGCGGTGCGGTGCTGTACAGCCCTTCTACATTATCCAACATCGAAACGGATAGCCCGCTGTGGCGGCTGAACCTCGGCGCACGGGCTTCATTCGGCAACTTCAATCTTGGCATCCGCCAGATGTTCTACGGCCCGCAGTATGGAGTGACCAGTATCGCCGGATTGCCTGCGAGCGTCGTCAACCAGTTGGACACAGTGAAATTGGGTACCGGCACGTTCTACAAAAGCGAGATCGATACCATGACCATGACCAACATCGAGCTGAACTACGAGGCGGCTAATGGCCTGAGCCTGGGCATCGGCGCTGACAACGTCTTTAACCAATACCCCGACAAAGTGCCGGGTGCAGTCTGGAATTACAACGAAGAAATTTACGCGAACACCAATCGAGAATACTTGATCGGCAGTCCAGTTGGTTACTTCGGCATGCGCTGGTTTGCCAAAGCCTCATACACTTTCTAACAGACAGAGGAAAAGGATACCCATGATGAAGATGAATCCGATGTTGAACAGACGCCGAATCTTGACGGGCGTCGCTACACTCACCGGTGCCGCCCTGTTGCAAGGGGCTGCACCTTTTTCCTTCAATCTGATCAACACCGCACTCGGCAATAATATTGCCTCGCCGGTAGAACCCATTCGTATGTCCTCGAACGAAAATCCTTATGGGCCATCACCGAATGCAATCGAGGCAATGCAGGCGGCATTCAAGTACGGCAATCTCTACGGAGGTATTGAAGACCAGATCATCGAGCTGCAAGCCAGCATCGAGAAAGTACCTGCGGAATGCATCACTATCAGCTGCGGTTCGGGTGAAATCCTATCGGCGGCCGGTCTGTTTGCCGCATCCATGCCTGGCTCTATCGTCGCTGCGTATCCTACTTATGGATCGTTGATTAACACCGCAAAAGAGATGGGCGCTGAGATCATCAACGTTCCGGTGGACGCAGATATGAATGTCGATCTGAAGGCAATGTATGCGGCCATCACACCCGATACACGTATGGTGTATCTGTGTAATCCGAACAATCCGCTGCCGACCATCATCGAGAAAACTGCGCTGGAAGATTTTGTTCGCACAGTCTCGAAAGATCGCATGGTCTTCATCGACGAAGCGTATTACGAGTATGTGGACAACCCGGATTTCAGCAGCATGATGCATCTGGTTGCGGAAGGCCTGAACAATATCATCGTGGCGCGAACAGCCTCGAAGATCCACGGCATCGCCGGCTTGCGTGTCGGCTTCGGCTTTGCGCATCCCGATCTCATCGCCAAATTGAATATGTTGAAAACAGGCAGCGTGGATATCCTGGCCCAGCATGCCGCACTTGTGAGCTACCAGGATCGCGAGTTCCAGGACTTCTCGCGTGCCAAGAACAAGGAGGGCCTGGCGATAGTTGAAGGTATGTACGAGGAGCTCGGCCTGCGTTATGTGAAATCCAATGCGAATTTCAGCTTCTTCGAAACTGGCATCGACGTGGGTGTGTTCCGTGCAAAGATGAAGGAAAACAATCTTCTTGTGGGTCGTCCTTTCCAGCCTTTTACGACATGGGCACGCGTAAGCATGGCCAAGCCGGAAGAAATGGCCTACTTCGTTCAAACCTATAAAAAGCTCTTCAGCTAGGTTCGTCAGACTCAGGCTTTACAAAACCGTGAGTTCAATAATGAGTTCACGGTTCAATGCACGTAATCCGTTCACTGCCACCAAGGAGTTCACTAAATGAGCACTCGTGAGTTGACTCGTCGCACGTTGTTGCTGGGCTTGCTGTCCTCAGCAGGCGCACGCACGGCGGGCCTCGGCATGTTGTCTCTGCCGTCTCTGTTGAATGCAGCAGAGCATGCCTCCGCCGCCCATCACGAAGACAAACCATTTACAACGCTGGGCGCGGAGGAGGCAGAAGAATTTGCTGCGATCGCATCACGCATTCTGCCCTCGGACGAAACTCCTGGCGCAACGGAAGGTGGTGTTATCTATTTCATGGACACAGTGCTCGGCAGCAGCCGAAGCGAGCTACTGGCTGGTTTACGCGAAGGACTGGTCTCATTGCAGGCGTCAGCACATTCCAGTTTTGGCAGCCCGCGTTTCAGCACCTTGCAACCCGACCAGCAGGATGCGCTGCTGCGGGCCATCGAGATGGGTGAATTTTTCGAGACGATCCGTTTCCTGACGCTGGCGGGTATGTTCGCGTTGCCGGAGTACGGCGGCAATCGCGATCACATGGGCTGGGATCTGATCGGCTTCGATCACCGGCATGCCTGGCAGCCACCTTTCGGATATTACGACGCCGACTACGCGCAGCGCGGCGAATGATTAAGGAGAGCAACGATGGCGCAGGCGCCTTTTGCAACACGTGATGAAGTTGATTTCGTAATAGTAGGGTCGGGTGCCGCGGGTGGCATCATGGCCAAGGAATTATCTACTGCCGGCTTCTCGGTGGTCGTGCTGGAACAGGGGCCACATCTGCAGCCGGCCAGTTTCAAACATGATGAGTGGGCCTATTCGCAGAACGAGGAGCTCACCTGGGGTCGACGCAAAGGACATCCCCAAACGTTTCGGCGTTATGAACACGAGAAGGCTGAGCTCGTCGATGACTACGCGCTCGGTTATGCGCACAACGTCGGTGGCAGCAGTATTCATTTCTCCGGCAATTTCTGGCGTTTACGGCCTGTGGATTTCAAGGAAGCCAGTTTGGTGGGGTCAATAGCCGGCACCAACTTTGTCGATTGGCCGATCAGTTATGAAGAGCTTGAACCCTATTACACGAAAGTGGATTGGGAGATTGGCGTGTCGGGGCTCGCGGGTCCGTGGGATCCACCGCGCTCGAAAGACTATCCGTGTGCACCGATGCCTGTGAAGGCGTCCGGTGTGTTGCTGGAACGGGCAGGCAAGAAGCTTGGCTACAATCCTTACCCTGCGCCAGTAGCGATCCTTTCTCAACCGCACAACAATCGTCCGCCCTGCATTCATTGTGGTTTCTGCAACGGTTTCGGTTGCGAGGTGTCGGCTAAATCTTCGACGCTGGTGACCATGATTCCGCTTGCGCTCGCGAGTGGCAACTGCGAACTACGCACTGGTTGCACCGTGATGCGTATCAATACGGATGACAGCGGTCGTGCAAATGAAGTGGTGTATTGGGAGGAGGATGGCACTGTGCAGGCGCAGCGAGCCAAGGCGGTTGTGCTCAGTGCGAATGGTGCTGAAACGCCACGGCTGTTGTTCCTTTCCGAATCGGCGCGTTTTCCGGATGGTCTCGCGAACTCGAGCGGCATGGTCGGCAAAAATCTGATGTTCAATGGATCATCGCGCGCTGCGGGTTTGTTCGAACATCCCATCAATGCTTATAAGAGCATTCCGACGACACGTGTCATTCACGATTTCTACAGCATCGACCCCAAACACGGCTTTTATGGTGGCGGTGGTATAGACGAGCGTTCGTTGTCAGCGGGCCGTCCAATGGGTGGAGCGATGGGCAGTGGCCTGTTCTCCGGCGACACCTGGGGCAGTACCTTCAAGCATAACTTGCTGCGAGACTTTACTCACACGGCGTCCTTCAATGGACACTGCACGTCGCTGCCATTGTCGACCAATAACGTAACGCTTGACCCGGAGGTGAAAGACAAATGGGGACGCCCCGCGTTGCGTACCACCTTCATGAATCATCCTGATGATTTGGCGACCATGAAATTTTTCATGGAACGTTCCATGGAATTGCTTGATGCAGTAGGCGCGATTCAGAAAGTAGGTTCCTACTCACAGAACGGGCAGACGGGTGGTGTGCATCTGCTTGGCACTTGTCGCATGGGTGATGATCCTGCCACTTCTGTAGTGGATAAATACAATCGCTCGCACGATGTTCCGAATTTATTCATGGTAGACGGCGGCAGCCTGGTAAGTTCTGGCCGCGGTCAGCCGACGATGACCATCATGGCTTTAGCGTTCCGGGCGGCTGATCATTTGATTCAGTCAGCGCGTAAGGGTGATGTTTAATCCGGTTATTAATTAAGTATGGTCGAGATTACCAACGTCTGAAAATTTACACTCTAATCACACTAGACGTTGCTGGTACTTTCATTGCCACGTTTCGCGACCACAAGTGTGATGGCAAAAAGCGGCCACGAATATCAATGTGTTTTGGCTTTCAGTCTGGTGAATAAGAAGCGCCACTGATCCGCGCCCAGCTCCTCACGTTGGAGCGGATCAGAGCCGCGATGGAAAATAAAGACCTTAGTTCTTGCTTGATACTAAACAAGCAATCATTTCCGTTACCGATGTGCTCCCAGGTGGAACCTAAAGGTGCACATCGGTGTTGGCTGAAAGGATCAGAGAGCGCTAACCAGGGTAGCGCTGGCGTTGCGGTATTTGCGCGCGAAGGTTTTCAGTGGCACACCGTTGCAGAACACTTCAGATTCGATTTTTTCATCATTGCTGAAGTGCGACTCTTTCACTTTGGCGTATTCACTTTCTGAAACCAGCGCTGCTGCGCATAGCTCGGTCAACGGGCTGGTGTCGCTCTTGCGCAACAGGTAACCCATCGGACTGGAAACCTCGGCGATGCTTTCCGGTTTTCTGCCGCCGTATTTCACTGAAAAGCGGGTGATCGGCATACCGTTGCAACGTACCGTCGGTAAATCGACGTAGGAGATCCCGGCTGCTGATGTTAAATCCAGTAGGGCTTCGCGTGAATCAGCGTTAGCCGCGGCGATGCACAACTTGCTGAGTTCGGAATCATCTGACGGCACCAGGGTGTAGTCAGCGTGGACAAGAGAAGTACTGCTAAGTAACACGATTGCGGTAATAAACTTTTTCATAAATTTCACCTGTAAGAAGATTGAATAGTTGGTTAACTGCATTTCAATCTCAAAGGTGGATCTTGCGCACTCCTTGTGAGAATGCGTAATCAATCCAGATTGAGACTACTCCGATTGACTGAATTGTTCCCCTAAGCCAGTCATGCGGACCCACTTATAATCTGGAGCCTCATTACTGAGACTTCATCGATACCATTGCAAGAAGTTTGCCCACTTTGCGAAAAGGCCGAATCAATTTGTGTTTTTGGTGTTGCACGACAAAGTTAACGTTGATGTTTTGACTCGAATGTTCTGATATGGGGCGCGGTGTTGGTTGACCGATGAATTGAAGAAAACATCGTAAAAACCGTGTTAATTCTCTGTGCTTCGTATTAGGTGGCGATTAGTGTTCGAAGTGTGACACACGTAAGTGCATCTCTGTGGTGCGTATTAACTAATTAATTTTTTGCGGGATTTTTCACGTTGGTCAGTGATATCACACTGTTTTTCAACGAGTAAAAACGCACCAATAATAGTTTCTGCATGCAGAAATGCACTGTGAATGTTCATGCGATCAGGGGTAATCTCAGTTAAATCAAAGTGAGATTGTTACAGCGTGCTGACAGAACGCGGCAGATTGCAGGCATGTAACTTGCTTCGATTGGAGAGCTACATTACTTGGGAATTTTTATGAACTTTAACCATCGTCTGTTTTGCGCTATTGGCTATTTGTGTCTGTTGACTTCGCTTGCCGCGTGCAAGGGCGATGAGTCGACTACTGTTGTACAGGTGGAGCCCGAGCCCGCAATCGCACCGGCGGTTGATCTGTCGTTACAGCAGCTGGCTGAGTCTGCCACCGCTGTCATCACACCTGATTATTTGCGCAAACTCACACTTGAATTGTCAGACGATCGCTACGGCGGTCGCGCGCCTGGTAGTGCGGGCGATTTGCTTGCACGAAAGTTTCTCATAGATACGTTGACGGAAATGGGATTCGAGCCGGGTGGCGACGACAGCAGTTTCGAGCAACACTTCAGCCTGATTGGACTGCGTACACAGCAACCAGAGACATGGCGTTTCGAAAGCGGCGAGCTCGCACTCGAACTCGAACGCAGCACGGATTTTATCGTTACGACAGGACAGCAGGCAGACACCGCTGCGGTGAATGATGCAGAACTTGTGTTCGTGGGTTACGGCATCACTGCGCCCGAATACGGTTGGGACGACTACAAGGGTGAAGATCTGCGTGGCAAGGTGCTCGTCATGTTGAACAACGACCCCGACTGGGAGCCAGGGCTCTTCGAAGGAACGACACGGTTGTATTACGGACGCTGGAGTTACAAGTATGAAGAGGCGGCGCGGCAGGGTGCGGTCGCCGCCATCATCATTCATACCCAACCTTCCGCCGGTTATCCGTGGCAGGTTGTGCAAACGTCGTGGGGCGGTGAACAGTTTGAACTTCCCGCGCAAGCAGATGAATTACGTCTGCAGGCACGCGGCTGGCTTACTGAAGATGCAGCAGCGCGCCTCATGACATTGGGCGGCCATGATCTCGCGAGGCTCGTCGAACAGGCGCGCAGTCCGGCGTTTCAACCAGTCGCGCTTGGCCTGCACACAAGCATCGAGTTGCCGGTGGAAATGCAGGTCACCGAAACGGCCAATGTCATTGGTGTGTTGCCCGGCAGCGATCCCGCTTTACGCGAACAAGCCGTCATTCTCACCGCCCACCATGATCACCTTGGCATGCTGGATCCTGCTGATGCGATTAATGGCGACACCATATACAACGGTGCTCTCGACAATGCCGCGGGTGTCGCTCTCATGCTGAACATCGCACACGCCTATAAGGAGCTGGGACTGCAACCGCGGCGTTCTGTCGTTCTCAATTTCGTGGGTGCGGAGGAGCAGGGGTTGTTGGGTTCGCAACATTATGTACAACATCCAACTTTTGCAGCGGACCACATTGCCGTCAACATCAACGTCGATGGCCCTGGCATCTGGGGACGCACGCGCGACCTGACCTACATTGGCTACGGCAAATCGGATCTGGATATCGTGGTGAACGAAGTGGCCATGCTGCAAGGGCGAGTAGTGCTGCCCGATCAGTTTCCTGATCGCGGCTCGTTCTATCGCTCAGACCAGTTTAGCTTTGCGCGCATCGGCGTGCCGTCCACGTATCTCGACAGCGGCACTGACATCATCGGTCAGCCCGCAGGTTGGGGTGAAGAGCAGATCAATCGTTACACCGATATGCACTACCACCAGCCCAGCGACGAGGTCACCGACGACTGGAATTTCGATGGCGTTGTGGAAGATGCAGTACTCAATCTGCTGGTCTCATGGCGCATCGCCAACAACGACGCCATGCCGCAGTGGAAGCCCGGAGACGAGTTTGCGTATTTGCGCGAGGGCGCGTCACCTTGAACATTCTGCAAGGAAGAGTCGCAAGGCTTCACGCGTAGAAGCAGGAATGTCTGGAGGAGCGAGGTAGATGGCTGGATGTAGATAATCGGTTCAGGGATGATATTCAGAGCCTGCTTACCGCATTATGGTGTTGTAAGACCCGTTCGAACCTCTAGGCTCTCCCGAATATCAACAGTCGACAAGACAAAAGAGCCTAAATATTTATCTGAGCGCAGCAGAAAACATTCATCGATCATATTTTATGAATTGAACCTGTTCGGCAACAAAAATATGAAGGGGAAATTTCTTCATTCCAGTCCATTTTCCGCGGGTCGCGAACGCGGTGATATGGAAAAGGGAGGCGGAGGATGGTGAGAAATTGGTGGGCCCACCAGGACTTGAACCTGGGACTTACGGATTATGAGTCCGCTACTCTAACCAACTGAGTTATAGGCCCTTAAACTGCTTGATGATTACATTGAAAGGAAAATAAGCATTCAATGTAACTTATATAAACTGGTGTCGTAGATTCGAGCTAGGTGATTGAAGTCAGGGCTTTTGCGGCCATCACTCGCAGTCTG
>JAZKES010000021.1:0-3193 GCA_040386995.1 Pseudomonadota bacterium | reverse complement strand
GTGTCTCTAAGATGACGACTTATTCGAGGTGTCCCTGAAATGACGGCTTATTCGAGGTGTCCCTGAAATGACGGCTATTTCGAATTGTCCCTAAAATGATGGTTTATTCTAAGCGTCCCTAGAATGATGGTTTATTCGAAGCGTCCCTGAAATTACGTTTATTCAAAGCGTCCCTAACAAGCAAGCTATCAACATCTGCCTCTTCCAAACATCGGAATCGATATCATGAACAAACATGAAAAACTGAATTATGTCGAACTACCTTCCAGGGACATTCCAGCCACCAAAGAATTTTTCACTGAGGCCTTCGGATGGGCATTTGTGGATTACGGCCCGGACTACATTGCGTTTTCCAATGAAGGGCTTGATGGTGGATTTTTCAAATCGGAGCAATGTTCTCTGACGAGTAACGGCGCTGCACTATTGATCTTCTACAGCAATAAGCTTGAGGTCACACAAGCCAAAGTCGAACAGACAGGTGGCACAATCATCAAACCGATTTTTCCGTTCCCGGGTGGACGTCGTTTCCATTTCGCGGAGCCCGGCGGCAATGAATTCGCTGTGTGGTCCGATGCTCATGCGTAAGATGCCACGACCACTTTAAATCTGAGTAGCGACTTTGTATGACTCGCCGTTTCACAGCCTGATCCGTGTTGAACCCTGCCCGTGCTGCTATAGTAGCCACTTCGTTGCACAGCAAATTTTTTGTTAGTTGAAAGGAGGCTTTATATGCCGGAATACAAACAGCTCGAACGTCCAAATTATTTCCACGGCAAACTTCTGACAGCGGCCGACTTTCAGCAAGAGCAGCAATATCACCTGGACGGCACACGCCGACGAAACCGGTTTTTGCGAGGGTGGGGAATTGTGAGCGGCCTGAACATTTATATTGAAGATGGCAACACGGTGGTGGTCTCTCCAGGGTTCGCACTTGACTGTGCAGGCAACGAGCTTGTGCTCGCCACGCCTGAAAAACTTTCGCTGTCGTGTCTGACCGGCAAACACTACCTGACAATTCGTTATCTCGAGATTCCGATTGCCGAAACACCGTCGCTGCAAGAAGAGATCGAATTCTCGCGTACTCGCGAAGCAGTGTGCATAGAACTCGCCGATACTAATCCAGCAGCGGATCACCGCGGCATGGGCGCTGGTTCTCCGGGTTGTGGACACGTCCATGCAATTTGTATCGCCACACTGAGTCAGCGCGACACCAACTGGCGTGTCACTCCTGCAAAAAGCAGCCGGCTGCCGAAAGCGAGGCGATGATAGTTGACCTTCTTCTTTGACTCACCACACGATGTTTGTCGAATCAATCCCCGCAACAGATCATAAATTTTTATGACTCATACGACGCTTATTCCCGCGTTTGAAAACCGTGGCGCGCCGCGAGTTTCAAGTGCTTCGATTCAACCTGATCATGGACGACGATGAAAATACTTATTCTGGGAGGTTACGGCACATTTGGTGGACGCCTTGTTTCTCTGTTGGCAGACGAACCAAGCCTTACGCTAATGGTCGGTGGGCGTTCGCTGCCGAAGGCGGTTGCGCTGTGCAACAAAATACGTGGCCCTGCGCAGAAACAGGCCGTTATTTTTGATCGCAGTGAAAATGTCGAGCAGCAGCTGCAACACCTGATGCCTGATGTGGTCGTCGATGCGAGCGGCCCTTTCCAGGATTACGGCGATGATCCTTACCGCGTGATTAAAGCGTGTCTCGCGCTCAAGCTGCATTACCTCGATCTCGCGGATTCATCTAAGTTTGTGGAAGGCGTCAGTCAATTTGATGCCGCCGCGCGTGACAACAATATTGTTGTGCTCAGCGGTGTCAGCAGTTTTCCTGTGTTGACCGTTGCAGTGTGCCGACAGCTCGCGCTTGAGCTGACGGAAGTCACCCGTATATCTGCAGGCATCGCGCCCTCTGCCTTCGCGGGCGTCGGTCTAAACGTAATCCGCGCTATTACCAGTTACGCCGGTAAACCATTGCAGCTCGTGCGTCATGGCGTCGTCACCAAAACCTATGCATTGACCGAGACGCGCCATTACGTCATCGCACCGCCCGGTAAAGTGCCGTTAAACCCCACGTTATTTTCATTGGTAGATGTGCCGGACTTACACGTGGTGCCACAACAGTGGCCACGGCTGGACGCGATATGGATTGGTGCCGGCCCCGTGCCGCGTATATGGCACTACGCGCTGATCGGTCTCTCGTGGCTCGTGCGCATTCGCCTGTTACCGACGCTCGCGCCGCTTGCGCCGCTCTGTCATCAAGTCATCAACAAGTTCAGCTGGGGTGAACATCGCGGCGGCATGTTCGTCGCCGTGCAGGGTCTCGATGCATCGGGTGAATATCGCGAAAATTCCTGGCACATGTTGGCTGAAGGAGATGACGGCCCGCTGATTCCCTCGATGGCTGCGGCCGCAGTTATTCGCCGCATGCTCAACGATCAGTCACCTGCACCCGGCGCGAGAACAGCAATAAACGACATCGAACTGGCCGACTACGAAACGCAATTTGCGCGTCGCCGTATCGTTACTGGCCGACGTTCCGACACGGGTTTACAAAGTGATGCTCCCTTATATCAACGCCTGCTCGGTGATGCCTGGCATAAGTTGCCTGTACAGATTCGCGAGATGCACACATTGAACGGATCGAAAATTGTGAGCGGCCTTGCCGATATCGAACGTGGCACCGGTTTTCTTGCGCAACGTGTTGCGAATCTGTTCGGCTTTCCCGCTGCGGGAAAAGAGGTTCCGCTGTCTGTCAATTTCAGTGAACGCAGGGGCCAGGAACACTGGCTGCGTTATTTTGGCAGGAGAAAAATGAAGAGCATTCAGTACGAAGGCAAAGGCAACAGCCGCTGGCTGCTGAATGAACGTTTTGGACTTGTGACATTTGGCATCGCACTGGTCGTCGAAGGCAACAAACTGAAACTCGTGATCCGCCGCTGGTCGGTACTTGGCCTGCCTCTGCCGCTGATCCTCGCACCACGCACCCGCACATTCGAATATGTAGCAAATGACTGTTTCAATTTCGATGTCGAAGTGAGCCATCCGCTACTTGGGCTGATCGTGCATTACAAAGGATTTTTGAAAGAACAGGCCTGAGGCACAAGTTCAACAAGTAGAATTTTTTTTCACCATGCCCGAGCTACGCAGTTCAGGAACCTCTACTGAACTGCGGATACTTCATACCC
>JAZKES010000020.1:18515-24780 GCA_040386995.1 Pseudomonadota bacterium | reverse complement strand
GAATGACGAAGTATTAATTCAGACTGCGTCATCTCCGCAGTTTTTAGCGCTTGTTCCCGCTTTCGTTGCGTTGTGTCCAGAACATCACCAACCGGATTCCCGTCCGCGGTTTCGCGGGAACGAGCTTAAAAAGCCGCGGGAATGACGGATTAGTCCGAGCCCTCTTGGTTGAATTGAGTGGCTGTAAATAAAGTTTGAAGTCCTGAAGGGGCCCATATCCAGCAGACTCAACCTGGATTCCCGCCTTCGCGGGAATGACGAAGTATTAATTCAGACTGCGTCATCTCCGCAGTTTTTAGCGCTTGTTTCCGCTTTCGTTGCGTTGTGTCCAGAACATCACCAATCTGGATTCCCGCCCCCGGTTTCGCGCGGACGAGCTTGAAAGCCACGGGAATGACGAATTAAACAGGCCTTTTTGGTTGAAATGAGCGGCTGCAATTTAAACGGAGCCTCTCGGGGTGTAATGAGCGGCTGCAATTGTTCATCGCCTGGTCGACTCAACATAGGAGCGGCAGACTATGGCGTCCGCCGCGGCGCGTACGAAGCCTTGGTCGAAGTGTGCATCGTGCCCAACCAGAATTGGCCGCGTCAGATCGAGTGCAATTGCATTGCTGTTTGGCGTACCGGCAACAAAAGTGCGGGTGGATGCAAAGCCTTGCAGCAGCAAGGTTTCAAACAGATTAATCAGCGCGGGAAAACGCGGATCTGGCGGGGATTCAGGGTAAGCCTTACGGGTGTGTTTTCAGGCAGGGCTGCAAGCACGGGGTCCTGACTGTTCAGGCGCGTGCCATCGGCCAGCACAACAGTCGTTATCGTCGTTGCGCCATTAAACTGCTGGTTAACGATGTTGGCTTCGCAGGGGCCTGCGTTGTCTTGCATGATGTTCCACGGGCGGATCAACAGGTCAACGGATGTGCCTTGCACGGTGGTCTGAATTTCTTCGAGTACCGTCTCACCAAACACGGATGTAACACGATTGTTGCCCAGCATATTTGCTTGCAGAAACTGCCCATTCGCGACAAACGATGCAACAAACGGCGAGTGAGGTTCGTGGTACAGCTCGCGCGGTGTGCCCCACTGCCAGAGTTTACCGTCGGCCATCACACCAATCACGTCGGCAACGTGGAAGGCTTCGGTCTGGTCGTGTGTGACGAGGATTGCGGTAGTGCCGTGTTTACGCAGGATGTCGCGCACTTCGATGCTGAGTGAGCGGCGTAGTTCGGTGTCGAGATTTGAAAACGGCTCGTCGAGCAGCAACAGTTTAGGACGCGGCGCAAGAGCACGAGCAAGTGCAACACGTTGCTGCTGACCACCGGATAACTGGTGAGGATACACATGTGCGTATTCGTCCATGCGAATCAGCGCGAGCATTTCAGTGGTGATTTGTTGGCGCTCAGTCTTGGTATGTTGCGTCAGGCCAAAGGCAATGTTGGCCGCAACTGTCAGATGCGGAAATAACGCGTAGTCCTGGAACACCATACCGACCTGGCGCTGTTCGGGCGGTAATGTCATGCCGGATTTGCTCAGCACATTTCCATCAAGAACAATCGATCCGGAAACTACCGGCTCAAAACCTGCAATTGCGCGCAACGCAGTAGTCTTGCCGCAGCCGCTTGGACCAAGCAAACAGGCGATGCTGCCAGCGGCGACGCTGAAACTTAAATCACGGAAAACTTCGCGCTGATCATAGCGGCACGCGATGGCATCGACGGTTAACAGGTTTTGCATAACGGCATCGTGGCTCATTGTGTTGTGTTACTTCAAGTAGTCACGATGCACGTGTGTGTTTACGAACACAGCAAAAATTCCAGCAACGCTTTCTGCGCGTGCAGGCGGTTTTCGGCTTCGTCCCATACAACGGAGTTGGGGTCTTCCATGATTTCGTTGCTGACTTCTTCACCGCGATGGGCGGGTAGGCAGTGCATGAATAATGCATCGGATGCAGCTTTCGCCATGAGCTCTTTGTTGACTTGATAGTCGGTAAAGGCTTCCCTGCGTTTCTGTTGTTCGGCTTCCTGACCCATCGACGCCCAGACATCAGTCGCAACGAGCGACGCATTGCGAACAGCAGCATCGGGATTACGTTCGATGCGCACATTCTGTTTGTGCTTCGCGAGAAGGCTCTCCATCGGGTCGTAGCCTTCAGGACATGCAACGACAAGTTCGAAGTCGAGTACGGCTGCCGCGTGGATGAACGAGTTACACATGTTGTTGCCGTCGCCAACCCAGGTAACGGTTTTGCCGGTGATGCTGCCACGATGTTCGTAGAAGGTCTGCAAGTCAGCGAGCAGCTGGCAAGGATGATGATCATCGGTCAGTGCGTTGATTACCGGGACAGAGGAATATTGAGCCAGGCGTTCAATTTTGGCGTGCGCAAACGTGCGCACCATGATGCAGTCGGCCATGCGTGATAACACACGCGCGGTATCTTCGATTGGTTCGCCGCGGCCGAGCTGGGTGTCGGTCGGCGACAGGAATATAGCTGAGCCACCGAGATGCGTCATCGCTGCTTCGAACGATACGCGAGTACGTGTAGACGATTTCTCGAACACCATTGCAAGCACGCGGTTTGGCAGGTATTCGTGTGGAATACGTTTGTGCTGCATGACTTTCAGTTCGCTTGCGCGTTTGAGCAGCGCAAGTAATTCGGTTCGTGACAGGTCGGGCAAAGTCAAAAAATGTCTAACGGCCATTGTAGAACTCCCTTACTACCTTGTTCAGCACTGCAATAATTTCATCTGCTTCGCCCTGGCTTAACACCAGTGGTGGTACGAGGCGGATCACGTTACCGCCAGCAACGTTGATGATCAGGCCAGCAGCACGCGCGGTGTCGCGCAGTTCGGGGCACTGTGTATCGAGCTCGATGCCGACCATCAAACCTTTACCGCGCACTTCTTTCACGCCGAGACACGTAGCGAGCGCATTGCGCAAACCCTGGCGTAAATAGTCACCGACTTGCGTGGCATTCGCGCAGATATTTTCGTCATCAAGCGCTTTGTAAACAGCGAGCCCGGCGGCACAGGCCAGTGGACTGCCGCCGAAGGTTGAGCCGTGATTTCCGGGCTCGAAAATATCCTTCGCTTTGCCGGCGACCAGACATGCACCGATCGGATAACCATTGCCGAGGCCTTTGGCAGTAGACAATACGTCGGGCAGGATCTTGTTGTGTTGACATGCGAACCAGGTGCCCGTGCGCCCATTACCGGTTTGCACTTCATCGAGCATCAGCAGCATGTCGTTGGTATCGCAAATGCGGCGTAGTTCGTTCAGGTAGTTAGCGGCCGGAATACGCACACCGGTTTCGCCTTGCACGGGCTCTACCAGAATCGCCACGATGTTTGGATGAGCGGTAATTGCGGCTTCAACTGCGGCTACATCGTTGTAAGGCACACGATAAAAGCCATCGAGCAGGGGTGTAAAACCTTCCTGATATTTTTCGCTATGAGTTGCAGTGAGTGCACCCATCGTGCGGCCGTGAAACGCGCCTTCCATGACAAGAATGCCGGGTACTGAAACTTTCTTGTTGTAACCAAAACGACGCGCAATCTTGATGGCGGCTTCGATACTTTCTGCGCCGGAGTTGCAGAAGAACACCTGCTGCATGCCGGATTTTTCACACAGAATTTCCGCAAGCGCCGACTGCAATGGAATTTCATACAGGTTAGAGGTGTGCACCAGTGTGCCGACCTGTTCGCGAATTGCCGCGATAAAACCCGCATGTGAATGACCGAGCGAGTTGACCGCAACACCCGCAACGGCATCGAGATAACGTTTACCTTCGGTGTCGATCAGGTAGCAGCCTTCACCGCGCGTAAACGCAACGGGTAAGCGGCCATAGGTATGCATTATGGCATCGGAAGCAGTCATGACTTTTTGCTCTCCACCCGGACCAGGAGGTGGCCGGAACAATACAAAGGGACTGGAAAAAGAGTGAGTTTCGCAGGTCCTGAAAACGCAAAAGGGCAGCCAAAGCCACCCGACAGGCCGGGATTTTAATGAAAACAGCCACTGATTAAAAGCCACAGACAAAAATGAGCGGGGCCGTGCCTGTGTTGGGACTGGAAATTCGTTACAATGGCCCTCACTTATTCAATTGCCATACAAATTTTCCCTTTTTAATTTACTCAAGTAGGTCATTTCCATGGATATCGAAACCACGATTAAAGATCAGATCAAGAACAACCCGATTCTTATCTACATGAAAGGCAATCCTAATCAGCCCCAGTGTGGCTTCTCTGCACGCTCCACCCAGATGCTGATGGCCTGCGGCGAAAAATTTGCGTACGTCGACATCCTGAGCAATCCGGAAATCCGCGCAAATCTGCCGAAGGTTTCCGAATGGCCGACATTCCCGCAGTTGTTTGTTGATGGCGAACTTGTTGGTGGTTGCGACATCATGACTGAGATGTTTGAGTCAGGTGAACTGAAAAAACTGCTGACAGAATCTGCCGCAAAACGCGCAGTAGCCACTTCCCAAGCCTGAACCTCGTCGTTAAAAGAACAAGCCCGGGTTCAGCAGAATCCGGGCTTTTTTATTGATCGGAATTTTTATGGCGCTGCACTCCCGTGGCATGATCTACATGCTGCTGGCCACTTTCTTTTTTGCGCTGATGTCGCTGCTGGTCAAGTTGCTGCCCGGCATTCCGGTGCTCGAGATTATTTTCTTCCGCGCCGTGATTTCTCTTTCACTCTGCTTCTACGGTTTCAAACGCGCGAAGATTTCGCCGTGGGGAAATAACAAAACACTGCTGACCATTCGCGGATGTGCTGGCACGTTGTCGCTGATCCAGGGCTATTTCCTCGTGCAGTCCATTCCGCTCGCGGCCGCCACGACTCTCACACACTTGTCGCCAATATTTACCGCATTGATTGGCATCTGGTTTGTACGTGAGAAGGTCACGCCATTACAGCTCGCCTTTTTTGGCCTGAGTTTTCTGGGCGTGGTGATGATTCAGGGCTTTGATTACCGCATTAACATTGGTCATTTGCTGCTTGGTATTACGACTTCACTCACGATGGGCATTGCATATAACTGCGTGCGCAAACTTGGCAGCACTGAACATCCACTCGTGATCATTTTTTATTTTCCGCTTGTGTGCCTGCCATTTAGCGCAGTCTGGTGTGCGCTGTATTGGGTGCAGCCGCAAGGTACGGAATGGCTGTATCTGATTTTGCTCGGGCTCACTACCCAATTTGGTCAATATTTCATGACGCGTGCGTATCAGGTGGCTGCGATATCGCGAGTCGCGATAATCAACTATACGGAAATCATTTTTGCTATTTTGTTCGGCCTGCTGCTGTTCGCCGAAAACTATAATCTGCTGACGTATGCCGGCATGGCGCTGGTCGTCTCAGGTGTAATAATGAATATGATTTACCGGCAGAAGGCGCCGGTGCCAGAACCTAAACCAATGGAGGGAACCCCATGATAATGACCGTCGAAATAAGCATGTATCCGCTGCAGGAAACTTACCGCGACCTGATCACCTCATACATCGAGCGACTCAACACATACGCGGGATTACGCATCAACACGACTGCCACGGCTACCACGGTGACTGGTGAATTTCATGCGGTCATGCGTACGTTCAGCGAGATGCTGGAATGGAGCCATAACACCCATGGCAAAGCGGTATTCGTAACGAAATTTATTCCTGGATACGATCCATAACATGCAACCCTGGCTTGATTCCCTACTCACTCTCGAAGGGCTTGCTGTAGTTCTAGCGCTTGCCTATCTGCTGCTTGCCGCACGCGAAAATCCGTGGTGCTGGTTGTGTGCGTTTATCAGCTCGGCGCTGTATGTGGAGATACTGTGGGACGTCAGTTTGTTGATGGAATCAGTGCTCAGTATTTTCTACGTCGTGATGGCGGTTGTTGGCTGGTACGAATGGAAGCGTGGTGGCGCCGGCCACACGGGTGTGCAGATTGTCAGGCTGCAATGGTGGCACCATTTTGCGCTGCTCGGGATTACGTTGTTGCTCGCAGCACTCAACGGTTGGCTGCTGGGTATGTATACGTCAGCTGCACGTCCGTTTGTCGATTCATTTGTGAGCTGGGGTAGCGTGATCACGACAATACTCGTCGTGCGCAAGGTGCTGGACAATTGGCTGTATTGGTTGTTGATTGATGGGATGTCCGCGTATCTCTATATCGATCGCGGACTTTATCTGACAGCACTTTTGTTCGGACTGTATCTGATCATCGTTGTGTTTGGTTATTTCCAGTGGCGCACGGAGTGGCGTAAGGCTCCGCTGGTTTATGG
>JAZKES010000020.1:0-18415 GCA_040386995.1 Pseudomonadota bacterium | reverse complement strand
GTGACTTCAGTTCTGCCCATCATGCCTTTCCAGCTTGGCCCGATGCCGATGCTGCCATCTACCGTATGACAGGCCACACATCCTTGCTCGGTTGAGACTTGCTGGCCACGCATCGCGAGTGCGTTGTTGAGTTGCTGGTCGCGCGAATCATTGTTCAGGCGAATGATATACAGGCTACCGAACAGCAGCAGGCATGACAGTAGAACTCCTACTGTTATATCGAGCCAGCGGCGTTCTGAGGTGACAGTAATATCCACGAGAATACTTTCCGGAATAAAGCTGGCTGTTTACAGGTAACTCGTAAGTTGCTTATAACCAGCCAGCTTTGTGTAGTGCAGTTGGAGAACGCGGGACTTAGAGGTCGGTCGCGTGTTTGGCCAGGTATTTGGCAACACCTTCGGTGGAAGGTTTCATGCCTTCGTCACCTTTGTTCCAGCCGGCTGGGCATACTTCGCCGTGTTCTTCGGTAAATTGCAGTGCGTCTACCATACGAATCATTTCGTCGATGTTACGACCGAGCGGCAGATTGTTGATAACCATGTGCTGGATGATGCCGTCTTTGTCGATCAGGAATGAACCACGCAGAGCAACACCAGCCTGCGGATGTTCAACACCATAAGCCTGGACGATTTCGTGTTTCACGTCGGCAACCAATGGGAATGCAATTGCACCGATACCACCGTTGTTAACCGGGGTGTTGCGCCATGCAGCGTGCGTGAACTGTGAGTCGATCGATACGCCGATAACCTGGACGCCACGTTCTTTCAATGCGTCAACACGGCTGTGGTGCGCGATGATTTCGGAAGGACACACAAACGTGAAATCGAGTGGGTAGAAAAACAGCACCACGTATTTGCCTGCGTAGTCGGACAACGAAAAATTATCCTTGATGGTACCGTCGGGCATGACGGCTGCAGCGGTAAATCCCGGGGCTTTCTGACAGACAAATGCGCTCATGTGAGTCTCCTGCTAATGGTTGATGTAAGCGTAAAAAAGGTACGCAAATATGCAGGGCGGGGTTTGTTTTTGCAAGGGAAAGCTGGCGTTAAAACTGCGCTGAATAACGGGGAAGGAGTTACACAGCAGACGACTATGGAGGCGAAGAGGGTGGGCAGTGATGCTTGCGCTTCAGCCTGCACAATTGGCAGGCTGAAGCGCATACAGAGGGGTGGATCAGGACCCTGACGACGAGCCCATTTTGGATTGCTGGTAATTCTGGATACCGACCTTTTCGATCAGCGACAACTGGGTTTCGAGCCAGTCGACATGTTCTTCTTCACCTTCGAGAATGTCTTCGAGCAATTCCTTGGACACGTAATCGCGCACTGTTTCGGCATGTGCAATTGCTACGCGCAAATCAGGGATCGCGCGCATCTCGAGCGCGAGGTCGCTTTGCATCATTTCAAGGGTGTTTTCGCCGATATTGAGTTTGCCGAGATCCTGCAGGTTGGGGAGGCCTTCGAGGAACAGGATACGTTCGATCAGTTTGTCGGCGTGTTTCATTTCATCGATGGATTCATGGTGCGTGACCTCAGCAAGCTCTTTCAGGCCCCAATCCTTGAACATTTTGGCATGCAGAAAATACTGGTTAATGGCGACCAGCTCGTTGCCCAGTATCTTGTTCAGATGTGCGATGACCTGCGAATCTCCTTTCATTGGTACGTTCCTCGTTATTTGAAGGGGAAATTGATTTGCAGGCATTGTGGTCAGCAATGGCGACTTTGTCCAGACTTGGTTTGATAACTGATTGATTTTATGGATAAATACAAGCAGGAATGGTTATCGTTATGAATTGTGTTCGCAGGTGATGACGAGCTGGTGAAAGTGGGGAGTTGCGGAAGGAGGAGTAGGGAACGGCAATCCAGAATCACGTTGCCGTTTTTGCAAATAACGCGGGTCTACGTCGAGCGGGAGGGCAAATTAAACAGCAGGTTCGAACGAGGCTTTTTTAACTGCGGTTTCGACGATGGATTTTGCCATCTGGCCACATTTGCCACACTGGGTAGCAACACCAAGCTGACGACGAACATCAGCAAACGTGCAGGCGCCACCGGCGATAGATTCCTTTATCTGACGGTCAGTTACAGCTTTGCAAAGACATACGTACATAGAGGTATTTCGACGCTTAGTTGGTTGTTTGGCTTGATGCAAAAGTTAACGGTAATGAGAATCAATGTCAACTGATAATTATTCAACATTTGTGAAACTGCTCGCATCCAGCGCGTGTGTTCGTTCAGGTTTCGATGTTCCGCGCTCGTGTAACTGAATTGCGTATTGCCCGGGTTTCCAAGCAGCAGAGTGATGTTCGCACAGAGAAGTGGACGGAATAGGCCGCGGCGCGGCGCTTCGTTTCGCTAACAAACTCGTGGAATTGTTATAGATGGACTGTCGAGGCTGTAACTACCCATCCAATAATGTTGGCTCACAGCCTCGCGGCGCAATCATCATGAGCAAGCATCATTAACCAGGCATTACTCTGAGCTGCTCCTGTGATGAATTTCATACAGCTGCAAACCAGGTGTTTCACCTCATGATTCACTCGTTGTGTAGCACCAAGAAAATCGTCCTGCTTGCACTGATTTCTGACGCTCAGAAACTCGCCGACAGCTACCAGATAAATCGCTTGGTACCGATGCACTGACTGTTTATGCTCACGACCAATCTCATCGATGCCAGAATCAATTATGCGTGTTTCCTGTTGGTACAAATTCACCTTGATGCTGATGTGGTTTTGCGTACCTGCTGCACTTGCTGAAGTGCTCCCGCAATTTCCGGCAGGTTCTGTGTGGCGGCAAAACATCAGTGAGAGTGTGGTGCACGCGGATTCGGCAAAAATGTTGTCCACCCTCGAACTATTGGGTGGGTTTGGTGGCAACCTGTTCCAGATTGATTTCTCGATGCGCGTCGTACACGCAGATGAATCCGCGCCAATGTTGAAACTGGTATCACGCGTGGACGCCGAGAAAAACGCTGTTTATTACGCCGACGAGTGCGACGCAATTGGCAGCATGGTGCCAGTGCCGAAAGACGCCGCCATCGAAGGTGAAGACGGCATGCGCTGCGAATCCGGTGGCGATTGTCATTACCTCGTCACGCAGGGCCATCTGTTGTTCGAGGTGTATCAGGCGAATGTTGCGCGGCGCAGTCTTGAAGCCAGATGTCTCGCAACCTGGGATCTTGATGTCGTGTATCCGGCGGATAATCGTGGCGACCATTGCACAAGTGCGGATGCCGGAGGGTTGCCGATTGCGCCGCTGTTGTTTAATGCGGATGAAATCCAGGCGTCGCTCGCGCTCGATTCCACAGGTGAAGGTGATCTCGGCCATGTGATTCGTTTTATTCTGCCGAATGCGCGCATTGCAAGAGATGCGGCATTAGGGGGCAGGGCGGGACGTTTGTATGTGCGCCCGGCGAGCCATGCGGGTAATCCGGTCGGGCCAGCATCGACGGTTCCGTATGGCGCGCATCTGCGCTTGAAAAACGATTTTTCGCTCGACAATTACAATCCTGCGGCGCGTGTGATCCTCAATACACTTAAACGTTATGGCATGGTGCTGACCGATGGTGGTAACACAGCGCTTACTGCCGAGAGTGATTACTACACCACGACAAAGTGGGCTGATCTCGGCATCGATTCAAAGGTGTTCGCAAGAAGTCGTGGTAACCGCACCGTGCGTGTCAGCGATTTCGACGTGCTTGATACAGGCCCGCGTATTGCCGAAACTTACGACTGCACCGCGCCGGCCGCGCCTGCTGGCCTTACTGCAGAAAACTAGAATACCCACAAGGATATTGTTTTATGGCTGACATTAAACTCGTGTTCGGTAACAAGAAATATTCCAGCTGGTCGCTGCGCCCGTGGTTATTGCTGCGTCATTTTGGTATCGAGTTTGAAGAGATTCGTATTGCGCTGAACATGCAGCAGACACCACAACGCGTGCGGGAATTTTCACCGACTGGCAAGGTGCCGGTGCTGGTTCATCAAGGAATAACAGTGTGGGATTCACTCGCAATATGTGAATACGTCTCGGAAGAACTACTCGGTGGGCGTGGCTGGCCACGCGAGTTAAAAGCGAAATACCGGGCCCGCTCCATATCGTGCGAAATGCATTCAGGCTTTGGCGCGCTGCGTAGCCAGTGGCCGATGAACGTTGCACTGCAGCGCAAGATGCCGCGTAATGCCGAACTCGATAAAGACATCGCAAGGGTCGAGGGTATCTGGAATGAGTGTCTGCAATCGGGCGGCCCGTGGTTGTTCGGTGAGTTCAGTATCGCAGACGCGATGTTTGCACCTGTTGCGCTACGCTTCTATTCCTATCAGCCAGAGCTGAGTGAAGGTGCCAGCATGTATGTGAAGACGATGCTCGCACATCCTGCTATCAAGGAATGGATGGCTGCGGGCGCTGCTGAACAGGAAGTCATCAAAGAAGATGAAGTGAGTTTTCTGCTTGGTGAACCGGGCTGGGTATAACCTGGGGAACCTCTGATTAATTCAAATTGCATCATACCCGCGGCTTTTTAAGCATATCCGTCGCGAAGCGGAGGGCGGGTATCCAGCAAATCAACAATCTGGATTCCCGCCTTCGCGGGAATGACGGCGTGTTAAGAGTTTCCGTAGCCCGGCGTGAAAGATGGGTTGTTAAGAGTTTCCGCAGCCCGGCGTGAAAGAAGGGTTATTAAGAGTCTCCGTAGCGCAGCTGGATTGACGAATTAATCAGAACCTCCCTGCGGAGTAGACAACGGCTTTTTCGTTATCGTTGCGCCATCCTCGATTTAAAAAGCCTTCGCCAGTTTTCTTTGGTGTTATTCAGCCGGTTGAATACAACTCAACGCCAGTTTTTTCGCGGTCGCGAAGTCCGTTTTGCCGGAACCCAGTTTGGGAATTGCTTCAACCTTGAAATAGCAGGACGGCAAGGCTAATGGACTTAAACCAGTAGCGAGCAGCTTCTCGCGTAACTCAGCCGCGTTTGCCTCTTTGGTCAGCAGCGCCACAAGTCGTTCACCTTTCTTTTCATCGGGCAGATTAACGACCACTACTTCGAGCTCATGATCATCGAGTGCAATTTTCAGCGCGGCTTCCACTGCGCCAAGACCCACCATTTCGCCGCCGATTTTTGCAAACCGCGAGTAGCGATCCAGAATAAACAGGAAACCATCAGCATCAAGGCGAGCCTTGTCGCCGGTTGCATACCAGCGTTTGCCGTCGATCACATGAATCGCCAGCGCGGTACGTTCGGGGTCATTCAGATAACCCTGCATAACCTGCGCTCCGGCGATCAGCAGCAAACCTGCTTCACCAATTGGCAGCTGCTCAAAAGTATCGGGATTTACAATACGGAAGCTGGTGCCTGGCAGCGGTAGTCCAACTGAGCCGATTTTGGTACCGACCTGTACCTTCCATGTGTCGGGGCTGATCTTGTCCGGCATATTGCAGCTCGCAACGGGTGCGGTTTCGGTTGCGCCGTACCCTTCGAGAATGTCCTTGTTGAACTTGAGTTTGAAATCTGTGCGCACATCGTCCTGCAATTTTTCGGCACCGGCCACGAGGAGTTTGAGGCTGCCGAGCATCAGAGGATGAATCTTGCTGTTGCGTGTATAGAGCCGGAAAAAACTCGACGTGCCGAACATGGTCGTAATTTTGTGTTCCGCAATTGCCATGGCTGTGCCGTAGACGTCGGTCGGATCCGCATGAAATACCACGGGCACCTGTTCAAGCATTGGCAGGAACAACGTGACTGTCAGGCCAAACGCGTGGAACGGTGGCAAGTTCGCGAGCATCACGTCGCCATCTTCGAAGTTGAGCAGTTCGGTGACCTGCTTAACATTGGTCATCAGGCTCTTGTGGCTCAGCATCACACCTTTTGGTTCACCCTCGCTGCCACTTGAGAACAGGATCACTGCGGTTTCTTCATTGGTGTAGCGCCGGCAATACACACGTCTGAGCACTGATGCTGGCAGTACATAACACGACAGCAGCGTCAGGATTTTTTCGAGCTTTGAGGTCTGCGCGCGGAAATCTTCGAGCATCACGAGTTTGCATTGCTGTTGCAGTGCATCTACGTCAAAGCCGCGCCCTTGCAATTTTTCGATGAAGCGATGGGAGGTGTATACGGTTTTGATTTCCGCCTGGCGTAAGGCAGAAAGAACAGACTCGTTGCTCGCCGTGAAATTCATATTCACCGCAGTTTTACCCAGCAACATACACGCGAGGTTTAAGAGCGCACTTGCGCTGCTGCCGGGCAGTAGGATGCCGATGTTGCGCTCAGTGCTTAAATTACCAATACGACGCGCAAGAATAATGCTGCCAGTGAGTGCTGTTTTCGCGTTCATACGCGCGCCGAGTGTATCGAGCAGCACGGTATGGTTACCGGCTTTTGCACACGAGTTAACCCACTGCTCACCAATTGTCGGCAGGTTGTCGGCGTATTCATTCCAGGAATCAAGCGATAACTCGAGTACCTTCTGCTTGAGTACGTCGACCTTCGTATCCTTGTCGAGCGGCAAGCCAAAATCCACTACCACTTCGCGGCTCAGTAGCGTACGTGTGTTGCGCTTGAGGCGTTCAGACGAACGCGAAAACTGGCTGCCCCACAAACCGCGCAGATAAAACGGAATGATGACAATTGGATCGTCAACTTCCGCGCAAGCGTGCTCGTAGCCACGCTTGAATTCGGCGAGCTGACCATTACGACTGATTGTGCCTTCCGGAAACAGGCAGACTACTTCACCAAGCCGCAATGATTCTTTCACGCGGTCCAGCGCACCACGACTCGATGCGCCGCCCTGGATCGAAATCGCGCCGAACATTTTGAAAAACCACGTGAGATACCAGATATCGAAGACTGAATTGGTCATCACGAAGCGCACAGGCCGCGGAGATGCAATCTGGATGATTGCCCAGTCGATCCAGCTGACGTGATTGCCAAGCAGTAATACACCGCCGTGCGCGGGAATATTTTTCATGCCCTGCACGTTGATGCGGTAGCGGGTATGGACGATGCGACCAAGGATAAAACGCGTGAGGCTTTGCGGGAGTTCCCAGACCGTGTAAATCGAACCAGCGAGGGCAACAACACCCAGTAGAAATAACAACGTACCACTCGAGATAGACAGTAACGAAAACAGCACGGCAATCAGCAGGAACAACATCATCATGATGTTCTGCAGCCAGTTGCTCGCGGCAAGTGTCTTGCCGAGAGCATCACCTTTGGCAAAAAACTGGATCAATGCGTTCAGCGGCACGATAAAAATGCCACCCATTACACCGATGAACAGAAACATCATCCCCGCGGTGATTTGCGATTCCATCGAGGGCAGCAGTAATAGGCCCACTGCCAGACCAAACGCGCCGATGGGCAGTAGTCCTGTCTCGATGTAGTTACGCGAAAAACGGCCGGCAAACATCGAACCAATCGCGATGCCGATACCCGCGCAGCCGATGATGCCCTGCACCACAATCGTATTCGTAACGCCCATTTCGTCTTTGAGAAAAGACGGGAATGCCGCGAGCATCACTTGCCCAATCGCCCAGAATATTGAGAGGCCGATTGCCGACAAACGAATTGCGCGACTTTCAAGAAGAGGCTGAATGTCGAGCCACATCTGGTGCGGCGTGAGGTGCTGTGTCCAGAAGCGGAGGGATTTAATGTCGGCGGTATCGGGCGCAGGAGTATCCTGCGGGGCGAGCGGGATTTGATATAACACATACAGCTCGATCACACTGCTCAGAAGCAGCAGCCAGCCAATCGGCGCAATCGAACGTAATACTTCGCCGGGTGTTTGCTCGTTGTTGATGAAATACATTTCAAAACCAATCGAGAATGCGAACGTGCCGGCAAGGATCGCGGCAATCGAAAGGGCAGAAACGATGCCGTTAATTTCGCCGAGTTTTTCCTTGCCGAAATATTCCTTGATGAAGCCATACTTCGCGGGCGCAAAGATCGCGGCTTGAACGGCGAGTAATAAAGTCATCAGGAAAGCCAGTAAGAACCAGCCCATGTAATAACACAGCACAATCACGGCACACGCGCCGACTACGCCCCAGCCCGAATAACGCATCACCTGGGTTTTCGGAAACCGGTCGGAAAGATAACCCGCTGGACTGAGCAGAAAAATAAACGGCAGCAGGATCATTGCATTGACCAGTGCCGTAAGAATGATCTGAAAACTGCCGGAGTAAAGTTTGAAGACGGTATTCTGGATGATGATCTTGTGCCCAAGATCGACAAATGCATTGAGGAATACGGCGAGATAAAAAAACCAGGTGCCCGCGCGTTTGATTGTGGTGTTCACCTGTAATGTCCTTCCGTGTTCAAGACTGACGTGATTGCAAAATGGTCGTTAGTGTAGAAAAGAGAAGCGCTGGTTTCTGCCCGCCATGATTTCGACGTGCACGATGTAGAAATGTTGAATAGTCCAGACGTGCAGATTGCCATTTGCGCGAGACACGTTCAATTCATTCTTCGCGATGCCCACCATCTATCTATCACTTCAGAGCAAGGTGCCTATTCAGCAATGCCGGCGTCAGTCTCATCAACGATATTATCGTCGGCGCCCGCCAGCGGCCAACCACCAAGTTCTTGCCAGCGATTGATCATGTGGCAAAACAGGTCGGCGGTTTTTTCGGCGTCATAACGTGCTGAATGGGCAGCTTCCGGGTCAAAACCCAAACCTGCCGCGACGCACGAGCGCGAGAGAACGGTCTGGCCGAGGCACAATGCGGCCATCGCAACCGTATCGAGACTCGAGAACGGATGGAACGGATTACGTTTGAGGCTATGACGTTCCGCCGCAGCGCGCACGAAGCCGTGGTCGAAGTGTGCGTTGTGACCAACCAGGATCGCACGCTTGCAGCCTTCCGCTTTCATTTTGCTGCGAATGTGACCGAACATGTCGCGGAACACTTCCTGTTCGGGGTGCGCAATGCGCAGCGGATGATGCGGATTAATGCCCGTGAATTTAAGCGCAGCTTCTTCGAGATTGGCGCCCGCGAACGGCACCACGCGATAAAAATGCGTGGCTTCGCGCACGAGTTGCATGTTCTCGTCGATGCGCAGGATGACGGCCGCGATTTCTAGAATTGCATCGGTCTGCGCGTTGAATCCGCCGCATTCAACATCGATCACGACAGGAAGAAAGCCACGGAAACGCCGGGCGATTAGGGAGGGAGTTGCTGATTCAGTCACTGACTACTTTCCATTGCAGGGTAGCACCGGCCTGGAGCGGTACGATGCTATGTTCGCCAAACGCATAACTCTCCGGCACCTGCCAGCTTTGTTTGCGTAAGGTAATGGTGGATGTGTTGCGGGGCATCCCGTAAAAATCGGGACCGTAAAAACTCGCGAAGCCTTCGAGTTTGTCGAGCGCTCCAATCGAGTCAAAAATTTCTGCGTAGAGTTCTATCGCGACAGGTGCGGTAAAACAACCCGCGCAGCCGCAACTCGTTTCCTTGGTGTGGCGCGCATGTGGCGCTGAGTCTGTACCCAGAAAAAATTTTGGCGAGGCCGTTGCGATCACATCAAGCAACGCTTGTTGATGAACATTACGCTTGAGCACTGGCAGGCAATACAGATGCGGACGTACGCCGCCGACCAGCAGGTGATTGCGGTTGAACAACAGGTGCTGGACCGTAATGGTGGCCGCGACATTGGCTGACGCTGCTGTTACGAACGCGGCTGCTTCGCGGGTGGTGATATGTTCGAGCACTATTTTTAGTTGCGGAAATCGCTCGCAGAGCGGGGCCAGGATGTTGTCGATGAAGACCTGCTCGCGGTCGAAGATATCAATCTCGTTGCTGGTTACTTCGCCGTGAATCAACAGCGGCAGGCCAACGGTGCTCATTGCCTCAAGTACCGGGTAAATTTTTTCCAGATTTGTTACGCCGTGGGCCGAGTTGGTCGTCGCGCCAGCAGGATAAAGTTTCACGGCAGCGACATGACCACTTGCCTTCGCAACTTCAATGTCGGCAACGGTGGTCTCGTCAGTCAGGTAGAGCACCATCAGCGGCGTAAAGTCACAACCGGCGGGCACGTGTTGCAGCATGCGATTGCGGTATTCGAGGGCCTGGGCAGCGGTTTTGACCGGCGGCACCAGGTTTGGCATGGCGATGGCGCGGGCAAATACTCTGGCGGTATGCGAAACCGTATGTTGCAGCGCAGCGCCATCACGAAAATGCACGTGCCAGTCGTCAGGCCTGGTAATGTTGAGTTCTTGCATGGTTTCTTGTTAAGGCGGGTGAATATTGCCGCAAGTATAACAAGATGCGGGGCGGGAATTGGGGTTTTATCTGGGGGGAAATCGATGGATTTGGGCGTCAGGAGCCCAACAGTATTGAGCTCTTTATTGCGCTCGCTACGATGCTCTTTATTTTGCTCTCGTCGAGCCCCACGCGGGGGGGTGAAACTGGTGGGAAACTGCTTGAGTCAGGGCGCGAATAGGTTCCATGAGACCGCATTGATACCGCTCGCGCGTCCCACCCTCATCGCAGAGATGCACACACGAAGCGGTGTTTTGTAAACACGCGCTTCTATGTGTGTTCTGCCCAGCATCCTGCCGATGAAGTCTCCTGGAACCTATTCGCGCCCTGACTCCCAGATCTACCTGTCATTCCTCCCCCAGGGTGTATGGCGGAGTGATGAGTGGATATCGGGTAAATATCCGGTAAATATGGTGCTGTTTAGTAGCAAGGAAAACACAGATCCGTATGTAATCCTTGCCCCATTAGTACTGCCTCAACCCCCATTCGTGTCTCACGAATCCAGAGGTTTTATGCAGGCCTCAAGAGGGCGCGTGGGTTTTGTCCTGCGAAGGTGTGATGGCACGTTAAATACGTGTCGCAATTGTTGCCAGGCCGCTCTGTATAACAGTGCCGGTGCGGTGTTCACGAAAAAAATGCCACGGTAATCTGGCGCGTGAGAACAAACACGATCATGGCTGTCAAACCAGCGAAACAAGGCATTTTTAATACAAGTGTTGATGGGGCAGAAGCAAAGGCAGAAGCAAAGAAAGTGGACTGCGCCGGACTAGCCGTTTATTCTTGCCGCCTCTTTATTTCATGTGTATTTATTCCATGGCTACAATTCTGCAACATCTTCCTCTTGGCGAAAAAATCGGCATCGCATTCTCCGGCGGCCTCGACACCAGCGCAGCGCTGCATTGGATGAAACAGAAGGGCGCATTGCCCTGTGCCTATACCGCGAATCTCGGGCAGCCCGATGAAAGCGACTACGATGAAATTCCGCGCAAGGCGATGGAATATGGTGCTGAAAAAGCCCGCCTGATCGACTGCCGCCTGCAACTGGCCAGCGAAGGAATTGCTGCCCTGCAGTGTGGTGCATTTCATATTTCTACCGGGGGCAATACCTATTTCAATACAACGCCACTCGGCCGCGCAGTGACCGGTACCATGCTGGTGGCCGCGATGAAGGAAGACGACGTCAACATCTGGGGCGATGGCAGCACCTATAAAGGCAACGACATCGAACGTTTTTATCGTTATGGCCTGCTGACCAACCCATCACTTAAAATTTACAAGCCATGGCTCGACCAGGCATTTATCGATGAACTCGGCGGCCGTGCCGAGATGTCTGCGTTCATGACGAAGGCAGGTTTCGGTTACAAGATGTCCGCCGAAAAAGCGTACAGCACCGACAGCAACATGCTCGGCGCGACACATGAAGCGAAGGATCTCGAATATCTCGGCAGCGGCATCAAGATTGTTAATCCGATCATGGGTGTGGCGTTCTGGAAAAGTGAAGTAGAAGTGAAAGCGGAAGAAGTCACCATTCGGTTTGAAGAAGGCCAGCCGGTCGCACTCAACGGCAAGACCTTTGCGAGCCCGGTTGAACTGATACTCGAAGCTAACCGCATCGGCGGCCGTCACGGCATCGGCATGAGCGACCAGATCGAAAACAGAATCATCGAAGCGAAGAGCCGCGGTATATATGAAGCGCCGGGCATGGCGTTGCTGTTCATCGCGTATGAACGTCTCGTCACGGGTATTCACAACGAAGACACCATCGAACAATATCGCGACAACGGCCGCAAGCTTGGCCGCCTGTTGTATCAAGGCCGCTGGTTTGATTCGCAGTCACTCATGTTGCGCGAAACTGCGCAGCGCTGGGTTGCGCGTGCAGTGACGGGTGAAGTCACGCTTGAACTGCGCCGTGGCAACGACTATTCGCTTCTCAATACTTCAAGCCCCAATCTTACGTATCACCCTGAGCGACTCACGATGGAAAAAGGCGAGTCCACGTTTTCACCGCTCGATCGTATTGGTCAGCTCACCATGCGCAACCTCGACATCATCGACACGCGCGACAAACTTGCGATCTACACACGCACAGGTTTGTTGCAGGCTGGCAATGGCAGTATGTTGCCGAGTCTTGATGGTCCGAAGAAAGACAAAAATTAATCGCTACCTCTCACTCGGGCGTGGACATGTTTCAACGCCCGGGTGTGCTCTCCAGTCATCCTCTCCATTCATCTCTCCAGCCGTCGGTCATGGCAATCCATAACGTTGCATTTATGCCGAGCTGATTTTGGCGGCGCTTATTCAATTCAGTATTTAGCAGGCGCAATGTAAACCCGACGTCCAGTCAGCGTCGTCGCTAACAATACGGATTTGCAGTTACGAAAGCAGTGGGGATTATGCTACGACGTTTGCGTACTACTACGCGTGTCCCTTAGCGGGTTTGTTTGGCTTTGGCAGCGAGCGCAAGCGCCGCATGGAGTTTTGGATCCAGCACATTGTCCAGTTCCTTCGGTTTGAACTCGCATAAATCAACAATCGCGCAACTGCCGCACCGTGGCTTGCGTGCTACACACGTGTAGCGCCCATGCAGGATGAGCCAGTGATGCGCGTCCTGGATAAATTCTTCCGGTATAAATTTGAGCAGGCCTCTTTCAACTTCCAGTACGTTTTTGCCGGGCGCAATTCCCGTGCGATTTGCGACGCGAAAGATATGGGTGTCCACTGCAATTGCTGGATGTCCGAATGCGGTGTTCAGTACAACGCTTGCCGTTTTGCGGCCAACGCCGGGTAACGCTTCGAGTGCATCGCGGTCGTCCGGCACTTGCGAGCCATGTTGTTCAATCAGCATTTTGCAGGTCTTCAAGACGTTCTCGGCTTTGGCGTTATACAGGCCGATCCTGTTGATATAACTTTTCAGTCCGGTTGAGCCAAGCGCAAGAATGGCCTCGGGGGTATTGGCAACTGGAAACAGTTTTGCAGTTGCCTTGTTTACACTCACGTCGGTTGCTTGCGCCGACAATATCACGGAGATGAGTAATTCGAATGGCGAGGTGTATACAAGTTCGGTCGTTGGATGCGGATCCAGTTCGCGCAAGCGGCGAAAAATTTCCGTGCGTTTGGTTCTGTTCATAACTTGCCTGTAACTCTCACACGTTTGCTGCCGGGTGTTGTTTCGGTGGATGGCGTGACATTTGGGTAGTGTCTTTTGGTGAAATGATTTCTTATCGCGATCAGTAGCGCGAGCAGAAACAACGGGATCGGTTGCATCAGTGCAGCAAGCCATGTCGTGATAAGCGCGCTGGCAATAAGCTGGCTTTGTGGTTCTTGCTCAGACAACTGTGCGCCGTTCATCGTCAGAAAAGTTTCTTTATTCACAGCGAAGAACTCCAGCGCATTGCGAACTGCGCCCACTACTGCGCGTGGTGTGATGGTTGCGCCCGCAAACTGATCGAACTCTCCGCCTTCTTTTTTAACGCGCCACAAACGCGCGTCGGTATTGTCGAGTGAGCGGTTATTAAAATTGAGCACCCAGTCTGAAATTGCGAGCTCGATTTTGTCGCCGAGGCGCGGCGTTTCATTGTGAGCAACGATACGTACACCGGTCGTTTCGCCATCCACTGTGATGCCGATCATCAGCTTGATGCTGCCGTTGTAACCTTCGAGTGTTTCGACCGGAAGCACAAAAGCGATCGGGCGGCCCTGGTCGCGTGCGATAAAACCAGCGCGTGGTGTGGTGAGGCCAAGCAGGTCATTTTGCGCGAACGTGTTGGTCGCAGGATCGAGCAGGAACGTATCCATCAGAAGATCATTGTTATATGCGACGTTGGCAAGTATCTGCGTTAGCAATTGCTCATCAGTTTGTTCACGTTGCTGCGCGTAAATTCTCGTTTCAATTTCTTGCAGCAGCAAAAGAACAACGACAGTTGCTGATGCAAATAACCAAAGCAACAAGAAGGGTGATGTCTTGAGGCGCGCGTAGATCATGGCGCGCGTCCAAATGTGCGCGGCCGCGTGAAAGCATCGATCAACGGCACGGCTGCGTTTCCACATAAAACGGCGAACGCAACACCATCGGGATAACTGCTCCATGAGCGCATTGCAAAAATGATGGCGCCGATGAATGCGCCGTAAACCAGTTGACCGCGTCTGGACGTCGCCGCGGTAACAGGATCCGTTGCGATAAAAAATGCACCCAGCATCGTGCCACCGGCGAACAGATGCAGCAGTGGTGATCCCAAACTCTGCGAACTGCCGCTGTCATGAAACACCAGTGCAAAAAGGGTGAGAGCAGCCAGCAGGCTGACGGGAATGTGCCAACTGATGATGCGTTTATAGAGCAGAAAAATTCCGCCCATCAGGAAACCCGCATTCACCCATTCCCAGCCACGTGCTGACCATTGTCCTGAGAGTGGGCTGGTATTCCAGAATTCGGTAAACAGATTCGCTCCGTGCTGTTCACGGAAACTGTCGAGCATGGTCGCACCGGTAAACGCGTCAAAGCCGGCATCTGGTTCGCGGCCCAGGAAAAAGTTGAGCGAGTCCATCAACCCAGGCAAGGTTTGACCGCTGCCCGCAGGTTCGAGCCAGCGTGTCATGTAGTCGGGAAACAGCAGAAGCAGAACGGCGTAACCTGTCATCGCAGGATTAAACGGATTATTGCCGAGTCCGCCGAACAAGTGTTTGGCAATCACGATTGCGATAGTGATGCCGAGCAGGCTCAACCACCACGGCAAGGTCGGGGGTAATGCGAGCGCGAGTAATACGGCAGTAACCACCGCACTGTAATCCTGCAGGTGAATACGCACTGCACGTTTACGGAGCCACACCGCCGCGCTTTCAAGAGCAAGTGCGCTTGGTACGAGCCAAACCAGATTGATCAACGTACCCCAGCCAAAGAAAAATACGAGTGCAGTCAGGCCAGGCACACAAGCAAGCAAAACCTGCTGCATCAAGTGGCTTATTTTCACGCGTTGATGATCATGAGGAGAACTTGTCAGCGTGCCATTACTCATCGCTTAGTCTCGCCTTCATCAGTTTTGGTGTTGTTGCTTGCAGACAATGCCTGTTCGAGTTTCTTCGCCTTGACCCGCGCCAGGGCCGCCGCGATGGTTGCCTGCGCGCTGTTCACCTCGAGCGGTTGTTCGGGCGCTGGTTTCATCAATGCTGCACGTTCGGCGCGGCGCAGCTCTTGCTGCACTTTTTCCGCATGCACGCGTGCCTGATGAAACTCAAAACGCTGGCGCGAGGAATCTGCTATGTGCACCTGCTCCGCTTCGATACGAATCTCGGCTTTGGCTGCGCGGAAATATTGCACGAGTGGAATATGACTCGGGCATACGTACGCACACGCGCCGCATTCGATACAGTCGGCCAGATGATGACTGGTGGCGTCAGTAAGCGCGAGTTGGCGTGAGTCCCAATACAACACCTGCGGCTGCAACAACACTGGACATGCCGGCACACAAAAGCCGCAGCGGATACAAGGTTGTTCGGGAAGTGGGGCAGGGAGTTCTTCATGCGTCGTTGCAAGGATGCAGTTGGTTGAAGCCAGTACAGGAACTTCTGCGCTCGTGATCTGCGTGCCCATGAGGGAACCACCGATGATCAGGCGACTCAGGTTTTCGTTGTCTACGCCGCATAGTTGTAACAGTTCATTAATCGGGGTGCCGAATAACACTTCGTAATTTGCGGGTGCTGCAAGTGCGGCCCCTGTAACGGTAGTCACGCGGCTAATCATCGGTTCGCCGTGTATCACTGCGCGCATTACGGCAAGCGCAGTGCCTGGATTGTGGCAAAGGAAACCTTTCTCGACAGGCAAGGTGTCCGCAGTAATTTCAACTCCAGTCAGACTGTAGATTAATTGCCGTTCGGCACCGGAAGGATACAGCGCTGGCACTACCACAAGTTCGATACGTGGATCGGACAACGCCGCGCGCAGCGCACGAATCGCCGCTGGTTTGCTGTCTTCGATGCCAATCAGGCAGCGAGTCGCGCCACTGGCATGTAACAGAATCTGCGTGCCGGTGATGACTTCATTGAGATATTTATGAACGAGTGCTTCATCACAACTGATGAATGGCTCGCATTCGCTTATGTTGAGTACAAGTGTGTGAATGTTTGTGGCGCCAACTAATTTCGCGTGCGTAGGAAACGCAGCTCCACCAAGGCCACGTATTCCTGCGTCTTTTATGCGTGCATAAAGTAGCTCGCTCGAACACTCGGTGAAATTTTCTACAGGCGCCATTCTGGTCCAGCGTTCTTCGCGATCAGGTTGCAGAATAACGCAGAGTTCGTGCTCGCCGGATGTATTCGGAACCGCGTGTGGAGTAATCCTGATTATGGTGCCCGACGTGGATGCATGAATGTTGATGCCGGCATCTGATGAACCATGCGCGAGTACCTGACCTTTCAATACGTAATCGCCTTCCGCGGCGCACAAGATGGGAGAGATCGAAGCAGGCTGGGTAAGTGCAATCACTAGTTGATGCGGCAGCGGCGGTGAAGTGACCGGCGCACGTAATGATGGAGCCTTGTTTGCTTCCACATAGACACCACCGGGAAGTGGCCAGATTTTGCGAGAACTTTCCGCGGTCATCGCAGGGCTCCCTGACACACAATAATCTTGTGTGCCTCGCCGATGTGTCGTGATGCCTCGGGACGCTGCCAATGCCAGCTCTGCGCTAACGTTTGGGCTTCGACCATATCGATGCAATCTACCGGACATGGTTCGACGCATAAATCACAGCCCGTACATTCGCGCGCAATAACCGTATGCATATGTTTGGCGCTGCCGAGGATTGCATCCACGGGACATGCTGCGATGCATTTGGTGCAGCCGATACATTCAGCTTCGCGAATCACTGCGACTTTACGCGTAGCTTCCACACCGTGGCTCGGATCCAGCGGCAATGGTTGCACGCGCAGCAGTTGCGCCAATGCGTCGATCGTACGCGCTCCACCCGGTGGACATTTGTTGATCTCACTTCCATTCGCAATCGCTTCGGCATAAGGCCTGCAACCCGGATGACCACATTGGCCACACTGGGTTTGCGGAAGTAGCGCATCTATCGCATCGACATCGGGTTTGTTTGTTCGACGCAGATAGTTTTGCGCAACTCGGTGCGACGCGGTCAGTGCAATGGCGAGCAACAGCAGAGCGAACAATGTGAACGGAATATTGATCAGCGGCAGATTCATATCAAACCCGCGAAACCCATAAACGTCATGGATAACAGCGCGACTGCAAGCAGAGTTGCGGGCGCGCCGCGTAATGCTGCGGGAATGTCAGCGCCGGCAAGTCGCGTTCGTAACGTTGTGAACAATACGAGCAGAAGCGCGAAACCTGCGCAACGTGCTACACCCGATGCAAATACGTCGATCAAGGTCATGTTGTTGATATCGACGGGCAAGGTGACACCCATGATCACGCAGTTGAAAAAGATGAGTAGCAGAAACAGTCCCATCGACTGCTTGTGTAAAAGCGTGCGGTTAACCATGAGTATCGCTATTACTTGCAGAACGGTGGCGAGTAACACTACAAATACCAGCGTCGATAAAAGCCTGTTCGCAACATGAACAAGCACCAGTTTTTCCAGAACACTAGCGATGAAAAGAGTAACTAGAAAAACCGCAGCGGTAGTACGCGCAATAAACAATGCTTTACCCAACACCAAGCGACTTGCCGTCGACTTGTTTGCGCCGACAGTCACCACATCAAACATCAGGTGGTTTACGAGCACGAGGCCAAGCAGTGCTTGCAGTATGGTTGTCATGTGCATCGATATGGTGATTGCTGGTATCAGGGCTTGGTTATGGCGACTATCGCGATTACGGCGACAACCACCGGCGGTCGGCGGGTAATGCTGTGCGATATGGTCGGCAGTTTAGCATCCGGGGCTGCTTTCTCCGAGTGTATCGTTGATGGTTCATATGGCACCTGCATAAGTCCTGCAACGGTCGCATGATCGACATTGCGTGAGAGCATCCCGGATTTATCGATGCTTTTGCTGAATGAGTTGTGGAGTCGACTCTACTGATTAATTCAAATTACGTCATACCCGCGGTTGTTAGAGCTTGTCCCCGCGTAGGCGGGGACGGGCATCCAGGGAAATCAACAAACTGGATTCCCGCCTGCGCGGGAATGACGAAAGAATGAGAGTGTGC
>JAZKES010000019.1:0-1204 GCA_040386995.1 Pseudomonadota bacterium | reverse complement strand
TCAACTACGATGTCGGTGAAACCTGTAGCTGCAGTAGAAGCTGTTGGGCTCAGTGTTGAACCAACAATGTTGGTGAACGCAATCGTTTGTACGTTGGTTGCGGTAGCAGCAACGTTTGAACCGGTACCGTTAATTGCAGTAGCAATTGCGGCTGCGTCGGCAGCAACTGCGCCAACATCAACGCCGTTGATCGTCAGGTCGCCTTCAACCAGAGCGGCTGAGCCAACTGAAGTGGTAGAAGTTTTGGTAGCAGAACCGGTGTCAAGACCCAGACCAGCTTTGGTTGAGTCAATGATTGTGCTGATAGCAATTGTTTCACCAACGTTTGCACCAACCTGGAAAGACTGTGCAGAGAAGCTGCCATCAAGCAGTTTTACGCCGTTGAAATTGGTCTGGCCAGCAACACGGTCGATCTCAGAGATCAACTGTGAAACTTCCTGCTGCATTGCTGCGCGGTCAGAGTTGCTGTTGGTTGCGTTAGCGGACTGTACTGCAAGTTCACGTACACGCTGTAAGTTGTTTGTTACTTCGCCAAGAGCGCCTTCAGCAGTCTGGGCAAGTGAAATTCCGTCGTTGGCGTTACGTACTGCCTGGTTCAAACCGCGGATCTGTGCAGTGAAACGCTCGGAGATAGCAAGACCTGCCGCGTCGTCTTTGGCGCTGTTGATACGCATACCAGAAGAAAGACGTTGCAGAGAAGTGTTCAAAGCGCCTTGTGATTTGTTCAGGTTACGCTGAGCATTCAAAGACGCGATGTTAGTATTAATAACTTGTGGCATGGTTTCATCCTCTATGTCCCTGAGGTTATCAAACCTTCGAGGGAGCTTACGTTAGTGGTAGTCCGGCATTCATCACGCCGTCGATATCAGTTACGGCTGGAGTCTCACTTTACTTTAGAGATTTTTTATCTGGTCTCTGAAGTGAGGCAAAACACCGCCGACATAAACATTTACGTCGCGCAGGATGTTTCGCTTGAGGAAAATTTTCACGACGCATGTACAAGCGCGTTAACTACGTCACACTTTTCATGAAAGGGTATTGCAGGATGGGGCTAACGTAACAGGGAGAAAATGCGGGAATTCAGCGCGCTGCGGTTAACCTACCGAGACTTAAGTGGTTGCTGAAGCAATAGACTGGAATTTCTTCTACTGAAGCGAAAAAATTTCGCTCATGACAGTAAACCCGCATACGTTTTTTGTTAGTT
>JAZKES010000018.1:0-1038 GCA_040386995.1 Pseudomonadota bacterium | reverse complement strand
GTAGAAACTGCGACGAGTGACTATTACGGTGGAGCGCGACCCGGCGATAATTTATTTGCGAATTCGCTTGTTGCAGTTGATTACCGCACGGGCGAAAGGCGCTGGCATTTTCAGTTGATTCATCACGATATCTGGGACTGGGACAATCCCTCCGCGCCAATTCTTGCTGACTTGCCCGATGGCAGAAAAGTTGTCGTGCAGCTCACGAAACAGGCGATGGCGTATGTGTTTGATCGCGCAACCGGCGAACCGATCTGGGACATCGTCGAAACACCCGTACCGCAATCGGATGTGCCAGGTGAACAAACATCGCCAACGCAACCAATCCCAAGCAAGCCCGCACCGTATGATCGTCAAGGGTTTACCGAAGCGGATCTCATCAACTACACACCTGAACTGCTTGCGAAAGCCAAAGCCGCAGTTGCGCCATTTCGCATGAGTGAACTGTTCACGCCGCCGTCACTCGCGGAAGATCCCGATGGCACACAAGGTACTTTGCATTTGCCACACGCAACGGGCGGTGCAAATTGGGAAGGTGGCGCTTTCGATCCTGACACGGGAATTCTGTATGTGCCCTCGCGTACCGCACTCACGGTGCTTGGTCTCGTGCCGGGTGGTGATGCATCGAGCGTGGATTACATTCAAGGATTACGCGGTGGTCTCGACGTCGAAGGGTTACCCATCATGACGCCGCCGTATGGTCGCATCACTGCCATCGATTTGAATAACGGCGAACACCTGTGGTGGATACCCAACGCCGATACCCCCGCGAATATTGCGAATCATCCGCTGCTCGCTGGTGTGGAATTGCCGCGTACAGGAATTGCGAATCGCTCGGGAATTCTGCTGACAAAAACGCTGTTGTTCAGTGGCGAAGGTCCAGGAGGAAAAGCACTGTTGCGGGCTCACGATAAAGCAACAGGCGCGACCATTGCAGAAGTGGCATTGCCGAATTCGCAAAGCGGCACACCCGCAAGTTATCTGTATAACGGGAAGCAATATATCGTACTGACGGTCAGTGGTGGTGGCAGCAGTGAG
>JAZKES010000017.1:0-1819 GCA_040386995.1 Pseudomonadota bacterium | reverse complement strand
ACCGGGATATTGGCGCGTTACGTAAAACTGCCGCCCGACCTTGCGTAGTTGCAGGGCCCTCTATTGAAGGCGCTTCTGTCCCGGAAGCACTTTTATTGTGAGGATACTTCTATCGCGAAGATGCTCCTGTCGTAATCACCCTTGAGCACCCTCGTGTTGAAGGCTCTCATGTGAGTGCGGTAGGCTGCGAAGTCATCGATGTTGTTACACATCTCGACGAGTGCGCGTGACACGTGGCCATAACTCAGGACGACTTATGATGGCTTGCGAATAAGCGCGAACAAGAATGAAAACAGCCAAGGAACAGGCGAAAACTAATGGCCAATGAACAGCTCAAGCGCACACTCACACTTCCTCAATTGATTTTTTATGGCGTCGGCACGATGGTAGGTGCCGGCATCTACTCCGTCATCGGTGCCGCTGCTGTCGAAGCTGGCGCGCAACTCTGGGTCAGTTTCATTCTTGCGGGTATCGCCGCGTTCCTAACCGTGTTGTCATACGCGGAACTTGTCGCCATGTTTCCGAACACGGGTGCCGAATACAATTTTCTGAAGGCGGCGTTTCCTGAGCAGCCTGTGTTTTCATTCATGGCCGGTTACCTGATTGCGATCAACGCAGCGGCAACGTCAGCTACCGTGGCGCTGGCTTTCTCGGGTTATCTCGGTGTTTTCTGGATGGCACCTGAAGCGATCACCGCGCTCGTGCTGCTCAGTGTCTGCACCGTCATCAACATTGCAGGGATCAGTCAATCCACATGGGTCAGCATCGGGCTGATCTGCATCGAAGTCGCGGGTTTATTGCTGCTGATCTGGACTGGCTTTACGGGAGGTGAGCCGGGCACTGCGTTGGCCAGTGGTGATGATTGGAAAGCGGGTGGGATTTTCACGGCTACCGCGCTGATCTTTTTTATCTTCATCGGTTTTGAAGATGTCGCGAATTTGTCGGAGGAGACAAAAGATCCAACACGCACTGTGCCGCGCGCGTTACTCATCAGTGTGCTGATCACCTCCGCCCTGTACGTGCTGGTTGCATTTGCGTTTATCGGTTTGAGTGCCAATATCGATCTCGGCAACAGCGCATCGCCACTCAGTGATGCAGCAGGCTCTGTCGCACCATGGCGTGGTGACGCGCTGGCTGTTGCAGCATTGTTTGCGACCGCAAGCACGGCACTCATTTCGTTGATCAGTATCAGTCGTATGTTGTTTGGCATGGCGCGCAGTGGCGATATGCCGACGCTACTTTCTCGCACCTTGCCCGGTCGCAAATCACCGTGGGTAGCTGCACTGGTGTTGTTTGCCGCTGCTTGCCTGCTGCTGCCGCTCGGGGAAATCAAGATCATTGCGAGTGTGTCTTCATTCGGCGTGCTGCTGGTATTTGCGGCGGTGCAGGTTTCGATGATCAGGCTACGCCTGACGGAGCCTGATAAGGAGCGACCTTTTCGTGTGCCGTTTGCGATCGGCAGAATTCCGGTATTGCCGGTTGTGGGCATAATTATGGTTGTAGCCCTTCTTACGCAGTTCGAACCTCTGGTATACGGGGTGGGAGGTGGCGCAATCGTCGGGGGGCTTGTTATCTATTGGCTGTTCAATAAAAGCAAAAAGAAAAACAAAAACTCCATGAAGTAAGGGCATTGTTCCCGGCGATGGGTGTATTCATGCCAAACAGAAAAGCATAACGACGTCCTTCAGGATGTAACAAAAAGCAAACGTTGATCCTGGAAACTGCTCGTGCGCTCCGATTCTGCAGGTTGGCGCAGTACAGGACATACAGCATCAAAACTGCTCCAACAGCTGAATCATGCTCATCAAGCTTGCAATGT
>JAZKES010000016.1:121920-128566 GCA_040386995.1 Pseudomonadota bacterium | reverse complement strand
TCAGGTTCAAAGGGTTTGATCTCAGGCCGAAGCCACCCCTTAGGACACGCGCAGTTTATCACCATCGATCAGGTAGTAATAGCCAAAATAAAAATGTGCGTCGAAGCATAAAATCAGAAGGAAAAATTTCATTTGATGTTTGCATCATATGAAAAAAGCAGAGGAGATTTTATTGATTGATACCTGGTACATGACGATGACGTCGAACACATGTGGACATGCCGAACATATGTGCGCCTTTAAATCAAAACTTGAGTCGCGTTGAAAATAAGTATCGGGATGATTTTTGTGCAAAAAAGCCGGGAAACGCGACCTTTCTTGCAGCTTGCATAGTGCACCGCTTTCAGAGGTTGTTGTCGGCAAATTTCTGTTCTATGAGATCAGCGTACCAAACAATTTACCGATCAATGCGGTTGCCGCCATTGCGAAGGCTCCCCATAACGCAACACGTACCGCACCTGTGAGTATTCTTGCACCGCCTGCACGCGCTGCCAACGCGCCGAGTGTCGCAAGTATTACGAGCGAACCACTCGCCACAACCGGAACCATAATCGCTAATGGCATAGTTGCGGCCAGCACCAGAGGCATTGCAGCACCGCTTGCGAATGTACACGCAGATGTGACCGCTGCTTGTAAGGGTTGTGCTGAATTAGCTACGGTCAGTCCGAGTTCATCACGCGCGTGTGCATCCAGCGCATCGTGAGCCATCAATTGTTCTGCTACTTGTCTGGCCAGCTGTGCATCAAGGCCACGTTTCATATAAATCATCGCGAGTTCCCGATGCTCAAATTCCTGGTTGTTGGCCAACTCTTCGCGCTCTCTGTCGAGGTCAGCTCTTTCGGAATCGGACTGCGAGCTGACAGACACATATTCACCTGCTGCCATCGACATTGCGCCCGCGACCAAACCTGCCATTCCTGCGAGCAGGATATCTTCGCGCGCAACGTTCGCTGCAGCGACGCCGAGGATAAGGCTCGCAGTGGAAACGATACCGTCATTGGCGCCGAGTACTGCGGCACGCAGCCAACCACTACGGTGAGAATAATGAATTTCTGATTTGCTGTGTGCTTGCAATGTTGTAGTCCAACTGAATGGCTTTAATTCGGATCGAGTGAGGATACATGCGATATTTTATTCCGCAAAGTGTCGTGTTATGACGACACTCATGCGTGCGCAGCGCAACTTCATGTTCATCGTTGTAATGAATGTGTCGGGCTGCGCCAACAGATAGTGCTATTCCTCAAAATATCCGCCGGAAATCTGTCGCGCAAAATTTTTCAGCAGTGTGATCGAACATACAGTGTCTGATCTGGCTGTGCTGTTAGTATTAATGCGTAGTGGCGGGCGATGTCTACGGTATATAATCCGTTTGGGAATTCAGTAGTTTTGCATGGATTAATTTCCATATCTCTCTGCGAAAAACTGCTTTTTCCAACCCAGGGTTGTTACATCCTGATATAAGGCCAGTCACATTTCACAAGGCGCATTGGCCGTATAACTCGCAACATTATCCAGGCTGTGAATGTTGTGTCAGTCTCATTCTTTGTTTGCTGGTGACGAATAATCCACTGTGAACGTCGAATGTTTAGTTTTATCCCATCATTTAAGGAGAACTCATGAATCTGAAACTAGTTACGCTTGTATTAGCGGGCGCTGCCGTATTCGCGCTGGTAGCGTGTAATCCACAGAATCCTGCCGGCACTGATGCCGCGGCTTCAACAGAAGCAGTACAAGTTGCGGAGCGCGCGCCAGAACCTGCTCCGGTAGTATGTAATTCATGTGGTGTAGTTCGTTCGATCACTGCGGTTGCAGAGCAAGGCCAGGGCACAGGAGTTGGTGGTGCTATTGGCGCGATTGTTGGCGGTCTCGCAGGCAATCAGGTTGGCGGAGGTTCCGGTAAAAAAATCGCAACTGTCGCTGGCGCAATCGGCGGTGCAGTACTTGGCAACAACATCGAAAAAAATCGCAACAGCACAACCTATTATGAAGTTGTGATCGATATGGAGTCAGGCCAACAACAAGTTATCAACGTACCTGATGCAAGTGGTATCAGCACAGGTTCACAGGTATCAGTCCAGGGCGGCAACATCTCGCTGCGCTAACCGGATTATGCAGGTGCCGCGATATCGCGCAGCACCTGCATTACTCTCTCGCTTTTATTGCCGCACGCTGTAATAAATTCCGCACCTAAACTCTCAAGCTTTGCGAGATAAAGCGCGAACAATACATCCCTGTCGAATGGATTGACTCGAAGTGGATCGTATTGCCACGGGATATGGTGGTCACACAGAAGATAAGTGCGTCTTGTGGTAGCAAGTGTGTGATGTAGCAGATCAATGATTTCGCTATCGCAGTTACCAAATACCACTTCACTCCAGATCACGATAACCAGCAAGTCAGTATCACAAACCAGATACCGCGAATTGTGTGCGAGCGCTTCCTGTTCGCGCGCATGTTGCAAGCGCGCAATAGTCAACAGGTCGTTTTGCTGGTATTGGTAACCGGGTTCCAGTCGATAACGCTCATTGAGCCAGTCGCGGGAAGCTTCAGTCACCACCGGAGCGTGCAACTTTTTGCCAAGCTGGATAGCCAGGGTTGTCTTGCCGCAGGATTCCGGACCCGTGGTGATAAGGATGTGAGTCACGATAGTTTGAAGGCCTTGATGTCGGTAGACGGCAACGTAGATAGCAATGTAAATAGCAAATAAGCAACAGCGGAGATGACGACAATGCCTTTACCCTGCTGAAGGCGGCAGCTGATGATTTTCGGCGCAGCGCGAGTATAACCTTATGCTTGCGCACCACTCCAGCCGGGCTGGCATGGCAAAAGAATCCCCTTCAAGTTGAATCGCGCAACAACTGTTAAATCAGATCCGATCTAAACTCGCAAAGATGAAACAGGCCAGCATTTCCGATGAAACTGAGCCCATCATTCGAACTGCAACGGCACATGCTCATGCATAAATCGCGATAATTCTTCGGGCGATACCGGCTTATTAAAATAGAAGCCCTGCATTTCATCACAGGCATTATTGCTGAGGAAATTGAGCTGTGCCGAATTTTCGACACCCTCCGCCACAACGGTCAGCCCCAGCGTTTTGCCCATCGCGATGATTGCCTGCGTGATTGCGCGATCTTCTTCATGCAGGGAAATTTCGCGAATAAATGAGCGATCTACTTTCAAGGTATCGACAGGAAATTTCCTCAGCTGTGATAGCGAAGAATAGCCAGTGCCGAAGTCGTCAATAGCAATTCTCACGCCGATGGACTTGAGTTCCATCAGCTTCTGGATGGTTTTTTCGGCGTTGGTCATCACTATGGTTTCGGTAATTTCCAGCTCTAGCAGGTGAGGGGCCATATCAGTATTCACGAGAATGTCCCTGATGTAATGAATCAGGTCAGTATCATTAAATTGCCGAGGCGAGAGGTTTACAGAAATACAGATGGGCGGCAGCCCTTCTTTTTGCCAGGCAATATTTTGCAGACAGGCTTGCAGAAGCACCCATCTGCCGATCGGAATAATCAGCCCCATTTCTTCGGCGATTGGTATGAATTGAGAAGGGGAAACCGAGCCGAGTACTGGATTGTTCCAGCGCAGCAATGCTTCAACGCCCTTGATCTCGCCCGATTGAATATTGACCTTCGCCTGGTAGTGCACACAGAACTCCTTTAGTTCAAGTGCACTGCGTAAATGCGATTCGAGCAGAAATTTTTCGACTGAATGGGATTTGATATCAGGAGAATAGAACTGGAAGTTATTTTTGCCTTCTTCCTTGGCGAGATACATAGCGAGGTCGGCATTCACCATCAGTGCTTGTTCATCTTTGCCGTCGGCCGGATACATGCTGATGCCGACACTCGCAGTAACGCGGCAGTCATGTCCCATGATCTGCACGGGCTTCATCGCTGCGGCCAACAAGTTGCGTGCTACCACAATCACCTGGTTCGGATTGCTCACGCGCTGCGCGAGCACCACGAATTCATCACCGCCCAGCCGAGCCACCACATCACTGGAGCGCAAACAATTGCGAAAACGCTGCGCGACAGTTTTAAGCAGAACGTCGCCAGCCTCGTGCCCCAGTGAATCGTTAATTTGCTTGAAGCGATCCAGATCGATGAACAGCACTGCAAACGTATGTTTGTAGCGAGATGAATAGTCGATCGCATTTTTTAATAGCTGCAGGAACAGAGAGCGGTTGGGCAAGCCAGTCATGCCATCGTGAGTAGCGAGATACTGGACCTGGTCTTCTGCAGCCTTGCGTGTGGTAATGTCTTCGACGACGGAAACATCATAAAGTGGATCCCCATTGAGATCGCGCTTTACCGCTATGGTTAACGATGCCCAGATCGCAGTACCATTTTTGTGTAAATAACGTTTTTCGATTCTGAAGGATTCGATTTCGCCGGAACGCAGCTTTGCTCTTATCTCATCGGTGACTCGCTCATCATCGGGATGTGATATCTGCTTTACAGTGAGTTTGAGCAATTCATCCCTGCCGTAACCCAGCATCTCGCACAACTTACGATTAGCATGCAGAAATTTGCCATTGGCACCTATGTGGGCGATACCGACGGCTGCTAGTTCAAACGAACTGGCGTAATCAGCATTTTGTTGTTCAGTGGTGACATCCCGGACTGTGCCGCAGTAGCCTTTGAAGTTGCCATTTTCATCATTGATTGGCTGACCACTGATGCTGAAATAACGCATGCCTAGTGTGGGATCAGATTGCCAGGTTATAAAGTTGTGGATCGCCTGGCGTTCCATGACGAGTGCATCGAGTTTGTTCCACGCAATAGTTGACGCGAGAGAAACATCGCCAAGGTCACGAAATGTTTTGCCGAGGAATTTTTCGGCGTCACGTGTTGCCCCGGGGCTGCGTGCAAAACGTATCATTGTGAAGTGCTGATCTTTGTCCGTTTCCCAGTAATAGTCCACGACAAGATCCAGAACACACTGCAAACGCTGGTCTGTGTCTGCGAGGGTTTGGCGTAGTTGTTTTGAGTTTTCCATAACGCGATCTCCATTATTCCTGCATTCCAGCTGATTTCTTCTCGCGTGGGACGAGGTTAGATGTCCATCAGGCAGCGGCTATCTTTTAAGCAGAGTTATTTTTTATATCATATCGAGACTTTCCGGACACCGGCAATTCCAGGCAACTACTCAGGAGTTGCCTAAGTGGTACCTGGATGAAACCTGATTATGGTATGGATGGTAAAAATATTCCGCTTAACCGGAGCATAAACGCAGGTCTACCTCGCGTCCACCTTAGTGAGTTTCAGGAACCACTGCAGCTTTTTGTTTCCTGAAAATCCTCTGATGAACATACCACGCAAAAATCCAATCGATGGCCATAATTCTAGTCACCGCGCCAGGATCACGGCAATTTTTCATGGATCAAGCGGAGCTTTCATTAATCCAGTTTGCATTCACTTGCGTATGGCCAGAAGTGCCTAGCGGTGTGCCGTCAGGCTATGGATAAAAAGTTACCGTAGAGCTTTGTCTAAACCTGGGCAACCCGTCGATGAAGGCTCGATGACCCACGCATGCCGGCGGTAGGTGTGAACACCTCATGTGTGCAGAATATTTTCAAAAATTTGTCTCGAGGTAAATTTTTAGATCCGGTTGTCATCTGGCTGCGTAAATAGAAGTGAGTCGCATGTTGCGAGCTCCATGATTTGATTACTGCAGAGGTAAGGGAAATGCATACACAGCGGAAGAAAATATTAAGCATGCTCATTGGTTCACTTCTTATGGGCACAACATTGCACGTGGCGGCATCCAGTCACCGCGAGGCGCCGTATATCTCGACCATGCCAGCTCTGGATGGCACGGACTTTTATATGTTTCGCAGCTACGAGCCGGGTCGCGAAAATTACATAACGTTCATTGCCAATTATTATCCGTTGCAGGAACCGGGTGGCGGACCTAACTACTTCAACCTGGAGCCAGAAGCGGTTTACGAGATTCATATCGACAACAATGGTGATTCCAAAGAAGACATAACGTTAAGTTTTGATTTTGCGACCATTCTGAACGGCGTAACTGTTCCCGTCGGAGGCAAAAATGTCGCTATTCCACTCATAAACGCAGGTGCAATTGGTCCGGGCGCAAATGCCACTGACGCCGTAAACGTGCGGCAGGAATACACTGCCAAAGTTATTCTTGGCGAGCGCCGTAGCTCGGCCGGTACTGCCATCAAGAACGCATCGACTGGCGCCACTACGTTTAGAAAACCTGTTGATAACATTGGCGCCAAGTCGATTGCTGATTATGGGGCGTATGCGAACAATCATATTTATCCCGTCACTTTCCCAGGATGTGCAACTAACGGAAAAATGTTCGTTGGCCAGCGCCAGGAAGGTTTTGCGGTAAACGTAGGGCCGATTTTTGACTTAGTGAATCTTAACCCCCTTGGCGCAGTTGACGCTGTCGACAATCCGCTTGCAGGCAAGAACATTACCTCCATAGCAGTGGAAGTGCCGATCTCATGTGTGGCGAGAACTGCAGATCCGGTCATTGGCGCATGGACCACTTCCAGCATGGCGACAAACGGCAGCAATATGGTGCAGGTGTCGCGCTTGGGCTTTCCATTGGTTAACGAGGTGATTATTGGTTTGCCAGACAAGGACAAGTTTAATAGCAGCGA
>JAZKES010000016.1:120281-121820 GCA_040386995.1 Pseudomonadota bacterium | reverse complement strand
TTGGGGAGCGATCTCGCGGGATTCCCCAATGGTCGTCGTCCAGGCGATGACATCGTGGACATCGAGCTCAGGGTCATGATGGGCGCGTTGAATCCTGACGCGGCCATTGCACCAAACAACGCGGTGCCGTTCACGGATCAAACGACTGTGCACTCCGCGGACTTCTCGACAGCGTTTCCATATCTGAATGTTCCTTTGCCGGGTGCCGGCAGCAACTAATATGTCGCTGCTGAAGCTCGACATAACAGTAACTGCGCAGCTGAAGCAGTGGTTCGCCACTGCTTCACTGCGTTTTTTGACGGCTGGACTGTTAACAAGTTTGATGTATTTGCCACCGGCCAGTGTGTACGCCGCGCCATTCACACCGGCCAGCGATGATGAGGTGCTGATCAGCTTGCCGAAAACAGCAAGTATCGACGTTGCATCGCGTTCATTGGCATCTGCAACATTGAGTGACGCAGAACGTATTAGCCGCGCGCAAAAATTGCTTGCGATCGCCTATGACTCGGCAAATGAAGACGCGTTCGGGCAGGCCGAAGCTTTACTCAGTCCATGGGTGAACGAAGAGAAGGCCACGCAAATTCCAATCGACGTGTACGTCATGCTTGCGGTGATCAGACAACACAACCATGAATTTTCGAAAGCGCTCGAGTTGCTGAATTTTGTGCTGACCGCAGAGCCCGCAAACTACGCTGCACTCATGCAGCGTGTGCAGATCAATCTTGTGCTCGGCGACTACGCTGCTGTAAGACTGGACTGCCAGAGTCTTATACCAATCGTGAGTTCGGCGATAGCGGCGAACTGCGTTGCGCAAGTCGCCTCTGTAACAGGGCAGGCACGACCGGTTTATATACAATTAAAAAACCTCGGGAGTTACCAGGCTTATTTTTCGCCCGCCGAATATCTTGAGCTGATGCTGACTCTCGCTACGGTTACCCATCGGCTCGGATTGATTGATGAAACAGAAAGTTATTACGAACTTGTGCTGGCGCAGGACGAGGACAATATGTACGCCGTTTTGCAATATACGGACTTTCTGTTGGAGCAACGGCGCTTTGGAGAGGTGTTAACTCTGCTCGAGCAACTTCCGGCCCAGGTTATGACGCTGGAATTGCAGGTCAAACATCTCGAAGCACTGGGAGAGAGTGGTCAGCCTGCCGCATACGCCGCGCAGCATCGGGAACTGGAAGATGTTTTTGCCGTCGCAAAAACACGCGCGGAAAATTTTCCAAACAAGGAATACGCGAGATTTCTTCTGCAAACACCGCAACACGCCTCCGAAGCGGTTAAAGCAGCACTAGCCAATTGGCAATACCAAAAAGAACCCGGTGATTTGCTGCTGTTGGTGCGAGCGGCCGTTGCGGCAGACAGTGTGAGTGAAATTACGTTGGCAAAAGACTGGATTGCTACAACTGGACTAGAGGACCAGAGGATCAGTGCTTTACTGGAAGCACGCGACGTTGGGACGTCGAACATAGCAGAAGGAGAAAACTGAGCAATGACGCGCTGGGTTTTGCTATTGCTCTTCTGTCTGCATTC
>JAZKES010000016.1:80682-120181 GCA_040386995.1 Pseudomonadota bacterium | reverse complement strand
GAGAAAACTGAGCAATGACGCGCTGGGTTTTGCTATTGCTCTTCTGTCTGCATTCGATGAATGTATCTGCACATGCGCGCAACAACGCGTTTCTGGATCTCGTTCAAACTCCCGGCAATCTCAGCGGTGCGTTGCAGTTGAGGCTTGAAGATCTTCCGCTCATTAGCAACATCGATGCTGACCACAATAGCGAGTTGACCTGGGGTGAAGTGAAAGGTGCACGTGACGAGATCACAGCTTATGTCGGCGCGGGTCTGCAGATCAGCCACGAGAGCGGCGTTTGTCAGATAGAACTCGGTGAATTCCAGATTCAAAACCTGGCTGCCGGCAACTATTTATTCATACCATTACACGCAGAATGTCCTGAGACCGCGACGCATATAGCCGTGGACTATCACTTGTTGTTTGCCGCCGATGCGGCCCATCGTGGTCTTATGAAACTGCAGTCGGATGAAAGCTCCGCGGTTTTTGTGTTCGCGCCGGGGCAGGAACAGTTCAACATCGAGATTGGCAATCTATCGACATTCACATACATGCTGACGTTTGTTGAAGAAGGCGTCTGGCATATCTGGACGGGTTACGATCATTTGTTGTTTCTACTGGCGTTACTTCTTCCCTTGTTCGGCACACGAACGAATCTGCAGAGCAGCACACCCGACACGTTGAAGACGGTTGTTGTTAAAGTATTGAAACTTGTTACGGCTTTTACCGTCGCACATTCGATCACATTGATTGGCACGAGCATCTACCAGCCGGCGTTTGAACCTGCATTGATAGAAACACTGATCGCTATTTCAGTAGTGCTTGCAGGGCTCAACATACTGCTGCCTATGTTTGATAAGGGGCATTGGCGAATCGCGTTCTGCTTTGGGCTTTTACACGGGCTTGGGTTCGCGACAGCCTTGAGTGGACTCGAGTTGCCAGCAGATTATTTTATTGAATGCCTGCTGAGTTTTAATCTGGGTGTTGAGCTTGGGCAATTGGCGATAGTGTTGCCGTGTATTCCGCTGTTGCTGTTGCTGAGCAGGCAGTTTTATTATCGCACCATGGCAATGCCCGTTATGGCGCTCGCGGTGATAAGCTGCAGTTTATGGTGGACTGTTGAAAGAGTCGTACAGATTTAGTCGCTGCAATCCAGTTAAAATCCGTCGTCATTTAGTTGCAACATCCAGAGTATCTCAATGTGGTTTTCTGGGTAGTTTTCAGCTTACTTTCCAGAGCACTCACCAAAGCACTTTCCAGGCACCTTCCGATATGCGCGCCAAAGTTTTCATCCTGTCGTGGATGAAGAAAATTTTAATTGCCGTAGCAGCGGTTTATATAACCGCGTGTCTCTTCATGTATTTCATGCAAGCGCGGTTTCTTTACAGCATCGATACGACTGATGTCGCTGAATCAGTTGCTTCCGTACCCTTCGCGACCAATGTGGATCTGGCGACGTCGGACGGCGAAACCCTTCAGGCATGGTGGGTGCCGCCGCGTGATGCCACACAAGTGGTTTATCTGTATTTCCAGGGCAACGCCGAAACCTTGCTGAGCCGTGATAAACGTTTTGGTGTATTAACTAAAGACGGCGCAGGTTTGCTTGGTGTGAGCTGGCGGGGTTATGGCGGTTCGAGCGGCAAACCCAGTGAAGCAGGATTGCGGCTTGATGCAGTGGCGGCGTATGAATGGCTTCGTGATCAATATACGCCTGAACGTATTGTCGTTTTCGGCGAATCACTTGGTACTGGCATTGCGGTCTGGCTCAGCAGCGAACATGCCGCAGGTGGATTGGTGCTGGATTCGGCTTATACCAGTATCCTGGATGTCGCCAGGTCGCAGTATCCCTGGCTACCTGTTGGAAGGCTCGCGCGTGAGCGATTCGAAAGCCTGGACCTCGTGAGCAAAATAACGGTGCCAGTGTTTATGTTTCACTGCACGGAAGATCCTGTTGTTCCGTTCGTTATGGGCGAAAAAATGTTTTCCGCATTTCCAACTCAACAGAAAATGTTCAGCCCGATGCCGGGTGTTTGTCACGTGCCCAGCGTGGAAACCTTGATGCCCCGTTTCAAGGAATTAGAGGCAGTGGTCCGCTCGCACTACGCTTCGTATTAATTTTGTCCCGATTTTTTCAGCTCATGCATGCGCCAATCGCCATGCGGATCGGTATGCCGATTGGATCAAAATCTTTCAGGCACCCGACGTCGATGCCGCAAAAATTTGGCGTCACACGTTTGCGATGGACGGGATAGATGCCGCAGATACTGCAGAAATAATGATGTGCAGTTCGGGTGTGGAATTGATATTCGCTGAGAGCGTCTGCGCCCTGCAGCAAGACAAATGCAGACTCACGCACTTTGACCATCAAGGCGTTCTTGCGTTTACAGATCGAACAATCACAACGCATAAGTCCAGGAAAATCGGACCAGATCTTGAAGCTGACAGCACCACAATGACAACTGCCATTGTGGTGCCGCAGAGAAGAGTTAGTCATGGTGACTAGTTCATAGTGATCAGTTCACCGGATTGGCTTCGGTATCCAGTTCCACGATGTTGTAGCCAAGTGCGGTTAATGACTCATTGATAACTGCTTTGTCGCCCACCACCAGAATGATCATCTTATCGAGTGGCAAATGTGTTTGCGCGAGAGCCATGACACGTTCCTGGGTCAGGCCGTTGATAATCGTCTGCTGTTGGCGCACGAAATCAACCGGCAAATTATAAGTGATGATCTGTTCGAGCAAGCTGGCTTTTTGACCCGGAGTCTCGTAATCAAGTGCTTCACTCTGGCCAATGGCATCCTTGGTGAACTCGAGTTCTTCAGGAGTGATTCCGGTTTCTCTGTATCCCTTGATCTCGTTTACGAATTGCACTACTGAATCAGCGGTGGTGTCGGTTCGTACGCTGGCTGACGCGGTAAACGGTCCCGCGAGTTTGCTGGCGGTGAAGCCGCTGCGCGCGCCATACGTATAACCCTTGTCTTCGCGCAGGTTCAGGTTGATGCGGCTGCTGAATGCACCACCAAGCACGTAGTTCATGAGGTAACGTTCGAAGTATTCACCGGTCGGGTTGTAAGTAAGATTACCCATGTAACCGATCCTGATTTCTGACTGCGCGGCGCCGGGTTTGTCGACGAGGTAAAGTGTGTTGCCGGCAAGCTCAGGTGTTGCTGGCTGAGGGCGCAGGCTCACGTCTTCATTCGGCAGGTTCTGCAGGAAACCGAGCTTGGCCAACACATCCTGCTGACTTATTTCGCCCACAACAGTCACATCAAGCGCCTGTGATACCAGACTTTGGCGGCTGAAACTGGTCACGTCTTCGAGAGTGATATTTTTCAGTGTGTCGACATCGCCTGCACCGGAAACCGAGAAGTTGTGGTCCTTGCCATACAGCAGCTTGTGGTACACATCTTCCGCAATACTGCTGGGCTGTTCCTTGGCGGCTTCCAGTGATTCGATCTGTTGTTGACGTAGACGTTCCAGATCTTCCTCAGTGAATTTGGACCGGAAAAGTCTTTCCTCGAGCAACGCGAGGGTAGGATCAAGGTTGGTCAGCAAGGTTTGCATGGACACGGTTGTGTCTTCCGCGGACGAGCTGACGGAAACGTTGCTGCCGAGTTTCTGCAGTTCAATTTCAAACTGTTCTGCGGTGAAGTTTTCTGTGCCTTCATTCATCATCAGGGACGTCAGGCTCGCGAGACCGAATTTGGCAGGTTCCTCCAGTAACTGACCACCTTCGAATACCAGACGCATGTTCACCACAGGTACTTCGGCCGAGCTTGTACCGATAACTTCGATGCCGTTGGCTAGTGTTTCACGCCAGAAATCAGGCATAGTGACGAGCGGGTTTGCGGCAGGAGTTGGTTTAACCGCGCGATCAAAGGCGGAATTCACGTTGCGCAGTTCGAGTGGCGCTTCACCACTTTCCAGGCGTGACAGTCGTGCAGGAACTGTGTAGTTGTCGGGTTTGGTTTGTGCATCAGGTGTTGCACCGGGCACAACGCTTTGGATGACTGCGGGTTTGTCCTTGATGTAGGTATTGAATACACGCAGCACATCTTCCTTGGTAAGCGCGCGAATGTCGGCCAGTTCTTTCTGGATGTTGTTCGGGTTGCCGAGGAAAGTTTCATTGAACGCAAGTTGCGACACTTTGCCACGCACGCTTGCGAGGCTATTAATCAGGCCGGATTCCTGTTCTGCCTTGAATATCTGGATATCTTCGTCGCTGATTGAGTCGGCGTTGAAACCCGCGAGCACTGCACGCATCTCTGTCTCGAACTGGCTCAATGATGTGCCGGGAAATGGCAACACGAAGAAAGTCAGTGTGCCGCCGAGTTCCGCCGTGTCATTAAAGCCGCTGGCTTCGATGGCTTTCTGGGTCAGGATGAATTCTTTGTACAGGAATGATTTTCTGCCCACGCCGATGATGTTGTTCAACGCTTCGAGTGCAACACGATCAGGATGCTCGAGTGGCACGGTAGGCCAGGTAAAAAGCAGGGCAGGGAAGCGAATATTCTCATCGACATAAGAAACGTAGCGATCCGCGTCCAGCACCGGAGCCGGCCAGCTCGCAGGTTCTACTGTTGGTCCGACTGGAATCTCGCCGAAATATTTGACTGCCAGATCCAGTACCTGCTGTTCATCAACGTTGCCGCCGATTGTCAGCGTTGCATTGTTGGGGCCGTACCAACGCAGGAAGAAGCGCTTGAGGTCATCAACCGTTGCAGCGTCGAGATCTTCCGGATAACCAATCACCGGCCATGAATAGGGATGTTCGGGTGAATACAGTGCAGCGCTGTTTACCTCGCCGAAACGACCATAGGGCGCGTTTTCGACATTCTGGCCACGTTCGTTTTTAACGGTGGCGCGCTGGATTTCAAATTTTTCCTCGGTAACTGCGTTCAACAGAAAACCCATGCGATCGCTTTCGAGCCACATCATCGTTTCAAGCTGATTGCTGGGTACTGTTTCAAAATAGTTGGTGCGGTCGCTATTGGTTGTGCCATTCATGGTGCCGCCAGCTTCGGACACAATCTTGAAATGTTCATCGTCGCCTACGTGTTCGGAGCCCTGGAACATCATATGTTCGAAGAAATGCGCGAAGCCTGAGCGTTGTGGTTCTTCGCGCGCTGATCCGACATGGTACGTGACGTCTACATGGATCAGCGGGTCGGAGGTGTCTTCATGAATGATAAGTGTGAGGCCATTATCGAGTTTGTATTTGCTGTAGGGGATGACGATCTCATCATTGGTTCGCGCTACGGTCTCAACCAATGTGTAGCCTGAAGTTGCTGGTGCTGCAGGCGCAGCTCCGGTTGCGGCTGAATCTGTGGTTGGCTCTGGATCGCCACCGCAGGCGTAAAGTGTCAACAATATGCCAACAGCAAGAATTCTTTTGGACAACGCACTTTTGGACAACATAAGAGGTAAGGTGAGAGTTGGGTGCATAAGTGTCTCCTGACAGGGCGAACATCTCGTTCTCAAGATTAAAGCACAAGGTTTGACAGTCGTCATGCCTGAATAAGTCCCGGTTAAGACCAGTGTGAGTACATATTTTTTTAATAGCCGACGTTCAGGTTTGCGCGAAAGTTGGGTTAACATCCGGGCTTTTGCAGGAAATTCCGATGTTTGAAACCCTGAACCAATCTTTCCTGACTGAGTGGCTTAATTCGCAGCTCTGGGGTTTCCCCATTGCAGAAATTTTCCATATCGTCATGACGGGGGGGTTCTTCGGGGGAATCGTGATGCTTGACCTGCGACTGCTGGGTTTTCATCGTTCAGTATCAAGTGGACTTTTGATGAAACACATCATGCCGTGTCTGTGGTGGCTGTTTCTTGGCGTGGTGATCAGTGGCGCGATATTGTTTATGTTCATGCCGCTCGAATATTCCGGCAACCCTGCCTTTTTGATCAAACTACTTTTGATTCCGCTTGGTGGCTTGAATGCGCTGTTTATGCACGCAGTACTGTTTCGCAGCCAGTTTCGTTGGGACACTCTCAACAGGGTCCCATTTGGCGTCAGGCTGTCAGCCTTACTGTCGATAGCGATATGGATAGGCACACTAGCCTGCGGACGTTTGATAGCCTATTACTACGGGGTTTGATGAAGGCCACCGTTATTCGCAAGGAAGGGTAACTTGTCATGGCTGTGAAGCTGATGAATCTGCGCAATGTTCCCGTCGACGAGCTCGTGGAAATTTATGACTTGCTCGACTGTAATGCCATCGAATACTACGAAACCACAGCAGGCACTTTCGGAATTTCGCTTGCTGCATTATGGCTGCGTGATGAATCGCAGCTTGAAAAGGCAAAGAGTCTGCTGGACGAATACGCAGAGCAACGTCTTGCCAGTGCGCGAGTCGAATTTGAAAACCTGCGCAATGCAGGCAAAGCGCGAAGCTTTGCCGACTTCATAAAGGAAAACCCGCTGCGTTTTGTTCTGTCTACTGCTCTGGTTTTTGCCTTGTTGTATATTTCTGTTGCGCCCTTTCTGAAGGCGCTGGAGGTAATACCGTGATACTGGATATCAAGCCGCTGGGATTCCAGTGGCAGACTGCCGACCCGTTTTTGTTTTGTGCCTTTCACGAAGATTTTTTTCCTAAAGGTAATGCCGAGTTGGGCCCGGCAGCGTCACTTGTGGGCCGCAACATCGGGATGGATTTTGAAATCCGCGATGGTTGGCGTATGTATCATGGTGATCGTGTTCCAGGTTTTCCGGGTCATCCTCATCGCGGTTTTGAAACGATCACCATCGTACAGAAAGGTCTTGTGGATCACGCCGATTCGCTGGGTGCTGCAGGTCGTTACGGTAACGGCGACGTGCAGTGGCTGACGGCTGGCAGGGGTATTCAGCACAGCGAAATGTTTCCGCTGCTGAATCAGGACAAAGAGAATCCCGTACTGCTGTTCCAGCTTTGGCTGAATCTGCCTTCTTTCAACAAGCTGGTTGATCCTCACTTCACGATGTTCTGGGCTAAAGATCTCCCAGTTGTTGAATCACATGACGCAAGTGGTAATGCGATCAAGGTTGAAGTTATTGCGGGGGATTACCTGGGCACCAAAGCACTTTCTCCGCCTCCATCATCCTGGGCTGCTGATCCGGTCAATGGTGTGGCAGTGTGGTTGATTGATCTGGCGCCTGGTGCAGAGTGGGAGTTACCAGCGGCGGAAGCAGGATTAAACCGTAACCTTTATTTTTTTGAAGGCAACAATATCGAGGTGGAAGGGCAGTTGATTCAGGTGAGGCATAGTGTTTGTTTGAATCCAGAACAGTCAGTCAGTATTCGTAACGGTCAAGCGCCAGCGCGATTGTTAATGTTACAAGGTAAGCCGATCAACGAACCTGTCGCCCAGCATGGCCCATTTGTAATGAATACTCGTAACGAACTCATGCAGGCGTTCACTGACTATCAACGTGATCAGTTTGGCGGTTGGCCATGGCCGCGTTCGGATCAGGTTCATGGCAGGCGTGGACGGTTTGCAAAATTTATCAATGGCAGTGAGGTTGAACCGGAATAATCCGGTTGGTCGTGGTCAGACGGTAGCGATTTTTTCGGAATAGTTGAGGGCTAAATGGAAGGCGAAATTGAACAGTTTCAGGATGTCTATAACCTGATTACGGCATTCATCGTTAATTATAGTTTCCAGATACTTGGCGCAATCATCATCCTGATTATCGGTTTGATGATTGCACGCAGGATTGGCGTTTTTGTAGAAGGCTTGCTGGTCAGGCACAAAGTGGACATTACATTGAGTCGCTTTGCTGGCGCAGGCGTAAAGTTTCTCTTGGTCGGGATTGTCGCGATCATCGTCCTTGGCAAGCTCGGTATTAGTGTCACACCTTTTGTTGCGGCCGTTGGTGCACTTTCACTCGGCGCAGGTTTGGCTCTGCAGGGAATGTTATCCAACTACAGTGCCGGAGTTTCGATTGTTGTGACACGTCCGTTTGTTGTAGGCGACACCATAACAGTACAGGGTGTGGCAGGTATCGTGCACGAGGTCAGACTGGGCTGCACGATATTGATCAATGAAGATGGCGTGTATATCACGATCCCCAACAAACATATCGTCGGCGAAATCATTCACAATTCATTTACTGACAGCATCATCGAAACCACGTTGACTCTCAGTTATAGCACTGATCCGCACTTCGCAGTTGATCTGATAAAACAGGTCGTCTGCAGTATTGAAGGCGTGAGCCACAAACGTGCGCCGCAGGTTGGCATTCAGGATTTTGGCAACTATGGCGTGACTATCGGCGTGCGCTACTGGGCGTTGACGGAAATACTGTTTCAAACGCGTTGCAAAGCCAATGCTGCAATTCATAAAGCTCTCTTGGCGAATAACATTGTGCTACCTTATCCGCAGCAGCAGGTACATCTCGTGCAGGATACGAGGGAAGAATCACCAGGGAGGTGAAATGAAATGTTGTACGCGACAGTTCTGGCCGGTGGCAAGTCATTAAGAATGGGGCAAAACAAGGCGCAACTCAGTCTTGAAGGTGGAACTCTGCTTGACCGCGCAGTTGAACTTTTGAAGAGTGCTGGGGCCGAACCCATTTTGATCAGCGGCCAGGTTGATGGTTACAAAACTATTCCCGATCTTTTGCCCAACTCAGGTCCGCTCGGCGGACTTTATTCAACACTCGACTATATTCGGAATTCCTACGGGCTCGACGGTTCTGAACTCGTACTGATTCCTGTCGACATGCCGATGTTGAAAGTTGAATCAATCCAGAAACTTCTCGAAGCCGCAACCAATGCCACTTGTTGTCATTACGAAGGTGAGGTGTTTCCGTGTGTATTCAAAACTACCACGGAGCTCTACTGTCACTTACGTGATCTCTTTGCGGAAGGCACTGAACTCGGTGGTCGTCGCTCCATGAATGCCATTCTGAATTATTTTGGCGCCAAGATAATTCATTCGACACCTGAACAGGCTGGAGAATTCCGTAACGCCAATACACCTGAAGACTGGAAAGATATAACCCGTCAGTTTGCGAGTAATTAGCCTCGCCAGAATGAAAAAAGGCCGGAACTAGTCCGGCCTTTTTTCACAACTTTTTTACTCGACTCAAATCTCTTATACGAGATCCGCAAGTTTGCGACGGCTTTCGTTGAAGTCCAGATATTGCTCTTGCCATGCCGCTATGTTCTCGGCAGGTTCGATCTGAACTGCAGTCACCTTGTATTCAGGACAGTTGGTTGCCCAATCGCTGAACTCTGTAGTGATAACGTTGGCGCCTGAGCCAGGCATATGGAAGGTTGTATAAACCACGCCAGGTTGCATACGCTCGGAAATTTTCGCATGTAACGCTGTTTCACCTTTACGGCTGCGGATTGTTACAAGCTGGCCATCCTTCAGACCACGCTCATCAGCGTCGTGTGGATGGATCTCAAGTACGTCTTCGCTGTGCCAGACATTGTTTTCAGTTCTGCGGGTTTGCGCGCCCACGTTGTACTGACTGAGAATTCGACCAGTCGTCAGAATCAGCGGGAACTTCGGTGTTACACGTTCTTCTGTTGGCACAAACTCGGTCACGACAAACAAGCCTTTACCGCGTACAAAACCGTCGATATGCATGATCGGTGTGCCATTCGGAGCAGCGTCGTTACATGGCCACTGCACTGAACCTTCGTTATCCAGTTTCTGGAAGCTGATGTTCTTGAATGTAGGAGTTACGCGCGCAATTTCGTCCATGATTTCCGATGAGCTGTTGTATTTCATCGGATAACCCATGGCATTGGCCAGCTCCATGGTGATTTCCCATTCAGCTTTGCCGGTCTTCGGTGCCATGACAGGGCGTACACGACCGAGGCGGCGCTCTGCGTTGGTAAACGTGCCGTCCTTCTCAAGGAAAGATGTGCCGGGCAGAAACACGTGCGCAAATTTTGCGGTTTCATTCAGGAACAGATCCTGTACCACGATGCATTCCATGTTTTCGAGAGCTTTTTCAACATGGTGTGTATCGGGGTCGGATTGAGCGATGTCTTCACCCTGGATGTACATGCCCTTATAGATGCCCTGGATCGCTGCATTGAACATGTTTGGAATGCGGTAGCCGGGCTCGGGGTCCTGCTCTACGCCCCATTCACTGGAGAAGAAATTACGGACTTCTGTTTCACCAACATGACGGTAACCTGAGAATTCGTGTGGGAAGGAACCCATGTCGCAGGAACCCTGCACATTGTTCTGACCACGCAGCGGGTTTACGCCAGCGCCATTGAAACCAATGTTGCCAGTCAGCATTGCCAGGTTGGCCATGCCCATTACCATTGTGGAACCTTGTGAGTGTTCAGTAACACCCAGTCCATAATAGATCGAGCCGCGTTCAACGGAAGCATAACGACGTGCAGCTTCGCGAACCTTGCTTGCATCGCCACCCAACAGGTGGGCAACAGCTTCAGGTGCGTTTTTAGGATCTTTGATGAAGGTCAGCCACTCATGGAAACCTTCCTGGTCGCAGCGTTCGTTTACGTAATCCCAGTCAACGAGATCTTCTTCAACAATTGTGTAGGCGAGGGCGTTGATCAGCGCAACGTTTGATCCGGGCATCAGTGGCAAGTGAATGCTCGCCTTGATGTGTGGGGACTCGACGAGGTCAATGCGGCGTGGATCGCAGACGATAATTTCTGCACCTTCGCGCAACCGTTTTTTCATGCGTGACGCAAAAACCGGATGTGCATCTGTCGGGTTAGCACCGATCAGCAATACCAGATCGGTTGCATCGACACTCGCGAAATCCTGGGTGCCGGCAGAAGTACCTAATGTTTGTTTCAAACCGTAACCGGTTGGTGAATGACAAACTCGGGCGCAGGTATCGACGTTGTTGTTACGGAATGCGGTACGAATCATTTTCTGTACAACGAAAACTTCTTCGTTGGTGGTGCGCGAAGACGTGATACCACCTATTGCTTTACGGCCATATTTGGCCTGGATTTCCATGAAACGAGTAGCGGTGTGGCTGATGGCCTCTTCCCAGCTGACTTCTTTCCATGGATCAGACGTTTTGTTGCGGATCATTGGCTTGAGGATACGTTCTTTGTGGGTCGCGTAACCAAACGAGAAACGACCTTTGACACACGAGTGGCCGTCGTTCGCTTTGCCGCTCTTCGCAGGCACCATACGCACGACTTGGTCCCCTTTCATTTCAGCGCGGAAAGTACAGCCCACACCGCAATAAGCGCAGGTAGTTTCGACGCTGTGTTCTGGCGTGCCGAGTTCGATTACAGATTTTTCATTCAGAGTAGCGGTAGGGCAGGCCTGTACACATGCGCCGCAAGATACACATTCGGAATTCAGGAAACCTTCGTCGATACCAGCGCTGACTTTGGAGCGGAAACCGCTGCCCTGAATAGTCAGTGCAAAGGTACCTTGAACTTCTTCACAAGCGCGCACGCAGCGTGAGCACACGATGCACTTGCTGGCTTCGAAAGTGAAATAAGGGTTGCTGGTGTCTTTCTTGGCGTCGAGATGATTTTCGCCGGCATAGCCGTAGCGAACTTCGCGCAAGCCAACTGCGCCAGCCATGTCTTGCAGTTCGCAATCGCCATTGGCGGAACAGGTAAGGCAGTCAAGTGGGTGATCGGATATGTAGAGTTCCATCACACCTTTGCGCAGCTTGGCGAGTTTGCCATTCTGCGTAGTTACTTTCAGGCCAGGCTCAACAGGAGTGGTGCAGGAAGCAGGAGTGCCGCGGCGACCTTCGATTTCCACGATACACAGACGGCAAGAGCCGAAAGGCTCAAGATTGTCAGTCGCGCAAAGTTTGGGAATCGTGATGCCAAGATCTTTGGCTGCACGCATGATGCTGGTGCCTTTTGGAACGGTAACGGTATAACCGTCAATTTCAAGGCTGACCATCTCGGTGCTGGTACTGGCAGGCGTACCAAAATCGATTTCAGGAGCAGCAGTCTGCGGATCGAACATTATGGGCTGGCTGGTTACGATGGAGTTCATTGAAAATCCCCCTTGAAATGTTTTACTGCACTCATGACTGGCATCGGGGTCAGACCACCCATCGCACACAGCGATGCCGACTCCATGGTTTCGCACAAATCCTTCAAGATAATGTGCTGCGCGTCGCGCTCAGGTTCTGATGCAGCTGCAACGATCCTGTCGATTGTTTCCATTCCTCTGACTGATCCTATGCGGCAGGGTGTGCATTTGCCACAGGATTCGATCGCACAAAATTCCATCGAGAAACGGGCCATCTTGGCCATATTAACGGTTTCATCAAATACGACGACGCCACCATGACCCAGCATACCACCTGCTTTCGCAAAATCCTCGTAGTCCAGCGGGGTATCCAGTAGCGCTGCGGGGAAATAGGCACCCAAGGGACCTCCTACCTGAACAGCACGAATAGGCTTGCCAGTAGCGGTACCAGCGCCAAAATCTTCGATCAGCTGACGCAGGGTAAGGCCAAAGGCTTTTTCTACCAGACCACCCTGCTTGATGTTACCGCCGAGCTGGAAAGGCATGGTACCCAACGAGCGAGCGCGACCGAAATTGGCGTAGTGTTTGCCGCCTTTTTCCATAATCACGGGGATCGTCGCAAGTGAGATTACGTTATTTACTACAGTGGGTCTTCCAAACAGGCCTTTCAATGCTGGCAATGGTGGTTTGAAGCGAATCTGGCCACGTTTGCCTTCAAGTGATTCAAGTAATGAGGTTTCTTCGCCGCAGATATATGCGCCGGCACCCATACGAACTTCGAGCTCGAATGTATGCGCAGTGCCTAGAATGTTGTTGCCGAGGTAACCTGCAGCCTTCGCGTTGGCAATGGCTTCGAGCAGAATTTCCTGAGTCAGGGGATACTCGGACCGTAGGTAGATGAAACCTTTGGTTGCACCAACTGCGATGCCGGCAATGGTCATACCTTCAACGAGGCTGAGTGGATCTCCTTCCATGATCATACGGTCGGAGAATGTGCCGCTATCACCTTCGTCTGCGTTGCATACGATGTATTTCTGATCGGCGCTCGCCTCAGCGACTGTGCGCCATTTAATGCCGGTAGGGAATGCAGCGCCGCCGCGGCCACGCAGGCCCGAGTCGAGCACGTCCTGGATAATACCCTTGCTGTCTTTGGCCAAGGTGTTTTGCAATCCGACAAAACCACCGAGCTGTTTGTATTCTTCGACAGACGTGGCGGCAATAATTCCGCAGCGGGCAAAAGTCAGTCTTTCCTGGTTCTTGAACCAGGGAAGTTCTTCAACATTGCCGAGCGCCAATTTGTGTTTGCCGCCCTGCAGAAAACCTGCATCAAACAATTCGGGAACATCTTCAAGTTGCACCGGGCCATAACCGACCTTGCCCGACGCAGTGACTACTTCAACCAACGGTTCCAGGAAACATGCTCCACGTGAACCATTGCGAACGATTTCAATATCAATTTTGCGATAGAGAGCCTCGGTCTTGATGGCTTCGACCAGTGTTTCGGCGCCAAGAGAGGAGGCGGTAGTTTCGCGCGGTATATAAATTTTGATGGCCATGATTATTCCCCGTCCTCTACCTTGCTCGCCAATTTGGCAGCGAGAGCTTTGAAGGAAGCCGGACTGACGCGGCCATACGTTTGTTTGTCGATCATGATGTTGGGAGAGCAGGCGCAATTGCCGAGGCAATAAACCGGCTCAAGACTGAACTTGCCGTCAGCTGTAGTTTCATGAAAATCGCAATTGAGCTCAGCCTTGATCGCGGCTGTCAGTTGCTCGGCACCCATGGCCTGGCAAGCTTCGGCCTGGCACACGCGAACGGTGTAACGGCCTGGTTTGCTGCGACGGAAATCGTGATAAAAACTGGTCACTCCATGCACTTCGGCACGCGACACATTGAAAACCTTGGCAAGCATCGGCATCGCTGCCTCATCAACATAACCAAAGATTTCCTGCAACTTATGCAAGGCTACGATCAACGTGCCCGGCTGATTGCGGAATTCCTGTACTGCTTCTGAGGCTGCTTCCAGGGTGAAATCCCTGAATTTGCCCGGGGTTGCTAATTGCATCATGAAATTTGCCATCAATACTGGAGTGAAGACTGGAAACTTATTAACGTCCTGCAGGGGAATTCTTCTGGATCTGATTTTTATTCTATTGCCGAACCAGTTGGTTCGGGAATTAATTCTAACACGGAAAAATTACCGGAGCCAACCTGCAATTCGGCCTGCAAGTCTACAGAAGTTAACGCTTTTTGCCTATCACAAAAACGCGGGAATGCGTTGTTTTGCGGCGGTTTTTTGCGAATTTATGAGCCACGGTTTTTACACATTTGCGCGCAGGTGTGGGAGGCTCGCGTGAACGTATGGCGCGGGTGCCATTCTCGGGAAATTTGTTACATGCAAATGTAAGCAGGTCTCGTAAGATGTAACAATTCGGGTTGCTTATAACGATCGTTAGTCTGCGGTGGGAGAAATAAATAACCACTCGTATCTTTACGTAGTGGGTATTTTCAGACTTCGAATGAAAAAAAGCAGCGCTGGGGAAGCGCAGATTTGAATCGGTTGCCTGAACTGCAGTTCAGATAAGTGGAGACCGGAAAATTTGCAGCACAACAGATCGCCCTGATTCTCCGTCAATCAACATCCCGGATGTTGGGGATACCACATGAATTCATCGCGTAGCTGGCGCAAACATCAACAACACATTTCCCGGCATCCCATTTTTTACGCCAACGTAACCAGACGGCACCAACAGGCGTCTTCCAGCGATGACTGGTCCTGCTGCACCCATCGAGCCACCCTTGGCAGTTTCGCCGTTAATGGTCGTAAAGCTGATAGCGGTATTGTAATTCCACAATTCGCGGCCATCTGCAGCCGATAAAATCCTGAGCATTCCGTCCCAGCCGCCAGAAATCACAAGATCTTCACTCACGGTCAGTGGACCATCTTGACCCGCATGGCGAGCCATGTCGGCGGTTGGCTCAAGAGGAGTTGACCAGGCAATTTCGCCTTCAGTTATATCAATAGCGTGGATGCCGCCTGTGCCAATTCCAAAATAGACTTTTTCGCCATCGCTCGCGCCACCCCACACAATCTTGCCGCCAAATTCATCGGTGTTTTCGACAAGAGCCGTTCGCCATAGTTCTTCTCCTGTGTCGGGATTAAAACCACGCACGTTGCCGCTTTTCTGACCGGCAATGAGCAAGGAGCGATCGTTGGTGGTAACGAGCATTGCAGGGGAGCCGTAGTCCTGATCGGGACCACATTCTTCCGGTGCGGCAGGGGTCATACATTTGACTGTCCAGATGTCGTCGGCGGTTCCCTGCGTGTGCCAAAGGATGACACCGCTCTCCAGATCCATCGCCATGACTGCATCGGTGGCGCTGTCGGCAGGTGCAGAATATGCATCGCCTGTTGTGACATAAAATCTATTCTTCGCGAGGTCAATTGTTGGTGGGCTCCAGATCGCAGCTCCCGATGGTCCGAACTTATTTGTTTCTGTTTCTGCAGGCGCGGTTGCAATGGTATAGCTCTGCCATAACTTTTCTCCGCTATTCGCATCCAGGCTCACGACACTGCCACGGAATGTGCAACAAGCGTAGGTTGGAACAGCCGCGATACCTTCTTCCGATGATGAAACCGGCACGAGTAAACGGTCTGGAGCAGATGCATTTTGCAGATGAACAAATTGTGGTGAGCCAGTGAGAATAGCTGCCGGATGATTGTCTACTTCCACTTGCCAGATCAGTGCGCCACTGCTCGCATCGACTGCATAAACATTTGCAGCGCGATCGCCAAAAAACAGCATTTGACGTGAATTGATCAACGCGAGTGCAGGGGCAGTACGGACTCCACTGGCAGCTTTGAAACTCCAGTAAACACATGCTGTATCAGCATCAATCGCGTAGACGTCTCCGCTGTCAACACCGATAAAAACTGTATTTTCATGGACGACAGGATTGCCTATGACAGAGCCTACACCTGGGAAGCCAAACGCCCAGCGCAATTCGAGAGTGGCAATGTCTTCACTTGAAATGCCTTCTACCGCGGCGCGAGTATTGGAATGGCCATTTCCCCAGCCAGTCCACCCAGTATCTCCACCCAACTGCAGCGGTTGATCGCAGCTAACCGCGTATGCATTGAACGACAACGACGCTGCCAACAGCGCGAACAGAAAATTTAATACTCGCATGTACTACTCCGAAGGCTGAATTACCCGATGTGCGCCATGATAAATATTGAACCGTGTATCACTCAGAAACCCAATGAGCGTGATATTGAACTCCTGGGCCAGCTCGACCGCAAGTGACGAAGGTGCTCCTACTGCTGCAAGCATCGAACAGCCACCGGCGAGTGCTTTTTGCAATAGTTCAAAACTCGCGCGGCCACTGACAAGGATGCCATGCTGTTTTAACGGCAAGCCTTTTTGTTGCAGTAAGGTGCCGAGTAATTTGTCCATTGCATTATGACGGCCGACGTCCTCCGCAAGCAGGCTGATATTGCCTTCTGCATCAAATAGCGCCGTAGCGTGGTTACCCCCAGTCTGGCGAAACAGGGACTGCTGGGTTTTAAGTTCTTCTGAAAGCTTGTACAGCACACTCGCCTGGACCGAGAAGGTGTCATGTGTGATTGCATCGAAGCCAGTGAGGCTCAGCGATTCCAGTGACGCCTTGCCGCACACTCCGCAACTTGATGTGGTGTAGAAGTGACGCTCCAGGCGCTGGCTGTCGAAGTTCGCCGAATTGCTCAGTTCGATGCGGATGACATTGTTTGTAGTGGTATCAATTGCCGTCACGGTTTCCAATGATTTGATAATGCTCTCTGCATATAAAAAACCGAGGGCTAACACTACGTCGTTACCGGGAGTGCGCATCGTGATGGAGATGCTTTTGTGAATTCTGCCTTTGCGCGGATCGTTATAGCCAAGGCGAATTTCCAGCGGTTCTTCGACCACCAATACATCCTGGATAGTTTCGGCTTTGCCAGCGCGCAAACGTATGACGGGACTTGTTGTAAGTGCGGAATCAGGAATTGTCATGAGAGAAGTTGTGCGCTTTGATGATGCGATTATGGTTTTCGTCGAGAGTGACGTCTGCAATACGCAGCGTAAAATTGTTAAGAGGTAAATCAAGAAAATATTGTTGCAGTGTGCTGCCTACTGCAGGAAAAGCCATGTTGTCCCAGGGAATTTCATCCTGTTTGAATAATGCCACTTCCAGACTTTCATCACCGGCACTGAAATCCAGATTCTTAAGGCGTGCCCGAAAAAAAAGGTGCACCTGGTTAATATGAATGACATTAAAAAGCGAATACAACTCAAGGGAATCAATGTGTGCGTTGGCTTCCTCACGGGTTTCGCGAATCGCTGCCTGCAGTGTCGATTCACCATTTTCCATAAATCCACCGGGTAACGTCCACAGACCATAACGTGGTTCGATGGCGCGTTTGCATAACAGTACCTTGTCTTCATAACACGGCAGGGAGCATACAATTATGCGTGGGTTCAGGTAATGAATTTGACCGCAGGAATCGCAGACATGCCGTTCGCGATCATCGCTTTCGGGAATACGCAGGCTTACGGTTTTTCCGCAAAGGTTACAGTATTTCATTGTTAGTCATACTGGTTAGCCTGCAGTTCAGATTCGTCGGTGCCTGGCAGATTTTGCTCCATCTCCCACATACGCACAGTTTTGATCATGTTGTCTTTGACCTGCAAAATTTCAGCACAGTGGAAGGGCAGGCGAATGCCGACGTGGGTTTCAGGAATATTTTCGAGCATTTCGGTGAGCAGGCCATTCAGTGTCTTGGGGCCATCGGTTGGCAAATCCCAATCCAGCTTGCGGTTGATGTTGCGAATCGATGCGCTGCCGTCAATGAGGAAAGTGCCATCGGTCTGCGGATGAATATCAGCCGTTTCGTCCGCCATGTTTGTCGTGAAATTACCAACGATCTCTTCCAGAATATCTTCAATTGTTATGATTCCCTTCACGTCACCATATTCATCCACGACAAGCGCGATGCGCATTTTTTGCTTCTGAAAGTTGATCAGCTGCGTCGTCAGCGGCGTGCTCTCGGGTACGAAATAGGCTTCACGTGTCAGTTGCACGAGCTCCGCCTTGTTCACTTCCTGCATCCTGATAAAACGTACTGCGCCACGCATGTGCAGGATGCCCACCACATTGTTCAGATCATTTCGGTAAACAGGCAGGCGGGTATGCTGACTATTGAGGATCGCAGCCATTATTTCATCGATGTCCATTTCGAGATCGATACCAACAACTTCATTACGCGGCACCATGATGTCGTTGACCGTCACCTTTTTGAGATCAAGAACATTCGAAAGCATGTTGTGTCGTTGCGTTGGTATGGTCGTAGAAGAATCGTCTACAGGGGCTCGCAATTCTTCGGAGTGCAGGTTGCGCGTGTTCCCTGTCCCTAGTGCAAAACCCAGCAGTTTTACAATTGCATTGGAGATCTTGCTGACAACCCACACAAACGGATAAAAAATCCAGAGCAGCCAAACGAGAATGAAACTTGAAGGATAGGCGATTTTTTCCGGATGCAATGCGGCGATGGTTTTGGGAGTGACTTCAGACACGATGAGTATGACCAGCGTGAGAATAAATGAGCTGATCAGAATGCCCGCTCCACCCCATAAACGAAGCGCAATGACTGTAGCGATCGAGGACGCGAGGACGATAACGAAATTGTTGCCTATCAGAATAACGCCGAGCAGGCGGTCGGGATTTTCCAGCAGTGCACTTGCTCGCATCGCTCCCTTGTGTTTGTGCTTGGCCATGTGACGCAGGCGATAACGATTGAGCGACATCATTGCGGTTTCAGAACTTGAAAAATACGCAGAAAGTGCCAGCAGCAACACCAGCAAAAAAAACAGGATCTCGAGGGAAATATTATTCACAACAATGTTAAACCAGCGCTTGGCTGAATTACCTCTTTGATATTTTTATAGTCAGTCAGTCGTTTGATCTTGCCGACTTATAATTTTTTATACGCGGTTGAGGAGCAACTCCAGGACGAATTTGCTGCCGAAGTAAGCCAGTATGAGGACGATAAAACCGGTTAATGTCCAGCGCATCGCTGTTTTGCCACGCCAGCCAAGTTGATGGCGGCCCCAGAGCAAAACGCCAAAAACACCCCATGAAATGAGGGTCAGGACGGTTTTATGCACGAGATGCTGAGCGAACATGTCATCCATAAACAAGAAGCCGGTGATAATCACTGCCAGCAGGACAAAAAAGCCCGCCCAGATGATTTCGAACAACAATGCTTCCATAGTCTGCAACGGTGGCATGTGCCGGAGCACTGTCGTGAAATGTTTGCGTTTGAGTTCGCGGTTCAACCACGCGATCAGCAGAGCCTGCACTGCGGCAATCGTGATCAGGCTGAAACCGGCGATGCCGAGCACGATGTGCAGTGCAACGCCATTCTCAATATTGGTTAATGGGTTGTAGCGACTTGGTAAAAACAGTGAGCAAAGAATACTTAGAATCGCAATCGGAAAAACGACCAGGAAAAGATTTGCCAGTGGCTTCTTCAAACTGCTGATCACGACAATGAGTGAAATTGTCCAGCTGAACAGCGTAGCAATTCTGAAGAAACCGAAATCATACCCGGCGTCGGTTGCAATGACCTCAATGACGTTGACCAAGTGAGCCGCGAGGGCAACCAAGGCAAACGAAAGAATTTTTTGTTGGGAGTCGGTGTTTCGGGTCAGGCTTTGTCCCTGCAGCAGAGCGCTGAGAGAATAGAAGAGAACCGCAAGCATTCCGGAAGTAAGAGCAATCATGAATGAAAGTCTCTCATAAGTGCCCGGGGCAATAAACGTTTATTTGGTTTGTCCTGCTGTAGTATCAGCCCTTGCTACTATGTTCGTTGCTCCTCATTGGGTAGAATCCCGCGCCTTATCGTATTCCTTTTATTCGAGTGAAAGTGAAGCAGCATGTTTGAAACTCTTACAGACCACCTTTCCCAGACCTTACGTAATCTCACAGGCAAGGCTCGCCTCACCGAAGAGAATATCGAGGAGAGCCTGCGCGATGTCAGGCGTGCATTGCTGGAAGCCGATGTTGCGTTGCCTGTCGTCAAAGACTTTATCGACAATGTGAAATTGCGTGCGCTCGGCCAGGAAGTGAGCCGCAGTCTCAGTCCTGGACAGGCCTTCCTGAAAATTGTGCAGGCCGAACTGCAGCAACTGATGGGTAATGAGAATGAGGCGCTTGACCTGCGCACTACACCACCAGCGGTAATCCTGATGGCGGGTTTGCAGGGTGCTGGTAAAACCACGACTGTCGCAAAACTGGCTTTATGGCTTAAAACCCGCGAAAAGAAATCCATCATGGTGGTGAGCGCGGACGTTTACCGGCCTGCGGCTATCAAACAGCTCGAAACCCTTGCCGCTGAAGCAGGAGTTGAATTTTTCCCCAGCGATATCGGCCAGAAACCCGCAGACATTGTTCGCGCTGCGATAACAGACGCGCGGCGCAAGTTGATTGACGTGCTGTTTGTGGATACTGCCGGACGTTTGGCAATAGACGCAGACATGATGGAGGAGATCAAAGAGCTGCATCGTGTTGCGAACCCAATCGAAACGCTTTTTGTTGTCGACTCCATGACTGGTCAAGATGCTGCCAACACCGCGAAGGCTTTTAACGAAGCGCTGCCGCTGACAGGCGTCATTCTCACCAAAACTGATGGTGATGCACGAGGCGGCGCGGCGCTTTCGGTGCGACAGATTACCGGCAAGCCAATCAAGTTTCTTGGTATCGGCGAGAAGATTGATGGTCTCGAACCCTTTTACCCGGATCGTCTCGCGTCTCGAATTCTGGGTATGGGCGACGTACTGTCTCTGATTGAAGACGTCGAGAAAAAAGTCGACAAGGAAAAAGCCCTCAAGCTGGCCAGCAAGATCAAGAAAGGTGAACGATTTGATCTGCAGGATTTCAAAGAACAGCTCGAACAGATGCGCAACATGGGCGGTATCAGTAACTTGCTGGACAAGATGCCCGGCATGGGAGGTGTTGCCAAGACTGCCGCAACTTCCATGGGCGACAAGAACTTTGTTCGCATGGAAGCGCTGATCAACTCGATGACCATGAAAGAGCGTCGTAATCCCGATATGCTCAACGGCTCACGCAAACGTCGCATCACCGAAGGGTCTGGCACTACTATCCAGGATTTAAACCGCCTCATCAAGCAGCACAAGCAGATGCAGAAGGTCATGAAGAAAATGAAGGGCGGTGGTTTGACCAACATGATGCGCGGACTGGGTGGCAAATTACCCCCGGGTGGTGGCATGCCGCCAGGTGGACGTTTCCCAGGATTTTGATCACCCGGATTCTGGTTACTTGGGGGTTCGGTGTGCAGGTAATGTTGCCTTCAAAAGCCAAGGCAATTTAACAGTTCCCATACTTGGGCTTTTCCCTTAGAATGGCGCCCTTTTTTCCGGGTCATAAGACTCGATCAAAATTCAGCAACGAATATTTCAGGTTTTTTCAACGGACTCAGAGACTTATGGTAACTATTAGACTTGCGCGCGGTGGCAGCAAAAAGAATCCTTACTACTACGTTACCGTGGCAGATAAACGCTGCGCACGTAACGGCCGCTTTATTGAGCGCGTCGGTTTCTTTAATCCCAGCGCCCGAGGACAAGAAGAAAGATTGCGTGTTGACTTGGCTCGCGTCAAATACTGGCAGGGTTTGGGCGCACAGCCTAGCGAGCGCGTTGCTACTTTGCTGAAAGATGCAGCTGCAGCCGTAACGGTTTAAAGATTGCTTGATAAAAAGCATCATGGCGGACAATAAAGCAACCCTGTCCGCTACCCACGTAGTGATGGGACGCATAGGTGCTGCCTATGGTCTCAAGGGTTGGGTAAAGTTGTTTTCGTTTACTGACCTGCCTGAAAATTTGCTGGACCATCGTAAGTTTTTCATCGTTGCTAATAACGCTGAATCGTCCTTGCAGGAAATCGAGATAGATCAGGCAAGGGCCCAGGGGCAGGGCTTTGTTGGTCATATAAAAGGGTGTGATGACCGCGATCAAACGCGCAATTACACGGGCAAGGAGTTACTGCTGTCAAAGCAGTCGCTGCCTAATCTCGAAGAAGGTTATTACTGGTACGAGTTGGAAGGTTTGCGAGTGGTTAACCTCGCAGGCGAAGAGCTGGGAGTTGTACATCATTTGTTGGCCACAGGCGCGAATGATGTTCTCGTAGTGCAAGCAACTGAGACCAGTATAGATAAAGAGGAACGTTTGCTGCCTTATGTATGGGAGCAGGTGGTGCTGGAGGTTGATTTGGACGCCGGCGTGATTAAAGTTGATTGGGAAAAAGACTATTAACCCTGATTAAGACGTAAATCGCATCAGGTACAAGTTTTGAGAAAGAACTAAGCGAAATAAGAAGCGGACCTGTTAGACCCAATAGTTATCAGGCGCAAAAAGAACACATCAAATGGACATAGGCGTCGTAACTTTATTCCCAGGCATGTTTAGTGCGCTGAGTGAATATGGGATTACCGGCCGAGCGGTACGCAACAGGCTTCTGCAGTTGCGTTACTGGAATCCACGCGATTACGCCACGGACCGCCATCGGACAGTAGATGATCGGCCCTACGGTGGCGGACCGGGAATGGTTATGCGAACCGGCCCGGTGAGTGACGCAATAATTGCCGCCCGTGCTTTTCTAGGTGCAGGCGGTGATAAAAAAGTTAGTGTGATTTATCTGAGTCCGCAGGGTAAACCTCTGGATCAGCAGACGATAACCAAGCTGGCGCAGCGCGAGAACATGATTCTGCTCTGCGGTCGGTATGAAGGAGTGGATGAGCGCGTATTATCCACGCTAGTAGATGAAGAATATTCGCTGGGAGATTTTATTCTCAGTGGTGGTGAGCTGGCAGCGATGGCGCTGCTGGATGCAGTGACAAGGCTCCTGCCAGGGGCACTTGGAGACGCAGAATCAGCACGACAGGATTCGTTTTCAGATAATTGGTCGAGCAGTGCTGGATCAGTATCGGTAGATGCAAGTATAAGTGATGTATCGGTCAATACAGCTCCAGGGTTGCTTGATCATCCTCACTACACACGGCCAGAGAATTATGCCGGTATGGTAGTTCCGCCCGTCTTGATGAGTGGCGATCATGCGCAGATAAACCGCTGGCGTTTGCAGCAGAGATTAGGTGTCACATGGCGCAAGCGACCCGACCTACTGGAAGGATTGCAGCTGACACCCGAACAGCTGAAGCTGCTGGAAGAATACAAACGAAATACCAGTAAGTAATGATTTGGCGATGATTAAGCAGTTAAGTAGTAAAGAAGGGCAGAGGCAGTATTCAATAACCGGTCGCAGACAGAGCCATATCAGGCAATAGCAGTGACCGCAAACAGATTACGCAGTACTAATGAACAATTGATGATTGGTGGAGTAACACGATGAGCGGCAATAACAAGATCATACAACTCGTAGAACAGGCGCAGCTAAAGACCAATATCCCAAGCTTCAGCCCCGGTGACACAGTTGTTGTCCAGGTGCGTATCAAGGAAGGCGATAAAGAGCGTCTTCAGGCGTTTGAAGGTATCGTGATTGGTATCCGCAACCGCGGTCTGGGTTCTAATTTCACAGTTCGTAAAATCTCCCACGGTGTTGGTGTAGAGCGTACTTTCCAGACCCACAGCCATCAGGTTGAAAGTGTTACCCTGAAACGTCGTGGCGATGTTCGTCAGGCCAAACTGTACTATCTGCGCGATCTTACTGGCCGTGCTGCACGTATCACTGAAAAACTTGAGAAAAAAGCTGACTAAGCTGTTTCCGAAGTCAGTTTGTCCGGCTGCACTTCTGCAATAGAGTGCAGCCTTGAGCGGTCATGAACAATAATGACCACACTTTAGAGGAATATTGCATGCAAGTGTTCTCCGCTTCACTTCACCGTGCCTTCCGTTGTCTCGTTCTCATTTCACTAGTACTGACTCACTACGCCTTCGCCGAATCCTCTGACGAAGACGCCGAGATCACGTCCATCAAAAAATTGCTGCTTGAAACCCAGCCCGAAATACAAATCGATGAAGTCACCAAAAGTCCGGTCGAAGGTCTTTACGAAGTCACTACCCATGGTGGTCAGACGATTTATGTAACACCGGATGCCCGATTTTTTATTCCGGGCGATTTGTACGAAGCAAAATCTGAGGGCCTGGTAAATCTTGGAGAAAGCAAACGCAATACTATCCGTGCCGAAAAAATAGCCGCGATCGATGAAGCAGATATGATCGTCTTCGAGCCGACTGACGGCGAGCGTAAAGCAACAGTCACCGTGTTTACCGACGTTGATTGTCCCTATTGCCGCAAATTGCACGCGGAAGTCGAAGCACTGAATGCCATGGGCATTGCCGTGCGTTATCTCGGTTTCCCGCGCACGGGCTTGAATACCGAAACACACGTGAAGATGATTTCCACCTGGTGCGCTGAAGATCGCCTTGCGATGATGACAAGCGCAACACGCGGTGGTGAAGTTCCGCCGGTCGATTGTGAGAACCCAATTGCAAGCCAGTACCAGCTTGGCAGAGAGGTCGGCGTAACCGGCACTCCGGCTCTGGTACTAGAGGACGGCACCATGCTTCCTGGCTATGTTCCGGCAGCCACACTCGGCTCCTACCTTCTGGGCAACTCCACTCAGCCGTAAGCTGGTAGAGTCGACTAGCCCACATACGTTTGCCATATCATATCCAGCCACCTGTATAATGCCCGCCTGTTGTTTGAACGCAGTTCACAATCGGTGAACTGCTGCGGTCCGGAGTAAATCTTTTGAAACCTATCAAAATTGGCATCTGTGGTCTTGGCACAGTTGGCTATGGCAGTTTTTTAGTCTTAAAAAATAATTGGCAGGAAATATCCCGCAGGGTCGGAACCGAAGTGGTCGTGTCGCATATCGGCACCCGTCGCCTTCGGCCGGGTCAAAACATCGGCGATGTCAAAATCAGCAGTGATGTCTTCGCAGTCGTCAATGATCCCGAGGTCGACATCGTTCTGGAATTAATGGGCGGTATTGACGTTGCCAAACCGCTGGTGTTGCAAGCCATCGCAAATGGCAAACATGTTGTGACCGCGAATAAAGCGATGATCGCGGTACATGGTAATGAGATTTTTGCCGCAGCCTCAGCAAAGAATGTAATGGTCGCGTATGAAGCTTCTGTAGCAGGTGGTATCCCGATCATCAAGGCGATCCGGGAAGGCTTGGCAGGAAACAGCATTCAATGGTTGGCGGGTATCATCAATGGCACAGCCAATTTCATCCTGACTGAAATGCGCGAAAAGAGCCGTGCGTTTGGTGACGTTCTGAAAGAAGCCCAGGCGCTGGGTTATGCTGAAGCGGATCCAACCTTCGATATCGAAGGAATCGATGCTGCGCACAAGCTTACAATTCTCGCGGCGATTGCTTTTGGTATTCCGCTCCAGTTCGATAAGACTTATACAGAGGGTATTTCCAACATCACTCAGGAAGATATCCATTACGCCGACGAACTCGGTTATCGCATCAAACACCTCGGTATCAGCCGCAAAACAGCTCAAGGTGTTGAATTGCGAGTCCACCCAACCCTGATCGATGAAGGCAGCTTGTTGGCCAACGTCAACGGTGTGATGAATGCAGTGATGGTGAATGGCGATGCCGTCGGCTCGACTCTGTATTACGGCGCAGGCGCAGGCGCTTCTCCTACCGCATCCGCAGTAGTGGCCGACATCATCGATGTTGCTCGCATGATCTCCAGCCCGCAGAGCAGCGTGCCAGCACTCGCATTCCAGGTTGGCAGCTTGTCGGATATTCGTATTAGCGGCATTGATGAAATTAAAAGCGCTTATTATTTGCGTATCACAGCGATGGATAAGGTCGGAGTGCTCGCGCATATCACGCAGGTACTCGGCGAGTGTGCGATCAACATCGAAGCCATTATCCAGAAAGAACCGCGCGGCTCAGATACAGCGAACCAGCGTGTACCCGTCATCATCTTGACCCGTGAAATTCTCGAGGCAACGATGGATGCTGCTATCGCCAGGATCGAGCAGCTGGATGCTGTTGCAGAAAAAGTAATGCGCATACGTGTTTATAAACTGGAATAAAATTTATTCTGCAGCAGCGGTAAATAACCACAATTACAGGCAAGAGTTACAAGCAAGGCCATTCACAGTGAAATACATCAGCACACGCGGCAAAAGTCCTGCAGTTTCTTTCGAAGACGTTGTTCTCACCGGTCTTGCGCCGGACGGTGGTTTGTACATTCCGGACAGTTTGCCGACGATCACGTCTTCGCAGCTGCAACAGTGGAAACAGCTGTCTTATGCGGACCTTGCGTTCGAGATCATTCGTTTGTTCGTCGACGGCGCCATTCCTGATACAAACCTCAAGAAAATGATCGACGACAGTTATGCCGGATTTTCTCATCCCGATGTCGCTCCGCTTGTTCATCTTCAAAACAACGACTGGGTGCTTGAGTTGTATTGTGGGCCAACTCTGGCTTTCAAGGATTTTGCGTTGCAATTGCTAGGACGTCTTCTCGATTTCTTTTTGGAAAAACGCCAACAGCACGTGGCGATCCTGGGTGCTACTTCAGGCGACACTGGATCGGCGGCGCTTGAAGGGTGCAAACATTGCAAGTTTGTCGAACTGTTTATCTTGCATCCGCATAACCGGGTATCAGAAGTGCAGCGTATGCAGATGACGACTGTTGAGGGTGACAACATCAACAACCTGGCAATCGACGGTAACTTCGATGATTGCCAACAAATTGTGAAACGGGCTTTTGCTGATCAGAGTTTTCTGCCCGAGGGTTACCAATTGGTCGCAGTAAATTCGATCAACTGGGCACGCATCATGGCCCAGATCGTGTATTACTTTTACGCTGCCCTCAAGTTTGCCGATAAAGCGGAAGCTGTTTCGTTTTCTGTACCGACAGGAAACTTCGGCGATATCTATGCGGGATATCTCGCGAAAAAAATGGGTCTGCCAATCAGGCAGCTAATCATCGCGACCAACCGCAACGATATTCTGCACCGTTTTATCAGTGGCAATAACTACAGCCTGTCTCCGCTCCAGCCCAGCCTGTCTCCGAGCATGGATATCATGGTGAGCAGCAACTTTGAACGCTTCCTGTATGACCTGTTCCAGGGTGATACAGAACGTGTCACCAAATTTGTAACCGGGCTTGGCACAAATGCCCAGCACGTCACTGATGAAGAGTGGGCGCGCGCACGTGCCCACTTCGATAGTTATGCAGTTGATGACATCGCGACGATTGCGACCATTCGAGAGGTATTCAGACTCACGGGTTTCTTGCTCGATCCGCACACTGCAACCGGTGTTAAAGCCGCCGAAGTCTGCGACAAAGACAGCAATATTCCGATGATCACACTGGGTACTGCTCATCCTGCAAAATTCGGCGCTGCCATCGAGCAGGCCGGTCTCAAGGTGCCAGGTTTGCCACCACACATGAGCGATTTGTTCAGCCGCAAGGAACGCTTCACTGTGCTGGACAACAATCTGGAAACTGTTAAGTCCTATGTAGTGCAGACACTAAAGAACGGCAATAAATAGTGTTTGTGGAATGTCGCGCGCAGTGAATCCAACTGCGCAGGCAGTGTTCTTCAGAAAGTTCTCAAAGAAAGTTTTCAAAACGAAGGTGTTAGAAAGTTCAGAAGAAAGTTGACTGCTCGGTCCAGCACAACTTCCTACAGAAAAATACCGTAGCGACAATTTGCGCTTGAGACTTGTGTATTGAAGCAGACAGAAAGTATCTGCTTCAACATCAGCGTTGGGTGAGAGTTGTCTTACCTATTGTTGTTTGTCAGGCTCTACCAGCACGACATCAAATTCCATGTGTTCGTTGTTGCGGTCTGTTACAACTTTTACCGTGTCGCCAGGCAGATGTTGTTCGAGTGCGTTCAACAAATCATCGCTGTTCGATATTTTGATCCCGTCTATTTCCACGATCACGTCACCCAGCACGATTCCGCCACGCTGAGTTTGTTCTATACCCTTCATGCCTGCCTTATCGGCGGGCAAACCGCTGCTGACTGCGAGAATCGGCACACCGTCGATTCCGTTCTGCTGGCTCCAGCCATCAGGTGGATTTTGTATGCCGAGAATAGGACGGACTTCTTCGCCGTATTCCAGCAGCTGCGGAATCACTTTTTTAACAGTGTTTACTGGGATTGCGAAACCAATCCCTGCGCTCGCACCACTCGGGCTGATGATCTGGGTGTTCACGCCGATCAACTGTCCCAGCGAATTAAGAAGCGGACCTCCTGAGTTGCCAGGATTGATAGAAGCATCAGTCTGGATCACGTTACGAATCTTGCGGTCGGACAGCGAATTGATTTCGCGGCCAAGAGCACTGACGACCCCAACAGTAAGCGTTGTATCAAGGCCGAAAGGGTTGCCAATCGCGACAACCTTGCGACCAACTTCGAGGTCGGAAGAATCACCCAATGGAAGAGGGATAAGTTTGTCCGCTGGCGCTGCAATGCGCAGCAATGCCAGATCCTTGCCCGGTGCAACTCCAACCAGTTCGGCATCCCAGGTTGATTGATCCTGCAACGTGATGGTCACTCTGCTTGCGTCCTGGATCACGTGTACGTTTGTGACGATCAAGCCCGTTTTGTCCCAGACAAATCCTGTGCCGCTGCCTTGCGGAATTTCCTGTGCGTTTAATGAAAAGCGATCGGTGCGGTACAACGCTTTGTTAGTGACAAAAACTACCGACGGACTGGCGGCGCGGAAGATTTCGATATTATTGGTTTCGTCTTCGGTCTTGAAACTGAGATAGGCCGGAGCAGGCACCGCGGTGACAGGGAGTATGCTTGATGCGAATATCAGAACACCGCATAAAACAGCTTGCAATTTCATTTTATAGCCTCTTTAGTCACGCATAAAAATTGGTTAAGGAATTGATATCCCATCAAAGTAGCTTGGCATACTGAAGCTTAGGCATAACAATGACCGGGAAGTTCCATGTGCCATCAGCGAACATAATTAATCCACATTGAATGCTAAAATCCACCTGCGTCTTAACCAGTGCTCGAAAGGCAGATAATGGTTGGTTATCGCGAAATCAAGTATTGGCTATCGCTATATTTTGTAACGACTGACCCCGTCGATCAGACTACGATGCTTACACAAAAACTGCTTATATTGTTGTAGCGGCTTACTCCCCTTGATAACTGGCAGTACAAGCTGTTGTCAGCATCCGGATTTCGAAACATAACGATCACGTCATGTTGCGGGCGATACATTGTTGAAGGTCACATGCAAACGACCTTGTTAAATCGCCGCGATCAGCGCGGTGCCGCTGCAAGAAGCGATGGAATGCAGGGAACAAAAACAGGAAATACCATGAACATCAAACGAATTCTTTTTGCTGATTCCATCCGCTGATGCAGATTCTTCCGCGCCCCGAAAAAGTTGCAGCACTGTTCAGTCCATCTGTGCATCCCGTTTTGCGGAGGATTTTTTCGGCGAGGGGTGTTCAACAAGAAGCAGAACTCGACCTGACACTTGCTGATCTGCTTTCTCCCTATGCGATGCTGAACATGGCACAAGCCACCGAAGTGTTGTGGCAAGCACTCTGCAAACAACAGCAAATCCTGATCGTTGCTGATTTCGATGCTGACGGCGCAACAAGTTGTGCACTCGCTATATTGTGTTTACGCGCGATGGGTTTTACTGCAGTGCAATATCTCGTCCCTAACCGGTTCGAATATGGTTACGGTCTTACGCCTGAAATTGTCGAAGTGGCGCGCACCTATAATCCTGACCTGATCATCACAGTTGATAATGGTATTGCGAGCCATGCGGGTATCGCGCTGGCGCGCAGTCTGGGTATTGACGTTCTCGTCACTGATCATCATTTGCCAGCTGCAACTTTGCCGGATGCGTCCTGCATCCTGAATCCGAATCAACCCGATTGCACATTCCCAAGCAAGGCGCTCGCTGGTGTTGGCGTCGTGTTTTATCTGATGTCTGCACTACGCGCGCATCTGCGCAAACAAGACTGGTTTACAACACAAGGGTTGCCTGAGCCAAAAATGAGTGCGTACCTGGATCTTGTTGCGCTCGGCACAGTGGCCGACGTAGTGCCGCTTGATCGTAACAATCGCATCCTTGTCAAAAATGGCCTTCATTTCATTCGCAGCGGCAGGTGTCGCCCCGGCATACTCGCGTTGCTCGAAGTGGCGGGAAAAAATGCGCAGAATATCGTCGCGGTCGATTTGGGGTTTATCGTGGGACCCCGGCTGAATGCAGCTGGAAGACTCGACGACATGTCAGTAGGAATCGAATGCCTGCTCGCTGATGATGCATACGAAGCACGCGAGCTGGCACTACAGCTTGATGGCCTGAACAAGGATCGCAGACTGATCGAACAAGGCATGCAGATCGAAGCACTCAGTCATCTGCAGAGACTGTCCCTGGATGACGAGCCGCGCCACAGTATCTGTTTGTATGATCCCGCGTGGCACCAGGGCGTGATTGGTATTCTCGCCGCGCGCATCAAGGAACGCCTGCACAGGCCGGTAATAATTTTTGCTGATGGTGGTGAAGACTCTGACGGCAAGCTGCTGATCAAAGGGTCCGCACGTTCGATCCCGGGCATTCACATTCGTGATCTGCTTGATACCGTCGCGACGCGCAATCCGGCGCTGCTCACCAAATTTGGTGGTCACGCCATGGCAGCAGGCCTCACGATCTATCAGAGCGATTTCGCAGCGTTCTGTGCGGCTCTCGAGCAGGTAATTCAGCAGCACACGGGCCCGGAATTATTTTTGCGCCACAACTACACGGATGGCCAACTCGGACAGGATTGTTTTTCGCTGGAGTTCGCCACGCTGTTGCGTGATTCCGGACCCTGGGGCCAGCATTTTCCAGAGCCGGTATTCGACGGCGAGTTCACGATCATTCAAAAGCGGGTATTGGGCGACAAACACCTCAAGCTGGTCTTGCAAGGTTCATCCGGAGAAACCTATGTGGACGCAATTGCGTTTAATGTCGATCAGGCAATCCTGCATCAAGATGCAGAGCGTGCGCAGCTTTTATATAAACTCGACATCAACGAATACCGGGGCAATTACGCCGTGCAACTCATAGTCGAGAAACTTGAATTTCTGTGACCATCAAGAACAACACGCTGGTCGTCATCACATGGTAAATAAATTATTTTATGGATAGTTCCTCTACGTCGCGGTTCTCAGCCTTTTCTCACAAGCCGTTTGCTTATTACTGGGCAGCGCGTTTTTGCGCCACCTTCGCGGTACAGATCGTGTCGGTGGCTATTGCCTGGCAAGTGTACGATCTCACGCGTGATCCGAAAGACCTCGGCATCATTGGTCTTGTGCAGTTTTTGCCGTTGTTACTACTGGTGTTTGTAACAGGCACAGTTGCTGATCGTTATGGCAGGCGCAAGGTGATGAGTCTGTCATTGACCCTGCAAATATTCTGCACTGTAGGCATTCTGTATTTTTCTGCGCGGGGTCTGAGTTCACCCATGCCGATATTTGTGGCGCTAACGATGCTTGCGATAGCACGCGCGTTTTTTGGACCGGCTTCACAAGCACTGCTTGGTGGTCTTGTTCCTGCGCATTTGTTCGTGAATGCGGTGTCGTGGAATTCGTCAGCGTGGCAAATAGCAACGATAGTCGGACCTGTCGCTGGCGGACTGTTGTATGGGATCGGAGCGTCGGCAGCTTACATGGTTGCAGTAATCATGTTGATTACTGCGCTAGTGCTGATCCTGCAAGTAGCGGAACCACCGCCGCCCAAAGAGATCAGGCGCGTAACCCGCAGTTCAATCTTTGAAGGTTTGCATTACATTCGCAGGGAAAAAGTTGTACTTGGCGCGATTTCACTCGATTTGTTCGCGGTGTTGCTCGGTGGCGCGGTTGCACTATTGCCGGTATATGCGCGTGACATACTGGTACTTGGTCCATGGGGCTTGGGCTTGTTGCGTGCAGCGCCGGGAATTGGCGCGGTACTGACGGGTGTTTTTTTGGCGACCTCACCAATCCGTGATCACGCGGGACGAATCCTGCTGATGTTTGTAGCGTTGTTCGGCGTGTTCACCATCGTGTTTGGTATCTCCACGATTACCTGGCTTTCTGTTATTGCGCTGGCGTTGATTGGCGCCGCCGACATGGTGAGTGTTGTGGTCCGCGAAACTCTGCTGCAGCTCTGGACTCCTGATGAACTGCGCGGGCGCGTCAACGCGGTCAATATGGTGTTCCTTGGCGCGTCCAACGAACTCGGCGAATTCCGCGCCGGTTTCATGGCGGCCTGGATAGGTGTGGTACCAGCGGTGGTATTTGGTGGTATTGGCGCAATCGCGGTTGCGGTGGGATCGGTATGGTTGTTTCCTCAATTGCGCGACGTGCGTCATCTTGATCGACAGGAAAAGTAGCGTTGTTTTGTGTAATTCAGATTTCGCCACTGGAGTCAGTTAGCTCGACGTGTGTCATGGTTCAGTGAGCAACCGATTGAATACGCAGACAAACCGACGATACGTAAGGCAATGAAGATTTTCAGGAATTTTTCTATCTTAATGTAAGTGGGATTTTAGTAGCATAATGCTTCGCAATATTTGATTCGGGGGTTTAACAATGAAAAATTTATTTTCTGCTCTGTGTATTACATCAGCAATTTCTTTGCTGTCTGCGTGTGGGCCTGCAGCTGACGACACTGAAACTGCAGTGGTTCCGGAGACCTCGGCCCCACCAGCAACCAGCACGGATATAACGAGTCCTGCAGCAACAGTCAGCACGCCACAACCTGCCGCGCCGACAACCGGCAGCTATCTCGTGTATGTGACCAATGAAGATTCAAATAACGTTACCGTCATTGATGGCAACACACACAACGTTCTGCAAACCATCGACATCGGCAAGCGGCCGCGTGGTCTCAAGGTGAGTCCTGATGGTAGTCGTCTGTATGTAGCAGTAAGTGGCGCACCCAAATGTCCACCCACAATGGATGATGAAGAGTGTGAGAAACTCGTGGTTGACCTGACCGCCGATGGCATTGCTGAAGTTGATACCGCATCGCGTACTGTTTTGCGCGTATTGCCGAGTGGTCTTGATCCAGAACAGTTTGATCTGAACTGGAATACTGGCCTGATGTACGTAGCAAATGAAAATGCCAATGCTGCAAGTATTCTGGATGTCGCCAAGGGTGAAATCCTGCAAGCAGTGGACACCGGCCGTGAGCCCGAAGGTGTAAGAGTATCGCCTGACGGTAAGGTGGCTTATGTAACCGGTGAAGTAGATAGCGACATCACTGTTATTGACACTGCGACCGGAATGATTTCCGGCAAGATCGCAGTTGGTTTGCGACCACGTGACATCGTATTCACTGCCGACAGTTCGCGCGCTTATGTATCAAATGAAATTGGCGCGAGCATTTCTGTCATCGATGTGGCTAACAACACAGTCGTGCAAACCTTTCCTCTGACGGAGGGTTCACTACCGATGGGCGTAACGTTGTCAGAAGACAATAAAACGCTTTACGTAGCAAATGGCAGGGCCAAAACGGTTATGGCGATCAATGCGGAGACTGGTGAAATTACCAAAACAGTTGAAGCGGGTCAGCGTCCATGGGGCATTACGCTTAGCCCGGACGGCAGCACACTGTACACCGCCAATGGTCCATCCAACGATGTATCAGTGATTGATGTTGCAAGCTTCACGGTAGTTGCAACCGTTCCGGTTGGCACCACGCCGTGGGGCGTTTGGGTCGGCACGGCACCCTGATCAGTATTCGCGCGCTGTTGCTACTGATGGCAAATCAGGAGCGACGCAGCGCGCCGATACATCCTCTCAAGCCGGGATTTTCTGCGTTGATGAAGGCCAGTGGAATAGCAGAACAATAAGTTTCAAACTGGCCTTTCTCAACGAACCGTTCGCGAAAAATTTTTCTGTCGATCAGCGAGGTGATGCGAGGCAGAATTCCGCCGGTGATATAGACCCCGTCGAGCGCACCCATCGCCATTGCAAAGTCACCGGCAACTGACGCCAGTATCGCGAGAAAATCCTTCACAACTTGCTCACACTTTTTGTCGCCGCTCATCGCTGCCGTTGTTATATCAGCCGGCGTTAAGTCTGCATCGATCTTCATATCGGGATTATTGGCGTGATAGAGATTGCACAGACCTGGTCCCGAAAGCAGATGTTCGATCGACAGATGCGGGTGCTGTTTCCATAACACTTGCAGCAGATCTATTTCATGCTGATTCACAGGCGCAAACGAGATATGGCCACCTTCAGTTGCAAGGACTTCGCCGCGCGCGGTCATGGCCGCTACGCCAAGGCCAGTTCCCGGCCCAATCACTGCGCGTAGATTTTTACCCGTTGGACGCGCTGAGCCTAGCCATTCGAGTTCATGCTCTTTCACCATGTCGAGAAAGTGCGCTTGTGCGGAAAAATCATTGATGATGAGAACTTCGACGCCGAGCTTTTGCTGTAGTTCGCTTTTGCTGAACGTCCAGGGGTTATTCGTCAGTGCAATTCTGTCCTGGGTAACGGGACCTGCGACTGCGAGGCAAACTTTATTTATGCGACTTATTGCCGTCGAATCCAGATAAAACGCAATGGCATCTTCCAGCTGCGGAAAATCCTCGCATTGCAGATTTGCAATATTGAGCAGATCGTCGTTGTCCTGATGCACGCAAGCGAAGCGTACATTTGTTCCCCCGATGTCGGCGACGAGTTGCATAACGTCCTTGTTATTCATGGTTAGCTGTTCGTGATTGATTGATGGTGATCAGGTTTTGAGTTCGGCAGCAGCTTTGGCCAAGGCCTTTATATCCTGCCATTGTCTATTATCCACCAGATTTTTGCTCACCATCCACGAACCTCCTACACAGGCGACATTGGGCAATGCCAGATATTCTCGTGCATTACTCATGCTGATGCCACCTGTCGGGCAGAACAATGCCTGCGGTAATGGGGCACTGAATGCTTTAAGCATCGGAATACCGCCCGCAGCTTCAGCCGGGAAAAATTTCATTGCACTAATGCCAGCTTCCAGCAACCTCATGATTTCACCCGGCGTATTTACCCCTGGCAAAAATGGCAACTGATTCTCCTCGTAACAGGCGAGTAGCTCGGCAGTAAATCCGGGGCTCACGATGAACTGCGCACCTGCTGCGCGTGCCTGTTCATACGTCGTGCGATTGATGATTGTGCCGGCACCAACAATTGCCTCCGGCAACTCATTCGCAATAGCGCTGATCGCTGCAAGCGCACACTTGGTACGCAGCGTAACTTCCAGCACGGGGAGTCCACCGTCTACGAGTGCGCGCGCGAGCGGAATAGCGTGCTCGAGTTTTTCAATCGTGATTACTGGAATCACAGGAGCGGTATGCATGATCTGGCTGATTGTTCGCATCAGGAGCTCAAGAGTTGTAAGTGGATGGGTTGTAGAGGCTGCTCGCACCAAGTTCCGCAGAGGCGGCCATGGTGCGGAAACTCGCGAACAGTTCGCGGCCAGTACCGTGATGATGATCGGTTTTATGCGCAGACAATGGAATACGCTGCGCGAGCTCTTCGTCGGTAACGTGCAGTTGTAGGGTGCCTTCCTCTGCATCGAGAGTGATCATGTCGCCGTTTCTCACAAGAGCCAGAGGTCCACCCAACAGACACTCGGGTGTCATATGAATTGCGGCTGGCACTTTTCCTGAAGCGCCCGACATGCGGCCATCCGTAATCAGCGCAACCTTAAAACCCTTGTCCTGCAGTACACCGAGTGGTGGCGTGAGTTTGTGCAACTCCGGCATACCGTTGGCGCGCGGTCCCTGATAACGCACGACAGCGATAAAATCGTGCTCCAGCTTGCCTGCGTCAAACGCGGCAATCAGACCGTCTTGTTCGTCGAACACAATTGCGGGCGCGGTAACTTTGCGATGCTGCGGTTTCACGGCGGAAAGTTTAATGATGCCGCGCCCGAGATTGCCTTGCACCAAATGTAAACCACCGCTGGTGTCAAAAGGTTCTTCATGACCACGCAATACCGAAGTGTCCAGCGATTGTGGCGGGCTTTCGTTCCATGCCAGAACACCATCGCGCATACACGGCTCGAGTGAATAATTCTGCAAACCTTTTTTGTCACCCATCGTGGTGATGTCAGGGTGCAGCAGGCCGCCCGCCAATAATTCTTTGATCAACACACCCATGCCGCCTGCGGCATGAAAATGATTCACATCAGCGTCGCCATTCGGATAAATGCGGGTGAGCAGCGGAACAACTTTCGACAAGCTATGGAAATCATTCCAGTCAATGATGATTCCTGCCGCGCGCGCCATCGCGACCAGATGGATCGTGTGATTAGTGGAACCACCGGTTGCGAGTAGTCCAACGATTGCATTGACTATCGCCTTTTCATCAATGACTTCACCTATCGGACGATAATCTTCCTGCCCGGCAGTAAATTTCAGAACCTGACGCGCCGCAGCTTTCGTGAGTTCATCACGCAGTATAGTGTTTGGATTTACGAATGAAGCGCCGGGTAAATGCAAACCCATCACTTCCATCATCATCTGATTGCTATTGGCGGTGCCATAAAAAGTGCAGGTACCAGGACTGTGATAAGACGCTGCTTCCGATTTTAATAATTCCTCGCGCCCGACTTTACCTTCAGCAAACAACTGGCGAATACGGGCTTTTTCCTTGTTCGGTAAACCCGAAGGCATTGGTCCGCCAGGCACAAACACGGCGGGCAGATGACCAAACGTGAGTGCTGCGATGAAGAGGCCAGGTACAATTTTGTCGCAGATACCAAGATATAACGCGCCATCAAACATGTTGTGACTAAGTGCTACTGCCGTGCTCATTGCGATGACGTCGCGGCTGAACAACGATAACTCCATGCCGTCCTGCCCCTGCGTCACGCCATCACACATTGCAGGCACACCACCTGCAAATTGCGCAACGCCGCCCGCGTCTTTCACTGCGGCTTTGATCAGAGCTGGATAACTCTCGTAGGGTCGATGCGCGGACAACATGTCGTTGTAGCTCGACACAATTGCAATGTTGGCTTTGTTGCTGCCACCGAGATCCTGCTTGTCTGAAAGATCACAACCGGCAAAGCCATGCGCAAGGTTGCCGCAACCGAGGTGGCCACGAAGGGGGCCCGATCCTTTCGCTGCTGCGATGCGCTCGAGATAGGCATTACGAAGTGCCTTGCTGCGGGTTTGAATGCGCTGGGTAGTTGCGCTGACAATGCTGTGCATGGTGGTCCTTATATCGGTGTCGGTCGTCGTCGGGCTACTTTAGCGGTTCTTATTCAACTCTCTGTTTGGTTTATGTGAAGATCAGGGGCACCAGTAGACTTCCACAGGTACTAGCTGCTGCTGCAGGAAAAATGCGATTGGCTGGGAGTATGGGTCGGACGTCGTTTTTGCGTGTTCGTACACTGCTTTTTTCTCATTGCCCGTAAACAACAAATATAAACACCGACATTGCAGCAGAGCCCACGGCGTCATGCTGATACGCTCCGTGATCGTGCCTGTCACGGATGAAGGTTTGGCATGAATCGCAACACAATGTTGCTCCGCTTTTACTGCTTCCGATAAGCCATCGGCATGCGGAAATAACGATGCGGTATGACCATCTGCGCCCATTCCTAGCACAGCTGCACTGTAAGGATGCGGCAACCGTGCGTAATTTTGGTTGCAAGCCTGCACTATTGCGGGCATTTCATGCTTTTCTTCTTCTGAAGCAACACTCATGCCAGTAAACGCGGCAACCGCGGCATGCCCGCGCAACATAGTTTCTCGTAACAATTTTTCATTGCTGGCCTTATCGCTGACAGGCACGAATCGTTCATCGACCATAGCAATTGCTACGCGCGACCACGGCAGGGGAGCATCGGCCAATGTTTGGTACAGCGGCGCTGGTGTTGTACCGCCGGAAAGAAAAAGACTGACGCGTTCATGCACAAAAAGGTCTTGCTGCAATTGCAGAGTCAGGGCTGCACGCAGGGCTTCCATCATGGGAGATCGTTCGGAGAAAAAGTGTTCTTGCAGCATTCCCTGCTCCGGTAGTTAGTGCCCGTATCAGCAGTGTTGGGTGTTAAAACTGAAAATCCAGCCCAAAAGAATATCGGTTGAATGAAACCAGCGCCGGGCTTTGCGGACCATCACTGAACGCATAGTCAGCATTTGAGTGATATCGCTCTGCAGCAAGCGAAAGCGTGAAGTCGTGGATTTGCCATTGCAACTTCAGGCTCCCACTGACAGCACCATAAGCCGAAAGCCGATAGTCAGTGGACTGGAAGGGTAGTGTACCGGTGAAATTGAGGGTTGGGGTAAAAAAATCCGCTTCGGTCTGGCTGTAATAACGCACGCCGGGAATGAGCTGGAAATTTGCACCAATATTCTGGTACCAGTTCAGGTCGATGGTGTGCGAGTTGATGCCGAAACTGTCGTGAAAGTAGCGATAGTCCGCATGCAGCGCGGCGTCCGCTCTGGTGATGTATTTGCGCCACGATGTGGTCCAGGAAGTTTGGGTGCGGGAATCTGGCCTTTTATCGTTGAGCTTGTACGGATCGGACAGATAACCAGACAGATGTGTAATGTTCAAACCAGTTTGAATGACACTTGTCTGATTCAGAATCTGGCTGACCGACATAAACACGGATTCGCTGTGTTTGGTCTCATCTGTTACACGGTTAAAAAGTTCTGGATCGCTCGGATCAATTTCATCGGATGAATAACTGAGGCCCGCAGCGAGCGTGGTCAGATTGTCATTGAAATGGCGCTCACCATCGAAGCCACCACTGATAGAGTCATAATCATTTTCGTGCGAGACGGCGAGATTGATACCCACCGCGCCGTTTGTCAGATATTTGCGGCCGCTGACGTTGAGATCCCTGCGCTGTTCGCTGATGGTTGCGCCACTCATCACAATGCCGGGACTACCATCGATACGACGGACTGCATACCAGGGTGATGCACCGCTCATACTTTCGTAGCTGGAATTCACAGTCAGACTGTACGTCTCGCCGACGGGCATCAACAGACGTAACTGATGAACATCTATGTCGTAACGTTCAACACTGCCAGCAAGTCTGTGTATGGCGGGAAGATCATCTTCCTGATAAGTGGATGCACGATAACTCAGCGTGCTTTCAGTGGGTGCTGCATCTGCCTTTGCGAGTGACGCAATACCGGGCAATGCCATGGCAGAAGCCGTGAGTGCCAGCAGTGTGTGGGATTTCATTCGGTTGTCCTTCAGTTGCAGCCACAACCGCCACCACTGGCGCTATTGCCGCCACTGGATGCTTCCTTGCTGAAATAAATATGGTTGTTGAGTGTGGTCTCAAGAGGATCTGCGTCCAACGCCATTTCAGGACGAGCGAGTGTGCCGCGTTCCCAGGCAGCAACCGGCGTGCAAGCGGAGATGCTGGCAGCCACTGTTGCGATTACGGAAACCATCATTAATCTGATTATGGAATTAGGCTTCATGTTATTGCGCTCTTTATTGCACTGCCTATTGCACTGCCTATTGCACTCTCTATTGCACTCTATCTCAGGACTCAGACGGAA
>JAZKES010000016.1:56784-80582 GCA_040386995.1 Pseudomonadota bacterium | reverse complement strand
TATTGCACTGCCTATTGCACTCTCTATTGCACTCTATCTCAGGACTCAGACGGAAATCCCACACGCGCATTGTGCTTCACGGTTCTTCTGCGAGCAATTTCTGTAGTTCTTCTGCGATCATATCAATGTCGCTGCGTTTGAAGCCGCTGTGTACCAGGCGAACTTTGCCCGTCTTGTCGATGAGATAAGACGTAGGCATTCCTTTAACCTCATACAGCGCTGGAGTAACACCTGCTGGATCACTCAACACCACATACTGTACTGGAACATCGAGTAAAAAGTCGGTTCCATCTGCAGGGTCGCTATCGACGTTGATCGCTACTACTTCGAAATCGAGCCGTTGTTCCGCATATCTGTTGCGTAGTTCACTCAAGAGCGGGATCGATACCTGGCACGGCGCGCACCACGAAGCCCAGAAATCCAGATAGACAACCTTGCCGCGAAAACTGCCGATATCGATGTTGCGCCCAGAAACGTTTGCGTCGAGGGGTGGCAAACTGAAGGCAGGAGCTTCGGCGCCAACTTCAATAGCGTGTGCTGCATTCGCTAATAAAATACTAACGAGGACTGCTGATAGTTTATGTGTCATCGTTTTCAGCATGGCGGCACCTCCTCGAACAAATAATATTTTTTTATGTGGAGCCTACAAACTTTCCAGCAGAGACAAAAAGGTAGAGAGATTATTGTAATCAGGTGATCCGTTAACCAACACTACGCCACCCTCGTGATTGTTTCCCCCGCGAACTTTAGTCAGTACAAATTCACGACCCCTGACATTCACCAGATTTTCAAACTGCGCGAAATTGATCGTTAAATGATCAGGATTATTGCTACTCACGAACTTCTGAATTGAGCGGCCATCTGCAAGGCCACCGCTGGTATGACAGACTATGCAATTTGTCTGTACGATATTTGATATAGACGAAGTGAATATTCCAAACGCCTGATCGCGGACAGTCTGCGAAACAAACTCTACGCGGGCGGCAATCGGTGTATAACGCAACACTCCATCAGCGGGTTTGTAACCCAGAAAAAAACGGTGATCACCAACAGTGGCTGCTTCCAGTGAACCGGCAAACAGCTCCACCGGGAATTCCGCGGAAAGGATTTGATCTTCAAGGAAAGGGGTAAGTGTCGGAACATTGCCGTTCCATGGAATATAATTGCTGCTCGCATCACGCATGAAGAAATTAGCCAGATTTACGCGGTCCACCACAAAAATATCAGCTGACAAGCCGATATGTGCAGCTTCGGGTCGGATCACTCCCGAGATAACCACAGAATCTTGCAGACGAGCAGTTTCAACAAAACTGGCATTACCATCGAGGCTCATACCAATCGCATAAGTCGCGCTGCTGGACCCTTGTTGGCCAGGACCAGTATGCGTTACGCCAATAAGCTCTTTGCGTGTAGGTGTCTGCGCGTATGCACCAAAACTGATGATAAAAACCAGTGCGCAGATAACAATCTGTTTCATAAATCTCCCCTGCATGATGATGTAATTATTACGGGTGTATACGACCAGTTCTCAAAAGATACTTGCCCTAGTGGGACCGGGAATATTGCATTCCAGTGCATGATTTTTGCACGATTTGGCGTATTTTGCTGAATATAACCTGAATGGAGTTAATTTTTGAAAACGCTGCTCTCCCTGATCATAACTGGATTGTCCTGTGTTTGCGCAGTCGCGCAAGGAGATGAGCTCAAACCTTTCATAAGTGATGGCTGCAGCTCCTTTCCTGATGGCACCATCGAACAGAATGAACTGTGGCTCGATTGCTGTCTCACGCATGATCGCGCGTATTGGAAAGGTGGCACTTTTGCTGAGCGCGAGCGCGCGGACCTGACACTGGAAGCCTGTGTTGCCAAAGTTGGTGAGTCTGAAGTTGCGACCATGATGTTGATTGGTGTGAGGGTAGGGGGTTCACCCTATTGGCCAACACGGTTTCGCTGGGGTTACGGTTGGCCTTGGCCACGTTCGTATGGCTCGCTGACACCAGCAGAACTGGAGCAGGTCAGGGTACGTGAAAGTGAATAGTCGGGATCGCCGTATTGCAGAGCGGTAACACGGACCAGCATCGCGAATTTATTCGCAAACATCAATCCGGTGCTGCGGCATAAATAGCATAAATAAAAAGGGCCGCGCATAAAAAAAGCCCTGCTGTTGCGAGTAGGGCTTTTATGATCTTGCGCTAGACCGGAGGGTCCAACTGAAACACGGTGATGCTTATTTACCCAAGGTGGTGATGTACGCCACAACGTCCTGGATAGCTTGTTCATCTGGCAGGGTCTGTGCCATAGGAGCCATCTGCATACCATAGGTATCTTTTGGTGTTGCGCCACGAATTCCGGCTTTGAAATTCTGCAACTGGCGAACGAGATACCAGGCTTCCTGGCCAGCCAATTTTGGTGCATTCAAGGCTTCGAGGCCTTCAGCATTGGCACCATGGCAGGCACCACAGGTTGCAAATAAGGTTTTGCCTTTTACGGGATCACCAGCTGCAAAAGTGCCGGCGGAATACAAAGTAACGAGGGCAGTCATTGCCAGCGCGGTTTTCAACTTCATTGCAATCTCCTTCAGGTCAATTAAATGGAATCGGTTTTGGTATGGTGATTAAACGGTCGATGAGCTTAATCGCTGCTTAATTTTAATTCGCTATTGCGGTGCTTTTGGTGGGCTCAAGAGGAAATCTTGATTGATGCACAATTTTCCCCTCTTCAATCAGCAATTGGAGCGCTAACTCGCGCGTAAACATCAAGCATGCAACACTGGTGAGAGGGCCGTTTTGTGCTATCTTTGCCGGCCGCGAAAACGGGCGAGATTATATGCAACTTTGCTCCGAAACACACATTATCCCGGGTATTTTTTTGTGAGGCAGAACTAGATGTCGATAAAATCGGATAAATGGATCAGACGCATGGCCCGTGAACACGGCATGCTCGAGCCCTTTGAGCCGAACCAGGTACGTGAAGTGAATGGCCAGAAAGTCATTTCCTACGGTACTTCCAGTTATGGTTATGACGTGCGCTGCGCCAGTGAGTTCAAGATTTTCACCAACGTGCATACGAGTAACGTGGTCGATCCGAAAAATTTTGATCCTTCAAGTTTTGTCAGCGTTAACGAAGATTATTGCATCATCCCGCCCAACTCTTTTGCGCTGGCTCGTACCATCGAATATTTTCGTATTCCGCGTAACGTGTTGACGATTTGCCTTGGCAAATCCACCTACGCGCGCTGCGGCATCATCGTTAACGTCACGCCGCTCGAACCCGAATGGGAAGGCCACGTCACGCTCGAATTTTCCAACACCACGCCACTGCCCGCTAAAATTTACGCCAATGAAGGCGTTGCTCAAATGCTGTTCTACGAATCAGATGAACAGTGCGAGGTAACCTACAAGGACCGTAACGGCAAATATATGGGTCAGCTCGGCGTTACTCCTCCGAAGGCCTGAGCCACGACATGTTCGCTGCTACCAACCTTTATTGCGAACGTGATGAAAGGGTGCTGTTTTCGCACCTGGACTTCAGCATATCCGCTGGTGAAGTGCTTCAGGTGCAAGGTGCTAACGGTAGCGGCAAGACTACTTTGCTGCGTATCCTGTGTGGCCTCAATCCCGACTATTCGGGTGATATTACCTGGCAGGGTCAGGCAGTGCAGGACATTCGCGAAACGTTTAACGGCGAACTGTTTTATCTCGGCCACAGTCCTGCCATCAATAAAGCGCTTACTCCGCTACAGAATCTGCGCTGGTATTGCGCGAGTCGTGGTTTCAGCGATGACGCCGCAATTTTTACGGGACTCGCTGAACTGGGTTTGGCAGGTTATGAAAACATCCCCTGTCACCAAATGTCGGCGGGTCAGCAGCGGCGCGTCAGTCTCGCGCGTCTACTGGTATCACAGGCAACGCTGTGGATTCTTGATGAGCCTTTTACTGCGCTCGATAAGCGCGGCGTTGCCGAGCTTGAGGCGCGCATCGCTGCAAAAGCTGCGGAAGGTGGCGCAGTGATTCTCACGACGCATCACACCTTGCAATTAAGTTGTCCGGTCCGGGTAATCAATCTCGATGTATTAACTGGAGTTTCAAATTGAACAGTCAGCCTAAGCTCCTCACGACATCGGGTGCGCTCGGCGCGGGCTTGCGGCGCGAATTGCAGCTCGCAGTGCGCAGCCCGGGAAACACCATAAATCCGCTGATGTTTTTTATCATTTCCGTGTCTCTGTTTCCGCTTGGCGGTGGTTCCGATTCTGTGTATCTGAGTTCCATCGCGCCTGGTGTTATCTGGGTGACGGCGCTGCTCGCAGTTATGTTGTCGATGGAAAGTCTGTTCCGCAGCGATTATGAAGATGGCTCGCTTGAGCAGTTGTTATTAAGTCCCCAACCCCTATATTTTCAGTTACTGATGAAAGTTTTCAGTCATTGGCTGGTTACAGGTTTACCGCTCGTGTTGTTGGCTCCGCTGTTGGGCTTGATGCTTTCATTGCCGGTGCAAGGATATTTGCCATTGGTGTGTGGATTGTTGTTGGGTACACCCACTTTGAGTCTGATCGGCGCAATTGGAATGGCTTTGACAGTAGGGCTCTCACGCGGTGGAGTATTGCTTGCTGTGTTAGTATTGCCGCTGTCAATTCCAGTACTTGTTTTCGGTACTGGAGTCGTTGACGCAGCACTCACCGGCCAGAATTTTGCCGGTCTGTTGGCGCTCTTGGGCGCCATATTAGCGCTGGCTCTCAGCCTCGCACCGTTGGCAATTGGTGCAGCCCTTCGTATCAGTGTGAACTAGAAAAATTTTATGTGGCAATGGTTTTATAAACTGGGTTCTCCCAGACATTTTTATGACATGACTACAGCCTTCCTTCCGTGGCTGTACGGCATTACATTTTTCCTGCTTATTGTGGGATTAGTCTGGGGCCTGGGTTTTGCGCCGCCGGATTATCAGATGGGTGACAATTACCGGATTGTTTATATTCATGTACCGTCTGCGTCTATCGCGTTGGGTGGTTACGCGATGATGGCGTGTATGGCGGCGATGCACATGATCTGGAAAATCAAGATGGCTGATATCGTTGCCAAAGCAATCGCACCAGTAGGTGGAATGTTTTGCGCCCTGTGTCTATTCAGCGGTTCGTTCTGGGGCAAACCAACCTGGGGTACTTACTGGGTTTGGGACGCGAGAATCACATCCACTCTTATTCTGCTCTTTGTTTATGTCGGTGTTGCTGCGCTTCGCAACGCATTTGATTCGGAAAATGCCGGGTCGAAAGCGGCATCTGTGTTGACCATCGTTGGAATAGTAAATCTTCCGATCATTCATTATTCGGTCAACTGGTGGAATACGCTTCATCAGGTTGGAAGTGACCTTTCGCTGCAGGCTGAAGGAGCGAATCCGCCCGAAATCTGGATACCAGCCTTCTTCATGGGTTTTGCATTGTTAGGTATTTTTTTACTGGCGATTATTTTGCGTTCGCGTAATGAAATATTAGTCCGCGAGAGGCGCACGCAATGGGTGCAAGATTTGCTGGACCACGATCTGCAAGAGGGCCTGCAACGTGCCTGAGTTCCAGTTTGAAGGCATACAGGATTTTCTGAGCATGGGAGGTTATGCCTTCGCTGTTTGGGTGTCTTACGCTTTTTTTGCAGTTGTCGTGTTATGGAGTCTGATTCAGCCGCGAATTGAGCGGCGCAAATTGTTGCAACTTCACAAGGCCAGAATGCAACGCGAAGCTGGCGTGAACAAGCAACGAATCAAGGAGCAAAACTGATGAACAGTGCTCGCAAACAAAAGATGACGATTGTCTTCTTCATTTTGTTCGGTTCCGCCGTAACAGTCGGGCTGATCCTGTTTGCCTTGAATGAAGGCATAAATGTATTTTTCACTCCGACCGAAATTGCGGAAGGCAAAGTTCCGGCCGGCCAGAACATTCGGATCGGTGGCATGGTCAAGGAAGGCAGTCTCGTATCCGACGGTCTTGAAGGCACCAGCATCGAATTTATTACGACCGATACTAACGCCGATGTGAAAGTAGCCTTCACCGGCGTATTACCCGACCTGTTCCGCGAAGGCCAGGGCGTAGTTGCGGAAGGAGTCGTTGATGCCGATGGCGTATTTCAGGCAAATCAGATCCTGGCCAAGCATGATGAAAACTATATGTCCGCCGAAGTGAAGGCAGCGATGGATGCTGCGAAGAAAAAACAAGCTGCCGAGGTTACCGCACAATGATTCCTGAATTGGGCAATTTTGCAGTCATGCTTGCGCTCTGTCTTGCAGTGCTGCAAGTGATCATTCCGATGGTGGGTTCATATACGAACAACACCTTGTGGATGTCGTTGGCAAGGCCGCTCAGCTCGGGCCTCTGGGTGTTCATGGTGCTGAGCTTCAGCTGTCTTGCGTATTCGTTTTTGCATGATGACTTTTCTGTCGCTTACATAGCGCGCAATTCAAATACATTGTTGCCCGTGTATTACAAGTTTGCTGCCGTGTGGGGCGCGCACGAAGGTTCATTACTGCTGTGGATACTCATTCTTTCTACGTGGGGCTACGCAGTAAGCCTGCTCAGCCGTAACCTGCCGCTCGATATGCTTGCGCGCGTGTTATCGGTGATGGGAATGATTACCGCCGGTTTTCTGGTATTCCTGCTGTTCACATCCAACCCCTTCGACAGATTGTTGCTTAATACACCAAGCGAAGGCACGGACCTGAATCCTCTCTTGCAGGATTTTGGGCTGACCGTTCATCCACCATTTCTCTACATGGGCTATGTCGGCTTCTCTGTCGCGTTTTCTTTCGCAATTGCTGCGCTGCTAACGGGTCGCCTCGATGCTGCATGGGCGCGCTGGACACGTCCGTGGACCAATGCAGCCTGGGCCTTTCTTACCGTCGGCATTGCACTCGGCAGCTGGTGGGCTTATTACGAACTCGGCTGGGGCGGCTGGTGGTTCTGGGATCCGGTTGAAAACGTATCCTTCATGCCATGGCTGGTTGGCACAGCACTTATTCATTCACTCGCAGTAACTGAAAAGCGCGGCGTATTCAAAAGCTGGACCGTATTGCTCGCCATTGCCGCGTTTTCATTGAGCCTGCTCGGTGCATTTATCGTGCGCTCTGGTTTGATCACATCTGTGCACGCATTTGCGGTGGATCCCGAACGTGGACTTGTATTACTCGCATTGTTGTTACTGATTATCGGATCATCGCTGTTTTTATACGCGCTCAGGGCACCAGTAGTCAGTGGCACTTCCAACTATGGTGGTTATTCGCGTGAAGTATTTCTGCTGATAAACAACATCATTCTGGTTGTGGCGACTGCGACTATTCTGCTGGGTACGCTTTATCCGCTGATAACCGAAGCGTTATATGGTGAGGCCAATAAATATTCTGTGGGTCCGCCGTATTTCAATATTGTGTTCCTGCCGCTCATGTCACTGCTCGCGGTTTGTTTGAGTTTCGGCACGTTCACTCGCTGGAAAAAAACCTCGCCCGCACTGCTCTGGCAAAAAGTGGGTAAGTTGGCGTTTGTAAGTATTGCGCTGGGCATTGTGATTCCTTTGATCGTCACCGCCGAAGTCAACATGGGCGCAATGTTTGCGCTGGTGCTGGCGATCTGGATCGTCCTTTGTATCGGCAAGGACATCCTCGACAAGACCGCCAACAAGGCAGATCGTCTTTCCGGTTTACGCGGCCTTGGGTTGAGTTACTACGGCATGCAGCTCGCGCATTTCGGGTTTGCGGTGGTGATCTGTGGCATTTGCCTCACGAGTAACTACAGCGTCGAAGAAGATGTCCGTATGGCTAAAGGCGAAAGTATAACCATTGGCAAATATGAATTTCGCTTTGAAGGTGTTGTAGAACGTCCGGGCCCAAACTATACGGCTAACTCGGCTACCATTCAGGTGATGAAGAATGGTGAAAACTACCTGACGATGCATCCCGAAAAACGCTTCTATTCAGCGCGTGGCGATGTGCAGACTGAAGCAGATATTCAAGTGGGGTTTTTCCGTGACTTGTTTACTGCGCTGGGTGATCCACGCGGCGACGACGAATGGGTTGTGCGTATTCACGTGAAGCCGTTCGTATTCTGGATCTGGTTCGGCGCATTTTTGATGGCCGCTGGCGGCGTCACAGCGATTCTCGACAGACGTTACCGCAGCAGAAAAGTCGTTAGGTCAGACATTCCTGCAACGGATGCAAACGGTTCACTGCGACCAGCACTGGAGTCTTGAGTCGATGCAAATCAGCAATCGCACGAAGTTATTTATCCCTGCAATTTTCTTCCTTGTGATGTCAGGGTTGCTGTTATATGGACTGGGACAGGATCCGAGTCGTGTGATTTCTGCGCTGATCAATCGGCCTTTACCCACCTTCAGTCGTCCTGATCTGTTTGATGATGCTAAAACCATTACGAGCGAACAGATGCGTGGCGGTATATTTTTGGTGAATGTCTGGGCCACCTGGTGTCCACCTTGCCATGCAGAACATCCCTATCTTCTGGAAATCAGCCAGCGTGAATCGGGTGTTACGTTTGTCGGCGTTAATTATAAGGATGACGTCAAAGCCGCCCGTGAATTTCTGGCTGAGCGCGGTAACCCTTTCAAATTAAGCCTGGTAGATCTCGATGGCAGTCTTGGTATCGATCTGGGTATGTCCGGGCCGCCAGAAACCTTCGTGGTCGACAAGACCGGGACCATTCGTTATCGCCACGTTGGAGTCATCGACAACAAGGTGTGGGCCGAAGTTTTTGTTCCTCTGATTGCGCAGATTCAATAATGCCTAAACTTCTCGTAATCGTTCTGGTAAGTCTGAGCTTACTTGCTCATAACAGTTTTGCGGCGATCGAAGAGCTGGAGTTTGCTTCGCCGGAAAACGAAGCGCGTTATCACGACTTGATCGATGTAATGCGTTGCCCGATGTGCCTGAATGCCAATCTGTCGGGGTCCGACGCGCCAATAGCAGCTGATTTGCGTACAGAGATTTACAAGCAGATTCAGGCAGGCCGCAGTGACGACGAAATAATCGAATTCATGCGTGCGCGTTATGGCGATTTCATTATGTATCAACCGCCTTTGAAGATTGGCACAGCAATGTTGTGGTTCGGACCAATAGTGTTACTCGTACTGGGCTTTTTTATCTTGCGCCGCCTGCTGATAACGTCGCGCGCAAATTCCAATCAGGAAGCCCTTAGCACCGACGAGTTGCAAAAGCTCAACGTATTGCTGCAAGACAGTAAGGAACAGACCCGCTGATGAATACGATCTGGTTGTTATTTGTCGGGCTAATTGTTGTGGCAATGTTGTTTGTCCTATTACCTGTCTGGCGTTATCGCGGTCAGACGTCAGAGTCGTCACTCGCAATTCGCAAGCGCAAAAACCGTGAGGTTTTCGAGCAACGCGAAGCTGAGCTCGCCGTTGAGTTGCAGCAGAATGTCATTGCTACTGATGAACACGAGAGACTTCTGGCGGAACTGCAGCGCGCGTTTCTTCGCGACATGGAAGCTCTGGAATTACAGGGTAAAAAAAGCTCCGCACTGACGGGTGGCAAGGCAGCGCTGATGGTTCTGGTTTTACTGATTCCGGTGATCAGTCTCTGGCAATATCGTACATGGGGCTCCGCAGATGATCTTGGTTTGCCAACGCTCATTTCCGAGTTGGGCAATGCGACTGATGAAGCTGCGCAAAACGAAAAACTGAATACACTTGCCGATACCCTGCAGCGGCGTTATGACCGGCGCCCCGAAGACATGCAGAATGGTTATATGCTCGGCACACTTTATATTGAGCTCGAACGTTTCCCCGAAGCTGAAGCAACTTTCCGCAAGATGCTCGAAGACATGGAGCCGAACGCTGATCGCGCGACCGTGCTCGGTCAGCTCGCGCAAGCGCAATATCTGCTTCATGATTCGATGATATCTCCCGAAGTGCAGGCGACGATCGACGAAGCCCTTGCGCTTGATGCAAACGAATATGCAGTGATGAGCATCCTGGCCATCGATGCATTCCTCAAAGAAGATGTCGCTACAGCACTGGGTTACTGGCGCCGTCAACTATCCGCCGCCACTCCAGGTTCGAAAGATGCGGAAGTACTGCGTCAGCGCATCGCGATGGTTGAGTCTTATCTACCTAAGGATGAGGCAGCAGCAGCGGCGGCTGCGAGTGGGCAGATCACGCTGACCATTGACATTGCTCCTGAACTTGCAGCGAAGGTTGACGATTCCATGCGCTTGTTTGTGTTTGTTCGTAATCCAGCGATGCCAATGCCGATTCTTGCGCAGAACGTGGATGTTCCCGAGTTTCCATTCACCATCACGCTCGACAACAGCATGTCGATGACGGGTATGACGGTGGAATCTGCGCCCGAACTTGTCGCAGGCGCGCGAATTTCCACATCAGGAAATGCGATAGCAGCGAGTGGAGATCTGCAAACATTAAGTGCTCCGTTTGTGTTGGCTGAACAGACAGCTCCGCTTGAGCTCGTAATAAACGAAGTCGTTCCCTAATCCTTTCATCGACTAACTTGCATGGCTCTCGGAAATTTTTCCGCCTTGCGTTCCGCGTTCAGCAATCGCAATTTTGCGATCTACATGAGCGGCAATATCCTTTCGCTGGTGGGTTACTGGATGCAAAGGCTTGCCGTTGGCTGGCTCGCGTGGGAAACCTCGCATTCGGAATTCTGGGTAGGAGCAGTTGCTTTCGCCGAGATTTGTCCGCTCATCGTTGTAGGTCCGCTGTTTGGCGTGTGGGCTGATCGCTTCGATCGCAAGCTGCTCGCTATCGTGATTCAGTGCTTGTCCTCTGTTCAGGCTCTGGCGCTATTCCTCGTCATCAAATTCGATATGTTATCGATAGGTCTGTTAGTCGGACTTACGCTCATCGAAGGTATGATTCAGGCGTCGTATCAGCCGGTCAGGCTTGCGCTGATCCCCAATCTGGTCGAGAAAAAAGATCTCGTTGCTGCAGCTGCTTTCACCGCGGTGTCGTTTAATGTGGCGCGTTTCGCAGGCCCCGCTATTGGCGGCATTGTGATCAATCTCTATAGCCCTGCGTGGGCAGTCTTATTCAACTCGATAAGTTATCTGCTGATCGTTTCCGCCTGGTATTTTATTCGCCTGCCCGCATTTGTTCCCAAGGTCGAAAAGAAAAAAAGTATTCTCGGGGATATGAAAGAAGGCGCACTGTATGTGCTTGATCGTCCGGCATTGCTGTCGATGTTTATGCTGCTGACTATCATCGCGCTGTTCGCGCGCCCGCTCAGTTATCTGCTTTCTGCGTTTGTTGGTGCTGTCTATAACGCTGGTCCTGAAACGCTTGCGCTGTTTACCTCATCCGTAGGTGCTGGTGCGGTCTTGGCAGGACTAAAAATAACCATGAGTGGACAGACACGTGGACTGATCAGGGAAATAATGCTGACAACACTCATTACCATAGTCAGCCTGATATGGTTTGCCAGCACCCAGAACAAATGGCTCGCTACTGGCCTGATTTTTTGCTTCGGTTATTCCATAACGATCTGCACGGTTGCAAGCCAGACGCTCGTGCAGACTGCGATCGACGACGTGATGCGTGGCAGGGTATTAAGTTTATGGGTGGCGTTCACGCGTGGGGCTCCCGCTCTGGGAGTACTTGTCATCGGGTGGTTTGCCAATATTTATGGACTTATGTGGCCCAACGTCATCGCTGGGTTGTTATGTTTATGTGGTCTGCTTCTGATGGTTAGAAGGCGACGCGACATGCGTAAATATTTTGAACACGCTGAATCCTGAAGCTCTCGTAAGTTCCCTAAGATAAGACAGGCTTTTGCGGCAAATGCGCCATTCAGGTGCCGTCTGCAGGCTTTCTGTGCAACCGGTAAAGTGGTAACCTCTTGACCATAAATCGAGTTAAAACAGCAGTAGCCAAAACCAAAACATAAAAACATAGAGGCTATCAGTGAATCGTTTAGTTCAACATTTTGTCACATTGTTTCTTTGCTCATTGTTTTTTCTGAGTGGAACACTTCGGGCTGCCGAAGGTTTCTCTTCAGAAGAGCTCTCCGGGAATATTCACCTCATCAAGGGCCCCTCCGGCAACACCCTGGTTGCAGCAGATTCGGATGGCCTGATCCTCATCGAAGGTGTGCCAGCCGAATTGGCGGATGATTACCTTGCTTTCGTAAAGCAGCTCACAGGCGAGACTCGCATCAAGGCTTTAGTCAATACTCACTGGCATCCGGAGTCGAGCGGTTTAAATGCAACCCTCGCAGCACAAGGCGTTGCAATAATCGCACATGCAAATACCAGGCAATGGCTGAGCGGCACGATCCGGAAACGTGGCGAGGAAATTGTTCATACGCCAGTGCCAGAAGCTGAGCTTCCTACCGTCATTTTTTACGACAAATATTCGATACCATTCGGTAACTCAAACATTGAACTTGGCCACACCTTGCAAGCGCATACGGACGGCGACATTTATGCATTTTTCCCAACCGAAAATATTCTTTATACCGGCCCGGCAGTTCGCACCGACACGTGGAGCACGGTGGATGAAACCACAAACGGATTCATGGGTGGTTTGACTGACGCATACATTACGCTGGCATCGGTCATAAACGACACCACCAGAATAGTTCCTGCATCAGGCGATACACTGGACAAAGCTGGCTTCGATAATCAAATGACGCTCTATCAAAACCTGATGACAGAGATGGTTGCATTGCTGCGCAAAGGTCGGAGCGCAGAGGAAGTTGTCATCGCAAATCCTGCTGTTGGCCTGAAACCGGAATGGGGTGATTCTTCCGCATTTCTCGATCAGGGCTTTCGCAGTTTTTACGGTCATCTACGTAACAGTCGCCACCTTGGTGCGATGCCATGAGCGATCTATGCTTCTCAGCTAAAGTGTTGGCGATGGTTTGTGGCGAGACTCGTGTTGTTGTGAGAAATAATAATATGAAAGCAATTTTTGCCCCCACATTGACCTTGCTAGCTGCTGTGATGTTTATGCCGCAATTAGTGGTTGCAGAACCATCCGAACACGCAGCGACCGTCGCGCAGTCTTTTGATCGTTTCAAGGAAGCCGATGAGAAGTTCAAGTTCCTTGGTGAGAACTGCATGGATTGTCATAACGCGGAAGACTGGGCGGGCAGTCTCGCGTTCGATCTGATCGCTCCGAATGAAATCGCTGACAACGTTGCCGTCTGGGAAAAAGTCATCAACAAACTACAGGGCAGAATGATGCCGCCCGCAGGTCAGCCGCGTCCCAATAATGCGGAAACTGATGAGTTTATTGCGTGGATTGAAGACTATCTGAACCATGCTGCGGAAGGTGAGCGTCATGTGGGCTCAGTTGGCCTGCATCGTATCAACCGCAAAGAATATGCTAATGCAGTGCGCGACCTGTTCGGAATTGAAGTCGATGCGAGTTCACTGCTGCCAGCCGATGCATCAGTAGAAGGTTTCGACAACGTCGCCGAAGCGCTCCGTGTATCACCGTCATTTCTCGATCAATCGATAACCGCTGCACGTGTAGTGGTGTCGCAGGCGGTTGGTAATCCTGCACCCAGGGCAGGTGGCACAACCTATACTGCAGCCGGCGGTGCGAGTCAGTATGCACATATTGCTGGTTTGCCATTAGGGACTCGCGGTGGCCTTGCCGTAGAACATTATTTTCCGGCAGATGGCGAATACGTGCTTAACGTCGGCAATCTCGCTGCAGCGCTTTGGGTGACCAACCAGGAATTTACTCACACGTTGATTGCGACGCTTGATGGCGTCAGGTTTTTCGAACGCGACATCGGCGGTGCGGCAGATCTCCAGGCGATCGACCAGATAGGCGATCCAGCCGTTGATGAAATCAACAGCCACCTGAAGAATATTCCATTCACTGCCACCGCAGGTCCACACAAGCTTGCTGTGACCTTTGTGCATCGCTCGTTTGCAGAATTTGAAGGTACCCTGCAACAGCAGACTCCCGGCGGCGGCGAAGCCATCATCGCGTTGAATTCGTTCGAAGTGCAGGGCCCGTTTAATCCCACAGGTTTAAGCGCAACACCTGCACGCAACAAAATTTTTACGTGTTATCCGGCGTCTCCCGATCAAGAAGCGAGTTGTGCAAGAGAAGTTATCGGCCGTACTGCGCGCCTGGCTTTCCGCGGCCCTGTGGATCCGACCGATATGGAACGCCTGATGTCGATCTACGAAACAACTCACGCAACAGAAGGTTTTGATCTCGGCGTTAGGCGCGCGCTTACTGCGGTCATGGCAAGTCCCAAATATTTATATCGTATGGAATCGACTCCTGAAGGCGCGGCGCCAGGATCGATACATGCTCTGTCCGATCTTCAGCTCGCATCACGATTGTCGTTTTTTATCTGGAGCAGTATTCCGGACGAACAACTTCTTGATCTCGCAGAGGCCGGTGAATTAAGCAAGCCCGCAAACTTGCGCAAACAGGTCGAGCGCATGCTGCAGGATCCAAAAGCAGAAACGCTCGCTTCCAATTTTGCATACCAATGGCTGGAATTGAGTGCACTCGACGAGATCGATCCAGATCCCGCGTTATTCAATGACATTGATCGCGGTGTGCGCAACTTGCTCAAGAAAGAAGTGGATCTGTTGTCGCGCGAAGTATTGCTCAACAATAATCCGGTGACCGAACTGTTGACTGCAAATTACACGTATCTCAACGAACGACTAGCGCTGCATTACGGTATCAATTCTGTGAAAGGTGATGAGTTCAGAAAAGTTGAGCTCGATGACAGCTCTCGTTATGGCTTGTTGGGGAAGGGTGCGATCCTGATGGCGTCGTCGTATCCTGATCGCACTTCACCGGTGTTGCGTGGTGCATACGTCCTTGAACATGTCATGGGAACTCCACCTCCTTTGCCGCCACCCAACGTTGAAGCGCTGATTGAAAATAAGCCGGGCACGAAACAAATGACGGTTCGCGAGCGGCTTGAAATGCATCGCGCGAACCCGAGCTGTGCAGGTTGCCATGGTTTTATCGATCCGCTGGGTTTCGCGCTTGAGGGTTTTGATACTGTCGGCCGTAAACGAACGACGGATCGATTTATTGGTTCACCGATTGATACCAATGGTGTATTGCCTGATGGCAGTGGCATATCGAGTGTTGATGATCTACGTGCCGCGCTGATGGAAAGGCCGCAGCTATTTGTAGAAAATCTTGCAGAAAAACTGATGCTGTATGCGCTTGGTAGACCACTCGAGGCTGCCGATATGCCGACGGTTCGCAAGATTGTGACGACGGCTGAAAATTCGGATTACCGGTTTTACGATATTGTGCAGGGCATTGTGAGTAGTGATCAGTTCTTGTATGTGCAGGTACCAGTGGTTGAGGTAGCACCGGCTGAAACGGTTGTATCTGCTCAGTAAGTTAGCGACATCAGCAGTGCAGCAGAAAATTTTGTAGCAGTAACGTAGCGAACTTGATTCCTGAAACAACAACTCAGGAACAAAAAAATCAGGGCAGGGGTCAGGCCTTTCTGATCCGGAATAACAAGCGGGGAGAAACCCTATGTTTATTACCAAAAAACATCTTTCACGTCGGCATGTGTTGCGTGGCATGGGCGCGAGTATTGCGCTACCGATGCTCGATGCGATGGTGCCGGCCGCATCCGCGCAAACCGCACCTAACCTGCGCCTGGGTTTTGTTTATGTGCCACACGGCGCGGTTGCTGATCGCTGGAGTCCTGCTGCGACTGGCCGCGATTTTGAAATCACCAAAATTCTTGACTCCATGAAGGACTTTCGCGACCACATGACCATTGTCAGTGGCCTGCGCAACAAGCCAGGTGAAAGTAATGATCCGCATGGCATCAAAGCTGGCACATGGCTGCGCTGTGTTGCACCTGAAGGCACCAGCAATGCTGATGACGGCGTGAGCTGCGACCAGATGGCTGCACGTGTACTCGGCACACAGACACCATTCCCATCGCTGGAAGTCACCACAGTAGAAGGTGGCGCCGGCAGCTTCGCATCCACGATTGCATTCAAGACCCCTGATCAGCCACTGCCGATGGAAGGCAACCCACGCAAACTGTATTACCGTTTGTTTGGTCAAGGCGATACAGGTCAGGAGCGTGCTGCGATAGGTGAAGAGTCGGGCAGTCTGCTGGATTTCGTAATGGAAGATGCAAATAGCCTGAACAAAAAACTTGGCGCGTCCGATAAAGTCATGATGGGCGAATATTTGCAATCCGTTCGCGAAGTGGAAATGCAGATGCAAAAACTTGCAGAGCAGGATTTGTCCGCCGTCGTGATTCCTGATGCACCGGTGGGTACACCCGGCACATTCCCTGCTCATCTGGATTTGATGTACAGCCTGATGGCGCTTGCTTACCAGGCAGACCTCACGCGTGTCATCACCTTCATGTCGGATCGTGAAGTCAGCATGCGCACGTATACACACATCGGTATTTCGGATGCGTTCCATCCGCTGTCGCATCATCAGAATGATCCTGCGAAACTCGACCGCCTTTCAACGGTACAAGCCTGGTACGCATCTGCATTCGGCAAATTCGTGAAGACACTGTCGGAAATGCCAGATGGTGATGGTTCTGTGCTTGATCATTCGATGTTGTTGTATGGCAGCGGCATGGCTAACAGTAACCTGCATAACAACGATCCTGTTCCAGCCGTGATTCTCGGTAGAGCAAATGGAGCGTTGAAAGGTGGTCAACATCTGCAGTATGCGCAGGACACACCACTGGCTAACCTGATGCTGACTATTCTCGACAAGGCAAATGTCGAGGTGGATCACTTTGGCGATAGCACGGGGCTGTTGTCAGACGTATAACATCAGTCGTCAGCCGATCTGGATTTTCATCTATTAAAAATACAGGTCGATGAGATATCAATTCCCGAATTGAACCTTCACATAATTATAAGAATGTCATGATGAAACGTTTACTACTCACACTGTCCGTCACTTGTGCATTTGCCTCGATGCCCGTCGCTGCTCAATCACTTGTGCAGCTGGTAGAAGAACAGAAATTTGATGAAGCACTCGAGCTTGTGAGCTCCGGAGCAGATGTTAACGCTCCATCTGCTGATGGTACGACTGCTCTGCATTGGGCTGCGCATTATGGCAATGCGGATCTCGCGCGCCGTCTTGTGCGCGCAGAGGCCAAGCCTGATGTGCATAACGATTATGGTTCATCTCCTTTGGGCGAAGCCGCAACAATCGGCAACCTGGAAATGCTGGAAATCCTGCTTGATGCCGACGCTGACGCGAATCTCGCCAACCCCGAAGGCCAAACTGCATTGATGGCGGTAGCGCGAACCGGCAATGTCGAGGGAGCCAAACTGTTGCTATCGCATGGTGCGGAAATCAACGCGGCGGAAACCTGGGGTGGCCAGACTGCCTTGATGTGGGCATCGGCACGCAAGCAACCCGAGATGGTCAAGTTTCTGGTTGAGAATGGCGCTGCAATCGACAAACGTGCGATCGATCGTGACTGGGAACGCCGCGTAACTTCCGAGCCACGCGTAAAAGAAATGTTCAGTGGTGGCTTGACCGCGCTGTTGTACGCGGTGCGTGAAGACTGTCTCGATTGTGTCAAACAGTTGCTTGCTGCTGGCGCAGATGTCGACAAGCCCGATCCAGAAAATGTCTCTCCGCTGATTCTTGCTCTCATCAATCTGCGCTTCGATATTGCGAGGTATCTGATCGAGCAGGGTGCTGACGTTAATCAATGGGATTACTACGGACGTACGCCGCTTTATACCGCTGTTGATATGAACATTGTTCCCGCAAGTTATCGCGGTGATTTACCTCCGGTGCAGAATACTACCGGTATCGAGATTGCACGCATGCTGCTCGAACGCGGCGCTAATCCAGATTACGCGCTCAAACTTTATCCGCCCGCGCGCAACATTGCGTATGACAGGGCGAATGATTATCCGGTAATGACAACAGGTTCCACGCCATTGCAGCGCGCTGCATATGGCGGCGACGTCGAGATGATGAAACTGTTGCTGGAGAATGGTGCAAACATGGCGCTCGCCAATATCAATGGTGTAAGTCCAATGATTGCATTGACGAATCCTGGCGGAACGCGCAACCGCAATAAATCGGAGATCACGGTCATGCAGGGGCTCGAAGTGTTGATGGCGGCGGGAGCCGACATTAATCAGAAAAGCGGCGTAAATGGCGAGACGCCACTGCACACTACTGCGCGATTAAACTGGCCTGAAGTCGTAAAATTTCTTGTCGAGCACGGCGCTGATTTAAATGCTAAAGATAAAAATGGTTTGATCCCGCTTGATTATGCGACCGGCAAAGCGGACAGTCAGTCTTTCGGCAATTTCAATGTAGTGGGTGAGTTGCCCGAGATGGCTGCGTTGCTGCAGGAATTGATGACCGCAAAACAGTAGCTGTTCATAACAGCAAGAATAGAAGGGGTAGTCGCGAGGCTACCCCTTTTTTGTTATAGAGGATTTGTTTGTGGCTGTGCTGCCGGACGAGAAACAACTTGAAACACTGATCGACAGTTTGTGTCAGGCACTTACTGAGCAGGGTTATGCGATTCTGGACAATGTATTGCCGCAAGAATTGGCTGCTGCCTTGCGTGATGAAGCGCTGCAATTGAAAGACGAAAATCTGCTTCGCGCCGGCACCGGTAGAAAGCAGGACCATCATCTGGACAAAACAGTCAGAGCCGATTCAATAAGCTGGCTTGAGCCCAAATCCATTCCCTGCCGTACTTATCTCGAGTTTATGGAAGTGCTGCGCAAGGGCATCAACAGAAATCTGTATCTCGGACTTTTTGAATACGAATGTCACTACGCACGTTACGAACCCGGTGCGTTTTACAAAACCCATCTGGATGCCTTCGGCGGCAAACGTAATCGTATTCTCTCTACGACCTATTACCTTAATCCCGAATGGGCTGCCGAAAATAAGGGTGAACTCGTGTTATACACGCCGGACGCCAAACAGATAATCGCTACTGTGTTGCCAACATTTAACCGAATGGTGATATTCCTGAGTGAGCGTTTTCCGCACGAGGTCTTGCCAACTCGCCAAGTGCGCTACAGCATGGCCGGGTGGTTTCGCGTCAGCGAAAGAAAGTAACTTTCTGGACGTTGCGGTGAGGGAGCAGAATTAATCAGATAACGCCGGTGATTATTGCTTCTATTGGGCAATCGCTACACTTTTGATCTGCGCAAAAACGTCCTGTCCTGTTTTTAAGCCAAGCAGGTCTTTTGATTTACGCGTGATACGCGCCAACAATGGCGTTCCGGCGAGATCCAGCAACAAGGTGTCGTGCGCTGTCGAAAATGGAAATATCTCCGTTATCGTTACGCGGAAAATATTAAGAATGCTGGTGCCTTGCTGGGGAGAAAGCGTCACACTGATATCTTGCGCGAGAACACGTAAACGCACGCTGGCGCCAACAGGCATCTGTTTGCCGCTCACAAAAATTTTCTGTCCGGAAAATTGCAACGTGAGCATTTCATAATCTGCATCGTACGCGGCGACCTCGGCCGAAATTATCGATTCTGCTTCCTGGCGATGCGCCAATACTTCGTGTGGATCAGTCAGCATTTTTGCAATTGGGCCGTAACTGGCTGTTCCGGATTTATCCAACAATACGAGATTGTCAGCGAGTTGCGCGACTTCTTCGGAGGAATGGCTGACGTATATCAGCGGGAGGCGTAACTCTTCAACCAACAGTTTCAGGCGCGGTAAAAATTCCTGTTTAAAAGTATGGTCGAGCGCCGCGAGTGGTTCATCCATCAAGAGTAGTTTTGGCTTGATCGCTAATGCGCGTGCAATCGCAACTTTCTGCCGTTCGCCACCGGAAAGCTGGTTGGCTTTACGGTCGAGCAAATTCCGTAGCTGCAGCATTTCGATAATGTGGTCGAGCGTATGTGTATCGGTACCAGCGCGCTTGGTGCCATACAGCAAGTTGTCTTTTACGCTCAGATGACTGAAAAGATTATCTTCCTGAAAGACATAACCAATTTCACGCTTGTGTACAGGAGTGAACACACGGCTGTCCTGCCAGACATCGTTTGCAAATTTGATTGATCCGCCGGTGTGTTTGTCGAGGCCCGCGATCGCTCGCAGCAAACTGGTCTTGCCGCTGCCCGACGGACCAAAAATAGCGGTCACACCTTCAATCGGAAATACCAGATCAAGGTTCAGTGCAAAGTTGCCTTTTCGGATAGGTAGCTTGATCTGAAGACTACTCACAGGTTGCCTACCCGCATACGTCCGCGCAAACCATAAACGGTCAACATCATGACGAATGACAGCAGTAATAAACCTGCCGACAAGATATGTGCTTGCGCGTATTCGAGGCTTTCTACGTGACTGTAAATCGCAATGGACAACACTTGAGTTTCACCTGGAATATTGCCGCCGAGCATCAACACAACGCCAAATTCTCCGAGTGTATGCGCAAAGCCAAGCATGGATGCCGTGATGAAACCGCCTTTCGCAAGTGGTAATACCACTGTCAGAAACCGATCGAGCGGACTTGCGCGCAACGTCGCAGCAACTTCCAAAGGACGTTTGCCAATATTGTGAAACGTGTCCTGCAACGGTTGCACCACAAATGGCATTGAATAAATTACTGAACCTATGACGAGTCCTGTAAAGCTGAATGCAAGTGACTCACCCCCAAGTGCTTGAACGGTGCTGCCAATAAATCCTCTGGGGCCCAGCGTAAGTAATAAATAGAACCCAAGTACCGTTGGCGGCAACACGAGCGGTAGCGCAATCAATGCTTCCAGCAGAAATTTGAAGCGCCATTGGCTGCGCGCAAGCCACCAGGCTAAAGGAGTACCTAGCACCAATAAAATCAGTGTGGTCAGCAGCGCCAGCTTTAGGGTGAGAAACAGAGCGGTTAGATCGGCGGGAGTCAGCATCAGGAATGATCACACGTTGGTGCGCGCCGATAGTCGTGGATTCGGGCTGAAAAAAAAGCAGTAGATAACTCCAGGACTGTTATGTCTTTCGAAACGAGGTCTCTGCGTATTTCTGTATCGGTTAGCAAATTCTGCCCGAACCTGAATGAGAAATTGTCTGCGAACTGTTTACGCATCGTTACATCGTTGCGTGATACATCAACGCATGGTTCAACAAATTGAATGGTTGATGAATGTAAAAACGAAGGCTGAACCAGCGATAACAAAGCCCGGGCAATCCGGGCTTGTTGCGGTAAATGAAGGAGGCAGAACATGGGTGATCTACTCCGCTACCGATCGGTGTCTGTCGAATCAGATCTTTATCCGACTAAAGACTTTACGGATGTTGTGTTCAAAAATATTGGCTTTATCCGCTTCGCTGATTCTTGCGTTATCAATGTAGCGTTTAGTGTCGTCGAAATAAAAGCCGGTTTCAGGATCTATGCCGCGTACAGCGCCAACCATCTCTGATGCAAACAGAATGTTTTTGTTTTCGATTACATCGAGCAACAGGTCGATACCTTTCTGATGATATACACATGTATCGAAATACACATTGTTCATCACGAGTTCTTTGAGATTTGGCAGGTTGAGCATATCGGCCAGCCCACGGAAACGCCCCCAGTGATACGGCACAGCCCCGCCGCCGTGTGGAATGATGAACTTGATGGTAGGGAAATCCTGGCACACTGTTGATTGCATCAGTTGCATAAACGCGGTGGTATCGGCGCTCAGGTAATACGAACCTGTGGCATGGAAGGCGGGATTGCAGCTGCCGCTCACGTGAATCATTGCGGGTACATCAAGCTCGACCATTTTTTCATAGATCGGGTACCAGTAACGGTCGCCAAGTGGTGGTGAGTTGAAGTGGCCGCCTGATGGATCGAGGTTGAGGTTGCAACCCACGAAACCGAATTCCAGTATGCAACGCTCAAGTTCGGCGATGGAATTTTTGAGATCCGTTCCTGGCGACTGCGGAAGCGCACAGCCACCGATGAAATTTTCAGGATACAGCTGAGTGACGCGGTAAATAAGTTCGTTGGTGTGTTCTGTCCAGAATTTGCTGGTGTTGGCGTTGCCGACGTGGTGTTCCATCCAGCTCGCGCGTGGCGAGAAAATGGTGACGTCTGTGCCTCGTTCGCGCTGCAGTTTCAGCTGGCTGTTTTCGAGGCTTTCGCGTATCTGGTCATCAGTAATGTTGATGTGGCCTTTTTCGCCCATGTGCAGCGCGTCTTTTTTCAAGGCGGCTTTCTGGCCCTGGCGATAAACACCCAGTTCGTCGGGTGAAGTTGTGTAGTGGCCGTGGCAATCAATAATCATGACAATACTCCAGACAGTAAAAATTTCAGCCGCGAAGCGTACCATTTTTTGTAAGGCAGTACAGGATGCAAAAAATGTAAGGAGGATCACGTTGACAGGGCGTATATAGGCCTGTGTCAGCCATTGCTCTGTATGTATAATCTCTGCAATCAACGCGTTGAGTAAGAGTCCTATGCATGCCGATGACGACAAACGTCTAATACAGGAGCTGGTGGACAATTGGGCTATAAGTAGCGATTCGGGAAACTGGGCTCGCTTCGCCGAGTGCTGGCATGACGACGGCTTCATGTGTGCCACCTGGTTTCAGGCACCGTGCGCTGATTTTATTGCAGCGCGTCGCAAGGGTTTTGACAATGGCGTGAGTATTATTCACTTTCATGGTGGGTTTAGCTGTGATGTCGCAGCAAGTCGCGCGGTTTCCCAGACCAAGATGACGATCAGCCAACGGGCACCCGTCGCAGGTGTGCTGGTTGATGTAACATGCACGGGAAGGTTTTACGATTTTCACGAAAAACGGGCAGGTCGCTGGGGCATGGTACGGCGACAACCCATCTACGAAAAAGACCGCATGGATGCTGTTGATCCTGAGGCGCGCCTGGTGCTCGACAAAAATCTATTGCAGCAATTTCCCGAAGGTTATCGGCATCTCGCCTACTTGCAGACCATGATTGGCTACAAGGTTGCCAAAGGTGGTTTGCCTGGCATCAGAGGTGCGGAAGTCGAAAAGCTTTATGCCGACGGTGCAGCATGGCTTGCCGGGGCCACCACTCCCGGGCGTCCCGACTTGATACTTTAAATTATGCTTACTGGCGCAAAATTTCGCACCATCACATCATTTCCGGCAATATTCATACTCATCGTTAGCATGCTGGTGACATTTGAATGTTCTGCCGCTGCACTTGGCGATGAAGTTGTCCTGTCGCAACTAGGTGATCCTGTTGAAGTAGAGATTGCCGTATTGCAGTGGGAAGACATCGATCTTGAACAGTTACAGATCTCGGCCGGAACGCAACAAGTTTACGAATCGTTCGGCCTGGATTATCTGCCCGCTCTCGAAGCACTGAGATTTAATCTTGTTGGGCCGGATCTGAATGGGAATGTCAAAGTATTGGTAAGCAGTCGAGACCCGATGGTAGAGCCTTACCTCGAACTGTTGTTGGTCATGCGTTGGCCAGGTGGTTCACTGCTGCGCGAATATGTACTGCTGTTTGATCCACCACGTACAACTCCGACCATACCTCCCAATCTCGCTCCACCAGCGACGCCAATTTCCCAGGCGCCAACGATAACCGAACCGGCTGTAACTCCTCCGCAAGAAGCCACCTCTGTTGAGCAAGACGCAGCACCTTTGCCAGCTGTTACAGCTGATGCCGGGAATCAGCGGGATTTGAATACAACTGCAGACGTTCAATCCCCGGAACCTCAAATAGCAGAACCTGTTCCGGCTGAACGAGCTCCGCAGACGCCAGCAGTATCGGAACCAGAAACAGTAGTGAGAGAAACTGTGACAGTTCGAGAAGTAGTTGCTGAGCCAATCGTGGATACAACTACTGATGATATTGAAGCAGATGTTGAA
>JAZKES010000016.1:39290-56684 GCA_040386995.1 Pseudomonadota bacterium | reverse complement strand
GTTCAGGACCAAAGAACCTACACAGTCCAGTCTGGAGATAACTTGTGGGATATTGCGACCAAATATGGTCCCGTTGGCGCCAATGCAAATCTTTACCAGATATTGCTGAGCCTTTATGAGCTCAATCGCGACTCATTTATCAACGGCAATATCTCATTGCTGAAGTATGGTGTGACACTTCAGCTGCCAGCGACAGCCGATGTTGCGAGCATCAACGCTGAAACTGCACAAAGTCTTTTTGAGCAACGCTGGAGCGAAGGTTCAGAGCGTATTGGCATGGCGCAGCGCGGGGAACCATTGCCGCCGCTCAGCAGTATTTTCGCGCCTGAAGTCGTGAAACCTGAAATTAATCCGACAGCCGGATTACAGGAAGCTCCGGAAGAGCCTTTCATTGAGCAGAACAACGGCGGTTTACTGATCACGTCGAGTAATGCACCGGTTATTCCAAATCAGGCAATCACACCTGCACAAATTCAAGCGGGCTCAACTCTGAGTGGTCAGGCAGGCGTGTCCTCTGCTTCAAATACAGTTGGCACGAACGTGCCTGCTACCGGTACTGCAGGGCCCAATACACTTACCGTAACTTCAACTAATCCGTATCTGGAAGGGGTTAACACGTCTGCGCAAGTTATGCAGGATATGCTTGCGGAAAGACAGCAGCAGGTTGCGATGCTGGAAGCCCAGATGGACGAGATGAGCACACGTATGCTGGAAATCAGTCGGGTTACTGAGCGGTTGAATACTTCTCTAGAAGAAGCGATAGCAGAACGCGACAGCCAGCAAGAAAATATCTTGCGTAGTAATTTACTGATGGGAGGTCTCGTCCTCGCGCTGTCAGCAGCCCTCGTTGTAATCGTTGTGATGATATTGAAACTGGCTGCGCAACTTCGGGTTCAGCATGAGCTTCTGCAAAACTCAATGAGAGTTCAGCCCCCCGCTGCGCCCAAGGTTAGCCGTTTTACTGATAGGCCGGGCCAAACCAAAAATGCAGCAGAAAAAACAGGAGTGGAAAAATTTCGCAAACATATTTCTCCTGAACAAGCCGCCTTGGCAGTGCCAATAATTGAAGATGAGGAAGAGTCAGAAGAACGCACGGAATCCGCTAATTCAAAAGATAAAGATCAACAGATAGCACCGTCTTCTGTGAAACAAGAGCAAACAGATGTCGAGCTTGGTGACATGGAGCTGGATCCCACTGAGGAAAACGAGGTTCCTCGATCCCGATAAGTTCAGTTAGTGCTGCACGTCGTTTGTTGCGTTATTTGGCTGTCGGTTTTCTTTCAAATACTTCCGTGAACAGTTTTCCAGGCTGTCCAACCATCGCTCAGGATTTTCTTTAACTTTCCCCGCGTCGCCCTTAGATATAAAGCCTATCTCAATTGCTGTATCATTAAACTTATGAAATTCAGCATCATTCGATGTTCAAACAGCCGTTAATCATGACTGAACCAGCAAACACAACCTTGATCGACAAATACGGACGCCATATTGACTATGTGCGTATCTCCGTAACGGATCGCTGTGATTTCCGTTGTGTGTATTGCATGTCCGAGAAAATGACCTTCTTGCCGCGCAAGGAGGTGTTGTCACTGGAAGAGATTTACCGGGTAGCGAGCACTTTTACACGGCTGGGGGTTCGAAAAATTCGCCTTACTGGCGGTGAGCCGCTGGTGCGCAGCAATGTAATGTCGCTTATTGAAAATATCGGCTCTTTGCCAGGCCTTGATGAATTGCTTCTGACGACTAATGGCTCTCACCTTGAAGAGATGGCGCTTCCTTTGCTGAAAGCCGGCGTGACCAGAATCAACATCAGTCTGGATTCGTTGGACGCCGATAATTTCAAACAGATGACGCGAACTGGTGACCTGAACCAGGTAAAACGTGGCATTGAAGCCGCCGTTAAGGCCGGTTTTAAAAATCTGCGTTTGAATGCGGTGGTTCTCAAGGGCAGGAATGACCATGAAATACTTGATCTCGTCGAATACGCAATGGGATTGGGAATCAACATCGCGTTTATTGAAGAGATGCCACTCGGCGAAGTATCAGATCATGACCGCAATGAGACCAGCTGCAGCAATGATGAGGTGCGAAGGATAATCGAAACCCGTTATCCGCTGACGCCGTTGGTTATGAAAACTGCGGGCCCATCACGGTATTTTCTGATTGAATCTTCGGCCACCAAGGTCGGATTCATTTCCCCGGTTTCACATAATTTTTGCGACACCTGCAATCGTGTGAGAGTAACGGTTGAAGGAAGATTGCTGCTTTGTCTGGGCAATGAACATTCAGTGGATCTGCGGAGTATTTTGCGTAGCCCGACGACGAGTGATGAATTGCTCGAGGAGACAATCCGCGCGGCAATGGATATCAAACCCTATCGACATTACTTCTATGACAAGGATGCGCCGCAGATTGTCCGTTTCATGAATACCACGGGCGGCTAGGCGTAATCTGTCATTCTGTTTTCTCTGCAGTAAAAATCATTTTCAGATTGGTAATACAGGTAAGAATCAATGGCCGGCAATAAACCGCAGCAGGAATTCACGGCGCTTCAGATCGCGGTGGTAACTGTTTCTGACACACGAACGGAAACAACAGACACGTCAGGACAATTTCTGGTTGATGCGCTCAAAGCCTCTGGACACCACTGTTGCCAGAAACACATCTGCAAAGATGACGTATATAAATTACGTGCTCTGGTCGCGACTTTGATAGCTGATGATGCAGTGCACGCAGTTCTTTTGACCGGTGGAACAGGCTTTACCAAGCGCGATAACACAGTGGTTGCGGTCTCACCTTTGTTTGATTCCGAAATCGATGGCTTTGGAGAGCTTTTTCGGCAGCTTTCCTTTACAGAAATCGGAACATCCACGATTCAATCACGCGCGTTCGCTGGTTTAAGCAATAGCACCGCAGTGTTCTGCATGCCTGGTTCTACAGGAGCCTGTAAAACGGCGTGGAACGGAATAATTTCGCAGCAGCTGGATAGTCGTCATCGACCCTGCAATTTTGTAGATCGTTTATTGCAAAAGGGAAAGCAGGAATAAATTCAGAAGTTGGTCAAAACGGGAAGGGAAGTGTTCGCGGGTTACAGCTTGTAGGAAGGTCAACTCGGCCGCAGTCCAAGTCTGTTGAACCGGGACTGCGACAAGTTGGGAGGGTCTAGCATAAAGCTGCCGGAAAAGAGGGGGGAGAATCCCAGCAGCCCTTGTGCATTAACCCAATAATGCTAGAACGAAGTAAAAAGGGTTAGCGCTGGTAATGCAGCAAAGACCAAAGAGGTCAAAACCGCAATTGCAACTTCTTCTACATCGATAACATTCATTTTAACGTCATTCAATTTAGCGTTCATCTGTTGTCTCCTTTTAAGAAAAGATGATGTTTAAGTGCACCCTTGGTAAGAATGCGAGTGCATGGTAACACAGTGTTACCGCAAAAGGTAACATAACGTAGAATAAATCCTCGATTCGTTCACGTTTGTTACCGGTTTTTGATCTTTTTGTCACCTACTGACCTTTTTATGAACGAAAAGTGAAGAAATTGCGCGCAATGTGCACCGCACATGCACAATGGGTAACATTTTTGATCAAATAGGGCTTGGGATTTCGCAAAAGAGATGGTTACGCTTACTTAAATTTTGCAAAGTGTTACTGCAAATGAGGAGTGGCGATTGAATTTAATGCCAAAGGAACGACGATTATGGGAAAAACCGGGTTTGAAGGACGAATCGTAGCTGTACCAGAGGGCAGACAACATTTGACAATGGTCCAGCTACTTGAAAATCGTGGCGCGAAGGTAATCTCGATTCCCCTGGTTTCAATTTTGGACGCGCCAGACCCCGAACCTGTCCTTGCCTGGCTACGAAGATTCATTACCGATCCGCCAGCTCTTTTCATCCTTCTCACTGGTGAAGGGCTTAGGCGTTTGCTGGCACTGGCCGAAACGCACGAGCTGAAAGACAAATTTGTTGAGGTGCTGCGCGGGGTAACTACGCTGTGCCGCGGACCAAAGCCAGAGCAAGTACTGGGAACGCTGGATTTGCAAGCCACACTAAAGGCGAGTGTGCCGACTACCGAAGGTGTTATCACAACCCTCGACACTATTGTTCTTCAGGACAAGCGAGTTTGTCTGCAGCTATATGGAGAAGATCCCAATCTTCGGCTACAGGACTTTCTGGCTGGCAAAGGGGCGGCGACAGATCTTGTTGCTCCGTACGTATATGCCAGTCGGGAAGATGAAGAGAAAGTTGCGGCGTTCATCGAACTCATGCACGCCGGGAAAGTTGACCTCGTCGCATTTACTTCCCAACCCCAGCTCAAGCGTCTTCAAGAAGTTGCCAAAGCCAGGCAGATGATCCCGTTGCTGCAGGAAGGTTTGCAGAAGGTAACAATTGCGGCAGTTGGTCCCGTCGTAAAGGAACAGCTTGAAAGCGCTGGCTTTATTGTAGCGATAATGCCGGAACGGGTTTATTTTATGAAACCAATGGTCGCTGCTATTGTCAGATATTTCGATGAGTTGCCTGCAACTCCTTAACTGCAAAAAAGATCTATTATTGCCTCAATTGAACAAGCAAGATTTCTGCGGAGAATGTATGCGTAAAGCATTGTTAATGTTTTTGTTACTGGGTCATTCACTACTGTTTGCGCAGGTAAAAGATCCAGCCAAGTTGTACGCTACTATTACGACCACACGTGGCACGATGGAATTTGTTTTGTATCCAGAAGTGGCTCCGCTAACCGTCAGCAATTTTGTGAATCTCGCAACACGCGGTTTTTATGATGGCCTCACGTTTCATCGCGTGGTGAAAGATTTCATGATTCAGGGCGGAGATCCTGAGGGTAATGGTTCAGGCGGTCCCGGCTACGAATTCGAAGATGAAATTGCAATGCGCCTGAACCAGGAAGGCATTTTGGCAATGGCAAACGCTGGTCCTGCAACGAATGGTAGCCAGTTCTTCGTCACCTATCAGGCAACTCCGCATTTGAATGGTGCTCATACGGTGTTTGGTCTTGTGACGAGTGGCAAGGAGAGTATTCGCCAGATCCGCGTCGGGGACGTCATAACGTCGATAACAATCGAAGGTGATGTGCCGTCAATGCTAGGACGCAAGGCTGCACAAGTTACTGCTTGGAATAAAATCCTGGACGAAAAGTTTCCGAACCTGAAACAGTCGCTACTGGCGACTCCTTAAGCGGAGAATACAGCTCAGGATTTTTCCGACTTTTCTTCGGCAGCTTGTGCTTCTTCTTCTTGCAAGTACGGGTAGATATAAAAGATCTGCCCGATCACTGCCAACAGCACCATACCCATGCTGCCGAAGACCTTGAAGTCGACCCAATAGTCGGGAAAGGTGAACGCGACGAAAAGATTGCTCGTGCCCACTATCAGGAATACGAAGACCCAAGCGATGTTCAAGCGGTTCCAGCGTTGGTCTGGCATGGTGACCACCTGGCCAAACATGGTTTTTGTCATGTTCTGCTTGCCGACAAACTGGCTGCCCAGAAACACTGCCGCCATGATCCAGTTCGCGACCGGTGCCTTCCATTTCAGGATTGTTTCCGAGTGGAAAAACAGTGTGAACCCGCAGAACACCAGCATCGCCGCAAAGATCACCCACTGCATGCGGGTGAGTGAACCCTGGGACTTCCACATGTACCCAAACACAAGGATGTAGCCGATCATCAGGAAAGCGGTTGCGCTGAATATGCCGCCAAAGGTGAACTCAAAAGAACCTAACGTAACCAGGCGTTCATCGAGTTTGTAAATTATGAGAAAGAAAATGAGCGGGATGTATTCGAGAAACTGCTTCATTGCTTAAGGCACTTGTAACCAGATTGGATTTCGATGGTAATGGATTTTTAACATCAGGTCTGCACTTCTGCTTCGCGGCAAAGGATTAGCATGAATGATGTGATAGGCTGCGCGTTTTTTTCGGGGATCACATGGTCAGGGTTCTGGCAATACATCCGGTCAATCCACAGCTCAGGCTGATCCGTCAGGTTGTGGAGTGTATTCGTAGCGGTGGAGTAGTCGTGTATCCGACCGACTCCGCGTACGCGCTTGGTTGCGCAGTTGGCAACAAGGCAGCGATGGAAACCATTGTTAGAATCAGGCAGGTCGATAACAAGCATAACTTCACATTGGTGTGCCGTGATCTTTCCGAGATTGCGACCTATGCACATGTGAATAATGCCAGCTACCGTTTGTTAAAAGCTTATACACCGGGGGCTTACACCTTTATTCTCAAAGCTACCTCAGAAGTCCCACGGCTGTTGCAACATCCCAAACGCAAGACCATTGGTGTTCGTGTTCCTGCGCACCCTGTTGTTGATGCATTGCTTGCAGAACTCAATGAACCAATTGTGAGTAGTAGTCTCATCATGCCGGGCGAGCATGAGCCTCTTTTTGATATTGAGGACATTGCGAGCAAACTGGCGCATCAGGTGGAAATTATTATAGATTCCGGGTTCTGCGGACGTGAGGCAACTACTGTAATTGACCTCGAAACCGGAGTGCCGGAAGTGGTCCGTGCAGGCAAAGCCGACGCCACCCCATTTCGCTAGATTTGTGCCGCCTTTCATTTCCCAATCGGGATAATTTTGCCGCTATAATCGCGTTTAATTCATATACCCCGAAGCAGAGCCAAGCCACTGCAGAGGTCACTTTAACAGGCAGGTTGTTTTGCCCGGGAGCAAGTTTTGAGTTCCATCGATTCGCAGCGGCGAGTGTTGTCCGGTATGCGTCCTACCGGACGTCTGCATCTTGGCCATTTGTACGGTGTCATTCATAACTGGATCAAACTCCAACACGAATATGAGTGTTTCTTTTTTGTTGCCGACTGGCACGCGTTGACCACTCACTACGAAGATCCACATATCATCGAAGACAGCATCTGGGAAATGGTCATTGATTGGCTTGCTGCCGGTGTATCGCCAAGTGCAGCTACCTTGTTTATCCAGTCAAAGGTGCCTGAACACGCCGAACTCCATCTGCTGCTTTCCATGATAACGCCGCTCGGCTGGCTGGAACGTGTGCCGAGCTACAAGGACATGCAGGACAATCTGAAAGACAAGGACATTAACACCTACGGCTTCCTTGGTTATCCCTTGCTGCAGAGTGCCGACATTCTGATTTACCAGGCTGGCCTTGTTCCTGTTGGTGCAGATCAGGTAGCGCATGTTGAACTCACGCGCGAAGTTGCACGCCGCTTCAATCATCTCTACGGCAAGAGTCCTGACTTCGAAGAAAACGCGCGCGCCGCCGTTGCCAAGATGGGCAAAAAAGTAGGGCGCCTTTATGATGAACTGCGTAAAAAATATCAGGAGCAAGGCGATTCGGAAGCACTGGAGCGTGCGCAGGCTTTGTTAAGAGAACAAGCCAACATAACGCTTGGCGACCGTGAAAGATTGTTTGGTTATCTGGAAGGTGGCGGCAAGATTATTCTTGCAGAACCACAAGCGAAGTTAACAGCCGCAGCGAAAATGCCGGGCCTCGACGGTCGCAAGATGTCCAAATCTTACGACAACATCATCGCGCTGCGCGAAGAAGTGGATGACATCAATCGCAAAGTTAAAACCATGCCGACAGATCCCGCACGTGTACGCCGAACAGATCCTGGTGAACCAACCAAATGCCCTGTCTGGCAGCTTCATGAAATTTTCTCGGATCAAGCGACGCGCGATTGGGTTGAGACAGGCTGCCGCAGCGCCGGCATCGGATGTCTTCAGTGCAAGCAACCCGTCATCGACGCCATCATTAGTGAGCTCGCGCCAATCCGCGATCGAGCACGGCAGTTCGAAAACAATCCTGACATGGTGAAAGCAATCATCAATGAAGGGTCGGAAAGAGCCCGCGACAATGCACGCGACACCTTGGCTGACGTGCGTCAGGCGATGGGGCTCAACTACCGATGAACGACTACCGATGAGCGCACGTGCCGCAACAATCAGCGCAGATATAACACGTTATGAGTGACACTCCCGTTTCAGACGAATTGAATGATGAAAAACAGCCGGCCGCGACTGGCCTTCTTGCGCGCGCGCGTCAGGAAAGTGCGGGTCGACAAGAAGAACTGCCGTTTGCGTTTGTTGCGGGCCAGGCTTATACCGATCTGCCGAAAGATCTCTACATTCCCCCTGATGCGCTCGAAGTTTTTCTCGAAGCATTCGAAGGCCCGCTCGATTTGCTGCTGTATCTGATCAAGCGCCAGAACATTGATATTCTTGAAATCAACGTTGCCGACATCACTGATCAATACATCGCTTATGTTGAACTGATGGAAGCATCGCAGTTCGAACTTGCCGCCGAATATCTCGTCATGGCCGCAATGCTTGCCGAGATCAAATCCCGCATTCTGCTGCCGCGTTCGGGTGATGACGAAGAAGACGAGGAAGATCCGCGCGCGCAATTGATTCGACGTTTGCAGGAATATGAACGTTATCGCGAAGTTGCTGAGCGTGTGGATGAGTTGCCGCGTATGTACCGCGATATCTATCAGGCTGCAGCACAAAGTCCGGAACTCGAACGCACGTTGCCGCGCCCGGAACTTGATCTGCAGGAAATCATGCTCGCGTTTGCCGATGTATTGCGCCGTGGCGATCTGAACGAAAGCCATCACATTCAGCGCGAGGGTCTGCACACACGTGAACGCATGACACAAATTCTGCTGCGAATTTCGCCAGATCATTTCACGCCGATGATTTCGCTGCTCATGAAAGATGAAGGCAAACTCGGCGTCGTAGTCACTTTCCTGGCCATCATGGAATTGATCAAGGAATCTCTGGTGGAACTTGCCCAGAGCGAACCCTTTGGCCCCATACATATCAAGGCACGCTCCTCATGATTGATGAAATACAACTGAAGAAAATTCTTGAAGGTGTACTGCTTGCCGCGGGCAAGCCGTTGCCGCTCGATCGACTTGAAGCACTGTTCACCGAAGTGGATCGCCCCGAACGTGAACAGTTGTTAGCGGCGCTTACTGCTATCGAAACTGAATCTGAAGAGCGTGGCTTTGAACTCAAGAAAGTTGCCTCAGGTTACCGGTTCCAGGTACGCAAGGAATTGAGCGAATGGGTAAGTCGACTTTGGGAAGAAAAGCCGCAGCGTTATTCACGTGCGCTTATGGAAACACTGTCGATCATTGCGTATCGCCAACCGATCACACGTGGCGACATTGAAAAAATTCGCGGCGTCGCCGTGAGCACGCAAATTGTCCAGACTCTTCTCGAGCATGAATGGGTGCGTGTAGTGGGTCATCGTGATGTGCCAGGCCGTCCCGCCATGTACGCAACCACGCGCCAGTTCCTGGATTACTTCAACCTCGAAAGTCTCGAACAGTTGCCGCCGCTTTCCGAGATACGCGATCTCGAAGAAATCAATCGTGGTCTGTCGCTCGAAGATGTTAAGCCGCAAGGTCGCATTATCGAATTCCCGACTCTGGAAGCTACCGAAGAAGACATTGAGATGGACGCCGAGGAAGCTGAAGCAGCTGCGATTGGTATGAGACCCATCAGTGAAATTCTCAGCATGGTGGACAGCCAGCTCGGCATCAAGCCTGAAGAAGACGATGCAGAGGAAAAGGCGCCTGAAGAAGATGATGCTGGAGAAAAGGCACCAGAATAAGCCTTCCCTGCTGGTGATGATGTCTACGCACTTTGCTGAAGTGTATGTGCTCCGGGACGCATGACGCAAAATTGCTGAACGTGATTGAGATCTGACCATCCTCAGCTGCGCAAATCCAGGTCCCCTCATTTCGTGAGAAATCAGAATGGATGAAAAAATACAGAAAGTACTCGCACGCGCCGGCTTTGGTTCGAGGCGCGAATTGGAAGAATGGATTACTGCGGGCAGGGTGAAGGTCAATGGTAAAGTCGCCACACTCGGCGACCGGATCACTGCAACCGACAAGATTCTGGTCGATGGTAAAAAACTCGCGACTACGGAAGCCGTGGTTCATCAGAGTGTGCTGATTTACAACAAGCCGCTCGGCGAAATCTGTTCACGTAATGATCCCGAAGGACGTCCAACCGTTTTTGATCATCTACCACGCTTGCATCATTCACGATGGGTTGCTGTTGGTCGTCTTGACGTCAACACCACCGGTCTTCTGCTGTTCACCACGGATGGCGAACTTGCGAACAAACTTATGCATCCTTCCACCAAAATCGAACGCGAATATGCGGTGCGCGTGATGGGAGAAGTAACACCGCAAATTATTCGCAACCTCCAAGTCGGTGTGCAACTGGAAGACGGCATCGCCCATTTCGATGAAATCAGGGATGGGGGCGGCGAAGGTGCTAACCACTGGTATCACGTGACGCTGATGGAAGGGCGCAATCGCGAAGTGCGCCGTCTGTGGGAATCACAGGGTCTCAAGATCAGCCGACTCAAACGCGTGCGTTATGGCAACATTTTGATACCGAGTTATGTGAAGGCGGGTAAATACGTGGAGTTGCCGACGCCCGAAGTCAGATCGCTCTATACATTGGCTGGTGTACGTTGGCGACCGGGTCAGAAAGCGATGGACCTCTCAAGTCGCTATGAAGCACAAAAGCGTGGCGACAAAAGAATCGCGCCACCGCGAGACAAACGAAAAAATACCGCTGAGGGACGCCCTGCAAAACCTGATGCTGTTCGTGCACCGAGAGCGGCTGCTGAACGCACACCAACAGCCGTGACTGGGAGAACACCTAAAGCTGCGGCGGGACGAACCTTTAAAGCAGCGCCAGGACGGTCATCTAAAACTGGGGAGGGACGAACATTCACAGCGGCGACGGGGCGTTCATCTAAACCGGCTTCACGTCCATCTAAACCGACTGCGCGTCGTAGTCCCAGGAAAGCGGATTAACGGGTTTTTGTTGATTGATAGTTCGGTAGTTGCGAGGTTGTTGTGCGGTTGTCACACGTTGGAAATTACAACCTCGAATCCTGCGCCTCAAACTGCTTGCCGTTTTCGTGCAGGCTGTCGTCACCCATCAGATAAAGATAAAGCGGCATCAGATCGTCAGGTTGTGGTCGTGTCGCTGGATCCTCAGCTGGAAAAATAGCGCGGCGTAGCGCAGTTGCGCATGGGCCAGGATTAAGCGAGTTAACCCTGATGCGCGACGTGTTTCCGAGTTCCTGATAAAAAATCTCCATCAACGTTTCTACGCCATGTTTCGCGATTGCATACGGACCCCAAAACGCACGTATTTCTCGGCCGGCGCGTGATGATGTGAAAATCATCGACGCGTTTGGTGCTTGCTGCAGCAACGGCAGACAATATTTGCTCAGTGCAAAGCCAGCAGTGAGGTTGATCTGCATGACCTTGTTCCATGCGCTCAGCGTTACGTGCTGCAATGGCACAGAAGAAATCGCGTAACCTGCGCTGTGAAGCAGTCCATCAAGCCGGCCAAATTCAGTCGCGAGTACTTCGATGATTTGCAGATATTGCGGATCACTCGCCGTTTCGAGATCAACTGCCATTACTGCAGGTTCTGCACCGCCGGCCGCCACAATCGCATCGTAGGTTGCCTCGAGTTTGCTTTCGGTTTTGCCGAGCAGAATTACTGTCGCGCCGTGTTTGGCATATGTGATCGCAGCAGCCTGGCCGAGACCAGATCCCGCGCCAGTCACCAGAATGATTTTGTCTGTAAGTAAATCTGCGCGCGCTTCGTATTGGTACATGTGCTGGCTATTTGCTCCCGGATAAAATTTGCAGAAGTTCGAGCGGCGAGTGAATCGTCGCGAAAGCCTTCCATTGTTCGATCGGATTATTTTCGGGTAGATATCCCCAACTCACGGCGACTCCCGGCATGCCGGCATTATTCGCAGCTTCGATGTCGCGTGGGTGATCGCCTACATAAATCGCGTTCGCGGGCTCCACGGCCAGCTGTTCACACGCAAGCAAAAGACCAGCCGGATCGGGTTTACCTTTGCCCACGTCGTCAGGACAAACCAGGGTTGCGCAGGTGGCGAATGATTCAAACCGTGCGAGCAGGGGAACACTGAAGCGCCGCGATTTGTTAGTCATGATTCCCCACGGTATGCCTTGATCGTTCAGGCTTGCGAGAAGCAGATCAACGTCAGAGTACAGGCCCGCTTGAGTGGATGGAATCAGGTCGGCATACATGTCGAGAAACTGCGTGAGCAGCGCGGGCAGAAGAGGATCCGATTCCTGCATTTCAAAGCCATGCCGAACCATTGTTGTAGCGCCAGCGGAAACCAGCTTGCGCAGATGTTCTGCGGAGACAACTGGTCTGCCGTGATACCGAAGCAATTCATTCAGAATAAAAGTGAAGTCGGGTTCGGTGTCGAGCAGCGTGCCATCAAGATCGAACAGTACAGCGTGTTGCACGAATAACTCCCGGGCGAAAAAAAATCAGAGTGGCTTTTGCAGATGCAGCAGATAGTTGACGTCTACGTCTGTACCGAGGCTGTAGTTGCGCGTGAAAGGATTGTAAGTCATGCCGGTAAGTTCGCCCATCGCGAACCCTGTCTGGCGTGCCCACTGTGCGAGCTCTGAAGGACGGATAAACTTACGATAGTCGTGTGTACCGCGTGGCAACATACGCAGTACATATTCGGCGCCGACTACAGCAAACAACCATGCCTTCGGATTGCGATTTATCGTCGACACGAAAAGATCTCCGCCTGGCTGCAGCAGCTCATAACAACTTTTGATGATCGCGGCGGGATCTGGAACGTGTTCAAGCATTTCCAGGCACGTTACAACTGCGAATGAGCCGGGATGTTGTGCCGCAAAATCCTCTGCAGTTATTTTCTGATAATCGATATCGAGTTTGCTTTCGAGCAGATGCAGCCGCGCAACGCCGAGAGGTGCTTCGCCCATATCTATGCCCGTTACGATTGCGCCGCGGTAGGCCATCGCTTCGCTCAATATGCCTCCACCACAGCCGATATCCAGCACACGTTTGCCGACAAGATTTACTTTGCTGTCGATGAAACCGACGCGTAAGGGATTAATATCGTGCAGCGGTTTGAACTCACTGTTTTTGTCCCACCAGCGGCTGGCCAGTTTTTCGAATTTGGCAATTTCAGCAGCGTCGACATTTGTCGTAGGTTCCTGAGTCATCATGATTGCGCGGCCTCGCCGATTTGTTTGCCCCATTCTCGTGTGGACGTTAACAATTGGTCTTTGTTCATGCGCACCAATTCTCCAGCCTCCACCAGCAATTCGCCATGCACCCACACGTGACTCACCTGGCTTGAGTTGGCACTGTAGGCCAGCGTCGAAATTACGTTGTAGACCGGTTGTGTATTCGGTTTATCGAGGTCAATCGCGATCAGGTCTGCGAGCTTGCCTGCTTCTAGCGTACCGAGTTTTTCTTCCATGCCCATCGCGCGAGCACCGTTGATGGTTGCCATCTGTAATGCCTGAAAAGCGGGTACTTTTGCCGCATCACCAGTGACGCCCTTTGCGAGAAGGGACGCAAGTCGCAACTCGCTGAACATGTCGAGATTGTTATTACTTGCGCAACTGTCAGTGCCGATAGCAACGTTCACTCCTGCAGCAAGCAAATCACTAACACGGCTGAAGCCGCTCGCAAGTTTAAGATTGGATGCGGGGCAATGCACGACACTAACGCCGTGCTCGGCAAGTAGCGCAATTTCGTCGTCGAGCAACTGCGTCATGTGAATACATTGAAGACGCGGACTGAGCAGGCCCAGATGTTTCAAACGGGAAAGTGGTCGCAGCCCTTTGTCGCGAATAGCATCCTGCACTTCCTGCGCGTTCTCATGGACATGCATGTGGATGCAGACATCGAGTTCTTCGGCAAGTGTTGCGAGTTTCATCAAGGGCGCATCCGACACGGTGTAAGGCGCATGTGGACCGAATGCAACCGTGATGAGTTCGCTATTGCGATATTGATCGTGCAGCCTGGTCGCTTTGCTGATGTACTCGTCAGCGTTTAACGCCCATAACGTGGGGAAATCGAACACGGGGCTGGATAGTTGCGCCCTGATCCCTGTCTCGCCTACAACGGCGGCAATCTGGTCGGGGAAAAAATACATATCGCTGAAACACGTCGTTCCCGACAACAGCATTTCGGCAATAGCGAGCCTCGCACCATCAGCAACGAACGCCTCGCTTAGCCAGCGCGCTTCTGCAGGCCAGATCTTTTGTTCGAGCCAAGGGTGCAGCGGAAGATCATCGGCGAACCCGCGCAACAGACTCATTGGCGCATGGCCGTGGGCATTGATCAGCCCTGGCATTACGGCATGAGAGTCGAGCGCAAATTCCCGGGCGCTCCAGTAACGTGATTTGATATCGGTTGTCGGAGCTACATCCAGAATATGGTTCTGGTGAACTACAAGGCTGTGTTGTTCAAGAACTTGCCCGGTGGTCGTCATCGGGAGTAGCCAGCGAGGATGCAAAATCGCATCAACTTCAATGAGAGTGGTGGTAGGGGATCCGTTTTCCATAACCGTTTCTGGGCAAGAATATCAGGGTCGGGGAGTATACAGACTCCCGCTCAAAAGCAGTATCGAAGAGCTAATTTCCATGCGCAGAAACGCGCCAGAATCAGGCGGCTTTTTAGTGTCGAAAATCGCCCATGCTGTGGTAGAATTCGGGCTGTTTTCAAGCTGTAAAAAATAACGATCAATCAAGTGCTTAAACGCACGACAAAGATCAATCTTCCGGCCTTCAATCAGGCTTGGAAAATCAACACAAAAAGCAGATCAGCACAAGCTATCGCCCATAAAATCCAGCTTGGATAAGCCAAGGAGATTGACGTACACGCATGACAGACAATCAGGATTCAATCCAGCCAGTCACTATCGAAAGCGAGATGCGCCAGTCTTACCTTGATTACGCGATGAGCGTAATTATTGGCAGGGCTCTTCCAGATGTCAGGGATGGACTCAAACCGGTGCATCGTCGCGTGTTGTTTGCCATGAGCGAACTGTCTAATGACTGGAACAAGCCCTACAAAAAATCTGCGCGTGTTGTTGGTGACGTAATCGGTAAATACCATCCGCACGGCGACTCTGCCGTATATGAAACCATTGTGCGCATGGCGCAGGATTTTTCACTGCGTTATCCATTGGTCGATGGTCAGGGCAATTTCGGTTCGGTGGATGGCGATGCTGCCGCTGCAATGCGTTACACCGAAATCCGCATGGAAAGACTTGCTCACGAGTTGCTGGCGGATCTTGAAAAAGAAACGGTCGATTTTTCTCCGAACTATGACGGCACCGAACAGATTCCTGATGTATTGCCGACGCGCGTACCCAACCTGCTGATCAACGGCTCCTCTGGTATCGCCGTGGGTATGGCCACCAATATTCCTCCGCACAATTTGCGCGAAATAATCAGCGCGTGTATTGCTCTCATGAAAAACCCTGAAACGACCATCGATGAACTGATGGAACACATCAGCGGTCCCGACTTTCCCACTGCGGGCATCATCAATGGCCGTGCCGGCATCGTGCAGGCTTATCGCACTGGTCGAGGCAAGTTGTACATTCGCGCTCGCACTGCAATCGAAGAAGACGAACGAACTGGCAAGCAGACACTGATCGTTAATGAACTGCCGTACCAGGTAAACAAGGCCCGGCTTATCGAACGTATTGCGGAACTCGTCAAAGAGAAAAAAATCGAAGGCATCACCGAGCTGCGCGACGAGTCCGACAAGGACGGTATGCGCATCGTGATCGAACTGCGCAAGGGTGAGATGGCTGACGTGCTGCTCAACAACCTGTACGCGCAGACACAGATGCAAGTTGTGTTCGGTATCAACATGGTTGCGCTGCTCGATGGCCAGCCGCGGCTGCTTAATCTCAAGGACATGCTGGACGCATTTTTGAACCATCGTCGCGAAGTGGTTACGCGCCGTACGGTTTTCCTGCTGCGCAAGGCGCGCGAAAAAGGTCACATCCTCGAAGGTCTCGCAGTTGCGCTTGGCAACATCGATGAAATCATCGAGCTGATCAAGACCTCGCCGAATGCTGCGGAAGCCAAAGAAAAATTGCTCGCACGTTCCTGGGTGTCAGCGAGTGTTGAAGCAATGCTCGCCGATGCGGGCCCTGATGCTTGCAGGCCTGATGATCTGCCCATGCAATATGGTTTGCGCGATGGCACGTATTTCCTGTCGCCTGACCAGGCCCAGGCAATTCTTGAATTGCGCCTGCATCGCCTGACCGGTCTCGAGCACGAAAAGCTGATCAGCGATTACGAAGAACTGATCAAACAGATTGGCGAGTTTCTCGACATTCTGGGCAACAATGATCGCCTAATGGCTGTCATCAAAGAAGAGCTCGAAGAGATCAACACCAACTACGGCGATGAGCGGCGCACTGAGATTCTCGCATCACAACTCGATTTCACCACTGAAGATCTGATTCCCGAAGAAGACCGCGTGGTCACAATTTCCCAAGGCGGTTATGCGAAAAGCCAGCCGCTGACCGACTACCAGGCGCAAAAGCGCGGCGGCATGGGCAAGGCAGCTGCTACTGTCAAGGAAGAGGATTATGTCGAACATCTGCTTGTTGCAAGCAGTCACGACACGTTGCTGTGTTTCAGCAGCCTCGGCAAAGTTTATTGGTTGAAGGTTTATCAGATTCCGATTGCGAGTCGTATATCGCGCGGCAAACCGATCATCAATATTCTGCCGCTCGAACAAAACGAAAGCATCACCAGTTTGCTGCCCATTCGTGAATACAAGGAAAACGAGTTTGTGTTCATGGCAACTGCCGGCGGCACCGTGAAGAAAACTCCGGTCACAGCGTTCTCAAATCAGCGTAGCGTTGGTTTACGTGCCATTGAACTTGATGAAGGTGATCTGCTGATCAAGACCGCCATCACCAACGGCTCATGCGATGTTGTGCTGTATAGCAGCTCTGGCAAGGCTACTCGTTTCAACGAGAAGGCTGTGCGCGCCATGGGTAGAACCGCGCGTGGCGTACGAGGTATTCGTATGCAGGAAGGTCAACACATGGTGGATATGATCATTCCACGTGAGGGCGGACAGATTCTTGCTGCCAGCGAAAACGGCTACGGCAAACGTACACGTGTTGAAGAGTTTCCTGTGAAAGGACGTGGCGGCCAAGGTGTAATTGGCATTCAGTCCAGTCAGCGCAACGGTGCAATCGTCAGTGCAATACAGGTTTTTGACGGCGACGAAATTATGCTGATCAGTGACAAAGGAACACTGGTGCGCACGCGTGTCGATGAAATTTCAGTCCAGGGGCGTAATACCCAGGGTGTTCGACTGATCAAACTCAAGGAAGGTGAAAAGCTTGTTGGTGTAGAACGAGTTGAAGACCCCGAGCAGCTCGTCGTTCTTCAGCCGGCTGTCTTGCAGACGACTGTTACAAGTGAAGATGGTCAGGATATCGATGCTGAAATTGAGGATGATGCTGATCTCGACCTTTCTGTCGACGATGGTCTTG
>JAZKES010000016.1:0-39190 GCA_040386995.1 Pseudomonadota bacterium | reverse complement strand
GATGCTGAAATTGAGGATGATGCTGATCTCGACCTTTCTGTCGACGATGGTCTTGAAGAAGATGCCCAGGATGATTCAACAGAGGCAGACATCGATGATGAAGCTGATGACGAAATAGCTCCGGACAACGATGACTAGGCAGCCTGCAAACGCGACGGTCGCCTATCTCGGACCCGCTGGAACCTATTCTCATGCTGCCGCTTTGCGCTGGTTTCCAGATCCTGCTGCTTGCGTTCCTGTAAGCGAAATACAGGATGTTTTTGCGAGTGTCGAGAATGGCAACACCCAGTTCGGTGTGGTGCCTGTGGAAAATTCTACTGAAGGTTCGATCACCATAACGCTGGACAGTTTTATTGCGTCACCATTGCAGATCAATGCAGAGCTCATGTTGCGTATTAATCATTGCCTGCTCGCTGAGAAGTCGATGGTCAAGGCCGATATCAGCAAAGTTGTTTCGCATCAGCAGTCGTTGGGACAATGTCGCCAATGGCTGAACGTAAATCTGCCTGGCGTGGAGCGTGTAGCTGTCAGCAGCAACGCTGAGGCGGCAAAAATCGCAGCGAGTCAAAAAGGCGCTGCGGCAATTGCGGGCAGAACTGCGGCACAGTTGTATGAGTTGAAGATTCTGTTCGATTCCATTGAAGATAGTTCCGACAATACAACCCGCTTTCTGTTACTCGGTCGTGAAGCGCAAGCAAGAATTGATGCGCAATATAAAACATCAATAATCATTTCAACTCATAACGAACCTGGCACTTTGTTCAAGGCACTGGAGCCTTTTCAACGTTTCGGCGTAAACCTGACGAAACTGGAATCACGACCTTCACGAAAGGCAGCCTGGTCATACTCTTTCTACGTCGATTTCGATGGGCACATCACTGATCAAAAAGTTCAGACTGCATTAAACGAACTCAAGCAGCATGCCCTCGATGTCAAGGTGCTGGGTTCATATCCATCAGCAGGATCCGAATAATGCAGGCGTTGGCTGGTAAAAAAATCGTCATTGTTGGCATGGGCTTGATAGGCGGCTCGGTCGCGCGCGCGCTTGCCAGGCTGGAGCTTGAATGTGAAGTGATCGGAGTTGGGAGAGACAGTGCGGTTCTCGAGCGCGCGATTAATGACGGAAGTATCACGGGCTTCACTACGGACGTTCAGACCGCTTGCGTAGATGCTGATCTCATTCTCATCGCAGTGCCGGTACTCTCTATTAAAAATATTCTTCAAGAGTTGGCGCCTGTACTTGCAAGCCATACGGTGGTGACTGATGTTGCCAGCGTAAAACAGGCAGTGGTTGATGCGGCACAAAGTGTATTCGGCACTGTGCCAGACAATTTTGTGCCAGGTCACCCAATCGCGGGTTCCGAGCAAAGTGGTTATGCCGCGGCGAAAGCCGAATTATTTGCGGGACGCAGAGTAATTCTGACACCGCTTGCACAAACAAATTCAGACGCTGTAGATCTTGTCACTGAACTTTGGCAAGCAACAGGTGCAGAAGTGTTGCAAATGGAAGTAACACATCATGACGAAGTTCTTGCAGCAACAAGTCATTTGCCGCATTTACTGGCATTTGCTCTCGTTGATACACTTTCGCAGCAGGGCGAGAGCGAAGAAATATTCCGCTTTGCGGCAGGTGGATTTCGTGATTTTACCCGCATTGCGTCGAGTGATCCGGTTATGTGGAGAGATATCTTTGCAAGCAACCCGGATGCAATCGTAAAAATTCTGGACGAATACACGGCTGATCTCGGTGAGCTGAGAGCTGCACTACTTGCACGAGATTCAGAGCAACTGTTTACGCTGTGCAAACGTGCAAAACAATCCCGCGAAGTCTTCCTTGCGATGAACAGCGGATCGAAAAGCTCGCAAACCAGCAAGCCAGACTAAACACCCCTCAGGATACGTAAAATTAATTCCAGAACAGCACGCCTGTTCTGCAGCAAGCAACGAGACTCAGCATGCAATCCTCAGATACTTCAGGCAAGGAACTCCACGATCTGGTGTACACCGTTCAACCGGGTGGGAAAATGACAGGCGAGATTCGGGTGCCTGGCGATAAATCTATTTCCCACCGTTCCATCATGTTGGGATCTTTGGCAGATGGAACCACAACCGTTGAAGGTTTTCTCGAAGGTGAAGACAGTCTTGCAACGTTGCAGGCGTTCCGGGATATGGGCGTCGAAATTACCGGCCCTGCTGATGGCAAGGTAGTAATCAAGGGCGTTGGCATTAATGGCCTCAAATCTTCAATAAAACCGCTATATCTCGGTAATTCTGGTACTTCAATGCGACTGCTTAGTGGTTTGCTTGCGGGTCAGAAGTTCAGCAGCACATTGACTGGCGATAGTTCACTCTCCAAACGCCCGATGAAACGTGTAGCAGATCCGCTTCGCACGATGGGCGCCAATGTCATTCTCAAAGAGGGCGGATTGGCACCGATAGAAATCCATCCGGCCGAACTGAAACCGATTGATTACGTCATGCCTGTCGCAAGTGCCCAGGTAAAATCCTGCCTCATACTAGCCTCGCTCTATGTGAAAGGTGAATCGAGAATCAAGGAGCCGGCTCCTTGTCGCGACCATACCGAACGTATGTTGAAAGGGTTCGGTTATCCAATTGAGGCGAAGGGCGATGTCGTCCGAATTCAAGGCGGTGGCAGACTTACGGCCTCTCATATTGATGTTCCTGCAGATATTTCCTCAGCCGCATTTTTTATGGTTGGCGCGAGTATTTGTCCGGGTGCAGATCTGATTCTCAAGCATGTTGGCATCAATCCGACCCGCATCGGGATCATCAATATCCTGCGCGAAATGGGTGCTAATCTCGAATTTTTGCGCGAATACGAAGCTGGCGGCGAACCAGTAGCGGATATCCGCGTCCGTTATGCGCCTTTACATGGCATCAATATTCCGGAAGATCAGGTTCCTCTTGCGATTGATGAATTCCCTGTATTGTTTATCGCGGCTGCGTGTGCAACTGGCGAAACAGTGCTTTCGGGCGCTGAAGAACTGAGAGTCAAGGAAAGTGACCGTATACAGACTATGGCTGATGGCCTCGCCGTATTGGGTGTGCAACATAAGGTAATGCCTGATGGCATTGTTATTCAGGGAAATGGTGCCGATGCGCTGCTGGGTAGCGGTGAAGTCAATAGTCATGGTGATCACCGTATAGCGATGGCATTCACGATAGCTGCGCTGCGAGCATCAGGCGCTATCAAAATACTGGATTGCAATAATGTTGCGACATCCTTTCCAGGTTTTGTCGACAGGGCGCGTGATTGCGGTATCACTTTAAGCGAATCCCGCGGCAAACCTTGATATAGGCCTCATGCAGAACAATATACCCGTCATCACAATTGATGGTCCCAGTGGGACCGGCAAGGGAACCGTCGCCCACATGGTGGCCAGGCATTTGCACTGGCATATCCTCGACAGCGGGGCGCTCTATCGAATAGTCGGCGTTGGAGCCCAATTACAGGGTATATCGACTCAGGAAACCGATGAGTTATGCCGGTTTGCCATGGCAATGAAGGTGAGCTTTTCTACCGAATTCGAGGGTTCGATTGTACTGAATGGCGAGGAAATCTCCGGAATTGTTCGCACCGAAGAAAGCGGCGATCTGGCTTCTAAAATTGCCGTCCAGGCATCATTACGTACTGCATTACTGCAGCGCCAGCATGATTTTCGCGAGTTTCCCGGCCTTGTGGCGGATGGCCGTGACATGGGCACGGTGGTTTTTCCGGACGCGATTCTTAAGTTTTTCCTCACCGCCAGTGCCGAAGTACGTGCGGAGAGACGCTATAAGCAGTTGAAAAATAAGGGGGTTAATGTTAACCTCGCATTCCTTTTGCATGACATAAAGGCGCGCGATGACAGGGATTCCAGTCGCTCAGTCGCTCCTTTAGTGCCTGCCAAAGATGCAATACTGATAGATACAACAAGCCTCGATGTAAATGCCGTTTTTGATGAACTCATGCAGCGCGTACATCAGGTGATATAGGTTTAGCCGGTTTCAGGCAGCCTATGTAAACCGAATTCCTGAAAATACTATTGCGAGTTAATCCGAGAGTATTTCGTGGCACGCTCTTCCGGCCAGCCCTGGAAGAGCAATATCAACCAGACACCCGTAATGGCTGGATTACGGAAATTGCACGACTTCCTGCTAATCATGAAGTTCTGCAATCAGGAAATAATATGAGCGAAAATTTAACCCAAGCTAGTTCCCCAAGTGCAGGTTTCAGCGAAAGTTTTGCTGACATGTTTGCACAAAGCCTTCAAGACCTTGATATGAAAACCGGCTCCATTGTGACCGGTACTATTATCGATATCGATTCCGACTGGGTAACCGTCCACGCCGGTCTGAAGTCTGAAGGTGTAATTGATAAAAAAGAATTTTTGAACGATGCAGGCGAGTTCACCCTGAAAATTGGTGACAAGGTCAAGGTAGCCCTTGAGGCCGTTGAAGACGGTTTTGGCGAAACCAAACTGTCACGTGAAAAAGCCAAACGCGCTGAAACATGGCTCGTGCTGGAAGAAGCCTTTGAGAAAAATGCACCAGTAATTGGTGTAATCAATGGCAAAGTGAAAGGCGGCTTTACGGTTGATGTGAATACGATTCGTGCGTTCTTGCCAGGATCATTGGTTGACGTGCGTCCGATCCGCGACACCACGCATCTTGAAGGTAAAGAGCTCGAATTCAAACTTATCAAACTAGACCAGAAACGTAACAACGTAGTGGTTTCGCGTCGTGCGGTACTTGAGTCAGTAAACACTGTAGAGCGTGATGAGTTGCTTTCCAACTTGCAGGAAGGCCAGGCAGTTAAAGGTGTGGTGAAAAACCTTACCGATTACGGCGCCTTCGTTGATCTTGGCGGTATCGATGGCTTGCTGCACATTACCGACATGTCCTGGAAACGTATCAAGCACCCAAGCGAAATTGTTACCGTTGGTGCTGAGATCGATGTGAAAGTTCTGAAATTCGATCGCGAGCGCAATCGTGTGTCCCTTGGTTTGAAACAGCTCGGCGAAGATCCATGGGTCGAAATCAAACGTCGTTATCCAGAAAACACCAAAGTTAAAGCAGTTATCACTAATCTCACTGATTACGGCTGCTTTGCTGAACTTGAAGAAGGTGTTGAAGGTCTGGTACACGTTTCTGAAATGGACTGGACGAACAAAAATATTCATCCATCCAAAATCGTGCAGTTGGGCGATGTAGTTGAAGTGATGATCCTGGATATCGATCAGGAGCGTCGCCGTATTTCTCTGGGCCTGAAACAGTGCCAGCAGAATCCATGGGATGTATTCGCTGAGAAATATCAGAAAGGCGATCGCATTTCTGGCAACATCAAATCCATCACTGACTTTGGTATTTTCATCGGTCTTGAAGGTGACATCGATGGTTTGGTGCATCTGTCCGATATTTCCTGGGATGAACCAGGCGAGCAGGCAGTTCGTCAGTACACCAAGGGCGACAAACTGGATACAGTAATTCTTTCTATCGATCCTGAGCGTGAAAGAATTTCTCTGGGTATCAAACAGCTGTCAGGTGATCCTTTTGTTAACTACGTTAGCCAGAATGAAAAAGGCAGCGTAGTAAAAGGTACTGTGAAATCAGTTGATGCCAAAGAAGCTGTTATCGAGCTGACCGATGGTGTTGAAGGAATTCTGAAAGCTTCCGAAATCAGCCGCGAGCGCATTGAAGATGCTCGTAATGTCCTCACTGTTGGCGCAGTTCTGGATCTGATGATTACCAATGTCGATCGTAAGAATCGTATATTGGGTCTTTCGATCAAAGCGAAGGAAATGGAAGAAGAGAAGGATTCCATCAAGGAGCACAAACAGAGTTCCAATGTTGCTGCACCGGCAACTGTTGGTGATCTGATCAAAGCGAAAATGAACAAAGAATAATCTTTGTTGATTGATAAACCGAATGCCTTCTGTCAAAAAGACGGAAGGCATTTTTTCAAAGATTCAGGCTGAATAAGTTGAGTGATTAAGGACGAAAATTATGACTAAATCTGAACTCATTGAACAAATAGCAGCAAAGCAAACACAGTTATCTGCCAAGGATATTGAGTTGGCGGTGAAAGCTATTATCAGTTATATGGCAGATGTCCTTTCTGATGGAGGACGCATTGAAATTCGTGGGTTTGGCAGCTTTTCTTTGCACTATCGTCAGCCGCGTACTGGTCGCAATCCCAAAACAGGAGAGCCAGTAGTTCTCAGTGGCAAATATGTTCCTCATTTCAAGCCAGGCAAGGAATTGCGTGACCGCGTCAACGACAGTATTGCCGAGTGAAGTGAGTTGATAAACGAAAGCACGATCGTTACTGGTTAGGGATCCGAAAGCTGGATCTATTAGTAACGAGACTTGTTGTTCGTCCCGGCTGGACAATTCTTATTCGTAAGTAAATTCTTCCAAAGAGTGTGCATGAAGAGTATTTCAAGATTTTTGATGTTGATACTCTTTATAGGCGCACTATTAGCTGGCCTGATATTTTCTGGTCATAATCAAACCGCGGTGCCTCTATGGTTGGGTACTGATTTTTCTGCACAACCGTTAAGCATCTGGGTCATTGCCGCATTTATTAGTGGCGGCTTGGCTGGGTTATTACTTGGTTTGGGACTATGGCAGGGTAGGGTATCTCGCAAAAAAGTAAAACAACTTCAGCAAAGATTACTAATGGCTGAGAATGAATTAAGGAAGCAGAAACAAAGCGGCAATGTTTCTGAAATGAAATAACGGGACTTAAAAAAACTCCTACCTCCGAATGCAATAATGCAAATCTCCTCTCCAATATTGATACTTCTAGTTCTTTTAGGCCTATGCGCAGCCTGGTTAGTTGGTTATCGCAGTCGCTTTCGAAAATTTCCTGGTTTAAAGCGCAGACGAGAGCAGGAATATTTCATCGGTCTGAATTACTTACTAAATGACGAGCATGATGACGCTATCGATATTTTTATTGGTGCTCTCGCGATAAGTTCAGGCACATTGGAAACCCATCTCGCGCTATGCACCCTGCTGCGCAGAAGAGGCGAAGTTGATCGCGCTATCTCGCATTGCCAGTACCTTGTGGAGAATAAGGATTTCACTCCCCGTGAGCTTGGAATAATAAAGCTGAATCTTGTCCGAAGTTACATAGCTGCCGGACTGTATGATCGTGCTGAGAATTTATTGGCCGAATTACAAAATGCGTCGCCTCCCATCAAAGCGGAAGCGCTAAGTCTCGCGATAACCGCATACCAGATGGTGAAGGACTGGGGACAGGCGTTAAACGCCGCAAAGGAACTGTTAAAAATATGTGCCGCCGGCAAACGACCTGAGCTGCAGTTGCAGACGTCACACTTCCATTGTGAGTTGGCTGAGATCGCCATGAACCTCAATGATCTTCCATCTGCCCGGGACGAGTTGCAAAAGGCTTTGCAAATAAACCGCAACAATACGCGTATTTATATGTTGATTGGAAAAATTGAAACGCTCAGTGGCAACTACCAGGAAGCAGTAAGGGTGTTACAGAAAATCGAACAACAGGACGCAAATTTTGCCGGAGAAGTAACTGCTGCATTGCTCGATAACATGCAGAAAGCGGGCATGGACACGCAGATATCCTGGATGCTTGATGCTGCTCAATCAGGCAATCATGGAGCCAAACAGCTTCGCGAAATTGTTACGGCAGTTGATAAAAGGCGAGGAAATGAAGCCGCGCTTGATCTGTTGAAACATCATTTATACAAAAATCCATCGATGGAAATGTTGGCCCAAACTTTTTCCTATGCAACGAATGCTGCGCCAGCTGATCAACAAGAGGTGCTTGAAAAAGGCGCTGCATTGCTGAGTATGCATGTGCACAACTGCCCGCACTATCGCTGCGAAAATTGCGGCGTCGAGTTAAAGAACTTGTATTGGCTGTGCCCGGGTTGCAGCAAATGGGGAATGGTCAGACCCATAGAAGGGAAGGTCTCGTATCACCAGTAGCAACTCTTACCAGATTTTGCAAAGTTCTTTTAGGTCGGTACTTGCCACGCCAGGGATTTGTGCGTTGATAAACAGTAAGCTCCTCAATGAAAGGTTCATAGAATGCGTGATCTAAAAAAGATAATCGTGGCACTCGACTTCGCCGACGAGACTTCTGCCTTACGAATGCTCGATTTGATTAATCCAGCTGACTGCCGGGTAAAGGTGGGAAAAGAACTATTCACACGCTGCGGCCCTGATCTTGTCAGACGGATAAATAGTGCCGGGTTCGAAGTATTTCTGGACCTAAAGTTCCATGATATCCCGAAGACCGTTTATGGCGCTGTAAGCGCGGCCGCTGATCTAGGTGTGTGGATGGTCAACGTCCATGCATCTGGTGGCAGAAGTATGTTGGAAGAAGCGCGCAAAGCGATTCCAGATAATCAGGGGCCCAAGTTGATTGCCGTAACTGTGCTTACCAGCCTTTCAGCGCACGATCTGGAGGAAACTGGCATTGCAGGATTCCCGGAGCAGCAGGTGCTGCGACTCGCCAGGATGACGGAAGAGTGTGGTCTTGATGGTGTGGTTTGTTCGGCGAAGGAAATTGAGTTATTGCGCCATAATTTACCGCCAGAATTTTTACTCGTAACACCCGGCATCAGACCTCTGGGTGATAGCGCTGGTGATCAGAAGAGGATTGAAACACCAGCGCGGGCATTGGCAAAGGGAGCAAGTTATCTCGTGATGGGTCGACCAATCACCCAAGCGGCTGACCCAGCCTTAAAGCTTCGCGAAGTGCTGCAGGAAATTTCCGGCAAAAATTAGATTGTCTGCTAGATTGAGTACGCAGCAATCTAGCTGCAAACCAATCAAGGAGGAGTACTATGTTGCCTGTTGCTGCACGAAGAATTTTGTTTTCAATCCAGGTAGTTCTTTTATCAACTTTTCTGCTATCGAGTCAGCTCAGTGTCGCACAAGATGTACCTGATAGTGATTCGGCGGTGGTTGCCCTTCCTCAGGTCAATATCAATGAGGCAGATGCGAATACTATCGCTGAAATTCTGGTGGGTGTTGGTGCCAGCCGCGCAACTGCGATTGTGCAATATAGAGAAGAACATGGTCGCTTCACTTCATTGGAGCAATTGCTCGAGGTTAAGGGCATTGGTGAATCTACTCTGGTGAATAATCGCGACAAAATTCTGATCGAATGAATAACAACCAGAAAAAGGCGCCACTTGGCGCCTTTTTATTTCATCCTTAAGAAATTGGCAGTCACGTAAATGGTAATATGCGGTATCACCTGGAGTAAAAGTTTATACGCATGCAGCTTCTGATCTTGTTCCTCACGACATTGTTAATTGGTTACATCGCAACACTCTGCTGGTTTCGTTTTGCCCAGAAACGTCTGTGGCTAGATCAGCCAAATCATCGAAGTTCTCACGCTATGCCGACCCCAACAAGTGGAGGCATAGGTTTTGTAATTGCGTTTTTTTTATACACCTTGATATTGTTCTGGTTACAAGTAATAAATTTCAACGAACTGTTATTGCTTAGTGCCGCAATCGTGCTTGCCATCACCGGCTTCATAGATGACTTAAGAGACCTGAGCATCCAGAAACGATTGTTTTCTCAGTTCGCGGTGTGCTGCTTTGTAGTACTTACGATTCAAGGCAATCCTGTGCTGGTCGTTTTCGGGGATTTGCAAATCGAAGGAATCGAAGTCAGGATATTTATATTATTAGGACTTCTCTGGTTGATTAATCTTTATAACTTCATGGATGGAATTGATGGCCTGGCAGTTACGGAGGCAATTTTTTTCTCGCTTTCGATTGCGCTGTTGGTTCTCTCTCAAGGTAACTATGCAATTGCAATAATTGCACTAGGTCTTGCTCTATCGCTTTGCGGATTCCTATATTTCAATTTATCCCCGGCTATAATTTTTATGGGAGACCTGGGTAGCAATTATCTTGGACTTCTTCTGGGTGTAATTGGGACGCTCGGGATAGTGTCGGGAACTGTTAATGTGTGGACGGTCCTGGTGCTGCTAAGCGTCTTTATTGTCGATAGTACCACTACGTTGATAGCGCGGATGAGGGCAGGGCTCGTGTGGTACCATGGCCATAATTCGCATGCATATCAGTATGCAGCACGCATGTTCAAAAGCCATGGAAAAGTAGTAGCGGCTGTGTGCTTTATAAATATTTTCTGGTTACTTCCTTTGGCCTGGATGACCATCCGTTACCAGGAAGCCGGTTTGATACTGACCGGGCTTGCGTGGATACCGTTGGCTATATTGAGTACATTCTGTAAAAAAGGCACCAGCGCATCACCTTTGAACTGAATTTGTCACAAGAACCAGAGATTCAACAATCGGAAATGTCCGTATGAAGATAAGTGCTTTTTCTTTGCCTCGCTCATTGAAACAGTGGTTCATGATGGCAGTTGATGGCTTGCTGGTTCTGGCGTCGTTGTGGTTGTCTGTTATTCTGGTAAGCCCTGGTTTTTTTTCTCAGAACTCTTCAGAAAATTACTTCTTCTACTTTCTCTTCAGCGCCTTCTGTAGCGTAGTAATTTTTCATCGTTACGGACTGTATCGCACAATCGTTCTGTATATGGGTGTGCAATCGGGCGTCGTCATATTTAAAGGTATTACCCTCCTTACACTGATCACAACAATCGCAGTCTATGTCACCGACAGTCTGAAATTCCCGGGCAGGGCGATTTGGGTATTCTGGATGATCTCTTTGCTGTTTGTTGGTGGCATCCGATTCATGGCAAAAATAATTCTGCAAAACATGATTCATAATTTTCGGCCTCGTGAGCCAGTGATTATTTATGGCGCTGGAAGTTCAGGTATGCAGTTGGTCGCTGCGCTTAACAATGGGGATCAATATTTGCCGGTTGCATTTGTCGACGACAATGAATCCTTGATTGAAAACACGGTCCATGGAATAAGGGTCTATAGTCCAAACTCCATCGGTGAGCTGATTGTAAATTTTTCTGTTCGACAAATACTGTTGGCAATTCCCTCAGCGACGCATGCTGAGCGTAAACATATTCTTAATTGCCTCGAAAGATTCCCGGTGCACGTTCGAACAGTGCCAGATTTGTTTGATATGGTCTCCGGTAAAGTCCGAGTTGATGAAATTCGGGATATCGACATTGAGGATTTGTTAGGCCGCGATATCGTTCCGCCGGATCCACAGCTCATGGGTGCATGTATTCGTGACAGTAATGTCTTGATTACAGGTGCTGGCGGTTCTATAGGATCTGAGCTGTGCAGGCAAATAATCAAACTCAAGCCAAGTCAGATTATTTTATTCGACAATTCAGAATACGGTCTGTACATGATCGAAAGCGAACTTCGGGAAGTGCATTGTGCAATGGAAGGAGATCGTGAAATAAAAATTGTGGCTTTATTAGGATCAGTGCGTAACCAGATGCAGGTAGAGAACGCGCTGCGTAAGTTTAATGTGAGAACTGTTTATCATGCAGCGGCGTATAAGCAGGTACCGATGGTAGAAAAGAATATTATCGAAGGAGTGCAGAATAATATATTTGGAACTCTTATTCTCGCGAAGGCCGCAGCCAAATTCAATGTCGAGAATTTTGTATTCATCTCAACTGACAAGGCAGTTCGCCCAGCCAACATTATGGGTGCGACTAAACGATTTGCTGAACAGATTTTGCAATCTCTAGCAGCTAATGGCAGCAAGACCAAATTTTCAATGGTTCGGTTCGGCAATGTGCTGGGTTCTTCAGGATCCGTAGTGCCTCTTTTTCGTAAACAGATTGATCAGGGCGGCCCGATAACCGTAACCCACTCGGAAGTTACTCGATATTTTATGACGGTGCAGGAGGCAGCGCAGCTTGTCATTCAAGCGGGTTCGATGGCCTCGGGTGGTGATGTGTTCGTATTGGACATGCATGAGCCTGTGAGGATCGTTGATCTTGCGCGCAAAATGATTCATTTGATGGGATACATAGTAAAGGATGAGCGGACGCCGAACGGTGATATTTCCATCGCATACACAGGCTTGCGCCCAGGCGAAAAACTATATGAGGAACTGCTAATTGGCGAGCAAGTGACCGGAACTGATCACCCGAAAATCATGCGTGCCGAAGAAGACTTTTTATCATGGCAGGAGTTAGAGAGTCTGTTATTGCGGTTGGAAAAAGCTTGCGAAGCATTGGACCAAGTGCAGATTCGCGAAGTTTTAAGCGAGGCAATTGGGGGGTTTGTATCAAAAGAGGTTGCTACCGATCCTATGCTGGATGTTCAGGCAAATGAATCTGCTGCAAGAAAAGAAACCAAGGTGCTTCCTTTATTTCGCAATTAGACGACATGGGAACAGAGTGCTTTTGATCGAGAGTGTCTAGCGCGGAAAGTTTTGTCTACGGAGTTTGGACAATATAAAAGCAGCTGAAAGGTTGGATGTAATTAACTGCGAAAAAATATTGTATCGGGGAATTGTCGAGATTGGCTGCCCAACCTGGGCTCGAACCAGGAACCAAGTGATTAACAGTCACCTACTCTACCATTGAGCTATTGGGCAGTATTACGTGCAAAAGCCGACGATCTCGAAGAAGGCGCATACTAATGACAATCACCTGACAGGTCAACCTCATCTTGGAAAAAGAAGTCCCCTTTTGTTTGAGTAAAACGATTTTTATTGTTGCTTTCACTTGGTTGATTTAAGAATCTTTTAGCTGCTGGTTGCCCTGCATTCTTTCTCCGTCTGGCATAGAATATTTCTGTTAACAGTAGCTGAAATCCAGGTAGTAATGAGTAATCGATTCAAACTAAATGCGCCATTTGGTCCAGCTGGTGATCAGCCTCAAGCTATCAAGTTATTGCTGGAGGGTCTGACTGATGGTCTTTCGGCACAGACTCTTCTTGGCGTAACGGGCTCTGGAAAGACCTTCACCATTGCCAACGTAATAGCTACCGCTCAGCGGCCAGCCCTTATCATGGCGCCAAACAAAACTCTGGCAGCGCAATTGTATGGCGAACTAAAAGAGTTCTTTCCTGAAAATGCAGTGGAATATTTTGTTTCCTATTATGACTATTACCAGCCAGAAGCTTATGTCCCATCCTCTGATTCCTATATTGAGAAGGACGCAACAATCAATGAACATATCGAACAAATGCGCCTCTCCGCTACCAAGTCATTATTGGAACGAAAGGATGTAATCGTAGTTGCAACTGTTTCTTGCATCTATGGTCTAGGTGATCCGACTGCTTATCTGGATATGGTGCTTCACTTGGAAGTGGGCGGAAAACTTGATCAGCGAGTTCTGTTGAAACGACTTGCTGAGTTGCAGTACACGCGAAATGACATGGATCTCCATCGTACAAGTTATCGGGTTAGGGGAGACGTGATCGATATATTTCCGGCTGAGTCAGATATCAGTGCAATACGTATAGAACTATTTGACGATGAAATCGAATCGCTTTCTTATTTCGATCCGCTGACGGGGGCAATTACAGAGCGGGTACAAAAATTAACGATATACCCAAAATCACACTACGTTACGCCCCGGGATCGCATGCTCAAGGCAGTGGATCAGATCAAGGTTGAGTTACAGGCAAGGCTTGCTGTCCTTCAGGAGAATAATCAATTGGTTGAAGCCCAGCGACTGCAGCAAAGGACTCAGTTCGACCTCGAGATGATTCAGGAATTAGGCTACTGCACGGGGATTGAAAATTACTCTCGATACTTATCCGGTCGAGACGAAGGCCAGCCGCCGCCTACATTGTTTGATTATCTGCCACTGGATGCGATATTGGTTGTTGATGAGTCACATAATGCTGTGCCGCAAGTCGGTGCCATGTTTAAAGGTGATCGCTCGCGCAAAGAAACTCTCGTCCAATATGGGTTCCGGTTGCCATCAGCACTCGATAACAGGCCGCTGCGCTTCGAAGAATGGGAAGAGTTGGCTCCCCAGACGATTTTTGTGTCGGCTACACCTGGTCCTTATGAAGCTACGAAACAAGGCCAGCTAGTTCGGCAATTAGTTCGGCCCACTGGTTTGATAGACCCTGAAATAGAGGTCCGGCCTGCCTTGCATCAAATTGATGATCTTCTGTCTGAAATAAAAATCAGGGTGTCGCGAGAGGAGAGGGTGTTGGTCACTGTGCTGACTAAACGCATGGCCGAGGATCTCACCGATTTTCTTGCTGATAACAATACCAAGGTCCGTTATTTGCATTCGGATATCGAGACAGTGGAAAGAATGGAAATTCTTCGCGACTTGCGACTCGGGATGTTTGATGTGCTAGTGGGGATAAATTTGCTGCGTGAAGGTCTGGACATTCCTGAGGTTTCGCTCGTCGCAATCATTGATGCCGATAAGGAGGGTTTTCTGCGCTCGGAACGCTCTCTTATACAAACCATCGGTCGTGCCGCGCGTAACTTGAATGGTAAAGCCATTTTATATGCAGACAAACTTACAGGATCAATCGAGCGAGCAATTGCGACAACACTGGAAAGACGTCAGATTCAAACGGAATTCAATGAGCTTCATGGCATAACACCCAAAGGAATTAAAAAAGCAGTGATGGATGTAATGGACGGAGGTAGTCAATCTCCTGGTTTTTCTCGCCGTGGGGCTGGGCCACAGCGCAAACTGGCTGATCATTTTGCGGAAATAACGGCGCTCCCAGAGATTGAAGACAAAGCAACACTTCAGCAAAAAATTTCCCGTTTGCAGGACAAGATGCAAGAACATGCGCGTAACCTGGAATTCGAGGAGGCTGCATATCTGCGGGATACTATTGGTAAGTTGAAGATTCAATTGCTGCAACTGTAATCCCTGTATGTAATTGAAGTATGGCGCTTATTCCTTGTAGTTTATTACTTGCATCACTATAATCGCGGGTCTTTTGAAGAGCCTGTAGTCTGTCACACGTCAGGTTAAATTCCGGTTTCATCATCAGTTCATCTGATGCAGGCGCGTAGCTCAGTTGGTTAGAGCGCTTCCTTGACATGGAAGAGGTCACCAGTTCGAATCTGGTCGTGCCTACCACTCCCGGCAGAAGTCGATCATTCCTTGTTTGTTTTTCAAGGGGTGAGATGCATTAACATAATTAATGGTCGAGCCAGAATTTGTTCTGGTTTATACCAAGAGAAACCAATGATCAGTATCACTCTTCCAGATGGAAGCAAGCGTGCGTTTGATGCTCCTGTGACAGTTTTGCAGGTTGCAGAAGCTATAGGGCCTGGACTGGCCAAAGCAGCGCTGGCTGGAAAAGTGGATGGCAATGTCGTCGACACATCTTATTTGATCCAACTGGATACCAGCCTTGCGATCCTGACCGCAAAGGATCCGGAGGGCCTAAGTGTTATCAGGCATTCCTGTGCTCACTTGATGGCCAACGCAGTAAAAAATTTATTCCCCTCAGCACAAGTTACCATCGGTCCCGTAATAGAGAACGGCTTCTACTACGATTTCGCCTACGAGCGTGCCTTTACGCCTGAAGATTTAGTTGCAATAGAGAAGGAAATGGAGCGGCTATCGGCAGCTGATATCAAAGTTGATCGCTCTTTAATGACTCGTGCTGATGCAGTTGCCTTGTTTCAGCAAATGAATGAAAAGTACAAGGTGCAAATAATTGAAAGCATTCCTGCTGAAGACGGATTGTCATTCTATAAGCAGGGTAATTTTATTGATTTGTGTCGTGGACCGCACGTTCCATCAACGGGCCACATCAAAGCATTTAAACTGATGTCCGTAGCTGGCGCGTATTGGCGCGGCGATCACCGTAATGAAATGCTTCAACGTATTTACGGTACGGCGTGGGCTGACAAAAAAGCCCTTAAAGATTACCTGCACCTGCTTGAAGAAGCAGAACGTCGCGACCATCGCAAGATCGGCAAAAAACTCGACCTATTCCACTTTCAGGAAGAGGCGCCTGGTATGGCTTTCTGGCATCCAAAAGGCTGGAAAATTTACCAGATCATCAAGCGATACATGCAAAATCTGCTGGAACAAAACAATTATCATGAGATTAACACACCTCAGTTGGTGGACTATTCGTTGTGGGAAAAGTCTGGCCACGCCGATAAGTTTGCTGAACAGATGTTCACTGTGGAATCTGACAGCAGGTTGTATGCAATCAAGCCTATGAACTGCCCATGTCATATCCAGGTATTCAACCAGGGGCTGAAAAGCTACCGAGAGCTGCCACTGCGTCTTGCCGAATTCGGTTCATGCCATCGCTATGAGCCTTCTGGCAGTATGCATGGACTAATGCGTGTCCGCAGCTTCACTCAGGATGATGGTCATATTTTTTGCGCCGAGAGCCAAATTCAGGCTGAAGTTGCCGATTTCATCAAGCTTGTATATGACGTGTATCAGGATTTTGGTTTCAACGATGTGATTTTGCGGCTATCAACGCGGCCGGAAAAACGTGTAGGGTCAGACGACATATGGGATCGTGCAGAAGAGTCGCTGCGTGTTGCGCTAAATAACACCGGACGATCTTGGCAATTATTGCCCGGAGAAGGGGCTTTTTACGGACCTAAGATAGAGTTTGCGCTAAAAGATTGCATGGGGCGCGAACAACAATGCGGAACAATTCAGGTCGACTTTTCGATGCCTGGTCGCCTTGGTGCACAATTCGTTGCTGAAGATAATAATCGCCATACGCCTGTTATGTTACACCGCGCGGTTTTTGGTTCCTTCGAGCGTTTTATCGGTATTTTGATCGAGCATTATGAAGGCGCCTTCCCGACTTGGCTTGCACCTACGCAGGCTATAGTTATGAATATCACCGATAAACAGGGCCAGTATTGTGAAATTGTCGTGAAATCCTTGCAAAACAAAGGTTTCCGTGTGGAAGCTGACTTGAGAAATGAAAAGATCGGCTTTAAAATCCGCGAGCATACGATTCAGAGGGTTCCATACCTGCTGGTCGCTGGCGATAAAGAAGTTGAAGCCAACACAATTGCGGTTCGTGATCGCACAGGAAAAGATCTCGGAGTAATGACTCTCGAAGAATTCGCCTTGTTGCTGGAGCAGGATGTTAGCCGAATGAGTCGAGCATCTGCTTAGCAAAATGATTGCATTCAAATTTGTTGGTCAGAATTAACTGAACTGGAGAAATCACTATCAAGCGAGAAAATGACAAAGGCAAACGGGCTCAGGTTAATGAAGACATTGATGCAACCCAAGTACGTCTGATTCTGGAAGATGGAAGTCAGGCGGGAGTTGTAACCCGGGATGAAGCTTTAGCCACTGCCCGTGCAGCTAAACTTGATCTGGTGCTTATATCACCAGAAGCTGATCCAGTTGTTTGCAAAGTTATGGATTATGGAAAGCACGTTTTTGAATTGAAAAAACAGCGTGCTGCCAATCGCAAGAAACAGAAAGTAATACAAATTAAAGAAATGAAGTTTCGCCCAGGGACGGAAGAAGGAGATTATCAGGTAAAACTACGCAACCTGATACGTTTCCTCAATGATGGGGACAAGGCCAAGGTAACTTTACGGTTCCGTGGTCGGGAAATGGCCCATCAGCAAATCGGGGCCGAATTGATGCAACGTCTGAAAGATGACCTTGTAGAGTTCGGAATAGTAGAGCAGGAAGCAAAAATGGAAGGCCGTCAGCTAACCATGGTGCTAGCCCCCGGTAAAAAGAAAAAGTAATAGCTCCAATTCCACTCCTTTTTGTTAACTCCGGTTAGTCAAAAAATAACTGGGACAAAGGCTATTACTATTAATAAACGAAGACTGGTTCTCGTAGAAACCATGTCTAATGCGGAGTATGAAAATGCCAAAAGCTAAAGTGCACAGTGGAGCGTCCAAACGCTTCAAAAAAACCGGGTCTGGTTTCAAACGCAAGAGTGCGTTTAAGAGCCATATTCTCACCAAAATGACCACCAAACGTAAGCGTCAACTGCGCGGTACATCTGCGGTTCATCCGACAGACCTGGGCCGTGTAAAACGCATGTTTCGTGAAAATTAATTAGTCATATAACTGAGGATATAAACCATGGCACGAGTTAAACGTGGCGTCACCGCCAGACGTCGACATAAAAAAATTCTGAAGGAAGCTAAAGGTTATTATGGCTTTCGCCGGAGTGTATTACGTATAGCCAAACAGGCTGTAACTAAAGCCGGTCAATATGCATATCGTGACCGTAAGCAGAAAAAACGCGTATTCCGTTCATTATGGATTGCTCGTATTAATGCCCAGTCCCGCACTCACGATCTTTCGTACAGCAGGTTAATTGCAGGCCTCAAGAAAGCCGCGATAGAAATGGATCGTCGCGTTCTTGCTGAACTGGCAGTGAACGACAAAGCTGCATTCGCTGCAATCGTTGCAAAAGCAAAGGCTGCGTTGGCTTAATAAAGATTTGCCCGTTGTATATACAGCGGGCAATTTTTTGTAATTCGTAAGTACCCCTAATGGATAACCTGCAATCCCTTTCCGCCTCTGCCCTAAAGGCAATTGAAAGTGCAAAAAGTTCTCAAGAGCTTGAACAGTTGCGAGTGCAATTTCTTGGGAAAAAAGGAAGTTTTACCGAACAACTGAAAGCCTTGGGTGCTCTACCTGTAGAGCAAAGACCCGCAGCTGGCGCGGTTATCAATCAGGCAAAAGAATTAGTTCTGGCGGCGCTCGCCGAACGCAAACGCATATTCGAAGAAGCAGATGCTGAACTTCAACTTGCAACACAGCAGCTTGATGTGACCCTGCCAGGGCGTCGCCAAAGTATCGGCGGCCTTCATCCTGTTACGCGCACCATTGAACGTATCGAGGCTATTTTTGCTGGAGCTGGTTTCAGAACTGTCGAAGGGCCTGAAATAGAAGACGATTACCATAACTTTGAAGCATTAAATATTCCTGAACAGCATCCCGCCAGAGCAATGCACGATACGTTCTATTTCGATGCGACGACCTTATTACGAACTCACACATCGACGGTGCAGGTGAGGGTAATGGAAACGACCCAGCCGCCAATCAAGATAATCTGTCCTGGCCGTGTATACCGTTGTGATTCTGACATGACCCATACCCCGATGTTTCATCAGGTTGAGGGCTTGTTGATCGACGAAAAAGCCAGCTTTGCGGACTTGAAAGGTTTGATCGCAGAATTCCTGCAGGTGTTTTTTGAGGCGGATTTGGCTGTCCGTTTCCGACCTTCATACTTCCCTTTCACAGAGCCTTCTGCAGAGGTGGACGTGCAGTGTGTGTCGTGTAAAGGGAAAGGCTGCAGGGTTTGTAGTCAGACCGGTTGGCTCGAAGTGTTGGGTTGTGGAATGGTTCATCCTAAAGTGTTGGCTAAATCAAATATAGATCCAGAAAAATACACAGGTTTTGCTTTTGGCATGGGCGTCGACAGGCTTGCCATGCTGCGTTACCAGATTAATGATCTACGCATGTTGTTTGAAAATGACCTGCGTTTTCTCCAGCAGTTTCACTGAGGTTTTGACAGATGAAATTCAGTGAATGTTGGTTGCGTGAATGGGTAAATCCTGCGCTCGGAACTGATGAGTTGATCAAACTTCTCACCATGGCGGGTCTTGAAGTCGATAGCATCGACCAGGCAGCAGCCCAGTTCAGTGGTGTTGTTGTGGGCGAAGTTCTCTCGACAACAAAACATCCTGATGCGGAAAAACTTAGTGTATGTGAAGTAAGCGATGGTAAAGAAGTTCTTCAAGTTGTATGTGGCGCGTCAAATGTTCGCGCCGGACTGAAAGTCCCCTTCGCAAAGATTGGCGCTATCCTCTCAACAGAATTAAAGATCAAAAAAGCCAAGCTGCGCGGTATTGAATCAAATGGAATGCTTTGTTCCGCTACAGAGCTTGGCTTGGCAGAAGAGTCAGATGGATTGTTTGAACTGCCCAGTACTGCGCCAACTGGTGCAAATATACGCAAATATTTACAACTGGACGACGTAGTAATCGATGTTGACCTGACACCAAACCGCGGCGACTGTTTAAGCATTGCCGGGCTTGCCCGGGAAGTTGGAGTGCTGACCAGAACAGACATTACTCCTCCCCAAATATCGTCGGTTGCAGCCAGTATTTCAGATACATTCAATGTAGAGCTGAGCGACCCACTTGATTGTCCGCGTTATCTTGGCAGAATCATCCGCAATATAAATCCAGATGCTCAGACGCCACTCTGGATGGAAGAAAAACTCCGCCGCAGTGGTTTGCGTCCAATAGACCCCGTAGTCGATGTCACCAATTTTGTCTTATTGGAATTGGGCCAGCCCATGCATGCCTTTGATTTTGGTAAGCTGGAAGGGGGCATCCGGGTGAGACGCGCCAGCCAAGATGAAAAATTAGTACTGCTTGATGGTAAAGAAGTTAAATTAACACCAAATACGCTCGTAATTGCTGACCATCAGAAAGCTATAGCAATGGCCGGTATCATGGGTGGCAAACAAACTGCTGTCGGTCCTAAAACTACTCAAATTTTCCTCGAGAGTGCGTTCTTTGCGCCGTTGGCAATTGCGGGTCGAGCACGTAGCTACGGCATGCATACTGACGCAGCTCATCGATATGAGCGCGGCGTTGACTATAACCTGGCGCCAATCGCGATGGAGCGAGCAACAGCGTTATTACTTGAAATTGTCGGAGGGCAAGCGGGGCCCGTAATTGAGGCAAAAGCAACATTGCCCGTTATTCCACCCGTAACTCTACGCGCACAACGAATCGAAGCGCTGCTCGGGATGTCCCTGCCTGCTGATGAAGTTAACGACATTCTATTGCGTCTTGGTTTGCAACAGGTTTCTGCTGATATGGATAAAGCCACCTGGTCGATACCGTCCTGGCGCTTTGACCTGAGCATTGAAGCTGATCTTATTGAAGAATGTGCCCGTGTTTATGGCTATGACAAATTGCCGGTTACTTATTCACAAACAAGCCTGAGTTTGCAGCATCAGCCAGAAAGAATAACTCCCCTCAAATCTATTCGTTCAGCATGTGTGGGTTTGGGTTATCAGGAAGTAGTCACGTATAGCTTCGTGGAGCCTGAGTTAGCTGAAATCCTCGCTCTAAATAAAGAAGACGCAATCACACTTGCTAACCCCATTTCCCAGGATATGTCTGTCATGCGCAGCAACCTGTGGCCTGGGCTTATCCTGACTTTAAAACATAACCAGAATCGTCAACAGACCCGTATGCGTTTGTTCGAGAGTGGCCTGGTGTTTTCAAAAAAAGACAATGAAATAACGCAGACCATTAAAGTGGGATGTTTAATTTGGGGAGCGCATCAACAAGAGCAGTGGGCAACCAAAGAACGTGATGTCGATTTCTTCGACATCAAGGGCGACGCAGAAACAATTCTCTCTTTGACTCATGCTTTGGAAGAGTTCTCATTCCAACCTGGCAAACACCCGGCTCTGCAGCCTGGGCAGTCAGCGCAGATCTATCGACAAGGCATGGCGGTGGGCTGGATTGGTGCTTTGCATCCAAAAATAATTCAGGCACTCGATGTACCAGGCAAGGTTTACCTGCTTGAGTTGGATTACGAATTAATTAAGCCAGGTAATGTTGCGGTAGTCACGGAATTGTCACGCTTTCCTTTGGTGAGAAGAGACTTGGCTCTTACTGTTGATAAAGCTGTAAGTGCTGGAAGCATTCATGATTTGCTTAAAAAGACTGCCGGTAGTGATCTAAAAGAGTTAATAATTTTTGATTTATATGAGGGGCAGAATATAGCGGCGGGTAAAAAAAGTCTTGCTTTAGGCTTGACCTTTCAGCATCCTTCACGCACTCTTGCCGATGCCGAAATAAATCCAATAATTGATAACTGTATCAATGCTCTAGCTGCTACTTTTAACGCAGAATTAAGAAAATAAGTTCAATAATCACAGTAATTTTGTGATGTTCTGGAAATAGAGTTAGGTCTCAAATTATGACTCAGGTAGCACTAACTAAAGCTGAAATGGCAGAGCGTCTTTTTGATGAGATGGGTCTGAACAAGCGAGAAGCCAAAGAGTTGGTAGAGCAGTTCTTTGAAGAGGTAAGGAAGGCTCTTGAGAGCAACGAGCAAGTCAAACTTTCCGGATTTGGAAATTTTGACTTGCGAGATAAACGGCAGCGTCCGGGCCGTAATCCAAAAACCGGTGAAGAAATTCCAATTCAGGCGCGTCGAGTGGTCACTTTCAGGCCAGGGCAAAAGTTGAAGGCAAAGGTTGAAAGTTATGCTGGAACCAAGTCATAACGCTGAGTTGCCGGAAATTCCGGCCAAGCGCTATTTCACTATTGGTGAAGTTAGTGAACTGTGTGAAGTAAAGCCGCATGTGCTGCGCTATTGGGAACAGGAATTTTCCCAACTCAAGCCTGTCAAGCGGCGCGGTAACCGTCGTTATTATCAGCGGCAGGATGTTATTTTAATTCGTCAAATCCGCACTCTCCTCTACGAGCAAGGTTTCACTATTGGTGGTGCGCGTCAGCAAATGGCTGGCACGGGCAGCACTATGATGGTTGAAGTGTCAGAAGGAAAGAACAAGGCCGCGCCGATGCAAAATCAGATGATCAAAGAAATGATTGAAGAGATAGAAGAGGCATTAAGTCACCTCGGTTAAGCAGTTTGATTTTCCTTCCTGAAGTCCTGAAGTAAAGTTTTTCGGAGTGTAGCGCAGCTTGGTAGCGCACTTGCCTGGGGGGCAAGTGGTCGTGGGTTCAAATCCCGCCACTCCGACCAATTATTCCTCCCCCAAAAAAAGCCTCGCTGAGCGGGGCTTTTTTATGTCCTTAAAAAAAATTCTCGTCGATCGCAAAATTCGTGTAGGTCATGTCTTGCCTCGGCATTTATAACTTCCTGGTCGCAAATCTGCAGGTCTATAAATAGTTCTGTTTCTCCCCCCCAGGATGCAAACAAAACGCTTTAAGCTTCTATTGTTGCTAACGGACGAAAAGAAAACGTCTGGCCGTTTTTGGTCAATAAACTGGATGAAGTGAGATCGACAGGAAGTGACGCAATCGCAAACAGTGTGTGGTGATCATCAATGATTTGTTTTAGCGGTTGACCGAAGCTTTTCCCGTTGTCATCAAAAATTTCCACAGTATTTTCGTCTGGTAAGGACTCGAACCTTTCGATTTGAAGCAGATAAAGTTTCTTTTTAACTTTCCCTCGATAATGCATGCGAGCAATGATTTCCTGACCCGTATAGCAACCTTTAGAAAAACTAATGTAGCCGGTCTGATCGAGGTGTAGCTCTTGTGGAGTGTACTTGTCGACATCTTCCGATCCGAAGGGATAGCGGCCCGAAAGAATGTTTTTGAGTTCCCACTGATCACTTTTTGCTTCTGGTATATCTGTGGCAATACGAGATTTTACGGAAGGATATTTTTCGTCGTCGACGCTCAGAATAAATTGCGCGTTATCTTGATCGAGATTATATAGCCATACGTCCGCACCGTTGGTTCCCGTATGAAAAGCAGGAATTTTCAGATCAAGTTTTTCAAGTGTGCTGATCACTTCTGGTCCACTAAGGCCAATCGATTTCAGCGAAGATAAAATCTTCATGGAGCATTTATAAAATGGAATAAATTTCTGCAGGTTCGCGATGAAAATCTTTGCAAGTCCATGAGGCAGTAACACGTGAAAATCTGCATCGTGTCGAGCAAGTATAAATGAGGCGAAGATCCGGCCTTTATTGTTACACGCTGCGCCGTGAGTAACAGCGTTGTCAGCAAGCGAATGTACGTCGCAGGTCAGCTGTCCCTGCAAAAATTTGGCTGAATCAGGGCCGCTTACCAATACTGTTTCAAAGTTCTGCAGCTCGACAAAAAAACTGTTCATGTAAAAAGTACCCGACATGTAGAATGGTGTAATTATAAAACCTGCGCACGATAGAAGCCAAAGTGAACCCTACCAACCCGGAATTGAACCGACTTTATTGGCATAGCCGCCGTGGCATGCTTGAACTTGATCTTTTGCTTGTTCCTTTCGCGGAACAGCATCTTCAACACCTGACACCCGCGTTGCAACAACTCTATAAATTATTGCTCGTTGAAGAGGATCAGGATTTATACAGCTGGTTGTCACGAAGAGCGCCGGCGCCAAATGCGCAGCTGCAAACGATGATAGAAATCATCCTGGCAAAACACGAGCAGCAGAAGAACGCAAAGATCGGTATTTAGTGCAAAGTGACGCTCAGGCGCATTCTTCATCTATTGTGGAATTAGGCGGCACCAGAATTGTATCTACAATGGTGTCGGATAAATCAGGATAGTCGAGGCTGTAGTGAAGTCCGCGACTTTCTTTTCGGGATATAGCTGAATTGATAATTAATTCAGCAACAACCGCCAGGTTTCTGAGTTCCAGCAACGGAGTAGTTACTTTGTAATTGCTGTAATATTCGTGAATCTCTTTTTTCAATAATTCAATTCTGCGTTTGGCTCTTTGCAAGCGTTTGTCGGAACGCACAATTCCAACATAGTCCCACATGAATCTTCGGATCTCATCCCAGTTGTGCGTAATAACGACGTCTTCGTCAGAGTTCGTTACAAGGCTATCATCCCAAGGCGGGATCTGATCGAAGCCAGAAGTGTGATCCAGCTTGTTCGCAATATGTTCGGCGGCAGAAAAGGCAAATACAAAACACTCAAGAAGAGAATTACTGGCCATTCGATTCGCGCCATGCAAACCAGTGAAACTTGTTTCACCGATCGCGTATAAATTCTCCAGATCTGTTTGACCGTTGATGTCTACCATTACACCACCACAGCTGTAATGCGCAGCCGGTACGACGGGTATCAATTGAGTGCAAATATCGATGCCCAAGCTGAGGCAGCGTGCATAAATATTCGGAAAATGTTCAAGAATAAATTCTCGTGATTTGTGCGTGATATCGAGATAGACACAATCGTAACCAGTCTTTTTCATTTCGGCGTCTATGGCTCGTGCCACGATGTCACGCGGCGCAAGCTCCGCACTTTTGTGATAGCCAGGCATAAATCGAAAACCATTAGGCAATCGCAGCAAAGCACCTTCTCCGCGTAAGGCCTCGGTTATAAGAAAATTTCTATCCTGGGGATGGTAGAGACAGGTTGGGTGGAACTGGTTGAACTCCATGTTGGCGATACGACAACCGGCCCGCCAAGCCATTGCGATGCCATCTCCACTTGCTCCATCAGGATTGGATGTATACAGATACGCCTTGCTCGCACCTCCGGTTGCCAGAACCGTAAAGCGCGCAGAAAAAGTGGCTACTTTGCCGGTTTCTTCATTAAGAACATAAGCGCCAAGACAATGATTATGATCCAACCCGAGTTTCTTTCCCGTCAGTAGATCTATGGCAACGCTATTAATGGCGAATTTGATATTGGGGTGTTGCAGTACGCGCGCAGCCAGACATTCAAAAACCGCCTTGCCTGTTGCATCTGCAGCGTGGATCACGCGCCTGTGGCTATGTCCCCCTTCCTTGGTAAGATGGTATTGTTCCGTTTCACCTGTATTGGTGGTTGTTTCGTGATCCCGACTGAATGCCACTCCTTGCTCGATGAGCCAGTCGATACATTCCTTACCTCTTCTTACCGTGTATTCGACCACATCAGGATGGCAGAGCCCCGCTCCTGCTATTAATGTATCCTCAACGTGAGAACTAAGGCTGTCGTGTGCATCGATAACAGCGGCGATGCCACCTTGAGCGTAGTAAGTCGAGCCTTGTTTAAGAGAGCTTTTGGAAAGGATAGTAACCTTGGCATGATCTGCAATACGCAGCGCCAGACTTAAACCGGCAGCTCCCCCTCCAATAATAAGAACATCGGTACCAAGTAGGGGGTCGGCAGGTGAGGATGGTTGCATTTATCGAATCTTTTAAAAGGCAGGTCAGCATTCTACCTTGTAAGCTACAATCAAAAGAAACTTTAATGGATAAGCGCTGTCTACCTGCACTGAGATAGTGCTGGCCACTGTGGAAGCAGGTAAATTGGAGCCAGACAATTGGCAAGAACAAGTAGTAAAGATACAGATGAGCAATTGGTAGAGCGGGTTTTCAAGGGTGACAAACATGCCTTTGACCTGCTGGTCCTGCGGTATCAACACAGATTACTGGGTCTTATTGGGCGTTTTATCCGTGACCCTCATGAAGCTGAGGATGTCGCACAGGAAACTTTCATCAAGGCATATCGCGCTCTTCATAATTTTCGTGGCGAAAGCGCTTTTTATACATGGCTTTACCGAATTGCCATCAACACGGCGAATAATTACCTGGTATCTAAAGGTCGCAGGCCCCCAGGTACTGATGTCGATGTCGATGATGCTGAGCATCTGGAAACCGAGTCAGCCATGGCCGACATCGATAGTCCGGAAGCGTTCCATTCCAGAGATGAGCTGAAAAGGGTTATTGACCAGGCTATAGATGATTTGCCGGAGGATCTGCGTACCGCTTTCAGTTTGCGCGAATTCAGCGGTCTCAGTTACGAAGAGATTACCGATATTATGGGTTGTCCGGTTGGTACAGTGCGTTCGCGTATCTTCCGCGCAAGAGAGGCAATTGATAATAAAATCAGGCCTTTGCTTGAATCAGAGTAAAACTGGTTTATCTGGTTCTTTTGAAACAGGACTGAGTTCACAAGAATTTAATAGAGTAGGGAATTATTTCGAAGCCCGGATGTCTTAGGGATTGTAGAAGTTGAAATTTTGATTATTCATCAAGTTAATGTGCGCAGTTGCTGGACGGGCTTTTTCAGAATTGATCAAACCTCAAGTTGAAGCGATAAAGAAAAAGCAACAACGAATAAGTGACAATAATCACAGGAAATAATTATGTCGGGCGATTTTTCCAAAGTTCATTCAGTCGAGAGCGGCACTACAAGAAACGTGGCTTCCTCTACTGGTGATGCTGCGCAGCTGCAAACTGCGGATCAGGCTATTTTGCTTGAATCTGTATCTGCTCTGATGGATGACCGTGCTGACGAATTGGAATTGCGGAGAATTTTAAAAGCCATGCCCAGTAATGCGGAGCTTGCCGCCAAATGGCAGCGTTTCCACATGGTGAGAGGCTATCTGCAGCAAGAAGTACATTCCAGACCTGCGGTAAATTTGTTGGATGGGATCAACGCCCGGCTTTTAGCTGAGTCTGTATCGCTGCCAAAACAGACGTTATTCCAGAGTCTCTCCTCAAATACTGCGCTGCGATACATAGGACAAGGTGTAATTGCCGCTTCCTTTTTTGCCATAACAATTATGGCTACTTCCGTATTTAATCAATCAAGTTTGAACGTTCAGCCTGCGGTTGCAGATACTGCGGCAAATCTTGATACCCCCGTTCTTGGCGGGGAATATAAAGGTTCAGAACTTTCACGAACAGCCAGTCTCGATAGCACGCTTGACGAAGAGGCGCTTGCCCGATTGCGTCAGGCCGTGGACCGGGAATTTTCCGACTCGTCCACAGCCCAGGAGATACCTGTCAGCTATAACCTTGAATTTCCTCAAGGCGAAACACCGAACCAATAGAATTCATGCGGGTTTCTGCAAGGCCGAGCTAATAAATTAGCGGCATCTCCTTTTTTCATAGTTTCCTTCCCTGTTATGATGTGGCTCCGCACTTGTGCAGTGCCCATCTGTTTCGTCGTCTCTCTGAATAGCAGCGTAGCTGAATTATCTGCAGGCATTCAAAAACTGAATTCAGTCTGGAGTTTATTAATGCAAAACAGTTTTTTTAAAGTATTAGGCGTCTTTCTGATACTTGGCTTGCAATCTGGATTCACCTTCAGCCAGGCTCTGCCAGATTTTACGGTCCTGGTGGAAAAGAACGCTCCCGCAATTGTCAATGTAAGCACCACACTTCCAGCAAAGCCGATCGCTGGTCAAGACAGGGAAAATCTTGATGAGCTCCTGCGCTATTTTTATGGCGATGGAGCGCCACAATTGGAACTCCCGGAGCCAGGCCCAAATAGTGAGCCATCCAGTGCGACCGGATCTGGGTTCATTATCTCGGATGATGGCTTCATAGTGACAAACCATCACGTCATAGACGGAGCCGAGTCCATAACCGTTACGCTAAATGATCAACGTGCCTACAAAGCGGTTGTTGTGGGTTCGGATGAGAGATCTGATCTCGCCGTATTAAAAATAGAGGCTTCATCATTACCCGTTGTTACGCTAGGTGATTCAAGCAAGCTCAAAGTTGGAGAGTGGGTATTGGCCATCGGATCACCTTTTGGTCTCCAGTATTCGGTAGCCGCAGGCATTATCAGTTACATGGGGCGTAGCCTGCCTTCACAAGGCACCAACTATGTTTCCTTCATCCAGACCGATGTTGCTATTAACCCCGGACACTCTGGTGGGCCACTATTTAATTTGGCCGGAGAAGTTATCGGAATCAATTCGCAGATATTCACCAGTAACGGCGGTTCAATAGGGCTGTCATTCGCTATTCCAGTTGATGTCGCAAAAAATGTCGTCGCTCAGTTGCGCCAAAACGGCAGTGTCAGTCGCGGTTGGATGGGAGTGGGAATTGAAGACGTCAGTCCGGAACTGGCTGAAGCTTTTAATCTTGTCACCCCGCACGGCGCATTGGTCGACAGGATTATCGAAGGAGGACCCGCCGAACAAGCCGGACTTCAATCAGGCGACATCATTGTTGAATTTAATGGTCAGGTTATACGCACTAGCGCCGACTTGCCTTATTTTGTCGGATTGGTGATGCCTGGCACTGAAGTCAGTATGGAAATAGTCCGCGCCACTCAATCCCAAACATTGAGCATGACTGTTGGCAGCTTGACCGAAGCTCCTAGTCTCGCCGCGGAAAGTCCGGAAGCAACCACTAATAGACTTGGCCTGGTCGTATCGAAAATTGACAACCCAATCATGCAGGCACTTGAGATCGAACACGGTGTTCTAGTGGAGAAGGTAGAGGGTATTGCCGCCAACGCCGGGCTGATGCCGGGCGATGTGATTGTTTCATTGAACAATGTCGATATCTTTACCGCCGAAGATCTGGAGCGGACAGCCAACGAATTACCCGTCAACAAGGCATTGCCAATTCTGGTCGCGCGCGAGCAACAATTGTCTTACATGACTATCAGAATTCCTGAGTAGCCCCTCAAATGATCTAGCAAGAAACTGATTTCACTCGGAAAAGTGTGGAGGATCAGCATGGCAGTAACAGGTGGTTTAAGTTACACTTGCGCGCTTTTTTAGTTCTCCGGTCCAGAGTGTAAATAATCAGTGAGTGATCTCAGTCATATCCGTAATTTTTCGATTATCGCCCATATCGACCATGGTAAATCCACGCTTGCAGATAGATTCATACAACTCTGTGGTGGTTTGACCGATAGAGAAATGTCCAATCAGGTTCTCGATTCCATGGACATCGAAAAAGAACGCGGCATCACCATCAAGGCGCGTTCGGTGACCCTTGACTACAAGGCCCTGGACGGCCGCATCTATCAACTTAATTTCATTGATACACCGGGTCATGTGGATTTCACGTATGAAGTCTCACGGTCACTTGCGGCCTGCGAAGGTGCATTGTTGATCGTCGATGCAGCTCAGGGCGTCGAAGCCCAATCTGTCGCAAATTGTTATACCGCAATTGAGCAGGGTCTTGCAGTAATTCCCATCCTCAACAAGATGGATCTGCCCCAGGCAGAACCTGAACGCGTGAAAAAGGAGATAGAAGAAATTATTGGGATTGATGCAACTGATGCCGTCAAGGTCAGCGCCAAAAGCGGTGAAGGTGTACCGGACGTTCTGGAAGTGCTCATCAGAGATATCCCTGCCCCGACAGGCGACATCAATGCTCCTTTGCAAGCTTTGATCATCGATTCCTGGTTCGATAATTATCTTGGCGTAGTATCTCTTGTGCGCGTCCGCCAGGGCACTATTCGCAAGGGCGACAAAATCATAGCCAAATCTACTGGCAGAGTTCACACAGTAGATAACGTCGGTATTTTTACACCAAAACGAGTCGTACAGGATTTCCTCAAAGCAGGTGAAGTAGGTTTCATCGAAGCGGGCATAAAAGAAATCAAGGGCGCGCCGGTAGGCGATACGATCACACATTCAAAGACGCCTGACGTAGAAGCGTTGCCAGGGTTTAAGAAAGTTCAGGCACAAGTCTATGCAGGTCTGTTTCCTGTCTCTGCAGATGATTACGAAAATTTCCGCGATGCTCTCGAAAAACTTACACTCAACGATGCGTCTCTGATTTACGAACCAGAAAGTTCGGATGCGCTTGGCATCGGCTTTCGCTGCGGCTTTCTCGGCATGTTGCACATGGAAATCGTTCAGGAGAGGCTGGAACGCGAGTACAACCTCGACCTGATTACCTCGGCTCCCACAGTGGTCTACGAAGTAGTCACGAGAGGAGGTGAAGTTATTCACGTGGAAAGTCCATCACGCTTACCTCCTATGGGTAACATAGAGGAGATGCGCGAGCCTATTGTGCAGGCGAACATACTTGTGCCTCAGCAATACGTTGGTAGCGTGTTATCGCTTTGCATCGATAAACGTGGCGTGCAGAAGGATATGCAATTCATCGGTAATCAGGTTTCAATTCGTTATGAGTTGCCGATGAATGAAGTTGTGCTCGATTTCTTTGATAGATTGAAATCGGTGAGCAGGGGTTATGCATCGCTTGATTATCATTTCATACGTTTTCAGACTGCCAACTTGGTTCGTATGGATGTGATGATTAATGGTGAGCCAGTCGATGCTTTAGCGCTTATCGTGCATCGCGACCAGGCGCAAACCAAGGGCAGAGTCCTAACCGAAAAGCTGCAGGAACTGATACCGAGGCAGATGTATGATGTGGCAATCCAGGCAGCGATTGGCGGCCAGATAATTGCCCGTTCCACCGTAAAAGCAATGCGCAAGAACGTAATTGCAAAATGTTATGGTGGAGACGTTTCACGCAAGAAAAAATTGCTTGAGAAACAGAAGGCCGGTAAAAAACGCATGAAGCAGGTGGGCTCAGTTGAAGTTCCCCAGGAAGCTTTTCTGGCCATACTTAAAGTCGATAAATAACATTGCACTGTTCGACACGGAAAAAAGGTTTAATAAATGAATTTTGATTTCTCTCTCATTCTGGTAATCCTCTCTGCGATCACTGGGGTAGTCTGGTTGGTCGATCATTTTGTATTTGCGAAGCCCCGTTTTAACAAAGTGTCGCAATTTCTGGCTGAGCGCAGAGTCAGTAATGAAGACTTTCAGCTTTATCTGAATAGTCTGGATGAAAACAGCAAGCCAAAAGAGACAAAAATCGAAAGCGTGGAGCCGGGCAAAGATGCAATTGTAAAAGCGGATCCCGCGCGTCAGAAAATACTCGAGCAGGCATTGGTGCTTTATCGGGATCCAGCGCCTGTCGAATACGCAAAATCATTTTTCCCTATTTTGTTTGCAGTTCTTATTCTGCGTTCGTTTTTATTCGAACCTTTCCAGATACCCACCGGTTCCATGATTCCTACTTTGAATGTCGGTGACTTCATTGTTGTGAATAAATTTGCATATGGTCTGCGCCTTCCTGTGACCGGCACCAAAATTCTGAACATCAGCGATCCAAAAAGAGGTGATGTTATGGTATTCATCCCTCCGCACGATCCTAATTATTTCATCAAACGCGTTATTGGACTGCCAGGTGACCATGTGCGTTACGCAGACAACGTCGTGTACGTAAACGACGAGCCGCTTACTCAGGATGAAGGAACCATTTTGCAGGAAGAAGGGGTCAAGCTATCGCATGAGACCGTTGGTGGTGTAACCCATGGAATTTATACCGCTGCCTCGCAACGTTTCATCCGCAACTATGATTGGCTGAAGCCGGAAGGCATGGTGATACCCGAAGGCCAGTATTTTATGATGGGAGACAATAGGGATAACAGTCTTGATAGTCGTTACTGGGGCCCAGCGTCAGAAGGGAAAATCGTTGGTAAGGCAGTTGCAGTCTGGATGCATAAAGAGCCTGGCTGGAATTTTCCCAGCTTTGGACAAAATCGCTTGATAGAAAATGCACATTAACAACGAGGAGAAAAGCATGAGTGAAGTCCGTGTGAATCCTGCAAGGCAACGAGGAGCATCTCTGTGGGGCATCATGCTTCTGGTGGGAATGTTAGGCCTTTTGCTGACAATGGCATTGAAAATAGCTCCGGCTTATTTTGCCAATGGCACTATTGCCAACGCTGTGGAAGGTGTTATCGCGAACAATGACATCAAAACCATGCCAATAGGCGAAATACGCAATGAAGTCATGCGGACAGTTCGTACGAATCGCATTGAGGGTTTCAATTCTGCCGATATAAAAGTGGTGCGAGAAAATAATGTTGACTATATCGACATAAATTATGAAACCCGGGTGCGGCTCTTCTACAACATAGATGCCGTTGTAATGTTCGAAAACCGATTCAACAAATTTTAAAAAGGCGGGTCCTGATCAGGGTGGACGAACTCTATAGCAGAATTGCATATCAGTTTAAAAATCCCGCCCTGCTTGTCAAAGCACTGCGACATCGCAGTGTTGGTAAAGACAATAATGAAAGGCTCGAATTTCTCGGCGATGCAGTTCTTGGCCTGATCATAGCCGAATATCTTTGCAAACAGTTTCCCAATGCGGATGAGGGCGATTTAAGTCGCATCCGCGCCAGTCTTGTTCAGCAATCCACTTTGGCGGCAATTGCCCGCGAGTTACATCTCGGAGAGTATCTTGTGTTGGGGCCGGGTGAACTAAAAACCGGTGGAGCTGACCGCGAATCGATATTGGCTGATGCTTTAGAGGCGCTGGTGTGCGCACTGTACCTCGATGCCGGGTTGAGCGTGTGCTCTGCCACGATCGAACACTGGTTTGCTCCCAGATTGAATGCCATGGAAGCACTCAAACAAGTCAAAGATCCCAAAACCAGATTGCAGGAAATGCTGCAGTCGTTAAAAGCGCCGCTACCCGTTTACACCGTTACAAAAGTAACTGGAAAAGATCATCTCCAGAAATTTGTTGTAAGTTGCAATATCAAGTTGCTTCGCACAGTTGTTACAGGCACTGGTCACAACCGTAGATTGGCTGAGCAAGAGGCAGCAGCAGCTGCCTTACAATTATTGAGTAAGTCTGATGAATGAAGAAACCGTGATTCAACACTGTGGCCGAGTCGCGCTGATCGGCAAGCCAAATGTAGGCAAGTCGACTTTGTTGAATCATCTGGTTGGGCAAAAAGTCAGCATCACTTCGCGTAAACCGCAAACAACCCGTCAGCGTTTACTTGGCATTAAAACCGTCGGCGCAGCACAGATCATTTATATAGATACACCTGGTTATCAGCAGAGTTATAAAAAAGCACTTAATCGTCATATGAATAAAACTATAAGTTCGACGTTAGTAGACGTCGACCTGGTTTTGATCATGATAGATCGTTTGCGATTTTATGAGGAAGATGAACACCTGCTGGAAAATATCACCAAGGCAAATTGCCCCGTCTTTCTGATCATAAACAAGATTGATGAACTAGCTGACAAGGAACAACTCCTCCCCTTTATCGAAATGGCAAAAAGCAAATTTGCGTTCGCAGAAATTGTTCCCGTATCTGCACTCAAGGAGCACAACACCGACGCCTTGGAAGCTACTATCGTTCGTTATCTCCCCGAGGCTGCCTGGATGTTTCCCGAGGATCAACTTACCGACCGCAATTCACGTTACCTGGCTGCGGAGTTTGTGCGCGAAAAAATCACGCGCCAGATGGGCGATGAATTGCCTTACGAAGTCGCTGTTGAAATTGAAGAATTCAAGATGATCGATGGGATCTATCACATAAGTGCGCTGATTCTGGTTGAACGAACCGGCCAGAAAAAAATGCTGATTGGTGATGCCGGTGACCGGCTCAAGCTTATTGGCACTGAAGCTCGCAAAGACATGGAAAATCTGTTCGGTTGTAAAGTTATGCTAAAGCTGTGGGTTAAGGTCAAGAGTGGCTGGTCGGATGACGAGCGTGCACTCCGAAGCCTGGGCTTCGAAAACTAGAAACCATCAGGTTCAAGGTTGTCATGCCGCAGAAAATAGACATGCAGGTTGGCTGGTTATTGCATAGTCGTCCTTATCGCGACACCAGCATGCTACTCGATTTTTTTACCGAAGAGTCTGGAAGAGTCAGTGCAATCGCACGTGGTATCCGCAATCCAAAAGCAAAACACAAAGCACTGCTACAACCTTTCGTACCACTTTACATTTCGCTGGCTGGGCGAGGCGAACTGCAAAATCTGCGCGATGTCGAAACGCGTGGCCCTGCGTTGTTCCTTAAAGGTGAATGCCTGTTTTCAGCACTGTACGTGAATGAGTTGATGGTGAGACTTGTCGCAGGACATGAAAAGGACAAGGAATTATTCGCTGCATATTCTTCAGTGCTGGAGCAGTTAAGTTCGGGAACGGACATCGAGCCATTGCTGCGTTATTTTGAATTGTGCTTGCTGGAGAATCTGGGCTATGGCCTGCAACTGTCACATGAAGCAGATAGTGATAATCCAGTTGTAGCTGAAGGATGGTATTACCTGCAAACAGACGGTGGTTTTATACGCCAGTTGCAAGTTACAGAAGTAGAGACTGATTCGGCAGCAGGTAGTTTGTATTCGGGTATTGAGTTACAAAATATCAGCAGAGCTGATTTTTCCCAGCCAAATACTCGCAGAGTAGCCAAGCGTCTGCTGAGGTGTGTACTGCAGCAACATCTTTCCGAGCGACCATTGGGCAGTCGTGAGCTTTTCCGAGCCGTGCCCAAACAACTTCCACCTGATCTGCAGGCAAGATAGAATTCGATTTTTGCCATTTCCGGATGCATAGATGCATTTCCCTACAATTGAAAATGCCGTGGGTAACACACCTCTGGTGCGCTTACAGCGTTTGCCCGCATCAAGCTCCAACACCATTCTCGTTAAACTCGAAGGCAACAATCCCGCCGGCTCAGTAAAAGACAGACCTGCCTTGAGCATGATTAGTAAAGCTGAAGCTCGAGGTGAGATAAAACCTGGAGATACTTTGATCGAAGCCACTAGTGGCAATACCGGCATCGCGCTCGCGATGGTTGCCGCGATCAAAGGTTATAAGATGATTTTGATCATGCCTGCCAATGCCTCACAAGAGCGCAGAGATTCGATGACTGCCTACGGGGCTGAGTTGATTGAAGTCAGCGAAGAAGAGGGTATGGAGGGAGCGAGGGATCTCGCCAAACAAATGGAAGCGGCCGGCAAGGGGAAAGTGCTGGACCAATTTTCCAATCCAGATAACTACGCTGCGCATTACGAACATACAGGGCCGGAAATCTGGCGCGATACCAAAGGCAGCATTACGCATTTTGTCAGTTCTATGGGAACTACCGGCACCATCATGGGAGTGTCGCGCTTCCTGAAAGAAAAAAATCCTGCGGTAGAGATCATTGGTCTACAACCAATGGAAGGTGCAAAAATTCCAGGCATACGACGCTGGCCTGAAGCATATCTGCCCAAAATATTCGAACGACAACGCGTCGATCAAATAATCGATATTTCCCAGAGCGATGCTGAGCGCACGATGAAAGCTCTTGCACGCGAAGAAGGAATTAGCTGCGGTGTTTCCTCTGGTGGCGCTGTTTTCGCTGCCTTACAGTTATCCAGGACGGTGGAGAACGCCGTGATAGTAGCGATCATTTGTGACCGTGGTGATCGATATTTGTCTACTGGTGTGTTCAGCAACTAGGCACTCACAAATGCGCAGTAACAATCGACGTTCTTCTCTTCCAAAAGAACTGCAGGCTCTGCATATCGAAAAACTCAGCCATGAGGGACGCGGTATTGCACATCATGAAGGCAAAGTTGTTTTTGTTGATGGCGCCCTTCCAGGTGAAGACGTCCTCGCAAGGTTCAAAACGAACAAAGGCAGTTATGCCGAAGCCGTTTGTGAACAAATAACCGCAGCTGCTCCTGAAAGAGTTGTGCCTGCGTGTCCTTTTTTTAGTTTGTGCGGAGGATGCAGCCTGCAACATTATGCAAGCGCATCACAACTCTCGTTCAAGGAAGGCATGCTGCATGAGCGTCTGCAACATGCAATTCCTGCCAGCGAATACGAAAAATTACCAGCACTCAGCAGCGCGACTTTTGGTTACAGACGTAAGGCCCGTCTGGCCGTTCGGTACGTCTCAAAAAAAAGCAAAGCCCTCGTTGGATTTCGCGAACAGCACAGTAGCTTCATCACAGATATGGATAGCTGCCTCGTACTGGATGCTGCCGTAAGCCAGATCTTGCCTGCGCTATCGTTACTAATCTCAGGCCTCGACAGCAATCAACACTTGCCTCAGGTAGAAGTTGCTGTTGGTGATGTGTTGCCAGGCAGTTTTTCCTGCGCACTCATTTTCAGACATCTGCAAAACCTGACGCAGAAGGATATCGATGCCTTAACCTTGTTCGGCCAGGAACACCTGATGGATATTTATCTCCAGCCCAAAGGGCCCGAATCAGCACACAAGTTGTTCCCGTCGAACACATTGGAGCGCCTGTACTACCAACTACCAGAGTTCAAACTTGAATTGGCGTTTCATCCAACGGACTTTACCCAGGTTAACGCCGGCATAAACAGATTGATGGTAAGCAAGGCAATTGCGTTGCTAGAACTTATACCAAACGACAAAGTATTGGATCTATTCTGCGGCTTGGGAAATTTCACACTGCCGATCGCTACAGTTGCTGCACACGTAACAGGCGTTGAAGGGTCGACAGCGATGGTAGAAAGAGGCAATGAGAATGCCGCACGCAACAACATCACGAACGCGACGTTCCTATGTGCGGATCTCACACTACCGCCTTCACAACACAGCTGGCTGCAGCAGGGCTTCGATAAAGTATTGCTGGATCCACCACGCTCCGGCGCACTCGAAGTATTGCCCGCAGTAATCGCCGCACGGCCATCACGCATCGTCTATGTATCTTGCAATCCCGCAACACTCGCACGAGACGCGGCGGTACTCGTTGCCCAGGGTTATATTCTGCAAGCCGCCGGAGCGATGGATATGTTTCCGCAAACCAGTCACGTTGAAGCGATGGCGTTGTTTATTCTCGATCCCAAACAGCGGAGCCGATGATGAGTGGACATACAACGGCAGCAGCATCCCTGGAGAAGCTGCTGCAAATCATGGCAATGTTGCGTGATCCCTCTCATGGTTGCCCCTGGGATCTGCAGCAGACCTTTGCAAGTATCGCCCCGCATACACTCGAAGAGGTGTATGAGGTCATTGATGCAATAGAAACCGACGATGGGAAACAACTGCAATCCGAACTTGGCGATCTGCTGTTTCAGATAGTCTTCTACGCTCAACTAGGTAAGGAGCAGCGGCTGTTTGACTTCGCTGCCATTGCTGAAGCGATGAGCACCAAATTGTTGCAGCGCCATCCGCACGTATTTCCGGATGCCTCATTGGCAAGTTTTGGTAAACGAGAAGAGCTTTCTTCCGATCAGGTGGTTGCCAATTGGGAGCAGATAAAAGCCGAGGAGCGCAGACAGAAACAAGCGGCTGAACATCCAAGCATGCTCGACGATGTCCCACATGCACTACCGGCGGTGCTGCGTGCTGCAAAATTACAAAAACGCGCTGCCAATGTAGGTTTTGACTGGCCTGAAGTTAATCCGGTTATTCTGAAAATCAGAGAAGAGCTGAGCGAGTTGGAAGATGCCATAAGGAAAGCAGATAGTCGCAATATTGAAGAGGAATTTGGTGATTTGCTTTTCACGATGGTCAATTTGTCACGCCATTTGGCTGTAAATCCGGAAACCAGTTTGCGCCAGGCTAATCGCAAGTTTGAAAATCGCTTTCGGTATATTGAAAGCACGCTGAAAAAATCGGGTGTTGAGATGACAGATCTGAGCCAGGATGAGCTCGATAAATACTGGATCAAAGCCAAGCAAGCAGAAAATGAGAATGATGTTTAGGTTGTAGATTTAGCTGTTAAGTACGCGTGTGATTTTAATTGATGGACTTGGAATGTGGCTGCGAGCTGGCCGAAACTTGAGCGGTACAACACAAGCGTGTAATGTGCCTTACCAAAAAAATAACAACAGTGGCGTCGAAAGAGCTCGTTGTTCTCAATAGTGGAGTCAAAGTATGCGAATAATTCTTCTGGGAGCTCCAGGGGCAGGCAAGGGTACGCAGGCAGAATATTTGCGAGAGACATTTGGTATTCCCCAAATTTCCACCGGCGACATGTTACGAAAGGCTGTCCAGGCAGGAAGTGAGCTGGGCAAACAAGTGAAGTCAGTGATGGAGAAAGGTGGACTCGTTTCTGACGACATCATCATTGCTTTGATCAAGGAACGCATCACGCATAGCGACTGCCAGAATGGATTTTTGTTCGATGGCTTTCCACGCACCATACCTCAGGCTCAGGCATTGGTAGATGCTGGAATTGATATTGATGTCGTTCTTGAAATCGTAGTTCCTGATGACGAAATTGTGAGAAGACTGAGTGGCCGAAGAGTGCATGAGAAATCGGGTCGCATTTACCATATTGAGAATAAAGCCCCTAAAAATGCGGGTAAAGACGATATAACAGGTGAGCCGTTGATGCAGAGGGAAGATGACAAGGAGAGTACTGTGCGCAATCGTTTGCAGGTGTATCACACACAAACAAAACCGCTTGTGAATTTCTACAAGCAAATGTCTTTGACTAATTCGTCACTCAAGTTTTTATCCGTGAGTGGTGTCGGTGACATCGCAACGATAAGAACATCTCTCGCCTCAGTGCTGAACTGATTTTTAAATCTCTGAGATGAAAATTCACCTTGCACAGAAGTAATCACAGCGTGATGAAAACGTTTTTACTTCTGGCATAGGCGGACAAGAATCAGATGATTGAGATCACCGAAGTAAAATTTGTCCTAAAGCATATTTTTACTTTTTTCAAGCAAAGCTCATTTCGATGTTGAACATTTTTATTTTTATGTGGTAATGTGCGCGCCGTATGCTATGACGATTGTAAAAATTCAAATTTAGAAAGTTGTAGATGTAGGCGAACAGAGAAAACGATTGCGATAGAAATAAAATCAGCAACGAAAGCATGGAAGAAGTTTTGAAGTGTTTGAAATTCGAAGCTGTCTTTTTTTGAAGTGAAGAAGTGAAATATAAAAGAAGTGCTAAAACACAAAACGTAGCACTGAACGAAGAGTAGAAAGAAGATCGAGAAGAAAAATAAAAAAATTTGCACGACAGTTTGAGTAGTAGAAATCAGAGCGCAGTAAAAGTAGAACTAGAAGCGCGGTACAAATAAGTTTACAAAGCGAACATGTAAGTCAGCAGTAACCCGGCAGTAAATGAAATTGAAACTAATG
>JAZKES010000015.1:40059-45491 GCA_040386995.1 Pseudomonadota bacterium | reverse complement strand
CTTAGGAGGGGGCCGCGCTATCCACTGTGCCACCGGGGCGTATTCGGTGAGGGTTGCAAGCGCAGGATTCTAGCATAGTGACTTCTATATTCCCCAATCCTGGATATGGGCATACGTGATGTTTAATGACTTTCCGGATCCGGATTTTTCATGAAGGCGATAGGGGCAATGCGTTACTATTTTTCGCCAGACACGTTGAGGCATTCATATTTGCTCCCATGAAAAGCATGGCTGGCTTTCGCAACGTGTTTGTCGTTTTAGTGGCAGAGTTGAAATGACGTTCGACATATACCCCAGATGGTTTGCGCCCAATGTTCTGATCAGGTATTTCTACTGCAAATTCCGGCTTATGTACTAGTGGATAACGATAGCTCTCGCGCTGAATCATATCGGTAACTAACTCCCGATCAGCAACCATACTCTGATCAAAGAAGAGGGCAGCAGACTGTTGAATTCCAGCGCAAAGTGGAGTGAATAATGGGGTGAAAGGTGGAGTGGAAAGTGGAATTAAAAGCGGAATGAATAAAGTCTCATTTACGTTGGTGAAGCTGCCCTGCTCAATAGTTAAATACTTGTTAAGGTTACGCTGAACGAGATATGTGCCGGAGTTGTCGTGCTCGATAATGCGATGAGGCGATAGATCATCCGGTGAAACGAGCTGTTGAAAACTATCGAGGGAGATATCCGCAAAGGCCAGACTGGGAATTAGTAACATCAGTAAAGTCGCACTGAGCTTTTTCATGGCAAATTCCGTTTTGCAATTGATGTCCTTGAAACATAGTACAAGCCGGAATTTTTTCCAGGTTCGTTAGAAACAGCAGGTTAGAACGTGTGTCATGAAATGGGGTGTACTTTCTAACTTTCTAACTTTCTAACTTTCTAACTTTCTAACTTTCTAACTTTCTAACTTTCTAACTTTCCAACCCCCGATTCTACGAGCTGCACGACAACATCGAACATCCTGCGCGTTGCCGTGCCCAGTCAGGGCGTTTTTGTGCGAGGTGTGCGCGGCCTGGCTGTTCGTCGTACGGATTTTTCAACACTTCCTGCAACTCATGTAGTTTGCTGAAATCGCCTTGTTCGGCGTCGTCTATCGCGAGCTGGGCCAGATAGTTGCGCAGTACATACAGCGGATTATTTTTCTGCATGCGGGATTGGCGTTGTTGTTCTGAAGAAGAGTCAGCCTGCAGCCGTTCGTGATAACGCTGCAACCACGCCAGCATACTTGTTTGGGCCTCGGCAGAAGGTGTTTCCTCATACCACGCGTTGGCAATTGCAGCGGGAACTGTTTGCGGAGCGGCGCTGAAATCGACTGCCATGAGGCCGCGGAAAAACAGGGTCATATCGGTTTCGGTGAACTTGAATGTTTCAAGCAACTGCTGAATAAGTTTCTCATCTTCATTCTGATAATGCTCGAGGCCGAGTTTGTCGAGCATCATCCTCAACCACTGTTTTTCGTAAGCGGTTTTGTATTCGGCGAGTGCGGCTTCGAGCGGAGCAGCCTCCTGGACCAACGGGTAAATTGCATTAGCCAGTTGCAGAAGATTCCATAACGCGATCTGTGGCTGCTGGCCAAACCGATAACGACGGCCTTGTGCGTCAGTAGTGTTGGGAGTCCAGCCTGGATCATAATTTTCGAGCCAACCGTAAGGACCATAGTCGATGGTGAGGCCGAGGATCGACATGTTGTCGGTGTTCATCACGCCGTGCACAAAACCTACTCGCATCCAGTGCACTACAAGAGTTGCAGTGCGCGCGCAGATTTCTTTAAACCACTCGATGTAGGTATCAGGGCCTGGCTTGCCGAGATGCGGGAAATCGCGTGTGATTGTGAAATCGACCAGGTGGCGCAAGACAACAACATCTTCACGCATCGTAAATATTTCGAAACTGCCGAAGCGCACAAACGACGGCGCAACACGGCAGACGATCGCTCCGGGTTCCGCCTGCGGATTGCCGTCGTAAAACATGTCGCGGACTACTTTTTCGCCCGTCAAAACCAGACTCAATGCGCGCGTCGTGGGTACACCGAGGTGATACATCGCCTCGCTGCACAGAAATTCGCGCAGTGATGATCGCAATACTGCCAGACCATCGGCGGTGCGCGAGTAGGGGGTTGGTCCCGCGCCTTTTAATTGCAGAATCTGATGTTGTCCGCGTATGTCGATCACTTCACCAAGATTAATTGCGCGACCATCGCCAAGCTGACCCGCCCAATGACCAAACTGATGACCTCCGTAACAACAAGCATAAGGCTTCATGCCGGGCGCCTGGATGTTGCCACTGAACAACGCGGTAAATTGCTCCTTGCCGATAGTGTCCGGAGCAAGCCCAAGTTCGTCGGCCAGTTCCTGCGACCACCCGATTAGTGATGCTTGTGGAAAACTCACCGGCGTCACGAACGAATAACACGCGCCAGCAACCTGGCGACGAAAATTACGGGTTTCCGGATCGGCCGGAAGTGCATCGGTAAATGTGCTGGTGAAAACGGGTGGTGAGTTGGTGGTAGCAGACATAAAACTTAACGGTACTGATGTTGGGCAGAGGAAGGCATTGTAGCTTTCATCTCTCCCTATGGCCCACAAGTTACTTGCTGCAAATGCGTACTAATGCTGACATTAATTGGCAGCTTGCTGAGCAAGAGCATAGAATCCGTGCAAAGCCGGATCGCAACCCTCAGCATTGCTTGTGATTGCTCAAGACACGTGGTCTGTTCGCATATTCAGTAGCCGCGAAATTTGCAGCAAAATTCGCCGTGCGCTCAGTGAGATTTCATGCGGACAGGACAAAAAATTTCGGGCCTTATTCATCTCTTTCGCGCTGCCGGCAAAGTACGCTCGAGTGGCGATCCGGTTATTCACACTGACCATACCCGTAAATGTAAGACAAAACAGAAGTAGTAATGAACGATAAAATCAGCATCATCATCCCAGTGTTGAACGACGCCACGACGCTGGGTCCAACGTTAGTTAGTCTGCAGCCGCTGCGGCAACTTGGGCATGAAGTACTCGTAGTTGATGGCGGTAGCCGCGACGGCACAGTCAGCATCGCGCGCAAATATGCAGATCGCGTATTGATCAGCGGGGCGGGGCGGGCACTGCAAATGAATACTGGCGCTGATTCCTCCGCGCACCCGGTGTTGTTGTTTCTGCATGCCAATACCCTTTTGCCTATAGATGCTGATGCCCTTATCCATGCAGCACTGAGTCCGCAAAGTAGCATCTGGGGCTATTTCGCAATCCGCTTTGCTCATAAACGCTGGGTATTCCGTTTACTCGAACGCTGCATCGATCTCTGGACAAGGATTTCCGGCGTGGCCACCGGATCTCAGGCGATTTTTGTGAGCAAACAGTTTTTTGAAAAAGTGCGCTACTACGACGGCCTGCCGCTGCTTGAGGATGTCGCATTAAGCAAGAAATTGCTCAGGTACGGCTGGCCGCAGCGCGTGCGAACTCCTGTGATAATTTCAACCGCCAAGTGGGAAGCCAAGGGGGTTGTCCGTGCGATTCTGCAGATTTGGATAATCCGGACTGCGTATTTTTTTGGCGTGCATCCTGATGCGCTTGCACAGCGCTATCAGGCAGACATCAAAGAGAAAGACGGTTCGTGATGTCGCAACGCGCGGTGGGAATTGCGGCCTTGGGGCTGGAAACAAGTCAGCGTATTTCCATAGTCTTTTTCTGATTAGCAATAACAAGATTTGCTGCCCCCACAACAAGTTAGTGCTTAAACTTGATTCTTTTGCTTATAATGCGGGCGCCCTTGCACAAGCCAGGGACCTGATGGTTTGCCAACAGAATCACTCCCGATGACACAAAATAATTTGCAGATGGAATCAGCTGACGAGCAAAAAATTCTGGTGCTTGATGACGACAGGTTATCGGCGCACAACCTTGGTATTCAAATCAAGTTTGTCGGCGAAATTCCGCTGGCAAGCACCAGCGATAACTGGAAGCAGATGTTCAGGCAACTGAGCGAAAGCAAACAAATCGATAACATCTTTGCGATAGCTATTGGTGTCATCAAAAGTTGTCCGCTGCTCGACCTGCTTAATACCTTGCATAACCATTTCCCCGAACTGCCACTGCTGTTATTGAATAATCAGGAAGAAATCCAGTACTCGCAACTGCCCGAATCGCTGCAGGCCAAATTTTTGCCGCTTGGGGACAAATCGCTTAACTATCGCAGCCTGATTGTCGCTCTGCAAAATGCGCGTCAGCTGAGCGGCCGCCCGCAAAAAGTAATGTCGAGCAATATCATTTCTGATACAGGCACTGCAATGTTCCGCAGCCTGAGCGGGCAGAGTGAAAGCATGCAGAAACTTCGCCAACTCTTGCATGGTGTCGCTGTGAGACAAGTGAACACACTTGTGATTGGCGAATCAGGCACGGGCAAGGAAATCGTAGCCCGCAACCTGCACTACCATTCAGGCCGCTCGGAAAGTCCGTTTATGGTTATCAATTGCGCTTCAGTAGCAGCCGAGCGCAATGGCGTGGAGTTATTCGGCCACGAGAAAAATTTTAATGGTGCAACTGACGCAGTCACTGGCCTGATAGAAAAGGCCCACGGCGGTACCTTGTTTTTTGACGACGTAGCCGAATTGCCACTCAACGTACAGGGCATGCTGCTGCGTTTCCTGGAAGACAAAAAATTCCAGCGTATGGGCGGACATGCCAGCGTCTCCAGCGATGTACGAGTAGTTGCGGCTACCCGGTACAGTCTCGAGGACAAAATCAAACAAGGTGATTTTCGTCAGGATCTTTATTATCGCCTCAGTGTAGTACCGATTGAAATTCCTCCGCTGAGAGACCACGCAGAAGACATTCCGGACCTCATAAAGGAATTACTCTCCAGGCTCGAAAATAAAGAGCATTCATCTATTCGTTTCAACAGTGCGGCCATTCAATCCTTGCAACACCACTCGTGGCCCGGCAACGTCAGGGAACTCGCAAACCTGGTTGAGCGCATGTGCATCATAAAGCCGCATGAAGTAATTGGGCTTAACGACTTGCCGCAGGAATATCAGCATTCGAAAAGTGATAAACGAAAAAACCCTGAACCACCTGTGGTGACAGGAAGAATCGTCGATCAACAAACATCCGACCCTGCTCAGCAACCGCCGCTACTTGCACCCGAAAGTGCTGGGACGGCTGACAAGCCAGCGGTTAAAGCGTCGACTACAGCAGCGGCGAACGAGACTGAAGCTCAGCAAGAAGTAGTTACTGAAAATGCTGAGGAGACTCTTGAAAGCCTCGCAATGATGCCGCTAACCGCGCCACGTCTTGAGCAGTATCTCGAAAAACTCGAGCGGAATTTGCTGGAAGTAGCGATGGCCGACAGTGCGAACATTATGAAATTTGCGGCACATCGCTTGAAGCTGGATGAAAATATCCTGCGCGAAAAATTGCAGAAACATCGCCTGATCGCTTAAC
>JAZKES010000015.1:0-39959 GCA_040386995.1 Pseudomonadota bacterium | reverse complement strand
CAGGGAAACGTCAATTCGGGTTTAACGCAACACCGTTGAATACAGCCTTGGTAATATCAAGCCGAATGGTGTGACCATCGGGCTCTTCCTGTAACAGTTTCACCAGTATGTAATCATAATCTTTAGCAAGCCAGATCTGGGTTTTGCGTTTCGGATTGTCATCGCGGATTCTAACCAGCTTCACCGCCGTAAATTTTCCGAGTGGCGTAGTGACGAGTGCTTCGTCATCCACCTGATAGTGATAGGTTTTGATCGCGTCCTTGTCCACGACTTCAAACATAATGTCGGTATTTCCCGCATTAAGCTGCTCGCGAATTGCCAGATAACTGCTGAGGTCATCATACACAGGACCATTGAGCGCGAGAGTTCCTTTTTTGTCGTCCACTGCGAAACTCGCGGTGTCAGCCTGATGATCAAATTTCACGCTGCGAGAGCGGGTGTTCAAACCTTCCTGCCGATATTCGTAGAGGAGGGGGACTGGATGATCATCAATCCACTGCACCTGACTTGTTTCGACTAACGATGTGATTGTCTGACCAAGCAGATCCAGAGAGATCGCGGTTTGTAACTGATACAGAGATGACTTGGCGTCATAGCGAAGATAACGCGACGCCTCTGCTTCGAAGTTGTCGTAACGTGCGTTATACGTAATTTCATGTGTGTGCGGAGGTGCTGCCTGCACCGATGACATCACTAGAGTTGTCAGTAAGAGCAGCCAGAATTTTATAAAGGTCCGGTAATACAGGACACGCTGCATGTTGTGTAAATCTCTTTGTCGAATGGTATGCATTTTAAAGCATATAAAGAGATTAACAACTTTTGCTGAACCTTTGATTAACCGCTGCAGCAAACAGCAGTCTGCGATGTATGCAGACGCTGCTATCAGTTATCATACGAAATATGAAACGTAATTTTTTTTACACAATTTGCAAATCCGCTTTCTGCCAGCTGACTGGCGTTATGTTGATATGCGTTTCGCTGTGCTCCACAAGTATCGAAGCGGCGGAAGTTACAAACTTGTACAACGCCTCTGTTCCCGTTCCCACACGTGACAATGAGCGCGAACGACAACAAGCCTACAGTGCTGCTCTGCAAGAAGTGCTGCTCAAGCTGAGCGGTCGACAGGACACACTGGAAAATCCGGAAATCAAACGCGGCATCAATAATCCCCAGTCTTATGTCGAATCCTGGACTTATCGCACCGCGCCGGTGCCGACCGCCCCAGGATCGACTACAACAGGTGAAGAACAACTCTATCTGCAGGTAGGTTTTTTTCCGTCTGAAATCCAGAATTTGTTGAACACCGCAAGAATCCCGATATGGCCACAAAACCGGCCAGAAACTCTTCTGTGGATTGTGGTGCAGGAAGAATTGGGACCACGCACTATCTTCGGTACGACGGTGGAAAATGATCCTGTACTCATGCAGCAGATTCAGGCCGCAGCAGAAAAACGGGGCTTGCCCATACTGTTGCCATTGCTGGATTTTACCGATCAACGCTCACTGCCAATCGAACAGTTGTGGAGTTTTGATCAGCTTGCAATTCGCCAGGCTTCGTTGCGTTATGGCGATGAAAGTATTCTCGCGTTACGTATTTTCAAATCGATCAGTGGTGAAACTATCGGCAAGGCGCAGTATTTATTTCGTGATCAGGTAATCGATTTGGACTTTGTAGAAAACGCATTGCAGCCTGTGGTGGAAGGCACCATCAATCTTGTGGCTGAGCAGTTGGCCAGTAACTATGCTGTCCTGCTTTCAGGTGCAGAAGGCAACACGGAAGTCATCATGACAGTTGACGGCATCAAGGGATTGAAGGACTACGCCGAACTTATGCAATACACGAACGGTTTGACGACGGTGACAAAGGTAGACCTTGTGAGCGTGGCAAATGGTGTCGTGCAGCTCCGTTTGTTTACCAGTGGCCAACTACGTCAGTTGATGGAAAGCATCGCTCTGGATAGAAAAATGAGTCCAGTTGTTGACGCTACACGTACTGGTGTGGATGTTGCGATGCATTACCAATGGCAGTCACAACTCTGAACGCGCAACTCACCAGAATGTTCTGCATATGAGTGGCGCATTTCAATATCCTTTCGATTTCGTCGTGCAGACCGAGTTGTTGTTCAACAACTTTTTTTCCTCACCAGCCAACAAACCTCTGCTGCATTTTCTGCAGAACTTCGCCAGCAGCAACGACCGCTTGTGTTATCTCTGGGGCAGCAGTGGAAATGGCAAAACACATTTGCTGCAGGCACTTTGTCAAAGTAGTGAACAGGCGGTCTATGTTCCACTAAGGCAGATGTTTGCTTATGGCCCCCACACTCTCGACGGCCTCGAAACCCTCGACATGATTGTGCTGGATGATCTGCAGGTAGTTGCAGGAAACCTAAGCTGGGAAGAAAAATTGTTTGAGTTGTTTAATGCAGTGCAGGCATATGGCGGACGACTCTGTTTCGCGGCGAACGCACCGCTTGCGCAATTACCCCTGCAACTCGCTGACCTGATGTCGCGACTGCAATTGTGCGTAGCTTACGAAGTGGTGGAAAACGATGATGTCGCAAAAGCGGCAATCATGAGATTACGCGCGGAGCAACGTGGTATAGAGCTGAAAGATGAGGTGATGCAATACATCATGCTGCGCAACAGTCGAAATCTGCACGACCTGATGGAGGTACTCGATAAGCTCGACAAACTTTCACTTGCGGAACAGCGCCGCTGCACGATTCCGTTTGTTAAGGAAATAATGCATTGGTAGTAGTGGTGGCTATAAATAGTGGTGACTACAAACTATAAGTAGTTGCGTCCAGGTAGCGGCGACTCAGTCATTACGATTAAGGCGGCACTACCAGATTATAAAGGCTAAAGAGTCAGCCCTTTGCACTCCAGACATTGCAGGTAAAGCGCATTGGGATCGTTCAGATTGATCATATCCCTGAATTCCTTTTCCATATTTCTGATCAGTAATTCAACCGGGTTCCTCTGCCGCAAATTGCGCGCGAGTGGTGCGAACAATACTTCTACGCCAGTGTTGTCCACTATCTGTTGCAGCAATATCTCGCTTGGACTCAGTTGCACTTCTAACAGGCGAGTTGTGTAGTCTTCCAGATTCGCAAGCTCTGCAGCAGCTGCGATTGCATCATCAAAACCACCCAGATTATCAACAAGACCTTGTTCGAGTGCGTTTTCACCTGACCACACCTGGCCCTGTGCGATCTGATCGACTGCGGCTTCTGTCATGTTGCGTGATTGCGCCACAAGACTGATAAAACGGGCATAGCCATTTTCAACGGTAAGCTGCAGCGAACGTTCCGCGAGCGGCGGCAGACTGCGGCCGAGAGTTGCATAACCTGCGAGTTCGGTGGTACCAACACCATCCGTGTAGATACCAATTTTGCTGAGCGAGTTTTCAAAAGTCGGGTATATGCCGAATATGCCGATGGAACCCGTGATGGTGGAGGCGCTTGCCCATATCTGGTCGGCAGGTGTTGCAATCCAGTAGCCGCCTGAAGCTGCAACACTACCCATCGAAACGACGAGGGGTCGCCCTGTAGCTTTGAAAGCCTCGAGTTCGGTGCGAATAATTTCTGACGCAAAGGCACTACCACCACCGCTGTCGATGCGCAGTACAAGCGCTTTAATATCGTCGTTATTGCGAGCATCGCGAATGATTGCACTTAACGTATCACCACCGATGGCACCACGAGGAGCTTCACCGTCAGTAATATTGCCACTCGCGACGATTATCCCGATGGTGTCCGACACGGTGACCGGAGGCCTGAGTTTTTGCTGTGACTGCAGATAACCGTTGTATTCAACACTCGGATAACCCGCGTCCTGTTCACCGATTTTGCTGCGTAAATACTCAATGCTGGTTGCGCGATTTTCCGTGCGATCAACCAAACCAGTCTGTAGCGCCAACTGTGCAGTATCTCCACCGTAAAGGGCGAGTTGTTGATCCTGCGTGTTGATGTAGTTGTCGATGACGCCGGGCTCGAGTTTGCGCTGGAGAGTCACGTCGTTGACGTATTGGCGCCAGAGATCACCCAACAGGTCGGTGTAGTTTGCTTTTGCTTCGGGCGACATGTCGTTGCGATCAAAAGGCTCTACAGCAGACTTGTATGCACCAACGCGGAAGATATGCACATTGACGCCCAGTTTATCGAGCGCCTCTTTGAAATAATTTTGCCAGGCACTTAACCCTTCAAGATCAACCGAGCCATAAGAATTAAGCATGATCTCGCTGGCGTGTGCGGCGAGATAATACTGACTCTGGCTGAAGACACTGCCGACTGCATAGATGACTTTGCCTTTTGCCTTGAACGCGTCCATCGCACGACCAACTTCCTGCATCTGACTCAAGCCGCCGCCAGCGAACATGTCGGTCAATAACACCATGGAGGCGATACGGTCATCGTCGGCCGCGATGTTGATTGCATCAAGAATGTCCTGCAACAGCACTTCGCCCGCACCAGCTGTCGCTGCACTGCCGCCGAGAACCTGCTCGAGAGGACTAATGTAGGACCGCTGTTCGACCAGTATGCCCTCGGGATTTACAACTATTGCCGCACCTTGTGGAATGACCAACGCTGGCTGACCCACCATCGCTCCGATGATAATCAGGACGACGAACAGGAAGAGCAGGTTGAAAACGGTGGCACGCAGAAAACGGAAAATGCCAAGCAGTCCTGCAAAAAACCTGACGATGGGATTGGTGGAGGCCGACATTTATAAGTCCTTCTATTGGTCTGCTGCGTGGTGCTTTGGCGTTTTGAGGCTGACTATAACAGCAGTAAATAACAGGATACAAAACAGCGTGCTCAAAATGCCGATGCTGCGGGCAATCAGGAGCGGCGAGAAAATCTGGAGGATGGCCTCTAACAAATAGAACAAGGTCAGAAAGCCGAGCCATTGCAAGCTGCGACGAGAGTGTCGCAGTAACCCGGGTATTGTTATGAGCAACGGTATCGACTGCATCAGCCAGAGCCCAACACTACTGCTCATCACGAATACGGGTATTGCGAACAACAGCAGCAGAGCCAGGCAACAGGCTAGCAGTACACGGTTCAACATCAGGCCAGAAAAAACTGGCATCAATTTGCCGCGCGCAGTTTGAGCGCAAGTGTCGCCAGACGTTTGCCGAGTGCTTGGCACAACTGTTTTTCATGCTCGGAAAGTGGCTTGCCGGTAATGCCCGCGTGATGTGATGGTCCGTAGGGAGTACCACCACTACCAGTCTCGGTCAGGGCTGTCTCGCTGTAAGGCAGACCACAAAAAATCATGCCGTGATGGAGCAGCGGAAGCATCATGCTCAGCAGTGTGCTTTCCTGACCACCATGTAATGACGCAGTAGACGTGAAGCAGCCTGCCGGTTTGCCGATCATGATGCCGCTGAACCACTGTGCACCGGTGCCATCAAGAAAATATTTCATCGACGCGGCCATGTTGCCAAAACGTGTAGGGCTCCCCAGAGCCAGGCCGCTGCACTCGGCAAAATCTGCTTCGGTACAATAAATCGCGCCTTCTGCAGGTACCGCAGGAGCTGTTGCTTCAGTCACGGTAGAAACCGCTGGCACTGTTCGAATACGCGCTTCTATACCATCCACCGTTGCTACGCCGCGTGCAACATGTTGCGCCATATCAGCGACTGCGCCGCTATGACTGTAATAAAGAACAAGAACGAAAGGCGTGCTCATGATAATAATTCCAGGATGGCTTCGGGTGGACGTCCCACTATCGCGCGTTTTCCGAGCACGGCAATAGGACGTTGAATCAGGCGCGGATCATCGCACATCGCTTGCAATAATTGCGCTTCACTTAACTTAGGATCGGCGAGCCGCAATTCTTTATAAATCGGTTCTGACGTGCGCAAAAGCTCGCGTGCAGACAAACCGAGTTTTGCGAGTAACTGTTTCAACTCGGCAATGGCCGGCGGATTTTCCATGTAGAGATTTAACGCAGGAATAACACCGCGATGTTCTAGCAACGCCAGAGCTTCTCTGGACTTGGAGCAGCGCGGATTGTGATAGAGAGTGATTTGTGGCATAAGACCTTTATCGCAAATTTAGTTAAAACATTGTTGCAATTGTCACAAGGAAGGGCAATCCGAGATGGACCAAACTCCAATAAAAACTCTATCCCGCTTCGTTAATTTCACGTGGCATAACTTTCAGCAGAATGGTGGCTTTGAAACCGCCAAATCACTTACGTACACAAGTCTGTTTGCAGTTGTTCCGTTCATCACGCTGCTGTTGGCAATACTTTCTGCATTTCCGTCTTTCCAGGTTTTTGGTAACCAGATCGAGGAAATGATTTTTACGCATCTGCTACCGAGCTCCAGCAGTGAGCTCGCTGGCTACATCACTGAATTTGCCTCGCAAGCAAGAAATCTGACGTGGGTAGGCGCAGTCATGTTGCTGGTGACCGCGTATCTGATGCTTGCCAATGTTGAAGGCAGTTTTAACAAGATCTGGGCGGTGAGCGAACAACGCAAGGGACTCTCCAGTTTTCTGCTGTACTGGAGCGTGTTAAGTCTTGGCCCATTGCTCTTGGGCATTGCGTTCGCTATCAGTTCCTATATCACTTCACTTGACCTGTTTGCAAGGTTCACCGCCATCTCGGATTACATTGGCGCGCTCCCGGTTTTTCTCGAATTATTCCCCACGGCGCTGACTATAGGGGCATTTACGTTGTTATACGTTGCCGTGCCAAACAGCGCCGTTCGCGTACGTGATGGTCTGATTGGCGCTGTGGTTGTAGCGGTTCTGTTCAAGGTTGTGAAGTGGGGTTTTGCGACTTTTATTACGCGCGCAAGTTATGAATTTTTATATGGCACTTTTGCCGCTATTCCCATCTTCCTTGTCTGGATTTATCTGTGCTGGGTTGTCATTCTGTTTGGCGCGAATCTCGTGCGCTCAATTCCGTTGTTCAGCACGCACAATGTGGCAATTGCGGTTCATCCCTGTTTGTTGCTTCTCGCGCTCATGCACAAGTTCTGGGACCTTCAACGGCAGGGCAGGTCATTACATCTGGATGACCTGATTGCTGAAGAATGGCCTCCACGTGCAGTGAGTGTCGATAAATTGCTGCTGTTACTCGTCGAACTCAAAATCGTTCGCAGCATCAATGAAGAAGAATATATTCTGATACGTGATCTGCACGAAGTCTCGATGTGGGACGTGCTGGGCGCGACGCCATGGCCGTTGCCACTCGCTAGCGATATGACGGCCTATCTTCCACCGGTGATCGTAAAACACCTACCAGACATCGAAGCTCTGGAGAAAAGTTTTCGATGCGTAGAAGAACTTGCATGCACTGAATTTTCCCAAAGTATCAACAGCTACTTTAATGGAATGAAAGTACACGCAAGTACGCAAAGTTGGCTGGGGTCTCTCTAGTTCTTGATGAGATCGCGCAAGAATGCCACCACGTTTTCGCGTTTGATCATCTCGTTGTCCGGTTTGGCGCGGTGTTTGTATTCAATTTCACCTGCTTCCAACCCGCGGTCGGATACCACAAGCCGGTGAGGAATACCGATCAATTCCATATCGGCAAACTTCACACCCGGGCTGGTTTTTTTGTCGCGATCATCCAGCAACACTTCGATGCCAACCGCTGCAAGTTCTTTGTATAACTGCTCACAGACCTCAAGCACTTGAGGTGCTTTATGCGCATTGAGTGGGATGATAGCAACATGGAACGGAGCAATGTTATCCGACCAGATAATGCCTTTTTCATCGTGGCTTTGTTCTATTGCGGCAGCAACAATACGACTAACGCCGATACCGTAACAGCCCATCTCCATGACACTGTTGCGGCCATTTTCATCAAGCACAGTTGCATTCATCGCTTTGCTGTATTTATTACCAAGCTGGAATATATGGCCTACTTCTATGCCTCGCTTGATAGACAAGACACCTTTACCGTCGGGACTTTTGTCACCTTCGACCACGTTACGCATGTCTTCAACTCGCAGATAACTACAATCTCTTTTCCAGTTGACGCCACGTAGGTGAAATCCGTCTGCATTAGCGCCGCACACAAAGTCACTTAGCAGGGCGGCATTGCGATCGACGAGGATGGGGATATCGAGATGTACTGGACCGATGGATCCTGGCGAACAACCAAGTGCGGATTGAATTTGCGCATCTGTTGCAAACGTGAGCGGTGAACGAACACCTTCAAGTTTGGCTGCCTTGATTTCATTTAACTGATGATCGCCACGCAAGACCAGGGCGATCAGAGATGGCTGCGCGGTGGCAATGTCAGCATCGCCATGCACGATAAGCGTTTTAACGATGGAATCCGGTGCCACCTGCAAAAATGCGGCTACGTCATCAATACTTTTGCTATCAGGTGTTGCTACTTTTTCCATGCTGCGCGTTGCGGCGGAGGCACTTTGTTCCGGCACGAATGCCGAGGCCATTTCCATGTTGGCGGCGTAGTCACCGGTATCGCTGAATACAATCAGATCCTCGCCTGAATCTGCCAGTACGTGAAACTCATGTGAACAGCTGCCACCAATATTGCCGGAATCTGCGAGTACAGCTCTGAAATGGAAACCCAGACGAGTAAAAATTCTCTGATAGGTTTCATACATCTGATCATACGTTTTCTGCAACGAGGCTTTATCGATATGGAAAGAGTAAGCATCTTTCATCGTAAATTCGCGCGCTCTCATCACACCGAAGCGGGGGCGGCGTTCATCGCGGAACTTGGTTTGTATCTGGTAGATATTTACGGGCAGCTGTTTATAGCTACTGTATTCGTTGCGAACGAGGTCGGTAATAACTTCTTCATGTGTCGGCCCCAGACAAAAATCACGCAGGTGGCGATCCTTGAAGCGTTGCAATTCATCACCCATGATGTCCCAACGACCTGACTCCAGCCAAAGCTCCGCGGGCTGAACAACGGGCATGGATACTTCCAGCGCACCGGACCTGTCCATCTCTTCACGCACTATATTAGTCACCTTGTGCAGTACGCGCAGCCCCATCGGTAACCAGGTGTAAAGGCCAGCAGCAAGTTTGCGGATAAGCCCGGCTTTGAGCATGAGTTGATGGCTGACCACAACGGCATCCGCAGGCATGTCACGGGTAGTGGCCAATAGGTATAGAGAGGTGCGCATGAAAAGTTACCGATACAATATTGAAATGACCAGAACAGAAAAGCAGCCATGAGGCTGCTTTCCGGTGTACTTATATTCAGGGAGTGGAGACCACTGCCTGAAGAGGCTGTTAATCAGCTATTACAATTCTGCGAATGCTTTCAGTTTTTTCAGTGGCAGAACTTTAACGCGAACAGAAGCTGGTTTCTTGGGGATATCCATCAATTCGCCGGGCTTGAATGGGTTAGGAACAGCTTTACGAGCAGGACGTGCTGGACGTTTAACTGCCTTTATTTTTAGCAAGCCAGGCATCGTGAACTCGCCAACGCCACGCTTTCTCAAATGACGCTCGATAAGATCAGTCAGGCCATCCAGAACTGAGCCAACTTGTTTTTTGCTCAGACCAGTGTCTTCGGACAGAGAATTAAGGATTGCGGTTTTGGTAAATTTTTCGGAGATTGCGGTGGTTTTTTTAGCAGGTGCCTGCTTGGAAGTTTTTTTGCCAGCCATACATGGTTCTCTTTTTTTGGTTTGGTGTGTTTGTTGTTGATGAAAGATCTAGTGCTATCTGAAAATAACGCTGATCTGCTTAATCAAGTTCAGTCCTTAAACCGCTCAGCTTTTCACTCGACTGCAAACTGGAAAAATTTTGTTTGTCGCGAAGTGTAGGCTTCAGTTCAGAGTTAACAGGTTCTGGATATTTCTGCCCTGTAGATCGCCGCTCTGATTAGTGGGCGTATTTATATCGGAATCAAAACATGCGAGCAAGGATTTTGTTAAAACTTTTTTCGTTTTTTAAACTCTCTCAATATCTGTTTTTAGCCTGCACATATAGCAGTTTTTCATGCAATGAGTGTTATGCGAGATTAATCTAATTGCATTTGCAGATGCCGGTAAAATGAGAAATACGCTACAATGCGCCGCTTTTACCGATCAGCCTCATTGATGATTGCGCGAGCTTCGAAGTTACGAGTGTGTGCAGTTAAATGATCAGCCTGAAAATACATGATCGAAAGTGAGTAACAGTTATGCCTATTTATGAATATCGCTGCACATCCTGTCTGGTTGAGCTCGAGAAACTGCAGAAGATAAATGATCCACCGTTGGTCGTTTGTCCTGAGTGTGGAAAGGAGACATTAACCAAACTGATTTCGGCAAGTAGCTTTCGTCTGAAAGGATCAGGATGGTACGAAACTGATTTCAAAACGGGCAAAAAGAAAAATGGCGCTGCTGAAGAAAGTACCAGCAGTACCGAAAAAGACAGCGGCACAAAATCTTCAGATGCAGGAAAATCTGCGGAAAAAGACAGCGCCAACAAATCTGCATCAGAGAGCAACAGCAAAAAAGAGGCAAGTTCGAATCAGCCGAAAGGCGAGGTTAAAACTACCGGAGACACCAAACCTTCAGTAGGAAGTGCCAGTAGCCCGGCAAAATCCAGCTGATTATTCTGGCTTATCTACCAGCTCCATCTCACGCAAATATATAACTTAATAGACATTAATAGACATTTACAGACACTAAGCAGGATTTACCTATGCGAACTCACTATTGTGGTGCACTTAACGTAGACCACATTGGCCAGACAGTCGTACTTTGCGGCTGGGTACATCGTCGTCGTGATCACGGCGGAGTGGTTTTTCTTGATGTGCGGGATCGTGATGGTATCGCTCAGGTAGTAGTAGATCCTGATACAGCAGAAAGTTTTGCACGTGCCGAACAGGTACGCAGCGAATACGTAGTCAAAATCCAGGGCCTTGTCAGAGCACGTCCATCGGGAACAGAAAATCTGGATAAGCCTTCTGGCCGTATTGAAGTATTGTGCAAGGATCTCGAAGTTCTCAACGTTTCCGAGACTCCTCCATTTCAACTCGATGAACACGCACTGGTAGGCGAAGACGTTCGACTGCGTAACAGGTTTATCGATTTACGCCGTCCTGAAATGATGAATCGCTTGCGAATGCGCTCACAAGTCACCAGCACAGTACGTAGTTTTCTTGAGGCTAACGGCTTTCTCGACGTGGAAACGCCGATTCTCGGACGCGCAACACCTGAAGGCGCGCGCGACTATCTTGTCCCAAGCCGTACCCATCCAGGCAAGTTTTTCGCACTGCCGCAGTCGCCGCAGCAATTCAAGCAATTGCTTATGGTGGCAGGACTCGATCGTTATTATCAGATTGCAAAGTGCTTCCGTGATGAAGATCTGCGCGCCGACCGTCAGCCTGAATTTACCCAGATCGATATCGAAACCTCCTTCATGAATGAAGAAGACATCATGGTGATGATGGAAACCATGATCAAACAGTTGTTCGAGAAACACCTCGGCGTCGACCTTGGCAATGTGCCGCGTATGACCTACTACGAAGCTATGCGCAGGTTTGGCATCGACCGTCCGGATCTACGTATCCCGATGGAACTGATTGACATAGCGGACCTCATGAAAGCAGTTGAATTCAAGGTCTTTAATGCACCTGCAAATGATCCGAAGAGCAGGGTAGTGGTATTGAAAGTCCCTGGTGGCGCGCAGATTTCACGCAAGCAGATCGATGAATATACGGCTTTTGTCGGCCAATACGGCGCAAAAGGTCTAGCATGGATCAAGGTAAATGATCTGGCAGCAGGCATTGAAGGCTTGCAATCACCGATCGTGAAATTCATGCCTGAGCAAGTTGTGCAAGACGTATTGACCAGAGTTGGTGCACAAACTGGCGACATTCTTTTCTTTGGTGCAGATAAAATCAAAGTGGTGAATGAGGCTATCGGCGCGCTGCGTGTACGTGTTGGCCTGGATCTGAAAATTCTGACTTGCGCCTGGGCGCCATTGTGGGTCGTGGACTTCCCGATGTTCGAACAGGACAAGGAAGGCAATGTCACGTCCGTGCATCATCCATTCACCGCACCGTCATGCACACCCGAAGAATTGGTAGCCAAGCCGCTCGAAGCACTGTCGCGCGCATATGATCTCGTGCTCAATGGTACCGAGCTTGGCGGAGGTTCTATTCGTATTAACCAAGCTGAAATGCAAAAAACTGTTTTCGGTTTGTTGGGTATTGGTCCGGACGAAGCTGAGGAAAAATTTGGTTCGTTGCTCAATGCGTTCCGTTATGGCGCTCCGCCACACGGCGGTTTGGCATTCGGCCTTGACCGTCTCATCATGATGATGACGGGCTCACAGTCGATCCGCGATGTGATTGCATTCCCCAAAACCCAGTCGGCCAGCTGTATGTTGACTGATGCACCCGGCGTAGTTCCTGCCAAACAACTGCGCGAGTTGAACATCCGCTTGCGTGAACAACCCGGCAGTGAAAAGGAAGCCTGACCAACGTGGCCATCATCCTCGGCATTGATCCAGGCTCGCGCAAATGCGGGTACGGAGTAATCAATGCCGTTGGATCGAGGCTCGACTACATCGCGTGTGGTGTTATTAAAGTGGAAACACTGGAGTTTCCCGCACGTCTGCAAATGATTTTCGAAACCATTTCCCAGATTATCAGCGAATACCAGCCGCAGTTCGCTGCGATAGAAGAAGTGTTTATGGGTAAAAGTGCTTCATCCGCCTTGAAGCTGGGTCACGCGCGTGGGGTTGCGATGGTGGCTTGTACAAACAATCAGGTTGAAGTGTTCGAATACGCCACCCGAAAAATCAAACTGGCCGTTGTAGGAACTGGAATCGCGGAAAAAGCACAGATGCAGCACATGATCAAAACTTTGCTGAAGTTACCCGAAGTTCCCGGTGAAGACGCAGCTGATGCACTTTCTGTGGCAGTGTGTCATGCTCACACCCAGCACACGTTGATCCGTATATCGGGCGTTCGCTCGAGCAGACGCGGCCGCATGAGTGTATAGGTTGCAAATCTTGAAGGTACTTCAATTCATATGATTGGACGTTTGCAGGGTTTGCTGCTGGTTAAGGACGATAACGAAATACTGCTGGATGTGCAGGGAGTGGGTTACGAAGTAGAGGTCCCGGCCAGCACACTCGTCCTTCTTCCCGAAATCGGCAGCGGCGTAATTCTCTATACACATTTCGTCGTAAGGGAAGATGCGCAGCACCTGTATGGCTTTATCGACCAAAGGGAACGCAGTTTGTTCCGGCTTTTGATCAAGGTGAACGGTGTCGGTCCCAAACTGGCACTTGGAGTGTTGTCACACATGGAAAGTGGAAAATTCGTCAGCTGTGTCATGAACGACGATATAAACGCGCTGGTTAAGCTGCCAGGTGTCGGCCGCAAAACCGCTGAGCGCCTTATCATAGAAATGCGCGACCGGCTCAAGGTGTGGGAACTTGAGTATGGCAAACCTGCCGTGACAACCACGCCTCAGGCAATGAGGGCAGATAGCCTGCAGGAAGCCGAATCAGCGTTGATCTCCCTTGGTTATAAACCTCTGGAAGCCAGCAGGGCGATAGTACATGCCGCGAATAGCCTCGGAACAGATAGTCAGCCCCAAAGTACAGAACAACTTATAAGACTCGCCTTACGAAATCTGGCAAGAGCCTCGGCCAGTTAATGGATACTTCTGAGTAATATGCGAGAAGAAGAACGCTTTATCACAGCCGTACCCAATGGTAATGAAGAAATTCATGACCGCGCGATTCGGCCGAGCAAACTGGTCGATTATATCGGCCAGGATGTTGTCAAAAACCAGATGGAAATTTTCATTAGCGCAGCGCGCAAGCGCGGCGAAGCACTCGACCATACCCTGATTTTTGGACCTCCCGGACTCGGAAAAACCACGCTTTCAAACATCATCGCCAATGAAATGGGCGTGTCGCTAAAAGCAACTTCAGGACCGGTGCTTGAGAAAGCAGGGGACTTGGCAGCGATGCTCACCAATCTCGAAGCAGGCGATGTACTTTTTATTGATGAGATACATCGATTAAGTCCGGCGATAGAAGAGATTCTTTATCCGGCCATGGAAGATTACCAGCTCGACATCATGATTGGTGAAGGTCCTGCTGCGCGTTCCCTTAAACTGGATCTGCCGCCGTTCACTCTTGTAGGGGCGACAACGAGGGCAGGCCTCTTAACTTCGCCGCTCCGTGATCGCTTTGGAATCGTGCAACGTTTGGAGTTTTATACGGTCGAACAATTGACTCGCATAGTTGTTCGTTCAGCTAAAATCCTTCGCACAGATTGTGATGAGGCAGGCGCTGTTGAAATCGCCCGCCGGTCGCGTGGTACTCCCCGTATCGCCAATCGCCTGCTTCGCAGGGTGCGTGATTTTTGCGAAGTGAAAGGACAGGGATTTATAGATGAAGAGATCGCAAGCGCAGCGCTGGACATGCTGAGTGTCGACAAAAATGGTTTCGACCATCTCGACAGACGCTTGTTGATGACGATTATCGAAAAATTTGATGGTGGTCCAGTAGGAGCCGACAGTATCGCCGCTGCGCTGAGCGAAGAAAGAGGAACAATCGAAGATGTTCTGGAGCCTTATCTTATTCAACAAGGCTTTATCCAGCGCACGCCAAGAGGCAGAATAGTCACCCAGTACGCATACCGCCATTTCGGATTAAAAATGACTCTCAAAGACAAAGACTTGTTTGAGAATTAATGAATTTTACGCTCTCCAGATTGAGGAATAGATGAACGAATCGATGAATGTTTGGAACCTTATTATGAACGCAAGCTTTGCCGTTAAGCTTGTGATGTTGTGCCTGCTGTCATTATCGGTTGCCTCCTGGGTCGTCATCGTCCAGAAATGGATCATCATCAGAGATGCTGACAACGAGCTGAGCAATTTCGAAAAACGTTTCTGGTCAGGCATGGATTTGAGCCAGCTGTTTCGCGATGGCTCAACCAAACAAAAAGGCAACACAGCCGTCATCGGTATGGAAAATCTGTTTCGTTCCGGTTTCAAGGAATTTACGCGGCTGCGTCAGCAACCGGGAATTGAGTCCGACGCGGTCATGGAAGGAGCGCAGCGAGCAATGAGGGTCGCCTTGGCCAGAGAAGAAAAAGTGCTGTTGAAACATCTCGACCTGTTGGCAACCGTTGCATCACTTTCACCGTACGTCGGCTTGTTTGGAACGGTATGGGGAATCATGAGATCCTTTCTTGGACTGGCAAATCAGAGTCAGGCAAGTATCGCATTGGTTGCTCCCGGTATCGCGGAAGCTTTGATTGCCACAGCCATGGGACTTTTTGCAGCTATCCCGGCGGTTCTGTTCTATAACCGATACTCATCCAAAGTTGATTCGATAATACATAGTTACTACACGTTCCTGGATGAGTTCTCCAGCATTCTGCATCGTCAGGCACATAGCAAACGCAGCGTGGAAAATGCCTAATGGATATTAATCGCCCACAACGTCGAAAGCCGATGGCGGAGATCAATGTAGTGCCATTGATCGACGTCATGCTGGTCTTGTTAATTGTATTCATGGTTACCGCTCCTCTTATTACCCAAGGCGTAAAAGTGGAATTGCCTAAAGCCAATACCGAGCCCGTTGAGGATAGTGATGAGCTAACACTCGTCGTGTCTATCAATGCAGAGGGCATGTATTTCATCAGCTTGGGCGAGTCGTCGAGCGATGCAGAACCAGAACCTGTTGAACTCGAACGTATTGGTGAGGATGTCGCCAAAATTATGAATCAGAATCCAGCTGTACCGGTCTTTCTGGAAGCAGACGCAGCAAATAATTACGGAGTAGTAATGAGCCTGTTATCTACTCTCGAAGGCGCTGGGGCAACCGGTGTTCGATTGATTACCCAGCCCGCTACAGGCACGCCCTGAGGGTTCCGCAGATGATGGCATGGTTGCTTAAATATGAGGGATATCCGTCTGGAGTAGTTGTAGCGGTACTGCTGCATGCGCTCCTGATTTACATTTTACTGCCCAGCAAATTTAATCCAGATAATCTCGTCAAGATCGAACAGCCTTCTTATGTAACTGCTACTGTGACGAAAGAAAACCCGCAGAGAACTCGTCAACTGCAGGAACTCGAACGTAAGCGGCAGCAGGAGCAGCAAGCGAAAGAGCGACGTACGCGCGAGGCCGCAAAAGTAGCCGAAGAGCAAAAGAAACGTGAGCAGGCGCAGCTAGAGGCAAATAAAAAAGAAGAACAACGCAAGGCCGAAGCGCAAACCCAGGCGAAAAAACAACAAGAACAAGCTGCAGCAGTCGAGAAAGAACAGCAAGCTGCGCGAGCCGCAAAAGAGACGGAAGAAAAACAGGAAACTGCGCGTCGTGCTGCTGAGCGTGAGAGGCTTGCTAATGAACAAGCTGCGCGCGAAGCAGCAGACAGAGAAGCTGCCAATCAGGCTGCTGCGCAAGCAGCCGCGCAGTCACAAGCTCTTAGCGCTGAAAATCAGTTGATTGCGCAATACACTCAGATTATTCGTGAGATCATTGAAAGCAACTGGATCCAGCCTCCCAGCACACGTAACGGCATGCAGGTATTGATTAATATCAGAATGACGCCAGTAGGAGATATTCTGTCGAGCGTTGTAGTTCAGTCCAGTGGCGATCCAGTTTTTGACCGTGCTGCCTTGCAGGCAGTAAACAAAGCAGGAAGATTCCCAGAGTTAAACGATTTACCTCCCGGAGTATTCGAGCGAAATTTCCGTGATTTTAATTTGATGTTCAGTCCAGAGGGCTTATTACGATGATCAGATTCATTCTGCGTGGCTTCCTTTTATTAAGCCTGTTAGCCAGTAATTCATATTCACAGCAACTCGTCATCCAAATTACCCAGGGTGTTGATAATCCAGTGCCCATAGCAATCGTTCCATTTGAATGGACAGGGTTCGGCGTACTGAGTGAGAACATCACAGATATTGTTAACAGCGATTTGCGCAATAGTGGCGAGTTCGCTCCTATTCCCCAGCAAAACATGCTGAGCACTCCTCACCAGGAGAGTGAAGTGTTTTTCCGTGACTGGGCATTTCTGGGTTCAGACTATTTGCTGATCGGAAAAATAATGCGCTCCAACAATAGTGACCTTTTTGAAGTTCAGTACGAATTGTTTGACGTCCGGCAGGAAGTCCGAATGGTTGGAGAGGTGATCAGTGGCACCGAAGCGCAGTTGCGCGACATCGCTCACCAGATAAGCGATGTGGTCTTTGAGCAAATCACCGGAGTCCGCGGAGCATTTGGTACAAAAATTCTCTACATCACGTCACAGCGTTTGGCACCGGGCGAAGCTAACTATCAACTGAATCTGGCCGATGCGGATGGTGGCCGGCCTCAGGTACTGCTGGAATCGAAGGAACCGATTATGTCGCCTTCCTGGTCACCAGATGCCAAGAAGATAGCTTATGTGAGTTTTGAGTCCAATTACTCACGGATCTATATTCAGGATCTTAGTACCGGTGCTCGCGAACAACTAACCGACTTCCCTAATATCAACAGCTCACCAGTATGGTCGCCCGACGGCACAAAAATGGCCATGGTGTTATCGAAGGATGGCAACCCGGATATTTTCGTCATGGATCTCGCTACCCGTGAGTTGAGAAAAATTACGACTCATTTTGCCGTCGATACTGAACCCAGCTGGTTACCGGACAGCAAATCCCTTATCTATACCTCGGAACAAGGTGGTAATAACCGTCCGCAAATTTATCAGGTTGCTCTTGATACGGGTTGGTCAGAAAGGGTGACCTTCGAAGGAACATATAATTCAAAAGGCCTGATGTTACCGGACGGAAAAAACATGGTAATGGTTCATCGTTACGACACTGCTGATGAATACCATCTTGCAATTCTCAACCTTGAGCGTGGCACGACAAGAATATTGACCGACACGTCTTTAGATGAATCACCGACCATCGCACCTAACGCAAGCATGATTATGTATGCCTCCAAGTCAGGTGATCGTGGTATACTTAATGCAGTGTCTATCGATGGCAGAGTGAAGTTTCAGATCCCTTCAAACGCTGGTGATGTTAGAGAGCCAGCTTGGTCTCCCTTCCTTGATTAAGAGACTTAAGACGCCCCGACAATTAAATTCAAAATAAGTTCAAAAATTTGTTATAGAGAGTTGTTAGTTATCCTGAATAATGACAAAATATAGCAGTTTTTGCCCAAGCACAGTGGAGATGAGGAAATTGTATGCAAAATAACACCGTTTTAAAGTTAGGTATGGCCGCTTTGTTGTCAGTAATGATGACAGCTTGTGCTTCGAATGATACGGAAGACACAGCTGCTCCAGTTACTGCGACCCCAGCTGCATCCACATCAGGAGCAGGTAATGGTTCAGGACTTTCAGCTGCTGAAATTGCAAAACGGGACGCTGCGTTAGCGAAGAAAGTATTCTACTTTGAATTCGACCGCGCTGAATTGAGTGCAGAAGATCGTGACGCTCTGGTTTATCACGCAACCGACTTGAAAGCCAATCCAAGCAAAAGAATTCGTCTGGAAGGCCATGCTGATGAGCGCGGCACCCGCGAATACAACTTGGCGTTAGGTGAGCGTCGTGCGCAAGCTATTGAACGTTATTTACAGGTTCAGGGCGTTGCTGCTGGCCAGATGGAAACCATCAGCTACGGTGAAGAAATGCCAACAGATACCCGCACCACAGAAGCGGCATACTCTGTAAATCGTCGTGTTGAAATGAAATAAGAGAAATTTCTGAGATAATTAAGCCGGGCTCGCCCGGCTTAATTTTTTCTGGAGGTTTAATATGCAAAAACTCATTCCTATCGTATTAGCAATCTGGTCATCGACCACTCTCGCCCAGGTTCCCGTCGTAGAAGCCGGTACTAGTAGCAGAGCGCAAGCCAGCGCCGCAGCCCCAACTAGCGGTGGCAACGAAGTTATAGTGACGATGTACAACCAGCTCGAAGCTTTGCAGCAAGAAGTACAAACATTGCGGGGCAGGGTAGAAGAACAGGATTATCAGATCAAACGTATGCAGACAGAGCAGCGTGATCGCTATCTGGATATTGACCGACGTTTAAGTTCAACGAGCCAAGTTGCACCAACGGGTGTTACACCCCTTACAGGCCCAGCACCAAGCACTGGCGCACCACCTCAAACTGCTATACCGACGGCGTCTAGTCCCGTGGCTCCAGCGGGAAATATAGCGATGCCACCACAGGCTACTAGTCCTAACACCGGTGTTGCCACTAATACACCCCCAAACCAAGGATCTCAAACAGCGGCTCCGATCAGGACAAACCCTGCGACTACCTCCGCGCCGGCACCACAGATGGATGAGCAGGAGTTATATAGGACTGCTTTGAATTTATTGCTTGAACAGAGTAATTACGAGCAATCCATTCAATATTTTCAGACTTATATAACCAGTTACCCAAAAGGCCGTTATCTTACGAATTCGTACTATTGGCAAGGTGAGGCTTATATCCTGGTAGGCAAGTTCAGTGATGCCAAAGATGCGTTCACCAGGATCATCACAGAATTTCCTCAAGATCCCAAGGCGGCAGGTGCCATGTTAAAGCTGGGAGTCGCATATGAAGAAATGGGCGACCGGGAACAAGCCAGAAAGACGTGGCAGGATATTGCTGCTCGTTATCCTGAAAGCACAACAGAAATTCGAGAAGCAGAAAGTCACTTGCGCGGACAATAACCGAAGTTTCATATCCTGGATCTCAAAACGTGCAGCAGAAGATTTTGCTGCACATTCTTATTCACTTAGACATTACTACTTCCCCTTATCCGTATGAATGCCGGCATTCGTATATCTGAAATTTTTTACTCACTGCAGGGCGAGGCTCGAACTGTAGGCAGGCCAACTGTTTTTGTTCGACTGACAGGTTGCCCGCTGCGATGTGGTTATTGCGACACTGCTTATGCATTCACCGGTGGAGTGATATACAAACAAGAAGAAGTCTTGCGTGAAGTCGCCTCTTACACCCCGACGTTCGTTACGGTGACCGGAGGAGAGCCCCTTGCCCAAAAAGCCTGCTTGCCTCTACTGACATCGCTATGTGATGCCGGATATGAAGTATCTCTGGAGACAAGCGGAGCTCTCGATATTTCCCAAGTAGATAAAAGAGTCAGCCGCGTCATGGACCTCAAAACTCCAGGTTCCGGAGAGGTCGAGCAAAATCTGTTTTCAAACATCGAGCATTTGCTGCCGCACGACCAAGTCAAGTTTGTCATCTGTGATGAACAGGACTACCAATGGGCCAAAACCCAATTGGAAAAATATCAACTGGCAGACAAAGTTTCGGATGTGCTTTTCTCACCTAGCCATGCGTCCTTGGCTCCCGCCTTACTTGCCGAATGGATTCTCAAAGATCGCCTCATGGTGCGCATGCAGATACAACTCCATAAATATTTATGGGCCGATGCTCAAGGTCGTTAACGCATGAGAGACGATGCAATACATACAGGCATTCCCAAGGCAGTCGTACTTCTGTCCGGAGGTCTTGATTCTGCGACGTGCCTTGCTATTGCGAAGAGTCAGGGTTATCAGTGTTTTGGTTTGAGTTTCGATTATGGTCAACGCCACTACAGTGAACTAAACGCTGCGGCACGCATCGCAGAGAACATGCAGTTGCAGAAACACATGGTGATACGCATTGATATGAGCGGAATTGGCGGGTCTGCACTCACCGATATGACCTTGGCAGTTCCGGAACATGAAACCGCAGGTATACCCATCACATATGTTCCCGCGCGTAACACTGTGTTTTTATCGTATGCCCTCGCTTGGGCGGAAGTGCTTCAAGCTAATTCCATTTTTATTGGCGTGAATGCTCTGGATTATTCGGGGTATCCAGATTGCAGACCAGAATTTATCGCAGCATTTGAAGATATGGCAAATCTGGCGACACGTGCCGGCCTTGAAGGCAACCGACTAAAAATTCAGACGCCGTTAATGAATATGAATAAGGCGGAAATAATAAAAACAGGTTTAGCACTGGGCGTTAACTACAGCCTTACTGTATCCTGCTATCAAGCAGATGCTGAAGGACGTGCGTGTGGACGGTGTGATAGTTGTCGATTCCGCAGCAAAGGATTCAGAGAAGCGGGAGCAGTTGATCCCACATCGTATGTGCATAGTTAGCATTGCGCGATTTAGTGCGTTTAATGCTGGAAATTACTTGTAATTTTAGCGTCATTGAGTACTATGTGCGCCTTTCAAAAGGGTCGTTAGCTCAGCCGGTAGAGCAGTTGGCTTTTAACCAATTGGTCGCGTGTTCGAATCACGCACGACCCACCATTTCGAGTAGATGTACTTTAGAAAAGTAAAAAAGGCTGCCTTATACGCAGCCTTTTTTGTTTCCAGTACAATCACCTTACAACTCAAGCATTCGCTTTTCTTCCTGTCAGGTTTTTTAAAATGGAAAAAACTGAATTCAACACTACTGATCTTGCAGCTGATCGCGACCTGGTACGCAAATGGCTAAATAGAATTCCTGTCAGTGCACACATCAGCAATGATGAGCAGCATGAGTATCTCGAAAAAATTCCCGCGCTGTTAAAGCAAAAAAACGCAGTGATCGTTGCGCACTATTACACTGATGCAGCGATTCAGGCTTTGGCTGAAGCAACGGGTGGCTTCGTTGCGGACTCATTGGAAATGGCGCGGTTCGGAAGCCAAAGTGACGCGACCACTCTCGTCGTCGCGGGTGTGCGTTTCATGGGAGAAACTGCAAAAATTCTGAATCCAGAAAAAACCGTTCTTATGCCAACGCTCGAAGCAACCTGTTCACTTGATATCGGTTGTCCTCCTGACGAATTTTCGAGATTTTGTGATGAACACCCCGATCACGTAGTTGTGGTTTACGCCAACACTTCTGTAGGCGTGAAGGCGCGGGCAGATTGGGTGGTAACCTCAGCCATCGCTGTTGATGTTGTCGAACACATACTCGACTCGGGAAAGAGCGTGATCTGGGCGCCCGACAAACACCTGGGTCGCTATATACAACGTAAGTTAGGGAGCGATGATATTCTTTTGTGGGATGGCGCCTGCATAGTGCATGAGGAGTTCAAGGCACGCGCTCTGCTTGAAATGAAGAGCCTGTATCCTGACGCAGCCATACTCGCTCATCCCGAGTCACCACTCAGCGTTCTCGACCTTGCTGACGTCGTTGGTTCGACATCCCAGATAATCAAGGCCGCCAAAGAAAGAGCGGAAACCCAATTCATCGTGGCGACGGATCAGGGGATCATCTACAAGATGCAACAGCAGGCGCCTGGCAAAGAATTTATTATGGCTCCAACGTCTGGGGAAGGAGCTACTTGTCGAAGCTGCGCCCAATGTCCCTGGATGGGAATGAATACTCTGGAGAGCTTATATAATTCACTACTTCATGGAAGTAATGAAATTGAAGTCGATAGAGAACTTGGTAGAAAAGCGCTGATTCCACTTCAGCGCATGCTGAATTTCCGCAACCAGCTAAATAAATAACGCGAGTTGGGGAATTAATCGAAGGCAAATCATCGATAAAATTTGCCTTGAATCTCTCGAATATAATCGAGCCGCTGCCTGATACGTGCAGTTACCAGCCGATCTTCTTCCAGACGAAGTGCCAACTCAAGTTGGTCGCGTGCATGGGCGAAATCTCCCACGCCGATAAAATATTCAGCGCGAGCCTGATGGACCTTACTAATGTTTCCTGCCTGACCTTGCACTTCCGCCAGGTCGTACCACAATTGGGTATCGTTTGGATAAGCGATGGAGTGTTTTTCGAGCACATCTGCGGCTTCTGCAAAACGACCTGCCTTGGTAAGCGTTGCAGCATACGTCATCGTGAGAGGATGATTATCCGGATTAGTCCGCAAACTCTTTTCTAGGATATCTATCGCACGTGAATAATTTTGTGCAGCACTCGCAATTTCGGCCTCAAGAATAAGATACGTAATCTTGCTGGGTTCTGCTCGCAACAACTCAGATAGACTTTCGCTTGCCTGTACATATTGTCCTGTTTTCAACTGTGCGAGCGCCAATCCGTAACGTGCGGCATCCGCGGCGTTACCGTTAAGTTGATTCAAATCACGTTGCCGGCTTTCAATTTCAGCTTCAGGGTTTTTTGCGTAATGGATAAGTACGCGCTGGCGCATTAAGGCGAATTCAATATTTTCGATGTTCTCTACAGCAGAATAGGAATTTGCGCGATTTTTACTATCCGCGATTCTGTTTTCATCGAGAGGATGTGTAGAAAGAAATTCAGGCAAGCGTTGTGAAAAATTACGCGACTGCAACATACGCTCAAACATAGCGGCCATGTTGTTTGGGTCAAAGCCTGCGTTATAAAGCGTGCGTATGCCAATCCGGTCGGCTTCTTCCTCGTTGCTACGACTGAACCGAAGTTGATTTTCCAGACTCGCGGATTGAGCAGTCATCAATGCTGCCTGACCTGCCTCACCGCCAACAGTAGCAGCGATGACCAGACTTGCGAGAAGGCCCGCCATATTTGGTATTCTGTTATTGCGGGTTTGTTCGACATTGCGCGCGTAATGACGCTGGCTGATATGCGCCAATTCGTGTGCCAATACCGAGGCAAACTCACCTTCGGTGTCGGCGTATAAAAATAATCCCGCATTTACACCCACGATACCGCCCGGCGCAGCAAAGGCGTTTAGCACTTCGCTATCAATGAGAATGAACTCCAGACGGTGATCCGTTAACTCGCTGACAGCAGCCAGCTTATAGGTAAGACTAGAAATGTACTCTGCAATAAGGGGATCATTTAACGCTTGTGTTTGACTGCGTACTGACCGCAGAAATTCCCTGCCAAATTCATATTCCTGCTGAGTCGATATGATGCCCGACATCGAATCACCAAGAACTGGAAGATTTACCTGGGCATAGACGGGCACTGCCTGCAACATAATTGCAAGCGACAACCCACAATAGAGTCGATTTACAATGATAAAACTCACCCTGTTTTCAGAAAGTAGTCAAATACTTAGACCGAGATAATACACATTATTTCCCATCATAACTCGGAATTTGAGGCCTGGCTTGCTAGAATGCCGGCATGACACAACACAGCGATCTAGAGCTCGACCTTAGCGGCCTGACTTGTCCCATGCCTCTGCTTAAAACCAAACAGGCGCTGAATAAAATCGACTCAGGCAGTATTGTAAAAGTAACGGCTACCGATCCCGCATCCGAGCGCGACTTTAAAGTTTTTTCAGAACAGAGTGGCGTTCGTTTGCTCAGCAGCGAAAAAATTGCAGGCCTATTTATTTACTGGCTGCAAAAACCCTGAAGTGTTCAATGCCCCTGAAATTTCCTCCTTTTCCTCGTAACAAAGGCTGCGCATGATCAAAGTATTCCATGGCTTTTACACCCGCTATTTTTCGGAAGAAGAAGCCATCATATTCACTGTGCTGCTGGCATTATTCTTTACCGTCATGATGACACTCGGGGGCATCATTGCACCTTTGCTCTGGGGTCTTGTAATTACGTATCTTCTGCAGGGACTCGTCACCACGCTGGAAAAATTACACATGCCGCATAGGCTAGCGGTTTATCTTGTGTATTTCCTTTTCCTTGGATTAACGATACTCACCATGTTGGTATTCCTGCCATTCACCTGGAACCGGCTTACATCTTTTATAAATGATCTACCCTCTACCCTCGAAAAACTCCGATCCCTGGTTCTATTACTGCCACAAAACTATCCAGATCTGTTTACAAACGAACAGGTCCAGCTATGGTTGACTTCTATGCAGCAAGAACTCGGCAGGGTAGGTGAAAATTTACTGTCGTATTCGTTTTCCAGTGTTCCGAGAATTGCAACTTTGGTGGTCTACGCAGTGCTAGTGCCCATCATGGTTTTCTTTATGCTCAAGGATTCTGAAAAATTGCTGAACTGGTTTGAGACCTGGCTGCCTGAGAAACGCCCGGTCATGGCGCAAATCTGGCACGAAATGAATGATCAACTCGGCAACTATATTCGCGGTAAAGCCCTGCAAATGTTAATTATGGCGACTGCAACTTTCATCGTTTTTGAGTTACTGGGATTGAACTATTCGTTTTTACTTGCTGTCTTGATAGGGGTGTCGGTGATAGTACCTTTCCTCGGCGCGACCGTTGTTGTCATTCCCATATTCCTGGTCGGATTTTTTCAGTGGGGGTTTGGCAGTGAGTTATCGCAAGTAATGATTGCGTATTTCGTCCTGCATTTGGTCGACGGTAATTTGCTTGTTCCATTGATATTTTCTGAAACCGTAAATCTTCATCCAATAGCGATTCTATCTGCGGTACTTATTTTTGGTGGAATCTGGGGCTTCTGGGGAGTATTTTTTGCGATTCCATTGGCGACATTCATAAAAGCTATAATTCGCGCCTGGCCAGTATCCGATCATAAATTTTCTCCCATTGTTTGAAATTTAATCTGGGCTGCCTGATTTGAATTCGGGCAATCAAGTATTAACTTATTGATGATTGGGATAAAATCTCGCGCTTTGTTGCCATATCTGAACACCAGCAGATGCTGGCAAACAGTTTTAACTTTTTATAGTAGTCCAAGTAACGTTAGTTGCAGTCGAGGCACCCATGATCAGCGGTAGTATTGTTGCACTGGTAACACCCATGAAACCCGATGGGGAGATTGATTACCCGACCTTAACCGCGCTGGTTGAATGGCATGTGGCAGAAGGTACAAACGCCATAGTTGCCGTTGGCACCACTGGTGAATCAGCGACCTTGACAGTTGAAGAGCACTATCAGGTTATCGAACATATCGTTAATGTCGTTGCCAAACGAATTCCGGTAATTGCAGGCACTGGTGCCAACTCAACATCCGAAGCCATCGAGTGGACCGCTGCTGCGAAAGACATCGGAGCGGATGCCTGCCTTCTTGTAACCCCTTACTACAACAAACCAAGTCAGCGCGGATTGTTCGAACACTATAAGAAAATAGCGTCAGAAGTAGCGATCCCACAAATTCTTTATAACGTGCCTGGCCGTACTGCTTGCGATCTTCTACCTGATACGATTTATGAGCTGGCAAAACTTCCCAACATCGTTGGCATCAAAGAAGCTACGGGCAATCTGGCACGGGGCAAAGAAATAATGGCTCGATGTGGTGCAGAATTCCTGGTGTATTCCGGAGATGATGCTACAGCTCTCGATTTGATCATTGCCGGCGCCCAAGGCAACATTGGTGTCACAGCCAACGTTATTCCACGAATCATGGCCAGAATTTGTAAGCTGGGCCTAGCGGGTCAGACTGACAAAACCAGTGCCGAAGAAGCGCAAACACTCAACGCGAAAATTGCTGATTTGCATAGAGACTTATTTCTCGAAGCAAACCCTGTGCCTGTTAAATGGGCATTACAGGTGATGGGCAAAATGGATCGCGGTATTCGGCTACCTTTGGTCGAATTTGATCCAAAATTTCAAGCAGTGTTGCGTTCGACTTTAACCAAAACCGGAGTTTTATGAATCTGCCAGAGACTATGCGGCTCGTATCAATGAATAAAACCTGGAGCGTAGGCAGGACTGCAATGAAAACTGCAATAGCACATTTTAGCTTTACATCCCGAACAGGATTTTTCTTGCTGCTGCCTCTCGCACTCGGTGGTTGTTCCCTGATCGCAAAAGTGCCTGGCATGGATCGCGTCGCGGGTGAAGAAGGCATGTTTCGAGACCGTCAGGGAGAATATCTGGAAGCAGAAACCATACCTCGCACGCAGATTCCTCCAGAATACGACAGCCTTGTTATTGACGATCTTCTCGTGATTCCCGATATCGACACCGAAAATCCCGCATCCTTTCTCGACGCACCAAGACCGCGCCCGCTGGAAGGTCGATCGGATCGCGAAGTGGTTATTCAGCGCATGGAAAACAACGCCTGGATTGTTGTGGACGTAAGTCCAAGTCAGGTCTGGCCGCGCATACGTGACTTCTGGCGTGAACGTAAGGTTGAAGTTTCTTTTGAAAACCCCACTGGCGGCGTTATGGACACGGGCTGGTTTGTACTAAAAGACAACATTGTAAGCCGCGAAAAAATTCGCGTGACCGTTGATACCGGATTTCAGAACAATAGTGCTGAAATCAAATTGCTCCATACCTCAGCGTTGCAGTCCACTCCAGCAATCGAGCAGGTTACGTGGCCGGAAGTATCCGTGGATGCAGACCTCGAATATGACATGCTCATGGAGCTATCCAGCTACCTTGCGGATGTAGCCGATTTGTATCAGGCAACCTCCGTATCGTTTCTTGCGGGCAATATTCCAAGTGCAGGTAAAGCTGTTCTTGTCACGTCACCCGATGGCGAGGAAGTATTGCGCCTGCAAGCCAATTTCAATCGTAGCTGGGCTGCCGTTGGCAGAGCTCTACAGAGAATTAATGCAGAAATTGTCAGCCAGGACAGCGCAACTCGTGTTTATGAAGTTTCATATACGCCTGGAAGTGAAGACGACGCTGCCGCCGAAGAAGAACCAGGATTTTTCAAAAAAGTGGTAACGTTGAATGGTCTTTTTTCAAAAGACGAAACTCCAGAACCACAAGCGCTTCGGGTTGAGTTAAAAGCTTCTGGCAGTGTAATAGAAGTACGTATTTTGCCTTCCGAGGCAAACCCTGAAGATGAAACAAAAGATGCACAGCAACGGCTGATGAACGTGCTGCGCAACACTATTGCGTGAAACCTGGAAGACGTTCCAGCCTGAATATCCCGTTTCTGGAGAAAGTAATGGAAAGACGCGAGCAACTTTATACCGGCAAGGCAAAATCTGTTTACAGCACAACAGATCCAGATTTGTACATCATGCATTATCGCAATGATACATCTGCATTTGACGGTTTAAAGGTTGAAAAACTGGCCGACAAAGGCAAAGTAAATAATCTGTTCAATGCTTTCATCATGGAAAAGCTAGCTGCGGCGGGCATCAAATCCCATTTTGTGAAAGTACTGAATGAAACCGATTCTCTGGTGCAACGGCTGCAGATGATTCCGGTCGAATGTGTCGTGCGAAATTTCGCTGCTGGTAGTATTTGCAAGCGTTATGGCATAACAGAAGGCACACCCATCGATCCACCAACCTTCGAATTTTTTCTCAAAAGCGACGCCTTGCATGACCCCATGATCAATGACTCTCACATCATTTCTTTTGGCTGGGCGAATGAAGCACAGATTGTCGCCATGAAAGAAATAACGTTCAAGGTTAACCAGGTGCTCAAGCAACTTTTCTCCGATGCCGGAATGTTGTTAGTTGATTACAAGCTCGAATTCGGTATGTACAAAGGTGAGCTGGTTTTGGGTGATGAATTCAGTCCGGATGGCTGCCGCATATGGGATAAAGAAACCCGTAAAAAAATGGACAAAGATCGCTTCCGCCAGGACCTCGGCAATGTAATCGAAACCTATAAGGAAGTAGGGGAGAGATTGGGGATCAAGTTCGATTAAACACTTCCGGCTTGCACCTTTCGGCACCAGAAATCATCAAGATTCATTAACCCTTCCCACGACCGGTATAACTCGATGGCAGAACTAATACCGCTGATGACGTTGGTGCTGCTGGGGCTGTTAGTGGTCGTATGCCTGATCATAGTGATCAGATTTCCTCGCAAAAGCGAAACGGTCCAGCCAGATTCTGTTGCGGAACTCGCGGTACTACAAGAGCGTATCAGCTCTCGGGAGGCCGACGCTCTGCACCATCAACATCAGTTGGAAGAATCACACAAAAAACTATCAATTGAACGTGACGCCAGCATCGCGTTAAAAGAGCGTATTTCCCATCTGGAAACACTACTGCAGCAAGAACGTTTGCAGCAGCAGGAAAAAATGGCACTCGTTCAGAATGCCAGAGAACAGATGAATCTCGAATTTCGCAATCTTGCCAATGAAATTCTGGAGCAGAAAGGCAAGAGCTTTACGGAGACCAGCCGTTTCCACATTCAGGAACTGCTGAAACCTTTGGGCGAAAAAATCCAGCTGTTCGAAAAGAAAGTCGAAGACACTTACGACAAGGAATCGAAGCAGCGCTTTGCACTCGAAAAAGAGATTAAAACCCTCTTCGAACTGAACTCCCGAATTAGCGTTGATGCTATCAATCTCACCAAAGCACTTAAAGGTGAAAGCAAGACGCAAGGCATCTGGGGCGAAGTTATTCTCGAACGGGTGCTTGAGAAATCAGGACTTGAGAAAGGCCGCGAGTATGAAATCCAGGTGAGCCTGAAAGACGCAAGTGGGCGCCTGCGCCAGCCTGATGTGGTCGTACATCTTCCGGATAAGAAGGATGTGATCATCGATTCCAAAGTGTCGCTGACCGCTTATGAAGGTTATTACCGCACAAGTGAAGATGACGTACGTGCGCAATTTCTAAAACAACATATCCAGTCAATCAGAACTCACATCAAATTATTGTCCGAAAAAAATTACCAGAATCTGCAAACACTAAAGAGCCTTGACTACGTGTTGTTGTTCTTGCCTGTCGAGGCTGCATTCACGCTAGCTATTCAGGAAGATGATCGCCTGTTTACCGAAGCATTCGAGCAAAACATCATCCTTGTTGGGCCATCAACGCTGCTTGCCACATTACGTACGATTCACAACATATGGCGTTACGAATACCAGAACAAAAATGCTGTGGAGATAGCAAAACGCGCTGGTTCACTTTATGACAAGTTTGTGGCTTTTGCACAGGATCTGGAAGAAGTCGGCAAGCGAATCGACCAAAGCCAGAACGCCTATGAACTCGCCCACAACAAGTTAATGAGCGGCCGCGGCAACCTGGTCTCTGGTGTGGAAAAACTGAAAATACTAGGCGCACGTGCAAGCAAACAATTACCTGAACATTTGCTTGAGGAAACTCTCGAAGATGCAATAGACATTGCAGGCAACGATGTACCAACTGATAGCAATTCCATTGAGGCAAAACGGGATGACTGATCTGACTCCCATCAAAACGTTTCTGCGCAGCGAAACTCCAGCGAGTTGGGTTACAGCTGCACTGGATAACCTCGATGTGCTACTTATAGATCACGCGAATTGCGAAAAGAAAGCTGCTTCAACCGCGATGAATATCATGTACAGGTATGTCGACAAACCTGTACTTCTCGAAAAAATGGCACAGCTTGCACGCGAAGAACTGCTGCATTTCGAGCAGGTTGTGAAACTAATGAAGGAGCGGGGAGTCTCATATGTACATCTGGGGCCATCGCGTTATGCCTCGGCATTACGTGAACATATCCGCTCACATGAACCCGCCCGACTTGTCGATACGATGATTATCGGTGCTTTTGTGGAGGCTCGTTCATGCGAACGTTTTGCGTCTCTGACTCCGCATCTTGAAGGGGCGATGCAAAAATATTATCTGTCTTTGCTGAGGTCGGAAGCCCGCCATTTTGAAGACTATCTGGCGCTCGCCAGGGAATATGCGAACGGACTGAGTGAAGAGGAGATTAATACCAGAATCGATTTTTTTGCCGAGCTGGAACACAAGCTCATCTCTACAGAAGACCCGTTGTTCAGATTTCACAGCGGAGTTCCTGCAAATGTTATTCAAGGCATGTAAGAGGTTTATCGAGCGTATTACCGAGTTTGTTTTCGAGTGATGCGAGATCGCGGCACCGTATCTGCGTATTACCGCTCAATGATACGAATCGCAATAACGGCAGACTTACCAGTGGCCCAACATTACTCACCGCATTGTTGCGCAAACTCAGCACTCTTAATTTTTTCAAACCCAGCAAGGGACTGACATTGCTGACGGCGTTATCACTCACATCGAGTTGTTCGAGGTTAGATAGTTTATTAATACCCTCGAGAGTAGTGATTCCAGCGCCCGGGCATGCAATGAGTTTTACACTCTCTACATCCAGCTCTGCATTACCCGCGAGTACCTGATTCAGGCAAGCCTGCAATGCCGGATCATCCAGTATTTTGTCTCGAATGGCTGCGTTGGGTGAATACACAACATTGTTATTAAAAGTGACGGTGTAGGGGTTCTGTTTGCACGCAATCAGCACAAAAAAGCTACTGACCACGATCAATCTGGGGAACGAAAAAATCATGATTTTTATGCCAAATTTAACTGGAAGGGAGCCTGTAGCACGGTAGTATTTCAACAACAGTATGGGTAGTATGCGCCCTTTATGCGTCAAGGCGGCTGGGGAATTCTGTTCTGCAGCCAGATTCCCACCCACAACGGATTTTCCAGATAAAACCGTCCTAGTAAAGGATTCTCATTATGAAACTTAATTTTCGCCGCAATTATATTTTCAGCTCATTGCTTATAGCAGCAGCTTCGACCGTTGCCGTGTCTGCTTTTGCACAGAGCGAACTCACTACTCCTGAGCAAAAAGCCAGCTATGCAATCGGCGCGAACATCGGCAGCGGCATATCTACCCAGGGTCTTGCTGAAGATGTAGACCTCGATGCAATTGCAATGGGTATGAAGGACGCGGTAGCAGGTAATCTGAAACTGACGCCAGAAGAAATGGAAGCAGTTATGCAGGAATTCGGCGCCGTGATGACCGCAAAACAACAGGCAGCCATGCAAGAACAAGCAAAAGCCGGAGTTGATTTCCTCGCTAAAAATGCAACCGCAGCTGGTGTGAAAACAACTGCTTCAGGCTTACAGTACTTGCCAATTACCGAAGCTTCAGATGCGAGTGCACCGAAGCCCACAGCGGCTGATTCAGTCAGCGTTCATTACCACGGCACATTAATCGACGGCACTGTATTTGACAGCTCGGTAGAACGCGGCGAGCCCATTTCTTTCCCACTCAATGGCGTGATCGCAGGCTGGACCGAAGGTCTCCAACTGATGAATGTAGGCGACAAATATCGTTTATTTATTCCGTCAGAGCTTGGTTATGGCGAAGCTGGCGCCGGTCCGATCCCACCGAATTCAACACTGATTTTCGAAGTTGAATTGCTTGGCATCGAACCTGCGGCTCCGGCTGCACAGTAAAACTTCTCGAGAAGATAGTCTGTTCTAATGGAACAACCTCAACTAAACCAAGCGCTTTGTAATTTCCTTAACAACTCGCCAACCCCCTTTCATGCCGTTGCCAATGTTGCACAACAGCTGGAAGGGGCTGGTTTTATCCGTCTCGATGAAGACTCTGCCTGGAAGTTGCAAGCTGCTGGTAAATACTTCATCACGCGCAATGACTCGACTTTAATTGCGTTCCAGTTAAGTTCTGTCAATCCTCTTCAACATGGCTTGCTCATGGTGGGCTCCCACACTGACAGCCCATGTCTCAAGCTGAAACCTCAACCTGAATTAACACGTCTGGGCTACGTTCAACTTGGTGTTGAAGTGTATGGCGGAGCATTGCTTGGTCCGTGGTTCGATCGTGACCTTTCAATTGCAGGTCGGGTGAATTATCTGGACAGCAAACTCGCGTTGCAAAGCTGCCTGATCGATTTCAGAAAACCTGTGGCAGTAATTCCAAGCCTGGCGATCCATCTCGACAGAGAAGTGAACCAGAAACGCAGCATCAATGCGCAAACTGATTTACCACCGCTCATTTTCCAGCAAAAAGGCGAAGGGGCTGTCGATATCAGGGCAATCCTCGCGGAACAGATACGTCAGCAATATCCGCAGGCCGATGTCAAAAATGTGCTCGATTTTGAATTGTCACTTTACGATGTAAATCCACCTGCTCTTGTCGGACTAAAGGAAGAATTTATTGCATCTGCCCGCCTGGACAATCTTCTGAGTTGTTACGTCGGACTCAACAGCCTTCTGGACAGTACTGGTGATGCAAACAAGTTGCTGGTGTTAACAGACCACGAAGAAGTTGGTAGTGCAACTGCCTCTGGTGCGTCAGGCAACTTTCTGACTTCAGTAATTGCACGCATGAATGAACAACTGTCTGCGGGTACTAATGAGTCATTGCATCGTTTACTCAATCGCTCGTTCTTTATCTCTGTAGACAATGCCCATGGCATACATCCTAATTTTGCGGATAAACACGATGGTAAACACGGTCCTTTGCTCAATGCTGGCCCTGTCATCAAGTTCAATGCCAACCAGCGTTACGCGACCAATAGTGTGACAAGTGCGTACTTCCGTAAGGTTTGCGCGGAAGTAGAAGTGCCTTTGCAAAGTTTCGTCGTGCGCAGCGACATGGGATGTGGCAGTACCATCGGTCCACTCATAGCTACTGAACTCGGGCTGCCAACGCTCGATATCGGCATACCGACATTTGCGATGCATTCCATCCGGGAACTTGCCGGCAGCAAAGATACCCTGCATCTGAAACGCGCTTTGACGCATTTCTTCTCTTCACCATTCTAGAATAATCCAGTTTATTTCCGGTGCGATAACAGGTATGGCAATGCCCGATACCAAATTCAAGGCTGACTGCGGTTCCTGTTCTGGACTGTGTTGCGTGGCTCCTGCGTTTGATGCTGACCAGGGATTTGGCTACGACAAAGCTGCGCATATTCCTTGCACCAACCTGTTGGACAACTTTCGTTGCTCTGTACATCAGGACCTTGCACGATGTGGTTTTGTAGGCTGCACGGTCTATGACTGCCATGGAGCTGGTCAATGGGTGACCCAGGTATTGTTCAAAGGCGCAAGTTGGCGTGATTCACCCCAAACCGCGCAGGCGATGTTTGCAGCTTTTTCCCGCCAGACGGTGCTGCATGAACTGATGCTCCTGCTGACTACTGCCATGCAATATAGTGATGATTCAGAACAGCAGATGCAGCTGGGAGAGAAATTACGGGAGATAGAAAACATATCTCTGGTGAAGCCTGATGGTGCTGATGACTCTGCTGTCGATAAAATCAAACAAAGCACAATGCTGCTGCTCAAGTCGCTGCGGCAGTCGCATAATTTCACTGAATTAAAAGCCCGACATCCCGCTTAAAAGCGATCGGGGCGAATAACTGCGGCAATGTTATTACTGATCGGAAATGGCGTCTCATTCAGTACGCTCGCGAGATAAGCAGCACACACAGGTGTCCGTGTAAGGCCGTGTGAACCATGCGCCACATTGACGTAAAGACCCGGTAATAACTTTTTCGCACCGCGCTCTGGGATCGTAGCAGGACCGACAATCGGCATGCGGTCCGGCGTGGCGCATCTCATACCGATGCGGTGATCTCTGGGTGTCGACATCGCCAGCGCACTGCCCAACTCAAGGTCCATTTCCTGCACAGCACGCACATGCTCTGCTTGTCTCGACTTGATCGCACGTGATCCATGGTCTCCCGTGAAGAAGCTCCCACCAACACTTTGATATTCGCCGTTAGAGGGCAGAATATAACCCTGGCCGCAAATTACCGTGGCTAATTTTGTAGACTGTTCTGCAGTGTAATAGTCGACCTGCCCCAAATTGCAAACGATCGGGTAATGCTGAATCTGTTTATGAGCATAGGCATCCGCTGCATTACAAAGAATCACGTTGTCTATTTCGAAATCGCCATTTTCGTGACTCGTCCGATAGCCAATTTTCCAGCCATGCTCCGAGACGGTGAGCGCCGAAACTTCAACTCCTGTGCGAAGTTCAATCGACGGATGCTGTAGATAAAGTTCGCAAAGGGCGCGCGGCGACATCCACCCCGAATCAGGCAAATATAATCCAGGGAGCTGTAGCAATCTGCCTGCGATTGTTGTGGCGTGCGCGGCATCCACCAATTGCAGAATCTGACTTGCATATTCACCGCTTTGTATCAGGGCCTCGTAACGCGCGAGCAATTTCTCGTTCACTGCCAACTGCAACATGCCGCATTGATGCCACACGAATCCTCGTGATTCAGCAAGCATTTGGTAATGACGAACGGCATACAAATACGCATGCAGGTTGAACTGCCGTTCAGCCGTATCCGCTTTCGACGGCCGGTAGTGCAAAATACCCTGGGCGTTGCCAGAACCCTGCCTGGCTATACTCGTTTCCCGTTCCAGAACGATTACCTTCCAGCCGCTTTGCGCAAGTGCAAACGCAGTACTGCAACCAGCAAGGCCCGCACCGATAATACAAACCGTCATATTCGGCTTATCGTTCTGCGCGGTCCAACCCGACTGCAGTTGCTGCTTCTGGGCATCTGCATCCTTTTCATTAGTGATGTGGGCGAACAACATATGTCGCTTTTGTGCATATCCCGGCAGTTTCGTGATGCTGAACCCCGCATCCGTAAGGTGTTGACGCAAAGCTCCTGCTACCGAATAGGTTGTAAGTGTCGTTCCAACTTTGCTCAATCCGCGAATAATTCCCAGCAGGGAAGGTTGCCACATTGCGGGATTTAACTTGGGCGAGAAGCCATCCAGAAACCAGCAATCCGCGCGAAAACCGTCGGGTTTATATACCGACGTCAACATTTGTTCCGCATCACCATATAGCAACGTCAGCGAAACATGATGACCCGCGAAAACAACTTCAATCTGATGAACGCCCGCAGTGTGGTCGGGATAAAACGGCAGAAATTTGCTGCTGTAAAACTCCAGCTCCGGCACTTCTGCGTGCAGGCGCTGCATGTCGGCACGTGTGAACGGATGAAGTTCACACGCCACATAATGTAGACGAGAGGTCGCCGGAGCCACCTCCTGCCAAAGCCGGCAGGTGTTCAAAAAATTAAGCCCTGAACCAAAGCCCAATTCACCAATCACAAAATTACGCTCACGCAAATTTTGCCAACGCTCGCGCAATTGGTTTCCGTTCAGGAACACGTGGGTACTTTCGCCGAGTGCATCGGCTTTTGAAAAATAGATGTCGCCATATAGTAGCGAATGGGGACGATTGTCCTCATCCCAGTGCAGGGAGGCGTTGGAAAATTTAGTTTGGTTATTCACAGTTTTTGCCGAGAAAAGCGATGCGTTGATTCTACGTGAGGGCTAACAGGAGGGCACGGCATAAGTTCGCCATCAGTGACGTAGGAATAACCAGCATGTTCAGCTAAAATGCCCTCATTTTTCGGGAGCCACCATGCTGGAAGTCAACGGTCATCTACAACAGATCAAAGAATGTTGTGAGCGCATGCAAGTGCTCAGGGGGTATCTTTGACTTCGATCAAAAACAGGAAAGGCTCACAGAAGTAGAACTGGAACTTGGTGAGTCCCGCGTCTGGGATAAACCGGAATATGCCCAAGCCCTTGGCAAGGAAAGAGCCGAGCTCGAAAAAGTTGTACACACGCTCAACAACCTCGATAAAGCTTTTGCTGACACGCGCGAACTCATCGAACTGGCTGATGAAGAAAACGACGCGAGTCTGCTTGAAGAAGCACTGCTTGAATTAAACACCGCAACCGTCACTCTCGAACAACTCGAATTCCGGCGCATGTTCTCTGGCGCAATGGATCCCAATAACGCATACCTTGATATTCAATCCGGCTCTGGCGGCACTGAGGCTCAGGACTGGGCCGAGATTCTATTACGCATGTATTTGCGCTGGGGTGACAGTAAGGGTTTCAAAACAGAATTGATGGAAGCGTCATCGGGCGAAGTTGCCGGTATTAAAAGTGCCACCGTGCATTTTTCCGGCGAATACGCGTACGGTTGGTTGCGTACTGAAACCGGTGTACATCGGCTCGTACGAAAATCACCATTCGATTCCGGTAACCGACGTCATACATCTTTTGCTTCTGTCTTCGTCTCTCCCGAAGTTGATGACGACATAAAAATAGAACTCGACATGAGCAAGGTGCGTGTCGACACCTATCGCGCAAGCGGTGCTGGTGGCCAGCACGTTAACAAGACCGATTCGGCCATTCGTATGACACATGAGCCAACAGGGATTGTTGTGCAGTGCCAGAGCGAACGTTCACAGCACAAAAACCGCGACTCTGCGATCAAACAATTGAAAGCCAAATTGTACGAATTTGAAGAGCAGAAAAAGAAAGCGAGCATGCAGATTATCGAAGATGAAAAAGCCGACATCGGCTGGGGCAGTCAGATTCGATCTTACGTGCTCGACCAGTCGCGTATAAAAGATTTGCGCACAGGTGTTGAAACATCCAATCCAGGCGCCGTTCTGGACGGTGACCTGGATCGCTTCATGGAAGCCAGCCTGAAAATGGGCCTATAACTTACACCATACCGAGAAAAACTAATGACTGACCAAAATCCTGGTGCAGAGCACGTTCAAGACGAAAACAAACTGATTGCGCAGCGACGCGAAAAATTGCATGCGTTGCGTGCGCAGTGCAATCCGTTCCCGAATGACTTCAGGCGCGATGCGCTTGTTGATGCGTTACATGGCAAATTTGCAGAAGCAACCAAGGAAGAACTCGAAGCAGCACAAAACCCGGTCAAGGTTGCTGGCAGATTGATTCGCATGCGTGGCCCGTTTATGGTCATCCAGGATGGCAGCGGCCAGATTCAACTGTATCTGAATCACAAGGAATATAACGAAGCACAAACAGCCGTGAATAAAGGCCTGGATCTCGGCGACATCATTGGCATCGTGGGTCACGTATTTCGCACTGGCAAAGGTGAGTTGACTGTCTGGGCACATGAATTGCGCTTGTTAACAAAAGCATTGCGTCCGTTGCCTGATAAATATCACGGCCTGCAAGATCAGGAAGTACGCTACCGCCAACGTTATGTCGATCTGATTGCAAACGAAGAAACACGCAAAACATTTATCATCCGCTCGAAAATTGTCGACTGCATACGTCGCTTCATGAACGCGCGTGAATTCATGGAAGTTGAAACACCAATGATGCAATTGATTCCTGGTGGCGCAGTCGCAAGGCCTTTTGTAACCCATCACAATGCACTCAGCCAGGACATGTTCCTGCGCATCGCGCCAGAGCTGTTTCTGAAGCGTCTGGTTGTCGGTGGTTTTGAAAAGGTTTACGAGATCAATCGCAATTTCCGTAACGAAGGTTTATCAACGCGACATAATCCCGAGTTCACTATGCTCGAGTTTTATCAGGCATATGCGGATTACCGCGAACTCATGGACATGACCGAACAGATGTTGCGTCACATCGCTGACGAAGTGATGGGTACAACCCAGATCCAATATCAGGATCTGGTGATCGATTTCGGCGCACCCTTCCGCCGTGTGTCAGTGGTCGACGCAATCAAACAATTTGTGGCAGATGTCACAACGGAACAGTTGAACGATCTTGAATCCCTGCGTTTGCTCGCCCGCAAGTTGGGCAGTGAAGCAAATCAGGCTTGGGGTATTGGCAAACTGCAGATGGAAATTTTTGAACTCAAAGTTGAGCATCAACTCCTGCAGCCCACTTTCGTTACTGAATATCCAACCGAAGTTTCACCTCTGGCGCGCCGCAATGATGACAATCCACTCATCACTGATCGCTTCGAGTTATTCATCGGTGGTCGCGAAATTGCCAACGGCTTTTCGGAGCTCAATGATGCAGAAGATCAGGCCGAGCGTTTTCACGCGCAGGTTGCGGCCAAAGACGCGGGCGATCATGAGGCCATGCATTTTGATGCGGATTACATCACGGCGCTGGAATACGGCATGCCACCGACCGCAGGAGAGGGCATAGGCATAGATCGACTGGTTATGCTCTACACCAATTCACCGTCCATCAGGGATGTCCTGTTGTTCCCTCACATGCGGCCACAGAATGGTTAATGAAGACGACGCAGGCAAACGCGAAATTCTGCTCAATGATTCCTGGCAGCGATGGTTAAAACCGGAGTTCGATCAGGAATACATGCGGGATTTGCGGCAATTCCTCGTCAGCGAAAAAAAAGCAGGGAAGCAGATTTTTCCACCCAGCAAGTTGATCTTCAACGCGCTCAACTCAACGCATTTTGATCAGGTAAAGGTGGTTATCCTTGGTCAGGATCCCTATCACGGCCCCGGCCAGGCACATGGTTTGTGTTTTTCGGTAATGCCCGGCGTTGCGTTGCCACCCTCGCTTCAGAACATCTACAAGGAACTGCAAAAGGATGTGGACTTTGTACCGCCAAAACATGGCTGCCTGACACATTGGGCGGAGCAGGGCGTGCTGCTGCTGAATGCTGTGCTGACGGTCGAAGCATTCAAAGCCGGATCACATCAAGGCAAGGGTTGGGAACACTTCACGGACAAAATCGTCAGTACGCTAAATGAACAGCAGCAGAATCTGGTGTTTATCTTGTGGGGTTCATATGCGCAGAAGAAAGGCAATCATATCGATCGAAACAAACATCTGGTGCTGGAGTCGGTACATCCATCACCGTTGTCCGCACATCGCGGATTTTTTGGTAATGGCCACTTTTCGCGCGCCAATAGTTGGCTCAAACAACACGGTAAAACGACGATTGATTGGCAACTGCCTGACATCTCGCCAGCCGTTTATTCGCCTGAATAAATACAGCCACTCGTACAGGTTTCCTTGACAATTATTTTGCTCAGCGGCGACAACACTGACTTCAGTTCCGTCCACAACCAGCGTGCAATCACTTCACTCGTGGGATTTTCAAGACCCGGAATATCATTCAGATAATAGTGATCAAGCCGCGCGATAACAGGCTTAACCACTTTTTTTATATCCGCATAATCCATGATCCACCCGAGTACTGGATCGAGTTCACCTGTCACATGTACTTCTATCCTGAATGAATGACCATGCAAACGACCACATTTGTGTCCTGCTGGAACGTTGGGCAACAAGTGTGCGGCTTCAAAAGTAAACTCTTTGTAGATTTCCATGTAGCGCTCTGGATGATGATTGAAACCGGGAATAACGTAATTGATGTGGTGAATGCAGGGGCTTGGATGTTAATTGCTTGTCCGTGTCGTGTACAGTTTGGCGACATAACAACCTGAATCACTGACCTATTCGTTTAAATAGATCACATGGTTTTACGTTTCCACCTGATCAGAAAAATCTAATGATCTGTAATAAATGAAATGGAGCGCCGCAAATTTTTGCCGCGAAGATGCTGCATTTGCATGCCTTGAAAACAAGAAAGAAAACTGCAGAAAAAATCGCTGAAAAAAAACAGAAACAAATACGAGGGTGGGGAAAACCGGGGATTAAAACAATAACTTGAGCGAAAAAAGTTTGGCGACCCGGACGGGACTCGAACCCGTGACCTCCGCCGTGACAGGGCGGCATT
>JAZKES010000014.1:0-5212 GCA_040386995.1 Pseudomonadota bacterium | reverse complement strand
GTCGACCTCCTGCATGCCGAGCAACGTGTTGCCGAACTCGACCTGCTGGCCGAAGTCACGCGGCGTTTTATCGCGACTGCTATCGCGCAGGAACAACTTGCGTTGCAACAACGTGCGATGTCTCTCGCTCAGCAAACGTTCGATGCGTTACAACCACTGGTGCAAGCAGGTCAAACGCCCGCATCCGAACAGGCGCGCGCATCCGCTGCACTCGAACGCGCAGGGCTTGAAGAAGCGCACGCACGTGCAACGCTCGAAGCAGCGCGTGTCAATCTATCGAGTATGTGGGCAAGCCAGGTGCCGGGCTTTGAACGCGTGAGCGCTGAATTACTAGTACCCGGTAATGCAGGCGACCTGACTGACTTGCTGCTTGGTGTCGAAGACAATCCCGACCTATTACTCTTCGCGAGCGAAGAACGTCTGCTCGATGCACAAGTACGCGAGGCAATGAGTGAGCGTCGTGGTACGGCGCAGCTCACTGCAGGTATCCGGCATCTGCGTGAAGCGAACGACACTGGTTTCGTGTTCAGTGCCAGTATGCCACTCGGCAGTCGCGAGCGCGCCGGCGGCGCTATTGCCACGGCTGAAGCCAACCTGAGTGAAGTCGCCGCACGCCGTAACATTGCACTCAATCAGATGCGCGCACAGCTCTACGCACTCCATCTGCAACTGACCCAAGCCATCCTCGAAGTGAATACCCTGCGCGACTCTGTGTTGCCACAACTGAACACCGCGCTCGAGCAGACACGCACCGCCTACCTTGGAGGACGTTACACCTACCTCGAACTGATCTCTGCGCAACAGGAATACCTGGATGCAGAAGTTGCAATGATCAACGCAGCTGCCGATAGCCATCTGCTGCGCACAGAAATCGAGCGCCTCAGTGGCGCCGCCCTGAACCCAGAAACACGGGAGACCAATCCATGAAAACATTTACCAACAAATTAATTCGCTCACTCTTATTCATCGCGACAACTGTGTTGTGCAGTTCGTTGCTTCATGCAGCGGATGAACACGCGGAAGGTGAGCCCGATGCACCCGAAGGTCCACACGGTGGTCGCCTGCTTACGGATGGAGACTTCGCGATCGAGCTCGCGATTTTCGAAGATGGTGTTGAACCCGAATATCACGCGTGGGCCTACCTCGATGAAGAGGAACTTGATCTCGGCGCGTGGCAGCTGACGGTTAATCTGAGTCGCCTCAAGGGCGTGACCAACGAGTTTCTATTTCTGCCCGCCGGTGATTTTCAGCGTGGTCAGGGCGTTGTCGAAGAACCGCACTCATTCGATGTAACAGTCAACGCGCGGCACGCTGGCAAGTCGTACTCGTGGAGTTACCCATCGTACGAAGGTCGCGTGCAACTTGCTGCCGCGCTCGCGGCAGAGTTACACGTGGAGACTTCGGTAGCTGCGCCAGGCATTCTGCATCAAACCATTTTGTTGTATGGCAAAACCACACCCGATCCACAAGGTGTGAGTCACGTGACCGCGCGATTTCCGGGCCTTATTCGCAGTATCAGCGCCGACCTTGGCCAGCGTGTACAAGCCGGCGACAAACTCGTTGTGGTCGAAGCGAACAACAGTCTGCAGTCGTACACGATCACTGCGCCGATCAGTGGTCTTGTGATTCAGCGGCACGCAAATCCCGGTGAATTTGCGGGCGATCAACCACTGCTGACCATTGCTGATTACAGTCGTGTGTGGGCGGACCTCGATGTATTCCCGGGTGATGCGCGCACGATTGCGCCCGGCCAGCCCGTCACGATTCGCATGAGTGGTTTGAGTGTCGACAGCAGCATCCTGTATCTGAATCCAGGTGCCGGTGATTCACCGAATGTTGTTGCACGTGTGCCGCTCGACAATCCTGCAGGCCAGTGGACACCAGGCTTGCTTGTGGAAGGTGATGTCGTGACCGCAGAAGTGCCTGTAAACCTGCTCATCGACAACCGCGCGATCCAGACCTTTCGCGACTGGCAAGTTGTGTTCATCAAGGATGGCGACAACTACGAAATTCGGCCGCTCACACTCGGCCGGACGGATGGCCGTTTCACCGAAGTGTTGGCCGGCATCGATGCGGGTGACGACTACGTTGTGATCAACAGTTATCTGCTCAAAGCCGACATCGAAAAATCCGGCGCGTCCCACGATCATTAATCCCACTAACCCATTAAGGAGATTCACATGTTAGAAGCACTCCTGCGTTCGTCTATTGAACGCCGCTGGGTTGTCCTGTTCCTCGTTGCCGCGATGGCGACACTTGGCGCGTGGAATTATCAGAACCTGCCGATTGATGCGGTACCCGACATCACCAACGTGCAGGTACAGGTCAATACCGAAGCACCCGGTTATTCACCGCTCGAAGCCGAACAACGTATTACGTTCCTCGTTGAAACTGCGCTGGCCGGCTTACCCGATCTTGAATACACACGTTCAATATCGCGTTACGGTTTGTCGCAAGTAACAGTGGTGTTCGAAGAAGGTACTGATCTTTATTTCGCGCGTAATCTCGTCAACGAACGGCTCGGTCGTATCAAGAGCCAGTTGCCTTCCGGCCTCGAACCTACCATGGGACCCATCGCAACCGGCCTTGGCGAAATATTTCTGTACACCGTGGAAGCGCAGCCCGGCGCGATCCAACCCGACGGCTCGCCCTATGACAGTACAGCACTGCGCGAAATCCAGGACTGGATCATCAAGCCACAGCTTGCTCTGGTGCCGGGTGTCACCGAGATCAACACAATCGGCGGATTTGAAAAGCAGTATCACGTCACGCCCGATCCCACAGCGCTGTTGCGCTGGCAACTGAGCATGACCGATGTGGCGCTGGCACTGCGCGCCAACAACGACAATCGCGGCGCGGGTTATATCGAAAACAACGGCCAGCAATTGCTGGTACGTTCACCCGGCCAACTCGCCACGATCGACGATATCGAAAACGTCGTCGTAACTGCGGTCGAAGGTATTCCTGTGCGCGTGAAAGATATCGCGTCAGTCGCGATCGGCCGCGAACTGCGCAACGGTGCTGCTACTCGCGACGGCCGTGAAACAGTGCTTGGTACCACCTTCATGCTGGCCGGCGAAAACTCGCGCACGGTGTCGAAACGCGTAGCAGCAAGGCTCGCTGAAATCCAGGTGTCGTTACCCGATGGCATCGTCGCTGAAACCGTATACGACCGCACGACACTCGTCGAAAAAGCTATCGCAACCGTGCAGAAAAACCTGCTTGAAGGTGCGCTGCTCGTGATCGTGGTGTTGTTTGTATTACTCGGCAACCTGCGCGCTGCGTTGATCACCGCAATCGTGATTCCACTGACGATGCTCGGCACGATCACGGGCATGGTGCAGGCTGGCGTGTCGGCGAACCTCATGAGCCTCGGTGCACTAGACTTCGGGTTAATTGTTGATGGTGCGGTAATCATCGTTGAAAACGCGATCCGGCGTCTTGCCGAAGCGCAGCATGGGCAACAGAACGTGTTGAACAAACGCGAACGCCTCGATGTTATTTTCCAGGCCAGCAACGAAGTGATCCGCCCTAGCCTGTTTGGCATCGGCATCATCACACTGGTGTACTTGCCGATGTTCACACTCACGGGTGTGGAAGGAAAAATGTTTCACCCAATGGCGATCACCGTCGTGATGGCACTGCTTGTTGCGATGTTGCTTGCGCTGGTTTTTATTCCTGCTGCGCTGGGTCTGTTCATGACAGGCAAAGTTGCGGAGCAGGAAAACTGGCTGATGCGTAGTGCACGCACAATCTATCGGCCGATACTGCTGCTCGCATTGCGATTACGCTGGGCACTTGTTGTTGCGTCAATCGCTCTTGCAGGTTTGAGCGCATGGCTCGCCACCACGATGGGCACCGAGTTTATTCCGCAACTGGATGAAGGTGATATTGCGCTACATGCACTGCGTATTCCGGGCACCGGTCTCGATCAGGCCGTGAATATGCAATTCATTCTCGAAGAACGTATTCGGCAGTTTCCGGAAGTGGACAAAATTTTTTCCAAGATTGGTACCGCCGAAGTAGCAACGGATCCGATGCCGCCGAGTGTCGCGGACACGATTGTGATTCTCAAACCACAGAACGAGTGGCCGGATCCGTCGCGCGCGAAGGCTAATCTCGTTGAAGCTATCGAAACTGCGGTGAGTGTGTTGCCCGGTAATCGCTACGAATTCACGCAGCCGATTGAAATGCGTTTTAACGAACTGATTTCTGGTGTGCGCTCGGATCTTGGCATCATGGTGTTTGGTGATGATCTCGATCAGTTGCAGGCCTCGGCGCAGGAGATCATGGAAATCATCGAAACAATTCCGGGTGTTGCGGATCCTTCGGTTGAACAAGTGACGGGTTTACCACTCCTGACCGTAGTACCGAAGCGGACAGAGCTCTCGCGTTATGGTCTGAATGTCAGTGATGTGCAGGATCTCGTTGCCACTGCAATCAGCGGTGAAAGCGCAGGCCTTATGTTCGACGGCGACCGCCGTTTCGAATTGATGGTGCGGTTGCCTGAGAATCTGCGCACAGATATCAACCACCTTTCACGCTTGCCCGTGCACGTTCATATGGCGGGTCATGGACCGGGTTATGTCCCGCTCGCAGAAGTTGCGAGTCTTGAACTTGTCACGGCACCCAACCAGGTGAGCCGCGAAAATGGTAAACGTCGGGTGGTTGTTACCGCCAATATTCGGGGGCGCGACCTGGGTTCATTTGTTGAAGAGGCCAAAGCGCGCATCGCTGACGAACTCGTACTGCCGCCAGGTTATTGGCTCGACTACGGCGGTACGTTCGAACAGCTCGAAAGCGCAAGCCGGCGTTTATCGATTGTTGTGCCCGCCACACTCGTCGTGATACTCGGCTTGCTGATGATTGCGTTTGGTTCGTTCCGCGACGCACTGATCATTTTCAGCGGTGTGCCACTCGCACTGACAGGTGGTGTGTTTGCGCTCTGGCTTCGCGGCATGCCGCTGTCGATTTCTGCGGGTGTCGGTTTCATTGCTCTATCAGGCATCGCAGTATTGAACGGACTCGTGATGCTGTCGTTCATTCGTAATCTGTGGCAGGAGAAAGGCGACTTGATCACCGCTATCGTCGAAGGTGCTCTGACACGTCTACGGCCCGTGCTCATGACTGCACTTGTCGCGAGCCTTGGTTTCATTCCAATGGCATTTAATTCCGGCACGGGTGCAGAAGTACAACGGCCACTTGCGACGGT
>JAZKES010000013.1:0-12837 GCA_040386995.1 Pseudomonadota bacterium | reverse complement strand
TGCGTTCGCCGGAATCGGTGCTGCGTGAAGGCGCGGCCAATTACGGCGTGGAGCTGGTGTTTACTGCCGAGGAACGTCTGGCCTTCGAACGTGATGTATTGTTCCCGCTGGCAGGTCTTTCGCCCGAGCTTGCGGAACAACATGCACAGGTGCAGAAATTGATCGGCTCGCTCAGCGCCGGCGTGATCCCGCTGATTCAGCAATACCGCGATGGCAGCTTGTCGTTCAACTCGGCCACTTTCAGGCTGGAACGCGAGGCCATGGTGTCCAGCCCCTCCGCATTGCTGGAGTATGTGGACAAGTTTGGCGCTTACTCAGTCGGTTACACGGTGGCAAAAAAACGCCTGCAGGACTACATCGCCAACCAGAGTGCTGAAGACCCTTGGGCAGTGCTGCACCGTATACTGGCGGAAACCGATGTTGCGGTGTTGCAGACACCCGAAGGCACCGTCGCTCCTGTCACCACTGCCGCTGCAGAAGGCTCAATACCGATACCCTGACAAAAACTACGCTGACACAAACAAAACTCCCGAGTATCCCCCAACGCGTGCTGCAAAATGTCCCGCCTGAGCCGGTCACGTCCTGACTGATCAGCGTATGCGAATGCGCGAACCAGATGTACCAAGGCCTTCGAACATCCAGACATCGGCTGCCGCCCACGGACTCGGGGCGGCAATTTGGAGCGGGTGAAGGGAATCGAACCCTCGTTATAAGCTTGGGAAGCTTCTGCTCTACCATTGAGCTACACCCGCAGTGAAGACTGGTGGATTCTGCATGAGCGGATTTATACTGACAAGCAGCGGTAACACACACTCTCCTCGCATAACCAAAAACGTATAACTATAAAAACAGGATCCACTCCATGAAAACTTTTACGGGCATTTTTAATCTGGCTGTTATGGTTTCTGCCTTTGTATCGGTTGATACGTTCGCACAAGGTCGTGATCCTGCGACGTTTCCCGAGCAGTCGCGCATCATCAGTCTGCAGATGGAAGAGCGCGGGCTTGCGGAAGACTTCAAGGGCGTGACGACTAATGGCGAGGTTATCGAGGGATTGTTTCCAATCACATCCACTGGTGTCGACACCGCTCCCGTGCGAGACGCAGCAAACGAGTTTCTGCAAACACTGACAGCGGATCAGCGTAGCGCGACGTTATTCCCGGTCGATGATATCGAATGGCGGAAATGGGCTAACCAGTCTATCTACAAGCGCCAGGGCATTTCGTTCAAGGACATGAGTGATGATCAAAAACGGGCAGCACAAAAAATGCTGGACGCATCGCTCAGCGCCAAAGGCTCGAAACTCGCAACCGACATCATGCATCTGAACCACACACTCGGCGAATTGAATAACAATAACTTCGTGGAGTTCGGTGACGACAAATACTGGATCACGCTGATGGGTGAACCGTCAGCGACAAATCCATGGGGCTGGCAGCTCGATGGTCATCACCTTGCAATCAACTTTTTCGTGCTGGGTGATCAGATCGTAATGACTCCCACGTTCTGGGGTTCCGAACCTGCAATTGCAGAGGCTGGTAAATATGCCGGCACACGCATCATGGACGAGGAACAGGTGAAAGGTCTGGAGCTGATTCGTTCACTCGATGAAGCACAGCAGAACACCGCCATCATCATGCGCAGCAAAACCGGCAACAACATCATGACAGAAGCGTTCAGTGACAATGTGGTGCTGGAGAACGCAGGTATCGAGGTAAAGAATTTCACACCCGAACAAAAAGCGCTTCTGATCGATCTGATCGGACTTTACATCGGTAATATGGAAAACGAATTTGCCGAAGTGAGAATGGCGGAGATCACGGCCAAACTGGATGACACCAGGTTTGCATGGATTGGTGATACGAAGGATGACTCAGTATTTTTTTACCGCATCCAGAGTCCGGTACTTGTGATCGAGTTTGATCATGAAAGCCCGATTGGACTGACGCAATATTATCCGCGTGGAGTGCCCTATCGTGAACACATCCACGCGACGGTAAGAACACCAAACGGCAATGACTACGGAAAAGACCTTCTGCGGCAGCACTATGCCGCAGAGCCTCATTGAAAACAGTTAACTACTTGTTGGGAACTCGGTGTCGTACCAGTTTCTGATCATCTGGGTTTCATAACGAAACGGATCTCGCTGCAAATCACTGAGCACAGGAGTCCTGAAGCCAAGGTCCTTGATTTCTTCCGTGCCTGACTTGATGACGGCATTGTTCGCGTCTCTGAGTTCATAAGTCAGATCGATCGCCGGAAAATCCACGTTTCTGATTACCCTGAGACCAAACGGATAGTTCTCGTGAAAATATTCCACATAACCCGCAAGGTCCACATCATGAACGGTCAGATGTAATGTCTGATCTGCTGGCAGTTTCTCTGCCTCGTGCCGGAATTGTTCCTCAAGTTCGTTGATCACCCGGGTCTGAAAGCGAACCTTATTCTCGTTCGTCACTTTGATGTCACGAAATTGCGCGGGATCGTCCCACGTAAACTCCACATTTGCTGCACAAGCCAACGCACTGGCGAATAACAGCGCAAATGCGCTAGCAGTTTTTACTAAAGGTACTTTCTTCATGATGTCGTCTCCATTCACTTACAGTTACCTACATGGTGTCATTTAACGCCAATGCAATGATCTGGTTTCAGCTAAGCAAATATCCGTTAATTTTCAATTCAGCTTGAGAAAGCACCCGTTAATTTCCGATTCAGCTTCGCGTCACGTCGGGCCAGCGGTATAATTTGGAGTTAAACGCACATATCATTGACCTTATGCAGCAACCTGACTGCAGCATTTAAAAAAACCCGGAGTTTTACATGGCAAAAATCGTTGGCGGATTCGCCACATCCCACACCCCTACTATTGGCTTTGCAGTCGATACCAACAAACAGAATGATCCCGTCTGGGCACCGATCTTCAAAGGTTATGAGCCGGTGCAGAAGTGGCTCAAAGAAGAAGCCCCTGATGTCATTTTCTATATTTTTAATGATCACATGACCTCGTTCTTCATTGATCATTATTCCCAGTTTGCACTGGGTGTTGGTGAAACATTTCCGGTAGCGGATGAAGGTGGTGGCGCGCGTGACCTGCCTGCGCTGAAAGGTCATCCTGGCTTGGCCGAACACATCGCCAAAGGCCTCGTAGCCGACGAATTTGATTTGTCGTATTTCCAGAACAAAGGCCTCGACCATGGCTGTTTCTCGCCGATGTCGCTGCTGTTTCCCGAGCACAAGTCCGGTTGGCCGGTACAAATAATTCCGTTCCAGGTTGGTGTATTGGTATCGCCATCACCGAATGCTTCGCGCTGCTACAAACTTGGTAAAGCGCTGCGTCGCGCGATCCAGAGTTATCCAGAAAACATCAAGGTCGCGATTGCGGGCACTGGTGGTTTGTCGCATCAGGTTCACGGCGAACGTTGTGGTTTCAACAACACACCGTGGGATATGGAGTTCATTGAGCGTCTGGAAAAAGATCCTGAAGGCCTGACCAACTACACCATCGCACAGCTTGCGGAACTCGGCGGCATGGAAGGTGCGGAAGTTGTAATGTGGCTGATGATGCGCGGCGCGTTGTCCGAAAAAGTGGAGATGGTTCACAAGACTTATTACCTGCCTTCAATGTGCCCGATCGCAAGCCTGATCTTCGAAGAACGTTCGAATGAACAGCCTGCTGAAAGTACTGCCAACTACCTCAAACGTATTAATCACGAACTGGATGGCGTCGAAAAACTCGAAGGTACCTATCCGTTCACCATCGAACGTGCAGTCAAGGCGTTTCGCATCAACAACTTTATTCACGATCTCATTACACCTGCGCACCGCAAGGCGTTCCAGGAAGATCAGGAAGCAGCGTTCAAGAAAGCTGGCTTGACTACCGAAGAGCAGGACTTGCTGCGTCGTCGCGACTGGCGCGCCATGATCCATTATGGCGTAAGCTTCTTCATGCTCGAAAAACTCGGCGCTGTAGTTGGCACAACCAACTTGCACGTTTATTCGGCAATGAAAGGAATGACGCTGGAAGATTTCCAGAAAACGCGCAACGCACAAGTTCTGTATTCAGTAGCAGGCAAGGACGAAGGCAAAACAGACTGGGATAAACAGGCCAAAAAGTAAAACTGCGAATTGTTGTGAGCACAAGGATGTGCCCAAGATAAGAGAGCACTTAAACCGAGCATTACATACAAGAATACGTCCTAAACACTGCATAGAAGTCATACATAAAACGTCAATAATCAGCGCCACACGCGTTCGACTAATGATCCGTCAGCAAGCTGGTTTGGAGGAATTGATGGCAAAGATACGTTCGTTAGTATTCGCCGCAATGTCGATAACAGGTTTCTCCGAACTCTCGTTTGCCCACCACAGTTACGCGGATTACGAACGTGATGAGCGTTATGAATTCACCGGAACCGTCACGGATATTTTCTGGGGAAATCCCCACATACTGTTTGATGTAAGCAATGGCACTGAAGTCATGCGCATCGAATGGGTTACAACCGCAGGTGCTGATAAAACCGGCGTTGCACAACAACAGATCGAAGCAGGTGACCAGCTCACCGTCATCGGCAGCCGCAACCGCAACCCTGATGTACATACCATGACTGTCATCAAGGAACTTTCCATGCCTGCAAAAAACTGGCAATGGATCTCACCATCTGTAGGAGGCAAACAACTGTGATATTCCTGATAGCGGGGCTCGTGTTATTTATTGGCCTGCATTCCACGCGCATATTTGCGAACGACTGGCGCAACGATGTAGTCGGCCGTATCGGGCTGAATAAATACAAGATGTTTTACAGCGTCATTTCGCTGATTGGTTTTGTTCTTCTGATTTACGGTTTTGGACAAACCAGGGCTGATCCATCATTCATCTGGACACCTCCCCTTTGGTCCAGGCATCTCGCAGCGCTGCTAACACTGTTTGCTTTCATCCTGTTTGCTGCTGCTGAAATACCCGGCAATCACATCAAGAGCAAACTCGGTCACCCGATGTATCTTGGCGTAAAATTGTGGGCCTTTGCCCATCTGATGGCGAATGGCCGCCTCGGCGACATATTGTTGTTTGGCGTTTTTCTGATGTGGGCGATTGTCGGCTTCAGTGCGGCACGCCGCCGCGATCGTCGTGAAGGTGTGGTGTACCCCTCTCCGTCAGGCCAGAAGACCGCCATTGCGATAATGGGAGGGATCGTGGCCTGGGCGTTATTCGCGTTCTGGCTGCATCGCTTGTTGATAGGTGTCCCACCACTCTAGATTGCAGGAAACGCGCAGTCACGATGGGCAACGGTATCCAGCTACCCTTTTCGTGATTTCTCGGTGGATACCTTATGAGTCACGTTCACAGCGATGAGCCGCTAATGTTTTTACGCTCTAGCTGATCAGGTGGCGGACTGAAGCCGCTCTGGTGATGCATGGAAAACGTAGCTTTCTTTCGTCACCTCAAGTTTACAGTGTAGATCTGCAGCAAGAATCTCTGCTATTTCGAACGAAAAACTCACAACGGGAATTTCATTGTCTTGCCAGCCCAAGGCGATAGAATCCTTCAAAACCGCTGGCCAGTCGTATCCATCATCCATGTAATCTTCCATAAAAGTAGCCGTCTCTTATTTGTTAAACGGTTGTTAAAAGTCATCCTTGTTGAAGACAACGCTTGAGAATGTAAAATGTTTACGTTTTCTAATTAAATTTCTGCCCCCAGTGCTCGCTGTGTCTCAATATTCGATCGATATGGGCGGTGTAAATTGAGAGCGCCGTATAGATATATTGTTGCAGTGCAACTATCCTTTTACCCGCACTATGGGGCGAGTGCAGATTTAGTTTAGTCCAGATAGAACGAGGTCGCTCAGCTAATTCGGAGTGTAGCTCAGCTTGGTAGAGCACTGCCTTCGGGAGGCAGGGGCCGGAGGTTCAAATCCTCTCACTCCGACCATATTTCCTACAGGATTTCCAATCACAATAAGCACGATGTTATTTTTTTTCTACAGGGGGAAGTCATGAAAATATTCGATGTATTCCGCAGTTGTTGCGGGGTGTTATTTGCCGGCCTGATCGTTATCGCCAGTGGCCCGGTAGCGGCGCATCACGGCACTGCTGTGTCTTATGATCAAAACGGATGGATTACCGTTAAAGGTACCGTCACCAACTTCCGCTGGCGCAATCCGCATTCTGCGTTGTTTCTGGACATCACGAACGAAGCTGGCGAGATGATAAATTACGCCATTGAATTACCAAGCCCCGTTTTGATGTCGCGATCAAATGGCTGGACGCGCGCAACTTTCAAACCCGGTGATGTCGTTGAATTCCGAGTGCACCCTTCACGCACTGATGCGCCCGTGGGTGAGTGTTTGTTTGATTGCCTCGTGTATGTAAATGGCGAGTTGCTGCCTTCACGTTTGCCAACCGGCGAAATCAGACAATAACAATTACGGAGCATTATGATGATCAAGCTGATCAAATTAACAATTGTTGCGCTGAGCATGGTTGCGACTGTTGCAACTGCCCAGACGAATGAGTTGACTGGAGTCTGGTTACGCGGCTCTGGATCAAACAACTATCCGATGTCGCAGTGGAGTCCCGGGGAACTGCCTTTCACTGCGGCAGGTCGCGAAGTATTTGATGCGAATGTGCCCGGCAAGGGCCCGCGCCAGGAAATGCCAGCAACGGGGAACGATCCACTGGGCCAAGCCAATCCGCCAGGCCTGTATCGCACGCTGGTATATGGTCGCCCGATGGAGATGGTGCAACTGCCGGATCGCGTTATTCAACTGTTCGAATGGGGCAAACACTGGCGCACTATCTGGACTGATGGTCGCGAAGTTCCCGATGCACTTGTTGCAGGCCCTTTCTGGTACGGATATTCCGTTGGTGTTTGGGAAGGCGACACGTTGGTCGTTAAAACCGTTGGCCTCGATGGTCGCGCGTGGCTTGATGAATGGGGCACACCGTACACCGACTTCACTGAAGTTGAAGAACGCTGGCACCGTGCTGATCCGAAAACGCTCGAACTGACCATTACTATCACTGATCCTGAACTTTATGCGGAGCCGTGGACCAGCGATACGAAAACCTACTCTCTCGAAGCGAAAGATTCGCTCAATGGCGAACTGATGGAACAGATCTTTGCGCCGATCGACGAAATTGAGTTCAACGAAACTATCCGTGATCCCGCGGCGTCAGGCCCAACCAAGCTTCCGTGACCTTCTTATGGCAGCCTCGCAGCAAAACTGTAGAGGCTGCTTGCCTATTTAGTGCAATTTCAAACCTGCTTCCTGTGGTTTAATATTTGCCACCTTCGGGTAGTTGCCCGGCAATTCCACAGAGCGCTGATAATAATGAAAACAACACGTCGCTTGTCGCTGTCACAACGTTTCACACAATCATTTTTTACCTTGATGTTTGCTTCGACTTTGGGAACCGCAAGCAATGTTTTCGCCCAGACGGATTTTTCACCGGAGGCATTGGTGAACTATCCGACTGCAAGCTGGCCAACCAATGGCGGCGATATTTACAACCGCCGGTTTTCACCGCTCACCGAAATAACGAAAGACAACGTCACCAGTCTCAAAGGCGTATGGCGCACTCATCTCAACGGTTCTGGTATGGGCCCGCGCAATTCCGGCGAAGCGACACCACTCGTTTATGACGGTGTGGCCTATGTAATCACCGGAGATGATGATGTATTTGCGCTCAGCATCGATACCGGCGCGATTTTGTGGGAATACAAAGCAAATCTGAATTTCCTGATCAGTACTGTTTGCTGTGGCTGGACCAGTCGCGGGGTTGCGATTGGCGATGGTCGTGTTTATGTCGGCCAGCTCGACGCGAAACTTAAAGCGCTGGATATGAAAACGGGAGAAGTTCTATGGGAAACGCAGGCAGAAAAATGGGAAGAGGGTTATACCATCACCGGTGCGCCATTATTTTATGACGGGCTTGTTATTACCGGATTTGCAGGTGCAGAGCGCGGTATTCGCGGCAGAGTAAAAGCGTTCGACGCTGAAACAGGCGAGCTGGTGTGGACGTTTTATACAATCCCTGGACCGGGAGAATTTGGCCATGACACTTGGCCGCAGGACAATACTGTCTGGATGGACGGCGGTGCTTCGATGTGGCAAACACCGGCGGTGGATCCAGAACTCGGCCTGCTGTATTTCTCGACTGGCAATGCCGGACCCGACTTTAATGGGCGTGTCCGTCCGGGCGATAACTTGTTCGCGTCGTCCATTCTTGCTCTCGATATAAAAACCGGCGCGTACCGTTGGCACTTCCAGGAAGTGCATCACGACATCTGGGACTATGATGGTCCGAACCCGGTCATCCTGTTCGATATCAACATCGATGGTGTAGAACGCAAGGCAATTTCCCAGGCAGGCAAAACCGGCTGGCTTTACATTCTCGATCGTGTCACGGGCGCGCCGTTGATTGGTATTGAGGAAAAGCCGGTTCCCCAGGAACCAATGGTTTTTACCTCCGCAACTCAGCCGCATCCTGTGGGTGATGCTTTTGTTCCCCAGTCGATTCGCATTGCGCCGGAAGGCTATACGCTGAAAAATGGCGGTCAGGTATTTACGCCATTCTGGACTGAGGCGGTGGTGGTTGCGCCTGGCGTTGCAGGGGGCGCCAACTGGCCACCCAGCGCACATGATCCGCGAACGGGTTTCACCTATGTATGCGCGGCGGATAAACCATTTATTTATCAGTCGGCGGATATATCGAGCGAGCGCCCCGAAGAGGGCAAGGACTACACCGGTGGCGTTTTTGGTGGCGAACCTCTGCCGAACCTTGGCGTTCTCGCAGCGCTTGATACCCATACCAACAAACTTGTCTGGCAACAAATGTGGGCTGAGCCTTGTTTCAGCGGCATAACACTTACCGCAACCGACCTGTTGTTTGTGGGCCGTAACGACGGCAGGCTTACTGCGCTCGACAGCAGCAATGGCAAAAAACTCTGGGAGTTCCAGACCGGTGCAGGCATGAATGCACCTGTCAGCATTTTCGAATACAACGGCACTGAATACGTCATTGCCTACGCAGCAGGCAATACTCTGGCCCCCTCGCCCCACGGCGACAATGTGTGGCTGTTTGCGCTCAATGGAACGCTTGAACCCGCAGCACCGGCTTCCATGCAGGTTAGTTCAACGGCCGGCCAAGACGATACAATCGAGGTTGCAGCAGGCGAACCTGACCTTGCCGCAGGCGAAGTGATATTCAAGACTGCTTGTTCTGCTTGCCACGGCGAAGATGGTCATGGTGGACATGGCGGCGGTATAGATCTGATCAATGCATCCAACATTGACATAGTGCTCGACGTCGTTTCAAACGGCCGCAACAACATGCCCGCACTGGGCGCAATATTTACTCCTGAACAATTACGTGATGTGGCTGGCTACGTGTCGGAAAACATTGCTCAATAAGGCGAAACGTTAGTATGACAGCAACAGTTATTCTCCAACCCGGCCGCGAAAAATCCCTGGTCCGGAAGCATCCCTGGATTTTCACGAGTGCAATCAAGACTCATACAGGCAAACTACATAGTGGCGACACTGTCGATGTTCAGTCTGCCTCTGGTGTCTGGCTTGGGCGTGGTGCGTGGTCACCCGAATCAAGCATACGTGTACGTATCTGGACCTTTGAGGAAAACGAAGTAATTGATAATGCATTTTTCCTGCGCCGCATCGAGAGTGCAGCTCTCGCAAGACAGGCGCTGGATGCAAAGACGAATGCGATGAGAATCGTCGCGTCCGAATCCGACGGACTTCCTGGCGTCACGATAGATCGCTACGACAATGTTCTCGTTTGCCAACTGCTCAGTGCGGGTGCTGAACGCCATCGCGACAAAATCGTCTGGGCCTTGCGCAAATTATTTCCGACTTGTGCAATTCACGAACGCTCTGACGTCAACATTCGCGAGAAAGAAGGATTACCTCCTGTCACCCAAACGTTACATGGAGAAGTCCCTGCAGAGGTGCTGATCTCCGAAAACTCGCTTACATTCACCGTTGATGTACATGCGGGCCATAAAACCGGCTTCTATCTGGACCAGCGTCATAACCGCCAGGCAATCGCCGCTTACGCGAAAGACAAAACTGTACTGAACTGTTTCAGCTATACGGGCACCATGGCGGTATATTGCCTGGCGGCGGGAGCGAAGCAGGTCATTAATCTCGACTCCTCGGAAAACGTTCTGCAAATTGCGCGTCAGCAGATTGCGCTGAACAACATCGATGATACTGCGTGTGAATATCTTGCTGCCGATGTGTTTTCCGCATTGCGCAAATATCGCGCTGAGGGCCGTAAATTCGATCTCATCATTCTTGATCCACCAAAATTCGTGGAGAGCAAGCAGCACCTGACCCAGGCCTGCCGCGGTTATAAAGACATCAACATGCTCGCGCTGCAGCTGTTAAACAGCAACGGCATTCTCGCGACCTTCAGCTGCTCCGGATTGATGCCAGAGGATCTGTTCCACAAAGTTGTTGCTGATGCAGCACTCGATGCGAAGCGTACTGTGCAATTCCTCGAAAAGCTGAGCCAGGATAGTGACCATCTCGTCCTGTCCACTTTCCCCGAAGGTTATTACCTGAAAGGGCTAATCTGCAGGGTGTGTTAACTCCTCAGGCGAAGGCTTCAGGGTCATTGATCTGACATGCGAGGTGTTGCTCTCGCATGATCAGACGCAAGATGAATAAGCTGGTGTGATTAATCGTGCAGAATATTCATAACTCTGCAGAGCGCATGGAATTGCGGCAACAACGACGTACGAACCTCTAAAAATTAGCGAGTTCTGTCACAACAATCGCAGAGCCGCAGACGTTCGTCGTGAAATAGTCCGGTAATAAATGTGGAATTGTGGTAAGTTAGCGTCCGTTAGTTGCAAATATGTATTTCTTCTAACAGTGCATTCTCCTTAGCAAGGCACTACTGGCTGATTTCCAGACAGTACATACCCTTCACTCATGTCATCCTGCTGTACATTGATGCCGCAGCTTTCATCAGTAACTATCGAATTGCACATCGTGCAACCATCGTTTTGGTCACACACTAACTGGCAGTGTCCGTCCGCCAAGGCATATTTTTGCCCTGCAGACCAGTGTGCTGCTGCATCACTACTCATGCAAAATTTTGCATATTTTTAAAAGAGACTTTATGACTTTTGACTCCCTGGGTTTAAATGAAACCCTGCTTCAAGCTGTTACCGAATCCGGCTATACCACTCCCACCCCTATACAAGTTCAATCCATCCCAGCCGTCCTTGCCGGAAAAGACGTAATGGCGGCCGCGCAAACCGGCACTGGAAAAACTGCAGGCTTCACCCTGCCTATATTGCAGTTACTAGGCGGTAAAGCACCTGTAAAAAGCAATCACACACGTGCGCTGATTCTTACCCCTACTCGTGAACTTGCTGCCCAGATTCTCGACAGCATCCAGACTTACGGTAAACATGAAAAAGTCCGCGCGGTTGTAGTCTTTGGCGGCGTGAACATCAATCCACAGCTCATGGCATTGCGCAAAGGCTGCGACATTCTGGTTGCGACTCCTGGTCGTTTGCTCGATCTGTATCAACAAAACGCGATCAAATTTAATGAACTCGAAGTACTCGTACTCGACGAAGCTGACCGCATGCTCGACATGGGTTTCATTCGTGATATTCGCAAGGTTCTGGCCCTGCTGCCCAAGGAACGTCAGAACCTGATGTTCTCGGCTACTTTTTCCGACGAAATCCGCGCGCTAGCCAAAACAATTTGCAACAAGCCAATTGAAATCGATGTGGCGCCGCGCAATTCAACTGTCGAGCTAATTACCCAGAAACTATACATGGCCAACAAGGACATCAAACTTCCCTTGTTAGGAAAACTGATAAGCGATACGAAAGATCAGGTACTGGTTTTTGCACGCACTAAACATGGCGCAAACAATCTTGCCAAGAAACTGGCTCAGTATGGCGTGCAGGCACTTGCGATTCATGGCAACAAGAGCCAGGCGCAGCGCACCAAGGCACTTGCTGATTTCAAAAGCAATCAAGTGCAAGTGTTGGTAGCGACAGACATCGCAGCACGAGGCCTCGATATTGATCAGCTCGCGATGGTCGTGAATTTCGATTTACCACAAGTGGCCGAAGATTACGTACATCGTATTGGCCGTACCGGTCGCGCTGGCGCGAGCGGCGTTGCAATTTCACTGGTTTCAGATGAAGAAACCGGCCAGCTGCGATCGATTGAGCGTTTGATTCAACGCAAGATTGAACGCCTGGAATTTGATCGCAGCACTTTGCAAATACGCGCAGGCAATGTCGATATCATCGAGCAGCCTGTACAAGGACAACGCCGCGATCACGGCCCAAGACGTGAACAAGGTCAAGGCCAGGGGCAGAACCCGCGCCGCAATTCGAGCAGACCTGCGCAGAAAAATTCCCGACCGCATACATCTACTTCCAGCAGGCAGCCCCGCCAGTTAGCGACTCCTGGAGTTGTACCGGAAAGCAGATGGAACCAGGAAAGCGATTTGCAGCGCAATGGCAACACACTTGTCGTTAGCGAGGCACCCGCTCCCTCCTCACGGCAACATGGTGGTGGTCGGCCTGCGAATGCCCATGGTGGTCAGCAACGCCGCAGCAACAATAACAATCGTGGGCAATCCGAAGGTCAGCGTCCAGCCCGGTCCGGCCAGAATCGCAGACCGAACAATGGCGCATCGCAATCCCGACCGGCTCACTATGCTTCTGCAGCATTGGACCAGCCAACCACTCCAGCGAAAACGACCACAATTACTACAGTAAAATCAAAAAGCAGCGGTCTGTGGTCAAGATTGCGCAATTCACTCCAGGGGTAAAGTTGACCC
>JAZKES010000012.1:0-17806 GCA_040386995.1 Pseudomonadota bacterium | reverse complement strand
ATGATGAATGAATAACAAATTATTTATGCTGCGGAATATCCATAATTTTTACACCTCATTCCTTGTACGGCCGATAGACCACCAACCCGTTTTGGCTCTACTATTACCTGTACTTGCACCCCTACAAAACTATTAAAAGGGAAACACCCATGTTTGTTAAAACACCAAAACCCATTATCAGAGCCTTAGTAATCAGCACCGCCGCATACCTTCTCGCTTCCTCTTTGGCGACCGCACAGGACGCTGCACCAGCGGCACCCCCTGTTTTCGTAAAACCAGCGCCAATCACGCAGGTAGTCACCATTCCTGGCACGGCCAATGAAGGTAGTATCACAGCGCGTTATACCGTCAAGGCCGATGGCACTACCGGCGATGTCGAGATCGTAGGCGGTTTCACTAACCCAATTTATGAAGGACTGGTCAAAGACACCATAGCCGCATGGACATTTACGCCCGGCACCGTCAATGGTGAAGCCAGGGATTTCCTGAACCAGGAACACACTTTCAATATTCGCGTTATGGAGCAGCTGGCGATTTCACCTGCGGTCGCAATGGCATTGGAAGCTATCAACGCGCAGCTCGCAGCGAAAGACTACAGTGGAGCCCGCGACGCGATCCAGAACGTACTCGACAATGAAGTGCACAGTGTATTTGACTATGCCTTGATGAATCAGATGATGACCGCTGCGTTAACCGGCCTGGAAGATCCATTTGCAGCGTTGGTCACGATTCGCAAAGCAACGAACAGTTCCACGGATACAGCCGGCGCACCGCAGTACATGCTGACCACTGAAATTCTGCAGGGTGCGCTAAAACAGCATCTGATGATGGCAGCCGCGCTCAGGCAGCAGGCCGAAGTACAGAGAACCTGGACAATATTGGACGAGCTGTATGACATTGAAGCAACTGATGAACTCCACCAGTTTGTTACTGCTGCTGAACAACAACTTGCATCCCCTGACCCACTCGCGTCGCTCGGCAAAATAGTAGACGGCGGTTGGAGCCATGTACCATCCCGCAGAATTTTCACGATTGCCGATGTGCGTGAAGGTACACTTTCAAAAGTTATCGCACATTGCGACCGTCGTACGCTGGAACTCGAATATCAAGCCGACGTCGATTGGAACCTGCCAGCCAGTGTGGGTGATTGCAAACTCGACATCACAGGCAGCGACGGCACACTCTTCACCGTTTATGAGTTCGCCGAATAAACGACTACCTCTATACGACGTGAATACGACGTAAACAGCCGGCAAATCTGGAATGAGTGGCGAATGTGAATCAAATGACCTCCACGGACGCTGGCAAAGCAGCAGAGCTTGATGCACAAAACCAGCATCAGGCTGCTGTGGAGTTATTGGTAAAGGCGGTCAATCAGGGTGACGTTGGTGCCACGCTTCAGCTTGGCAAACGTTTTCTGATCGGTGACCGCGCGCCGTTAAATCCCAGTGATGCTTTTCAATTATTCAACAGAGCAACAACCCTTGGGAGCGCAGAAGCTCCTGCGCTTCTGAGCAGCCTCTATGCATTAGGTTACCAATGTCAGCAAAGCTGGCAAGGCGCATTGGAAACCCTCGCATTGGCTGCATTTCGCGGCCATACGTCCTCACAAGATCAACTGTTGTTGTTAACGTCCAATCGCAAACTCGCTGCACAGCGCAGCGCGAGCGCCGATTTTTGGCGCGAAATCACGCAGGGGGTAAATCTGCAGGACTGGACAACACCCCCATCCCACTCAGACCTTTCCACCAATCCGCTGATTCGCGTGTACCCGGAATTTGCCAGCAAGGAAGTCTGCCAGTGGCTCATCAAACGCGCACGTCCCCGGCTCGATCGTGCAAAAGTTTATGATGCAGTGCACCAGCAGGTTACAACTCACCATACCCGCACCAACAGTTCCGCAAGTTTTGAATTGCTCGATACCGACCTTGTCAACATTCTGTTGCAGCACCGCATGGCCAACAGCCTCGGCGCACCGATCCGCAATTTCGAAGTTGCAACCGTGTTGCATTACGCGCCAGGTGAAGAGATAACCGAACACTTCGACTTCATCGATCCACATGTGCCGGATTATGAACAGCAAGTAGCACGCAGCGGCCAACGCATAGTAACTTTCCTCGTCTACCTCAACGACAACTACGATGGCGGCGAAACTGAATTCCCCCGGTTAGGAATACGACACAAGGCCAGGCGCGGCGATGGTCTGTTTTTCGTGAACGTGTTGCCCGACAGCAGTCCCAACCTGCAGACGATGCATGCGGGCAGACCTCCGTTAAATCACGACAAGTGGATCGTGTCGCAGTTTGTTCGTAACGGACAGTTCTTCTAGCAGAACGCAAAACTCTTCTCTCAAACTGCAACGCAGTTTCCCTCGCAGGCATCACAGTCATCGCAAAAACATGATGTTGGCTTTGTGGCGTGATGTCGCTGATTACCAATTACAAATAACCGCAAGTAACAAACGCGAATCCACTCAGTGGCGAATTGTCCGTCCCGGTTTCATCCGGTTGGGCCGTATCAGCACAAAAAAATGTGCAGGCGCTTTTTTGCGAGAGATGAAGCCTTAAAGACTTGTGTGCGATGACTTGTTTGTCTGCGTTGACTTGTTTGTCTGCGTTGACTTGTTTGTCTGCGATGACTTGTTTGTCTGCGTTGACTTGTTTGTCTGCGTTGACTTGTTTGTCTGCGTTTGACTTGTGTGTCTGCGTTTGACTTATTTGTCTGCGATAAAAGCCCGAGTAAAGTCACAATTCAATAACTTCGTTATGACCTGTTTGGATATTACATCGATGCCGATTCAACAGTTGAAAAAACCGGCTCAGAGAATGATACCTACTTAAGTGAAAATCCCCATATTTCGTCATTCCCGCGAAGGCGGGAATCCAGATGATTGTGCACTCGGTCTCCTGGATTCCCGCCTTCGCGGGAATGACGGTAAGAGATAGCGAGGATGCGAGCATTAAATAAATGCTGTTCCCATTTCGAAATTTAACGTGTCGCTCGACATTTTCCGCCACGCTGCACTTTTAGTTTGTCTGATACCCACGCACTCAGTTTGTCTGATATCCCAATGCTTGCTGCATATCACCTGCAACACGCATGAATGCTGCACGCTCCTCTGGATTCAACCCAGGACCCTCAGTCAATTTTTTCACATCGAAGGCTTTTGCGCCGAAACGTTGCTGGAATTCACTGATGATAGCCTCGCCAATTTTTCCGCGACCGCTGAACTCGAGCACCGTATTGAGCGTGGCAATGGGTTCACGAATGAGCGACTCATAACGAATCTCGAGATAGTCTGCGGGAAACGCCTGCATCGCTTCGCGCGTCTGTTCCAGCAAACCCTTCCAGTTGAACGCGAGAGTTTCGATGCCGCCCCACCCGAGCTTTTGTCCTGATACCGCAACCTGCATGCCGTCACGTACAACATAGATAATCCGGCATGCGCCCAACGCGCTGCGTAGCTCGTTGCCGAAGCGCGAAATTTCCGGTGTCTTGTTTATCCATACAGGTGCGCCAAAATGTTCGCAGTGCAGTTTGCCAAGCGTGTTGATCAAAGTGCCAGTTGCACGAGCGACAGCACCGAAGTCGCCAACTGCAGATTCCTGCCAATGTTGCAGAGCCGCCTCTGCATCTGCCAGCGAATAACTCACACAATCATTACCTATCGGATATTTCTCATACGCTGCCTTGCCACTTGCTTCAGTCTGGTTTTGGCGCGCGTCAGTACTTCGTATCAGCTGCTGCATACGTTCGGTAACAGCTGGGAGCGTAAATCCTGGCGGAGTTGGCGGCACACAGTAACGCTGTTCAAATTCAGTTGCTTCGGGTCGGGCCAATACACGCATATAACGCAGCGCTTCACTGAATTCCTTGGTTTCGAACCACGGTGCGATATCTGGATGCATGCCAAGCAGATTGATCAGTAAGGTAGTACCGCTGCGGAAACCGCCAATAAAAACCGGGGAACTGGACATGAATTAAAAAGCCCTAAACGCAAACTCAACAAGGCTGCGAAGTATACTTAAGCAGCCCGGTTAAGGCAGGTAAAAAATTACTTTAAGCACGTGGGCATTGTGGTAAATTACCCCGGCTTTGAGGCATTTCCACTAAAGCACCTAGACAATATTCAGACCATTTTTCAAGCCAGTTAACGGATATTCAGTATGACCAAACCTTGCCGTGCACCCGATCCAGATACCAAAACACCGAAGTTCAAACTGCCGCCCAACGCGACCGATGCGCATTGCCATATTTTTGGGCCGGCTGACAAATATCCCTATGCCGAAGATCGCACCTATACACCACCCGATGCTGGTCTCGACAAGTTCAAGGCGCTGCAGCAAACACTCGGCCTGACTCGTGCAGTTATCGTCAATGCCAGTTGCCATGGTGTGAACAACGCGCCCATCATCGACGCAATTGCCCAAAGCGGCGGTGCGTATCGCGGTGTTGCCAACATCGATAAAACCTTCGACGAAAAAGCAATTGCCGACCTCGACAGCAAAGGCATTCGCGGTTGCCGTTTCAACTTCGTTAAACATCTTGGCGGCGTACCCGACATGGATGAATTCCATCTGATCATCAACCGCATCAAACAGTTCAACTGGCATGTGGTCATGCATTTCGATGCCATCGATCTCGTCGGTCATGAAAAACTGCTCGATGGTCTGCCGATTCCTTACATCATCGATCACATGGGACGTGTACCAACGAAGGATGGTCTCGACCAACAGCCGTTCAAGATTTTGCTCGAGTTCGCCAAACGCGATAACTGCTGGGTCAAAGTGTGTGGGGCGGAACGCATTTCATCCATGGGCCCTCCATTCACCGATGCAATTCCATTTGCGAAAGCTTTGATAAAAATCGCACCGGATCGCGTGTTGTGGGGCACCGATTGGCCACATCCAAACATCAAGGAACACATGCCTAACGATGGTGACCTCGTTGATCTCATTCCGTTGATGGCAGAAACACCAGAGCAACAGCAAAAACTGCTGGTCGACAATCCGCATCGGTTATACGGCTTTACCAATAAGTAAACCAACGAGTCTGACTTCATGAAACTCAACAGTATCCTCGACAGCATCGGCAATACTCCGCATCTGCGCATCAACAAGATGTTTGGTGACAAGGCAGAAATCTGGATGAAGATGGAACGCGACAATCCTGGCGCGAGCATCAAAGATCGTATCGCCAAAGCCATGATCGAAGACGCAGAGAAATCCGGCGTGCTGAAAAAGGATACTGTGATTATCGAACCAACCTCCGGCAACACCGGTATTGGCCTCGCGATGGTCGCAGCGATCAAGGGTTATCGCCTGATACTGACAATGCCGGAATCGATGTCGATTGAACGACGCAAAATCATGAAGGCATTCGGCGCGGAAATTGTGCTGACGCCACGTGAAAAAGGCATGGCCGGCTGTATCGAGAAAGCCAACGAACTGCTGCAGGAAAATCCGAACAGCTGGATGCCGATGCAGTTCAACAATCCAGCCAACGTGGCAATTCACCGCGAGACCACCGCACAGGAAATCCTCGCGGATTTTCCGGACGGCATCGACTACCTCATCACCGGTGTTGGCACCGGCGGTCATATCACGGGTTGTGCTGAAGTATTAAAAGCAAAGTTTCCGAACCTGCAGGTATTTGCGGTTGAACCGGAAAAATCGCAGGTGATTGCAGGCAAGGAAAAAGGCCTGCATCGCATTCAAGGCGTCGGCGCTGGTTTTATTCCGGCCGTGCTGAATACCAGTATTCTTGACGGCACTATTGCGGTAAGCGAAGAAGCAGCGTTTGAAATGACACGGCGCTGTGCGCGTGAAGAAGGTGTATTCGTCGGCATTTCATCAGGCGCCACCCTCGCGGCACTTGCACAAAAACTGCCCGAAATTCCGGCAGGAAAACGTGTTTTGATTTTCTGCTACGACACAGGTGAACGTTATCTGTCGATTGAAGATCTGTTCACAGCCTGATAAAAAAATCTCTGGTTAATCCCGTTTGTCCTTACAGCCAACAGGCTCTCAAGGACTTCGGGACTTTGTTCTGAACTTTGTTCGCGACTTCAATTGTTAACACCCAAGCTCCCACCACCACTCTCGCGCTGTGTGAATCGTCGCCAAACTTTACGCGCAAGTAATGCCGGGAAAATCAGAATGGCCAACCATCCTGATACAACTACCACCGACTCCAGCCAATAAGGCAATAAACCCGCGTGTGGTCCGGCCAACATGATAACCATGAAGAATGTGATGCAACCAATGACCACAACAGAAACCAGCCAGGTCAGCACCGTAACGAAAATTTTCATGACCGCGGTTTGTCGCGTGCGGGGAGTGCATCACAAAATGTGGGCGACGACTTCCACGCCGGAACCGGAGGCGTGTAGTCAGTTCGTGGGGCATACACCGAAAGTTCCGCAAGTTGCATCTTGTGGATATAACGAGGACATGCCGGAAATATTTTCTCTGCCGTTACACGAATAATAAATACCGCACCCGGATATTCATTAAGTAGCCCATCATCATTGCTAACCTGCGCAACACCATTCACGCGGATGCGTTTTTGTTTTTCGAAATCGATGAACAGCAGGCCTACATGAGGATTAACCAGAAGATTGCCCCACGACCGATACATACCATTACCATCGTAGTCGGGGAACACAAGAGTGTGATCATCAAGCACCTGGACAAAACCAGGTATGCCGCCTTTGTACGAGCAATCAGGATTTCCTTCACTGTCGGCCGTCGCAACAAAAACCATGGCGCACTGCTGGATAAAGTCCCGATCGTCGCTGGTAAATGCAGAGTGCACGATTGTTTGTTCGAGACGATCGGCCAACTGTCTGGTGTCGCGAATATCCTGCAACTCGCGCATTCCTTCGTGATACATGGAAACGTTTGTCATGGTTTCTCCGTATATCCAGTCGAGATGTAAAAAATCGTTCTGAGAATACAAATCTCGCCCGCCAGGCAAAGCAACTATCGATGAAAGATTTGTAGCTCAGTCGTCCGTACTGAGCATAAGTCCGACCGCAATCCACTTACAACTCAAATTGTCGTATGGAAAAAAAGGGCCGTGCGCCAATTCAGAAGTGGAACGTGAATGGCTGTTATTACTACCGAGTGAATACAAGTGAGCCATATTCATCGATAAATAGCGGGAGATTTTGTGCGCCCTGTCCTGCTTCTTAATCAGGCCACGCAGCCAGGTAATAGAAAAATCAGTGTTGCCCAAAATAAAGCGCGATCACTAACGCGGCTCCCAACACACCGACAAGAGCATTAACTACTAACCCGAACCTGGCGGAATAAGAGGCGGGAAATTCTTCTGCATTCAACGAACGTACAATCAGCATATATTGGCGCGACGAAAAGAACACAGCCAAAATTCCCAACGCGATAAAACCCAGCCCGACCACGAACGTTAAATCGTCAGCGCCATTGCCCTCTGTCAGCAAGCCAGATCGTTCTACCAGAAAACCAAAACCTATGAGCGCGAGGCTTGTTCTGTTCCACGCAAGCAAGGTGCGCTCGGCAGCCAACAACAATCTGAGATCATTCAGTTCAGGCATTCAGCCTCCTGCAAACAGCAATTACGCATGACGGCTATTTCTTCAACCTGTAACCCGTTCGGAAAATCCAGTACAGGATCACGACACAGATAAGCAGGAAGAGTCCTGTCATCAACAGACTGGTGACAACATTCACATCGGAAATTTCATAAAAGCTCCAGCGGAAACCGCTCACGAGATACACCACTGGATTGAATAACGTAATGGTTTGCCAAACTTCCGGCAGCATATTGATGGAGTAAAAACTGCCGCCGAGAAACGTCAGCGGCGTGATGATCAGCAGCGGAATGATTTGCAGTTTCTCGAAGCTGTCAGCCCAGATGCCGATAATAAAACCAAACATGCTGAAGGTAATCGACGTTAGCACAAGAAACAGCAGCATCGTGAAGGGGTGCATGATCTGCATGGGCACAAATAACGCGGCCGTAGCGAGAATAATCGAGCCGATCATGATCGACTTGCTGGCGGCTGCCCCCACATAGCCGATCACAATTTCCATTGGCGAAACCGGCGCTGACAACATTTCATAAATAGTGCCGATGAAGCGCGGAAAATAAATACCGAACGACGCGTTGGAAATACTCTCAGTCAGTATCGACAACATGATCAGGCCGGGCACCAGAAACGCTCCGTAGCTGATGCCTTCAACATCGTTCATGCGCGAACCAATCGCACTACCAAACACGACGAAATAAAGCGACGTTGAAACCACGGGAGAAATAATGCTCTGCGCGATAGTGCGAAACGTGCGCGACATTTCAAAAATGTAGATGGCTTTGATGGCATAGATATTCATTATTTTTTCACCAGATTGACGAAAATTTCTTCGAGGGAATTCTGCCGGGTTTCGAGATCCTTGAACTGAATACCAGCAGCGGTAATCGCATCGAGCAGATGCGCAATGTCGGCAGAATCACCCTGGTTGGCGTCGTAGGTGTACATGAGGCTGCTGCCCTGATTCTGCAGTTCGAGGCGATAGGCAGCCAAACCTGCGGGCACTTCAGAGATAGGTTTCGTTAGTTGCAAAATCAGCCGTTTTTCACCGAGCTTCTGCATCAGTACATCTTTGTCTTCAACAAGAATGAGTTCCCCTTTATTGATGACGCCAATGCGGTCGGCCATCTCTTCGGCCTCGTCAATGTAGTGCGTGGTCAGAATGATGGTCACGCCTGATTCCTTCAAGCGGCGCACTACATTCCACATGTCCTTGCGCAATTCGACATCGACACCTGCGGTCGGCTCGTCGAGAAACAGGATGCGTGGTTCATGTGACAACGCCTTGCCAATCATCACGCGGCGCTTCATGCCGCCTGACAACGTCGCAATCTTGCTGTCTTTTTTATCGTAGAGGGAAAGTGCTTTGAGTATCGACTCGAGATGTGCCGGATCTGCTTTTTTGCCGAACACACCGCGACTGAATGCAAAGGTGGCGGTTACCGTTTCGAAAGCGTCTGTAGCAAGTTCCTGCGGAACGAGGCCAATCATGGTGCGTGCTGCACGATAGTCTTTGACGATGTCGTAACCACCAATCGTGACTCGCCCGGCACTCGGATTAACGATGCCACACACGATACTGATCAGAGTGGTTTTACCGGCGCCGTTCGGACCAAGCAGCGCGATAATTTCGCCTTCCCTGATTTCGAGATTGATATTCTTGAGTGCCTGGAAGCCGGAGGCATAGGTCTTACTGAGGTTTTCAATTTTGATAATGCTTGCCATGTGGGAGTGTTTCCTGTGGCGCAATTTCTTTGAGGACTTGGTGGTCGGCGGTTGCAGCGTTCGTGAAGTTAATAACAACGTGCCCGCATTCTATTGGATCAACTCGGCATGCACCATGCCGAACACAAGAAACGCGCGCAAAAAAAAGGGCAGAGATTGTCTGCCCTTTTCTTCAATTTCTTGCAGCGTTCACGGCTTAGGCCATGGAAGCGTTGTTCATGGTCTTCGAACCTTTGGCATCTGTAACAGTTGCATCAGATGGTTTGTCGGTACCAAGCTTGAGGAAGAACAGTACACCTGCCGCCAATATCGAACCAATTGCCATTACGAGGCCAACGTTCGACAAGATATCAGCAAGCGCTGTGCCTTTGTCCTGGCCACCTTGCAACAGGAAGCCAGCAATCATTGGTGACAACACCGCACCACCCCTGCCTACGCCGATTACGAAGCCGGTACCAGTTGCACGTACGTGAGTCGGGAACGCATAAGCTACGATCGAATACAGACCCGATACACCAGCATTACCGAAGAAGCCTGCAAGCGCGGCCAGGTAGCTCAACGATTGAACGTTGAAGTCTGCGCGTCCGAAGAACGCAACGCTGATACCCGACAAGATCAGAATGCCAATCGACAATGGTCGCAATCCGATGCGTGCGGTCAAGATACCAAACACAGCGCCACCAAGAGCTCCACCAACGTTCGCCCATGTCAGCACACCTGATGCAACAGACGCGGGCATGCCCATCTGCACAACAAGTGTCGGGGTCCATTTCAGGATGTAGTAGAACGTGATGATGTGGAAGAAGTAGGCCAATGTGACGAGGATTGTAATCATCGCAAGAGCAGGAGAGAAAATATCCTTGACTGACTTCTTGCGTGCCTCAGCAGTAATGATCGGCAAACTCTGCACGGCTGCATGACCCAGCTTAGTCAACGCAGCGTTAACTCTGGCCAATGCACCAGGAGGCTGTTTGCGGCTCAACCAATGAATTGATTCTGGAACAAGGAAATAGATAACGGGAATCAGCGCTGCTGACATAATCGAACCAGCAGTGAACATTGTGCGCCAGTTGCTGCCTGTTGCATCAAGCAACGCCTTGCCGATTTCACCGCAGAAAATACCGCCGATTGGATATCCAATAACCATCATGGAGATACACATCGCACGACGTTTGTTATTCGAGAATTCAGCCACTACCGCGTTGGTGGTGGACAACATGCCGCCGATACCAAGACCGGTATACACACGCCAGATGCTGAGCATTGCGACGCTGCTTGCGGTGGTTGCCAGGAACATGCCTGATGACATGACAAGAAGACAACCAAGAAGCATGGTGCGACGGCCGTATTTGTCGGCTACACCACCAAGTAATACGGAGCCGATTGCCATGCCGATGAGCTCCATGGTGAGCACCACACCCAACTGGGCGCGATCGATACCCCATTCACCCATGATGCCGGGACCAGACACGCTGATTGCCAGAACATCGAAACCATCCATGGCGTTGAGCAATACAGTAATCACGACAATTATGTATTGCATTGCTGTCATGCTGGACTTGTCGATAATCTCGCGCGGATCAGTCATGGTGATGCCCCCTTTTTAATTTTGGTTGATAGCTACTGATAGCTATTGATTGATAACTACTGGATTAATAATCGGTTTTTTAATGCTGTTTTTATGGAAAACTGCAAGCGGCAGAAGCATAAATCACCTACCTGTTTATAACAAGCGGGCAAACTGTGCAGCTATTGTGGCCGAAAAATCAGGCGATAAAAATGTGGCGCGATAAATGGGGCAATAACCAAATAGCCCGCTAATAAACCGGGGTCAATCAGCAGTCTGTGGTCGCGAACCCTTGATCTGAAACCAGCATCCACGGCTTCTTTGATAGCACTGCGGTAGCCTGCTGCCTTATACTTGGCAAAACAAATAATTCACTGTCATGGCGTTTCCAGCAACGCACCGACGTCCCTCTTTGAAGCAACCCGAACCCTGAATTTCCATGATCACACGCAGAGCTTTAATGCACGTATCTATCGGCACTGGCGCCTCCCTTTTGCTGGGATCCAGTTGGCAACACAAAGCGCGCGCGCAATCTGCTGAGCTGACGGTGCAAAACCTGAATGCAACCACAGCACTTATCACAGGCAGTGGCGGCAATGTACTCGTCAAGAAGGCTGCGAACGGCGACCTGCTTTCAGTAGATGGTGGTCTTGAGCAGCATGCCAGCGACCTTCGCAAGCTTATTGAGAGCACATTCGACAGTCGCAAGTTCACGACACTGATCAATACCCATTGGCACCGCGAACAGACAGGCCTCAACAACGAACTTGGCAATCGCGACGTTACCATCTTCGCTCATGAAAATACCCGGCAGTGGCTCAGCACAGAAATTCAACGTCCGTGGGAACAGTCCAGTTTTGCGCCACTCCCTGAAAACGCACGCCCCAGTGAAATTTTTTACCACTACGGCAATCTGCCCCATGGCAGCGACAGCATTGAATACGGTTACTTGCGCCAGGCACATACGGACGGTGATATGTATGTCTTCCTGCCCGCAGATAACGTGCTGCACACCGGTGGTGTGATCAACAGCGACGGCTGGCCCCTGATGGACTGGTGGACCGGCGGCTGGATTGGCGGCCTGGTCGATGGCATTGAGACTCTGCTCAGCATCGCCAACGACGGTACGATTATTGTTCCTGCCAGTGGCCCCGTCATGACAAAGGCTGAGCTTGTTGTCATGCGCGACATGTATGCCGATATCTTCGCAAAAGTGCGCGATCTGTTCATGAAAGCCAACAGTGTGCCGGAAACACTTGCCGCTAAACCCGCCGCGGCTTATGAGGGTAAATTTGGCAATTCGGACATGTTTGTCGAGCTGTCGCAGTGGAGCCTGATACCCCACTACGCGCCGGATGCATAAAAATCCCTGTTGTTGTCACAATTTGCCCCAATATTGCAGTAACAAAAGCGCGAAAAAACGAGTCTATATACAGTAGAAAGACCGTATAAATTGCAGGCCGCGAACGGCTGAAACCGGAACCAGATATGCATAACGTTCTAGCATCGAACAACACACTTAAAGCAGGCAAACAGCCAGCCAAAAAGCCGTTGGCTTTGGCCTTGATGGCTATTGCCGTTATCGCCTGTAATCCTGCGGCAAATGCCCAAAGCGCAGCTCCGCAGCACGACTTCGCCGCATTGAAGCAAGCTGATCAATTCTGGCCCTATTTCGAGGACTACTGCACCGAATGCCATAACTTCGATGACTTCTTCGGTGGCGTGGATTTCACTGGTGTGAGTCCGACCGACGTTCCGACCAATCCTGAACTGTTCGAGAAAGTACTCAAAAAACTGCGCGGCCGCATGATGCCGCCGCCCAACAAAATCCGTCCCGACGAACAGCGCACTGATGCATTTATCGCGTGGATGGAATCTTACCTTGATGAAGCAGGCCTCGAAGAAGCGTACCCCGAACATGTCGTAATTCATCGCCTCAACCGCAAAGAATATGCGAATGCCATTCGTGATTTGTTTGCACTCGACGTCAAGCCCGCCGAGATTTTGCCAGCCGATCCAACCGCCGATGGCTTCGACAATATTGCGGAAGCACTGCAAGTCTCTCCAGCGTTTATCAATCAGTATGTTTCAGCGGCTCGCTCGATAGCCGAGCAAGTTGTTGGCGATCCTGCACCAGCCCTTGGCAGCGTTGCATACAAAGCACCGGAAATTCTCGCAGCGCGTGCAACGGGTGGTGGTTCGCAGCAATTTCACATTGATGGACTGCCGCTTGGTACACGCGGCGGCATGCTGGTTGAACACTGGTTCCCTGCTGATGGCGAATATTCAGTCAACGTCGGCGACTTCGACTTGTCTGCATGGATGTACAACATCGAATTTGAAAACAAGATGATTGTTACGATCGACGGCGAAAAGGTATACGAGACAATTCTCGGCGGCGACGCGGATCGTATTGCACTCGACAAGGATCAGGGTGAACCGCTGGCTATCATGAACGGCCGGACCAAGGATATTCGCTTCACGACCTCGGCAGGACCGCACAAAGTGGGTGTTACGTTCGTGCGCCATACGTTTGCCGAATCCGACGACACATTGCAGCATTTTATTCCGGGCGCCGTGCAGGATCGCATTCTGAATATTCCTTCGGTTGAAGTGCGTGGTCCGTTTGTTGCGGCCGGCATCAGCAACACTCCAACGCGCGAAAAAATCTTCAGCTGTTATCCAGAGGACAGCAGCCAGGAAAACCTGTGCGCCGAAGAAATCATTACCAACATTGCTACACGCGCTTATCGCCGTCCGTTAACCGACGAAGATAAAGCACCTCTCCTGGCCTTCTACAACAAAGGTAAGGAAGCAGGCGGCTTCGAAGAAGGTATTCGTCAAGCATTAACCCGCACACTTGCGAGCCCAAGTTTCCTGTATCGCGCTGAAGTTGCGCCCGACAATCTGGATCCCGGTGCTGTGTATCAGTTGGGCAGCCTGGACCTCGCGTCACGTTTGTCGTTCTTCCTGTGGAGCAGTATTCCAGACGATGAATTACTCGAACTTGCGATCGCCAACAAACTGGAAGATCCAGGTGTGCTGGAAGGTCAGGTCAAACGTATGTTGGCTGATCCACGCTCAAGCGCACTCGCAGAAAACTTCGCCGCGCAGTGGCTGAAACTCGGCAAGCTCGATGAACTGAATCCCGATGACAAGATTTTCCCGTATGCGTCGGGCCCCGGCGATCTGCGCCCCGATTTCCGTAAAGAAATTGCGCTCTTCATCGACAGTGTGTTCCGCGAAGACCAGAGCATCATGCGTCTGATGGATGCAGACTACACTTATTTGAACGAACGTCTCGCTCTCCACTATGGCATCAACGATGTGAAGGGTGATCGCTTCCGCCGCGTCGATCTCAAGGATTCCAATCGTTGGGGCTTGCTTGGCAAAGGTGGTGTCCTGATGGCAACTGCCTATCCGAACCGCACGAGTCCTGTTCTGCGTGGCGCATGGATTCTCGAAACGATCATGGGTACACCGCCACCCGTGCCACCACCAAACGTCGAAGCACTTCCCGAAAACGCAGCCGGTACAGTTGCAACCACGGTTCGCGCAAGACTCGAACAGCATCGTGCGAACCCACAATGTAACGCATGCCATTCGGTCATGGACCCGCTCGGCTTCGCACTCGACAATTTCGATGCGGTTGGCAAATGGCGTGATCGTGATCGTTATACGGGCGAACCTGTCGATGCATCAGGCATCATGCCTAACGGTAGTGTTGTAAATGGTCCGCAGGATTTACGTGCGGCACTGTTGGCCAGACCGTCGCTGTTTGCACAGTCACTGACTGAAAAACTCATGACCTATGCACTAGGCCGACCAATGGAAGCACGCGACATGCCGGTAGTACGCAGCGTCGTGCGCGCCGCGGCTGAAGACGATTATCGGTTTTCTACGCTTATAACGAGCATTATCGAAACGAAGTTGTTCCAGATGAAAAAAGTGCCAGAAGTAACCAGCATTGAAAATGCCGGTGATGTCGCCCTCAACGGCTCATCAACCCCAACTAATTGATAGGGAGACTGCAATGTTTATCACGAAGAAACATCTATCACGCCGCATGGTATTACGTGGCCTTGGCAGTACGGTCGCACTACCTTTGCTGGATGCGATGATTCCTGCGGCTACGGCTCTTGCGCAGACGGCTGCGAAACCACAGCCTCGCCTCGGCTATATCTTTTTCCCGCATGGCGCCGTGATGGATCGCTGGACTCCTACCCAAGTGGGCACCGAGTTTGAAGTGCCTGAAATTCTCGCACCTGCGGCCAAATTCAAGGATCGCATGACAATCGTTTCAGGGTTGCGTAACAAACCTGCCGAGAGTAATGATCCGCACGGCATCGTAGCTGGCACCTGGTTGCGCTGCGTGGCACCGGGAGACACCAGTGATCCAACAAAAGGTGTTACGTGTGACCAGATCGCTGCTCGCCACATCGGCCAAACAACCACGTTCCCATCGATAGAAGTTGGCACGCCTACCAATGGGCCGTGTGCACCAGGCTTCTCTTGTGCGTTCGGCAGCGCACTGTCGTTCCGCACACCGGAGCAGGCTTTGCCGGGTGAAAACAATCCACGCAAACTATTCTTCCAACTGTTCGGCCAGGGCGACAATACCGCAGAGCGTTCGGTGATCATCGATCAGAATGGCAGCATCCTCGACTCTGTCATGAGTGACGCCGCAGCGATGCAGCGCAAGCTGGGCGCTGCTGACAATGCGATGGTGTCGAACTACCTCGAATCAGTACGCGAAATAGAACGACGTGTACAGATGATGAAAAGCCAGGATCTCAGCGATGTGACAATCCCCGACGCACCGGTCGGTATTCCCACTTCGTTTGAAGAACATCTGAAAATATTGTTCGATTTGATTGCGCTGGCGTATCAGGTCAACCTGACCAACGTGGCGAGTTTCATGATGGAGAAAGAAGTCAGCATGCGTACCTACACCAACATTGGTGTGTCCGAAGCGTTCCATCCGCTGTCTCATCATGGTGGTGATCCGGCGAAAATGGCGCGACTTGCGAAAGTGCAAACATTCCATACCAGCACATTCAATTATTTCCTCGAGAAGCTCGATGCAATGCCAGAGGGTGATGGTTCAGTGCTCGACAACTCGATCATCCTGTTCGGCTCCAACATGAGCAATAGCGACAGGCACAACCACGATCCGCAGCCTAACGCAGTGTTTGGTCTCGGCGGCGGCAGCATCAAGGGTAATCAGCATCTGGTGTATCCGCAGGATACGCCGCTGGCGAATCTTCACCTGACAATGTTGCAGCGTGCAGGTATAGCCGAAGAATCGTTTGGCGATAGCACCGGCACATTTGCAGAAGTGTAAGTAGAAATCAGATCCGATCGTAAAAATCGGACAGGAGCAAGACATGAAACCAGGCACAAATCTTCGCAAACTGATCGGCGCAATGCTGTTGGCAGGTGCGACTGTGGCCAACGCTGCAAACATCGCCGACCTCGTTAGCAGCGGTGCGCGTGATGAAGCACTCGCCTTGTTGTCGGCAGGTACTGAAGTCGATGCAAAACAGTCTGATGGCTCCACTGCCCTGTTGCATGCGGTCTATCAGGGTGACACCGAACTTGTCGAGCAACTGCTCGACGCGGGCGCCAATGCCAGTCTCATGAATGAATATGGCGCAGTGCCAATCACTGAGGCGGCTATGCAGGGTAATATCGAAATCCTGCGCTTGTTGCTCGACCACGGCGCCGACGCAAATCAAAGCAACCCGGAAGGTGAATCAGCACTGATGATTGCCGCGCGTTCTGGCAACATTGCGGCGGCGGAACTGTTGCTTGATAACGATGCTGATGTAAACGCCAAAGAAACCTGGGGTGGCCAATCGGCCATCATGTGGGCAGCGGCGCAAAGCCAGCCCGAAATGCTTAAGCTGTTGATCGACCATGATGCAGACATCAACACACACGGCACCGCGCGTTTGTGGGATCGCCGCATCATGTCCGAGCCACGTCCGAAAGATATGAACAAAGGTGGATTCTCACCGCTGTTGTATGCGGCACGCCAGGGTTGCACCGAATGTGTCGCTATTCTTGCGAAGGCTGGTGCTGATCTGAATGCTACGGATCCTGATCGTATTTCTGCGCTGAATCTTGCGTTGATCAACCTGCATTTTACGACTGCCGCCGCGTTGATCGAAGCTGGCGCCGACGTTAATCAGTGGGACCTGTTTGGCCGTGCGCCACTGTTCAATGCGATTGACCTGAACACTTTGCCAACGGGCGGCCGTGCCGATATTCCATCTGAAGATGCGCTGACTGGCTACGATATTGCGAAAATGCTGCTGGAACGCGGCGCCAACCCGAACATGCAACTGAAGCTGCGTCCTCCCTATCGCAACGCCGTTTTTGACCGTGGCGCCGATAACGTACTGGCAGAAGGTGCTACTCCCCTCATCCGCGCAGCGCGTGCTGCGGATGCCAAGTCCGTCCAACTACTATTGGAACATGGGGCATTGGTCGATCTACCTAACGCACGTGGACACACACCGCTGCTGATTGTTTCAGGAGCAGACTGGGCAGCTGAGCCTACTCGTGGCCGTTACAAAACCGAAGAAGACAGTATCAAAACACTCGAAGTGCTGCTCGCACACGGCGCCAATATAAACGCTATCACGGGTGATCCGGCGAAACGTCCAATCACTCAGCTTAGCGACAGCGAACGTGGCGCTGGCCTGCAGCCTGCAATGCGTCAAGGCACCGTTGATGGCCAGACTGCCTTACACGCGGCAGCAAAGTTGGGCTGGAACAAAATTGCGAAATTTCTGATTGATAGTGGCGCGGAGCAAGAAGTTGCCGATAGCTCAGGCCGCACACCTTACGACCTCGCCATGGCACGTTTCCCCGCAGGTTATCGAGGCACGCGTCCGGAGCCTAAACAGGACACCGGCAAGCTGCTGCAAGACGAATGT
>JAZKES010000011.1:0-68053 GCA_040386995.1 Pseudomonadota bacterium | reverse complement strand
AGATCGATGGCTGTTGGACTTATATCGACTCCCGTATAACGCGGGTACTCTGCAGAAACGAGCTGATTTCCATCCCCACAACCGAACTCGATAACAGAATTAATAGCGTTTTCGTGAACAAGAGTATTGATAACTTCGGCTTTGAAGCGGGCTAGTAAATCGTATGATCCCCCTCCTGAGTTTCCGCCGTGTGAATAGCGGCTCTTCCAGTAATTTTCAGACCCTTGAAAAGAGCTGAGTGGCTCTACCAATTTGTAGTACAGAAATTTGCATAACGTACTGATCAAAGGAATACGCTTGATAACTTCTTTAACTTTGAAAGGTAAGCTACTAATGAGATTTCTCCGAATTCGAATTGTATATCGCTAGTTTTTCAATGCTGCCAAAGGGGCTAAGAAAGGCGGGTATAATAAACGTAATCATGGGCTCCTAGCCATTGAACAATTCAAGTCATCTACACCGACTGGTTAAAGGTAAATGCGTTTGACTAATGCCCGGTTTCCTTGAGCGGTGGTGATAGTCCCGGCCCTGAGAACTTATTCATTTTAAGGATCTCAACCCGAAATTACTGCGATCTCCATTCCAGCCTGAGCTCGCCTTATCCCTTATCCCTTCTCCCTAATCAAAATCGCCCGCACATAGTCGCCTACCTGGACCGGGCAAAGGTATCTCACCGGACTATCAGCGTTCGTAAAACTGGAGCGGCATGGAAAGAGCGAAACAATATTCTGCTCGTTGCTATTCGATTTTTGAGTAACGTGTTGTATCGGTTCCCAAGCTTGCACAGGGGATAAGTTTTTGCGCACTACTGTCCTGTACGAAATTGAAACTCAAAAAACTGCCTGAATCAGGCATATTCACGCGTGTGCCGCTTTTAGGTTTCTGTTAACGTAAGCCCACATCCTCAAATCCGGTTTCGATGTCTTCCTTGTTCGCTACTCTCAAACCTCTGCTCGATAGACGTTTCCTGACGATATTTATTCTGGGTTTTTCCAGCGGTTTTCCGTGGGTGCTGCACGGCTCAGTGCTGACTCTGTGGATGCAGAGTGAAGGGCAAACTCGCTCAGCGATTGGTTATATCGGGGCGATCACTGCAGTTTATGCAGTTAAATGGATGTGGTCGCCATTGGTCGACCGAACGCGATTGCCCTGGTTATACGCAAAGTTTGGTCAGCGGCGGTCGTGGATACTTTTTAGCCAGGCATTGCTGATTATTTTTATCCTGATGCTGAGCGAGGCAGATCCGCAGGGGAACCTGTTTATTCTGGGATTGTTCGCGCTTGGGGTCGCATTGGCATCTGCCACGCAGGACATCGTAGTGGACGCGTATCGCATCCTGTTGTTTAGCTCGGATGAAGCTGAACAGAAGCTGGCCTATTCGTCAGCAGTCACGACGGTAGGGTGGTGGTCGGGTTACGCATTTATTGGCGGTACTCTGGCGTTGGTACTCGGTGGCGAAACTATTGGGCTCAGTTGGCCAACCGTCTACAAGCTGCTGGCCCTGGTCTACGTCGTACTCATGGTTCTCATCACCTTGTCGCCGGAGCCAGCGGAGACACCGTTGCCGACACGTGACGACCGCCTCGCAAAACAGTCGTCATTTACAACGTGGTACAGAGGAACAATCGTTGCGCCGTTTAGCGAATTTTTCGCGCGTTGTGGCTTCAAATTGGGGTTGGGCATTTTGCTGTTTTTAGTCAGCTTCAGGTTGGGTGAAGCAATGCTCGGTGATATGTCGCTGGTATTTTACGTGGAGATAGGATTTACCCGTGATGAAATAGCGCTCTACAACAAATTTTTTGGTGGTTTGGCCACGGTGATTTTTTCGTTACTTGGCGCGGTTATCAATACCAAATATGGCGTCATTCGCGGCATGTTCGTGGGCGGTATCGCGATGGCTGCGTCAAACCTGCTCTACGCTGTGATGGCTGTGGTCGGCCCAATACCCTGGTTGTTTATGCTGACGCTGCTTGTCGATAATTTCTGTGGTGCGTTTGCTACCGTCGCTGTTATTTCGTTCATGTCGTATTTCACTTCGCGCACTTATACCGGCACTCAGTTTGCGTTGATGGCGTCGTTCTCCAACTTCGGCAAGACTACTCTTGCTGCAAGTAGCGGAGCGGTTGTGGATGGACTCGGTGGCAACTGGTCACTGTTTTTTATTCTGACCGCGCTTGCTGTGATACCAGCGTTAGCATTGCTGGTTTGGGTGAGTAGACTGCTCGCCCAGCATGATGCAAGGGAAGTGTTTCCTGTAGAGCAGGGCACGTAGTCAGGATTTGTGGAGCGCGGCTTACTTCGCGATAGGCAGACGGGAATAATGCAGTGGTCTGCACCGGCGGCAAGCTCGCTCGGTTGGCAACTTTCCATGTTCGGCGCAGATTTTTAAAACTGATTTTATTTAGCGCAGCTGCGCAAAATCCGCTTGGCAATAATCCTCGTTCACCGCATCGATACCTCATCTGACGGAATAGCCACATGGAAGCACCCCAAGTCCCAGAGTCCAGCAGTAGCGGCATGTATCACGCGCCTTGGGAAAAAGCGTTCGCAAAAATCGTGACTCCCTTCGAAGAATTTATCCATCGCCAAACCACGACCGGTCTGATCCTGATGGCTACGACCATCGTCGCGCTGATCATGGCAAACACACGCTTCGCGCCAACCTATCAGGCAATCGTTGAAAGTTATGCCGGTATATCTGTTGGTTCTTGGAGTCTCAACATGAGCCTGCACCATTGGGTCAATGATGGATTGATGGCATTCTTTTTCTTCGTTGTAGGCCTGGAGCTGAAGCGCGAAATACTGGTGGGCGAGCTCGCGCAGCCGCGTCAGGCAGTGCTGCCAATTGCTGCTGCGGTTGGCGGAATGCTTGTACCCGCGTTGTTGTATGTGATGATCAACCGCGGTGGCGGTGGTCTTGATGGCTGGGGTATTCCCATGGCCACCGACATTGCGTTTGCGATTGGCGTTTTGGTGTTGCTCGCAAAAAGGGTGCCGCCGGCATTAATCACGTTTCTCGTCGCGCTCGCCATTGTGGATGATCTGGGCGCGGTACTTGTCATTGCAATTTTCTACACCGACGACATTGCAGTGCTCTGGCTGTTGGTATCAGCGGCGCTATTCGGTGTGTTGCTGCTGATGAATATGATCGGAGTTATAAAAATCCTGCCGTATTTTGTTGTCGCTGTGGTGCTGTGGTATGCACTGTTTCGCTCAGGTATTCATGCAACACTGGCGGGAGTGCTTGGCGCGTTTTCTGTACCGGCAAGGCCAAAATACGATCCGGATCTGTTCAGTCGGAACGTCAAGAAACTACTGCAAAGGTTTGATGCGAGTTACCGTAGTAATAACAATATCCTGCTGAATGAAAATTTGCAGGCAGAAGTCCACACTCTCGACAACGGCCTTCGTAGTGTTCAGCCACCATTACAGCGCCTGGAACATATGTGGCATTTGCCGGTGGCGATTCTTGTCATACCAATCTTTGCGCTGTTTAACGCAGGTATTCCGCTTCAGCTGGATACTTTCAAGGAAGCCTTACTACATCCTGTCGCGATTGGTGTTGCGGTTGGGCTCATTGTTGGCAAGTTTGTCGGCATCACAGGCAGTGTGTGGCTCGCGCTAAAGTTGGGGGTAGGCCAATTGCCCAAAGACACCAGTTTCCGGCAAATAATCGGCGTTTCTTTTCTCGCGGGTATAGGTTTTACGATGGCGACGTTTATCGCAGAACTCGGGTTTGCCAATGATCCTGACAATTTGTTGATGGCGAAGATGGGAATTCTGTTTTCGTCAGTTGTGGCAGGATTGATCGGAACGCTGTGGCTTGTTCTTTGTCCGCAGAAGCACGGAGAGTTATTGAGTAAACATCCAATCGATTAACGATCTTTGCGTATCTATGTATGAGAACGTATGGCTATTACTCGTTGGTAGCCATGAGAGAAACAGTTACTTATTATTCAAAGAAATAACTCAGGCCCGCAACACCACCATAGATATAGACCGCGCAAATTATCGTCTCACCCGCGAGCACACCGAGCAGCGTTTTAGTGATGCTGATTCGCAACACGCTGCAGACATACACGATCAAGTCCGTCGGGAAGATCGGTGCAAAACTCCACAGAAAAATTACCGGCAGTTCACGGTTCTGCAGCAAGCCTGTCAGTCGCGCGATTTGGGTGGGATAGTGCTTGGTAAAAAACTCATCGAACCGGAAGTAACGCGCGAGGTAATAGACAAACGCAGAAGAAACCACGATGCCAACCATATTGATGAGCAGGAACGGCAGCGGGGGAAAAACCAGAATACCCGCGAACAGTAGCGGCGTGAGCGGGATCATCGTGAAGCCACGCGCGCTCGCCAGCAGCAGATAAATCAGCAGACCGGCGTAAAGGTTGCGGTCAAAAAACTGGCGAATATTCGCTGGCGTGAATACTTCAGGGAAAAAATAGTAAAGTGCGAGGCTCGCTACAATCAACGCGCCCCAGAGGTAAAGTCCGATATAGTTTTCAGTTTCAAACTGTTCTTTTTTCACGCGGAGTTAATCAGACAGCCCAAGCATCGATCTACGCTTATTTGGTCATGCTGTAGACAAAGGCGGGAAGAATGTTGAGCGGCACGAAGCTCACTTCATTCATGGCTTTACCGAAAATACGCTCGATATCGCCTTTGTTGCTCATGAAATACTGGTATTGCAGATAAAGCCCACCGGGCTTGAGGCTGTGTTTGAAGGAGGCGATGACCTTACTCAGGAAGGCGTTGCTGTCTTCGGGGTTTTCGAAATTTTTAAGGGGAAGGGAAGACACAATCACATCGTACTTGTCGGCGTCCTGTAGCAATTCAGTCACGCAACAGTTGTATAACGAAATCTGTTTGGCCGGATTTGCTGCTATAAGTTTCTCGATCCACGGGTTGTATTCAGTCTTGATGTCGGCGACGTCGAGCGTGGAGTTGTGCGACATGCCGCGGATCAGCTCTTTCGTGAATGCACCTTTGCCACTACCTATCTCAAGAATTCGCAACTGACGCGAGAAATCGATTTTGCCGACCAGTGACCTGACCAGAAAGACAGAACTGCTGACGATCATGCCGTCTTCGCTGATGTTCTTGCTGATTTTTTTGTAGATGTTAAAAGGCATTAAGTTAACTCGCTGGAAATTGGGTACAGGCTGCGTGCCGTGAGTTTCCTATCATACAGAGTACAAATAAGGGATTAAAAGCCATTTATACCAGATGCCCGGATTTCACCCAGAGCAGTGCGTTTTCAACTGCAACCATGAAGTGGCTGCTGCCCGGAGGAAGGCGCAGCCAGGTTCCGGCTGGATAAGACCCTTCATCATCACGAATGTTTCCCGCAATGACATAAATTTCTTCGCCGCCTACATCACTCAACGAAATTCCAGGGGCTGAAGCGGGTAGTTTGAGCAGAATAACTTGCTCCGCCTTGTGTGCGTGCAGAGCTTGGACCTCAATACCATGCTCAAGTTCCTGCCAATCACATTTGTTGGTTTCTATTGCGAGGCGGCGCGTGTCGTCGGGCTGGAACTGGTGCAGCTTGACGAAAATCACACAGCCTTCCTTACTAAATGGCGCATGGATGAAGCCAATTGGATTACGAAAATAGGTGCCAGCGTGAAAGTCGCCCGTGGCATCAGAAAAAGTGCCTTCCAGCACCAAAATTTCTTCGCCACCGGGATGATTGTGGCTGTGAAAGCTCGCACCGGGGTCGTAACGCACGATACTCGTGGCGTGGCCACGTTCTTTTTCCTCGCGCGCTAGCGGTTTGCGCCAGACGCCAGGCTTTGGACTCGGAAACCAATCCATTTTTGTGGTGTCACACACAATGGGGCTGGAAAAATCCATGTTCAACATAAGGTATGTCCAGCGCAGGTAAGGTCGCAGTTTGCTTGGCTTTTTTCGGTTCGGCAATGTTCGCACAGGGCCAGGTACTATTGCCCCAGCTTTGCCACATTCCTGCCCACTCAAAATCGGGTTTATTTGTTGTAATCGTTTTATTTAATAGGAGGGAGGGTAAATGGCCGACATATTCAAGCGCCGCAAAATACCCAAGCATTTGATCATACGTGAAGAGTATGCGAGTAACCGCAAGCCGCGGTTCAGTATGTGGAAAATTATCTTCTGGGCCCTGGTGTTGCTTGGTCTGACTTGGGGTGTTATCGCTATACAGTCGAATCTGTAATTCACCTTTTCCCCGTCTTTTACCTGCCGAGTAATGAGCAAAGTTTTTATTAATCGATATATTGACAAATGTAGAGATAAGAATATATTCATGTAGAAGCGGAGGCCACATGAATTTATCCAACTTTGAACTCGAAGTGATGCGCTTGATCTGGCGCGACAAGGAAGTAATCGTCCCTGACCTGCACAAGGAACTGGAAGTTGAGCGGGGCATCTCGTATTCGACTGTAAAAACGATTGTTGATCGGCTCGAAGAGAAGGGCGCCATCACCCGCATACGCACGTATGGCCGCACGATTCTGTATGGCCCAAAAATCCAGGAAAAAGAGCTGGCCAAGCCGATGGTGAGTGATTTGATCAGACGGTTGTTCGGCGGCGAGACGCTGCCAATGTTCAGTCATCTGTTAAAGGATGAAAACCTGTCACTCGATGATCTCGCTTATCTCGAAGAGATGATCGCCAGGAAAAGAAAAACACTGGAGAAATAATCATGTTCAACTGGTTACTGGTGAATGTTGTGTTGAGCGTCTTGGCGCTGCTTTACGTGACATTGAATGCATCAGCGCCACATCGCCTGCGCTTCTTTGCATGTTTCACGGCGCTACTGGCCTGGCTCGTGCCATGGCAATTTGTTCCTGATTTTCTGCCACACCTCGCATCCGTGGATCTAGCGCAGATGCAACATGAGCTTGCTGCAAACACATCAGACTATTCGGTACTTCCCATCGTTATTATTAGCACTGCTGCGCAGATCGGTGGCAATTTTGTGGCGCTTACTTTTCTGCAGCTTGGCTTCATTGTTTTCTGCGCCGCGGGTCTCGTCTGGTTTACCTGGCACTTGTGCAGACATCAACTACGTCTCACCAGACTCGCGCAAGGCGGCGAGGACGGTAGCGCGTTATTGATGCTGCGCGGGCTCACAAGCCCCGTTCCGGTAATGATCCAGCGGGAAATTTCAGGGGCTTTTTCGAGCGGCTTGTTGAAACCGCGCCTCTGGATTCACCAGGAACTTACGACCTCTGCTCAGCTCCCGACGCTACTGCGTCACGAACTCACTCACATCAGACAACATGACAATTGGTATCTGCTGTTTATCACCCTCGTCGAAAAACTATTCTGGTGGAATCCACTCGTATGGTTGCTCGGCAGGCAAGCGCGCGAGCTGCAGGAATTGAGTTGCGATGTACTGTGTCAGCAGGCTAATGCAGATTACCCGATACAGCTTGCCGAACTCATGATCGACAACGCGCGGCTCAACTCGACGCACGCCAATCTGCTACTCAGTGCCAATATTTTCAACAGGACAAACCTCAACATCAAACGTATCAAATTACTGCAAAGGAGCTATTCGATGAAACCACGTCATGTAGTCAGCACACTTGTTACCGCGATTTTGGCGGTTGCCACGATTGGGCTTGTTACTGCGCAGCCCGAGCAAGGCAGCCAGGATTTCGTGCTGCATCGACAAATTGTTATGCCCGGTGGAGGCGATGCAATTTTTATCACGCGCGATCCAGCCCAGCCGCTGACCGAAGAAGAAGCCGCAGCATTCTCGACACGGCATTTTGTAGTTCAGGGTGAGGCACAACCCATGACCGATGATGCCATTGGAACTTTAGGGGAAGGCGACCAGTACGTCCGAATGGAGAAAAAAGGCGAAGACACCAATATCAGCTTTAATTTCAGTGATACGCCGCTGGCGATTGTTCTCACGCCACTTGCAAATATGGCACTCACGCAGGACGCGGCGGAATTCGGTGTCGCGGGAGTGAGTTCTGGCACAGCGGTTGTCAGGAAATTACATACCATCGACCAGGCTGGGGGAGAAGTTGCAACGGCTATAGTGGCAGATGGAGCACGTATCGCTAATTTCCGTCCGGCGCTCTCATCTGGTGCTGGACCTCATGATCAACCTGTATCCGGCCGCACTGCGGTTGCACTCGCGCTGCCGCTTAGTCCAAACCTGCAGATCGAAGATGAAGCCGATAAAAACAGACTTGTTTCGGTTAACGCAGAAAACGTAACGCTCGAAGCTGCGCTTGAAATTATCAGTGCTGAGGCCAACTGCAATGTGTTTCTCGAAGAGGACACCATTGTGGTGAATTCGTGTGCGAACTGAATAGCTTCGATGGAGCACTACGCTACGGTCGTCGTATTTAACAGCGTAACCACGTTGCAAGATAACGCAGACCAAAGCTCACAGTGTTTGCTCGAAAGGTGCGTGTTACCAAGCACCTAACGTGGAACAAAAACAAGGGTGCAGCCTATGCACCCTTGGCAATTAGAAATGCACGACCTGGCCTGCGTACGGAATTTCTGCACTGATGTTTTTATCGTCTTTCAGTTTGTTCGCCAGCACTTCCAGTGTTTCGGGCTCACCATGTACAAGCATCACACGCGGATGATTCGTAAAGTGGCTGATCCAGCCGATCAGTTCGCTTTGCCCTGCATGCGCAGAAAACCCACCGAGTGTTTCGATGCGCGCTTTCACCGCAAACATGTCGCCGAACATTCTGACTTTCTTCGCACCATCAACGAGTATCCTGCCCAAGGTGCCTCGGGCCTGGAAACCGGCAAAGACGATGGTGGTCGTTTCATTCCATATACGCTGCTTCAGATGATGGCGAATACGACCTCCAGTCAGCATGCCACTACCGGCAATGATTAGCGCGCCCTGTTTCACACGATTGATCTCCATCGATTCCTCCTGCGTGCGCGTGTATTTCAGGTTGGGCAAAAACGCCTTGATCAACGGGCCATACACCGGAGCGAGTTTTTTCATGTCTTCAGGATCAAGCAATTCAAAACACTCTTCATAAACCGACGTAATTTCTATCGCCATTGGACTGTCGAGATAAACCTGCCAACCGTCGAGCTTACCAGCGGCGTGTAATGTACCAAGGTGGAACAGGATTTCCTGCGTGCGACCAACGGCGAACGCGGGAATCAACACGTTACCTTTTCGCTCCCACGTTTCATGGAGAATTTTTTCGAGCTGTTCGACCGTGTCGTGCACGGTACGGTGATCTCGATTGCCGTACGTGCCTTCCATCAATACGACATCTGCACTTTCAAGCGTAGCGGGATCGTTCATCAGCACAGAACCTTGCTTGCCTAGATCACCAGAAAATACCAGAGTCTTGGCTTTGCCGTTGTCCTTGAACTTAAGTTCGATAATTGCAGAGCCGAGGATATGGCCTGCGTCGTAAAAGCAAACGCTCGCGTCCTTGTTTAGCGGAAGGCACTCGCGATAACGGATAGGCTTGCAGAGGCTCAGTGCTCGTTGCACATCTTTCTCTCCATAAGAGGTCTCCAGCGGTTTGTCACCTCGGCGAAGACGACGCAAATTTTCATACTCGACATCTTTTTCATATAACCGCCAGTTGTCCATCAGCATCACGGCCAACAGTTTCGCGGTTGCGCGTGTGCAATAAATAGGGCCCTTAAAACCCTGGCTTACAAGCTGCGGAATCAAGCCACTGTGATCGATATGCGCGTGCGACAGAATCAATGCATTGATGGTGTGTGGATCGAATACGAACTCCTCCGTCGATCCTCGTTCTACTTCGTCTGCTCCCTGGTGTTTGCCACAATCGAGCAATATGCGGCCGAGCTCTGGCGCCTCAAGCAAAAAACAGGAACCTGTGACCTGCTGGGCCGCGCCGATGAAAGTGAGAATTGCCATACCACTCCTGAAACAAATCGGGTTTTAAAGAGGAATGTAACAGGTTTTCGTGAATCTTCACTATGTAGTGAAGCAGTTCTCACCACAGGAACGACGGATCATGGAGATAGATCTCATGAAGTGATATTGAGCTTGATCGAACCACGCGACGAGTCGTGATTACTGTGCGCATTGCACGAGTTGAGATCAGCGGAGACGGTGAGCTGCGATGACCACAGGCGATGTAAAGTTCGTGCCTGACACGTTCGTCACCGCATCAATAATTAATGCGGGACGAAGTCTTGCTTAGTCGAAGGCGCTTTTAGGCGATCCAGAGTGTGCGCATACCGTTTCCATCGATACTATCGATGGAAACGTTTAGTTGCATACCAACTCATGCCTGGCAGTCCGCACTGAGTATCTGAACAGCTCGGATTATTCTTTATGTACGGCATGAGATGCGTCGGTGCTTCCCGATTTTTCTGCTGCATCGACATCTACAACGAAGGTCAGTTTATCTTCGACTTCGCGACCATCGGTGCCGAGAATTGTCCATGCCACTACATAGGCATCTTCATCCATACCGGGTAAGGGTATTGCGAAATTAGTTTGCGCAGTTGTGCTTGGCTTGAATTCTGTCGGTATCATTTTGGTTTCAATGCCCGACACGGCCAGTTTAAGCAACTTCACTTCTTCACTGAACAACAACTCAAGCTGAGCAGGAGCCTCGCGAATGACAGAGCCATTAACGGGAAAAGATTCTTTGAGTTCGGGTGCTGCCAGTAGAACATCCGGGGCTAGCGTAACTAGGCCGAGCAGGGGGAGTAAGCGTAAAAATTTCATCCGTGATTCCTCGCTAATTGAAGGGGGCGTTCCGAAAACATTGCCTTTGGAACTAGATAACGTCCTGGCCAAGTCGAGTTTATTTCGAACGTCAACTTTGCTTGCCCCAATACTACCAAGAAACCAGGCCGGATTTCTTATCGCAGGCTTAATAGATTTTTAAGCCTGCCTGACTATTCACCGGGAGCATTCGTATTGTTCATGGTGTTAACTCCACATAGCAAAGGCATTGCATGGCGCAGCACGAATTTGCCGACAAAAATGCTCGTTAATTTGCGATAAGAATCGTACAGTCCTTTCGCACGGCGTCTCCATTTAAACCGCTCAGACTTTCCGCATCAGCGACATTGGTGAACCCATTTAACTTTCGATTCTTCAAAGGCCTGACCATGTATTGGATCATCAGCAAATATTTGATCACAGCGGCCGTAGTGGTCCTCGTATCTGAAATTGCACGGCGCAGCGATCGTCTGGGTGGGTTGGCAGCAGCGTTGCCACTCGTGACGATATTTACCCTAATCTGGATGTATGTGGAAAAACAGCCTCAGGAAAAGATTGCCAATCAGGCCTGGTATACATTCTGGTACGTATTGCCCACCCTGCCGATGTTTCTTGTGTTTCCTCCGCTGCTTAACCGTCTTGGCTTCTGGCCGGCGTTATTTGCATCAGCCGCGGTCAGTGTCGTGGTATTTGCCGCATTTGCGTTATTGATGCGCCGCTTCGGTGTCGATTTGTTGTAAACATTTTTATTGCGAAGTTGCGGACAGTTCCGCGCTTGTGCCGAGCTCGTGTCAAGGATCGTGCTTAACAGCGTGACTATGCGCAGTGAATAATGCGCAGAACAGAATAGTGCGTGGGAAGGAGGGCATTGCGGAAAGGCGAACGGGAAAGGGCCAGCCTGTTGAAATAGTTCCACTTCAACAGGCTGGTCAATATTTCTAGTCTTCTTTTTTGTAGGTGTCGAGACCGGGTTTGAGTTTCTTCTCATCAAGAAAAGCTTTCATCGCGCCACTGCGGAAATCACCACCGCTGCGATGTTGTGAACCATCACCTTTTGCATAGATGTAGTCATTGGCAGTTTCCCAATCCATATAACGTACACGCTTGAATACTTCTTTCGCGGCGCGCAGCACGACTGGATCTTTTGCGAGCAATACTTTTGCGAGTGCGCGTACACGGGTCTCAAGCTGATCATGCGGAACGGATTCGTTGACGAGGCCCATTTCTGCAGCCTGTTTGCCGGTAAAAGTTTCGCCAGTCATGATGTAGTAGAGCGCATTACGCTGGCCCATGGTATCGGCAACAGCTTTGGTCACATTGCCACCGGGAAGTATTCCCCAGTTGATTTCAGACAGACCAAATTTTGCATTGTCGGATGCAATGGCAAGGTCACAGGATGTCAGTGGTGTGAACGCGCCACCAAACACCCAGCCGTTGACCATCGCGATCGTGGGCTTAGCGTGATTACGCAATTTGATCTGCTGCCAGGCCGCAGCTTCTTCGCGTGTGCGCATCTTGAAAGTGTCGGACTCATTTTCGGTTTCACGGAAATATTCTTTCAGGTCCATGCCAGCTGACCATGCTTCACCGCGGCCAGTCAGTACGATCACGCCACAGCGATCATCAAGTTCAAGTGCATGCAGCGTCGCATACATCTCGCGGTTGAGAGTGGGGCTCATGCAGTTCTTTTTGTCGGGACGGTTGAAATATACAAAGGCAATCTGATCGTCAAAAGTGACGTCAACGGTGTTGCCCCAAGGTTGGTTTGGTGTGCTCATGATTGCTACCTGCGCTGCTGTTTTTTTAGTAAAAAGTTAGTGGGAGTAAAGGTGAGATCTGGATCAGAACTCTTTGCCATCATCGAGTTTGATGAGGCGCAGAAAAAATTTGTTATTGTCTTCAAGTAGTGGTGAGCCGGTTGCAGTAATTCGTGTGCCGGGTTTGACCATCTCAGGACGCAAGCCACTGCGTACCAGCATGTTGGCCGGAGCCCCTTCAATAAAATCGATGATTTTTTCCTTGCCGTCCGCATCGACAGTTTTCAGCGTCATCGCAATGTGCGGGTTGCGGAATTTGATGCTTTCGACGGTTCCCTCAAAAGGAATCTGGGTCTGAAAGTCGAAGACGGCAAAGGAATGATGAGCGAGGACTGAGAAAGACAATGTAGCGGACAACAAGACTAATATTTTTCCGGATTTTTGCGAGATTGCCATGCGATATGCCCCCGTTTTTGTTATTTATTGTTGTTTTTATATGTCGAACTATAACACAGCCCGAATAGCGCCAGCCAGCTACTGCCGAGCCTGTCTATAGGGGATTTCAAGCGGACTTCTTGCCCTTCATAGGAAGGTTCACTGCATCGTGTTGCGGGTGTCAGTCCCTCATTCAACGAGCCTGACTGGGACACACAATAACGTCCGGAAAGGGAAGTCAGTTATATCCCGCTGGCTCAAGTCCTTGTCATCCACCCAGCATCGCAATTAATGCCTGTGCATGTTCGGTTGTTTGCAAACCAAGAGGGGTCAGATAGCCACCATCGGGTTGCGTGATCATGCCTTTTTCGAAAAGGCGTTTGCCTGTAGCTACTCGTGATGTGGGCGCATCATGGTGAATCTTGATGCCTTGTTGAGTGGTATTGAGATTGAACATGTTCAGCATTTCGAGTTCTTCAAGCAGGGCTGGAGTTAGTGACATGTTGCTTCCTCTGGAATGGCGCCGTTATTTGATTAGTCCACTGATTGCCGGCTGCCTGGACAGAGCGGACCCTACTTTTCAACAAGTTCAGCATACTATGCTTTGGTATTGCAAAAGAAGAAAGCGCCGTACTGCGTTTTATTGGTAATCTCGGCATCAGCTTCAAAACTGACCTGAGCCCCAGCCATAAACTGGTGGCATGAGAAAAAAATATGCGTTTGATAAAGCTGTTTTATGCTGCCGTTATGTTACTTCTCTCGATAAGTTCGAGTGTTGCATCGGCGCAAGCTTCTGCCCCTGTCTGCACAGATCCTGCAGCGACGATGCTCTGGGAAGTAAAAGGCGCCGAGCTCGACAAAACCGGTGTGAGCATCAAGTTGTTTGGTTCTCTGCATGTAGGCAAGCCAGAGTTCTATCCTCTAGCGGAGCTGATCGAAAATGCGTTTCGTAGCGCTGATCACCTGGTGTTTGAAGTTGATCCAACCAGCGCGACTGATCCTCAGACAGCTATCCTTATGCAGACGCGCGGCATGCTTCCGGCAGGACAGACGTTGCAAAGTGTGGTGTCGCCCGAAGCCTATGCGACCTTGAAGGAAGTATTGGCCAGCATTGGGATGCCCGCTGCCGGTGTTAACAATCTTAAACCCTGGCTCGTCGCATTGATGTTGACCAACATTCAGGTTAACGCGTTGGGCTACAGTGCCCTTGACGGTCTCGAGATGTATTTCACCACGCGCAAATCAACACAGAGCGACATACTCGAACTCGAAACGATTGAGCAACAGCTCGCAATGCTCGACTCGCTGAATCCCGATATTTTTCTGGGTTACAGTCTCGCAGATTTGCAGGAAGGTGCCGCCGAACTCGACAACATGGTACAGGCATGGCGCTGCGCCGATCAGGACAAACTCTCGGCATTTTTGTTTGACGATTTTACTGACACCCAAAATGTTCCCGCAGCAGAACAAGCCATGCTGAAGGAGTTGCATCAGCGTTTGTTCGCCGAGCGCAATGTTGTTATGGCGAACGGAATCGAACAGTTCATTCGTAGTGGCGAGGGTGCGTATTTTGTCGTGGTAGGTTCAGGACATTTGCTCGGGCAGGGCAGTGTTGTGGAGTTGCTGCGTGAAAGGGGATACCAGGTTGAGCCGTTAAAACTTCCATCACGTTAAGGCTTGGACGCATGTGTTTGTTATGACCAGTCCCACATTATACCCAGTCGCACATTGTGAGAAGGCACGCAGCATCAATCCTTTTCCGTTAAACGATCTACAATAACTCACAGTGCATATGCGTGAAAGAAATTGCGCTGCATTAGCCAAACTGAATCCAGCGCTTTGATCTACGATGGCTGGCGCGCGTAACTAACCGTTAATATTTCCCACTGATGTCCGTCTGGTTCGTTCCAGTAAATCATTCTGCCACCGTATTCCGTGTTGATCTGCGTGTCCTCTGGTCCGCGGACCGAGCTGCGATATTTAATACCGGCTTTTTTGATGCGGCCCAGAATCGCGTCGAAGTCTCTCTCGCTGACTCGAAAACAAAAATGGTAGATAGGGAAGGCTTCGTCGGTTTCGATGAAGTCCAGTGTCAGACCCTCGTTAACGTAAACCGGCGAAAAGGGACCTGCACCTGATTCGGACCAGGGGACGTCGAGTAGTTCAGCGAGTTGTCGCGCGGACTCAACTTTTTGATGAGACGGAACTATAGTGTGGTCTAGTTCGATTGGCATAGTGTCCACTCCTTGAGTTATTTGCAGGGACTTTATGGTAAGCACAGGTGATTTGATGGGGAAGTCCATCGCATAGTGCTCTACTCGTCCTGTTTGCCAACCTTTACCTTGCTTCAGTACCCTGATTTCCAGATAATGCCGGCCTCGATCGACCGGGTGTTTCCATGACCCGGTAAACGTAATACCATCCTTTCCCGATGGCGCAGCTGGTGGCTAAACAATACCAGCATGAGCCTCACGTTTTATGGTATCTCTTGTCGGTCCCCTCGCAATGACAGGTTGTGAACCCCGTCAGGCCCGGAAGGGAGCAGCGGTAGTGACTGATGCATGTGCCGGGGTGTGGCTGGCAGGAGGTACCTCCATTTAACGCCTACGAGTTGCAAGACTCATTATCCAATCGGTGTCACCGGGCTTGGTTCCGGCGACACTACAGAAGGTTACAGGTGTTAAATTCCATGAATGATTGTGACGCGTTATATACGCGTTGATCGGGCGGTAAAGTTTTTCAATGAGTTATCAGGTTCTCGCAAGAAAATGGCGGCCGCGCAATTTCAAGGAAATGGCGGGACAAGGCCATGTGCTGAAAACCCTTATCAGCGCGCTCGATAATAATCGTCTGCATCATGCTTATCTTTTCACCGGTACTCGTGGGGTTGGCAAAACCACCATCGCTCGTATCCTCGCACGTTGTCTTAATTGCGAAAAAGGTATCACCTCCGAACCGTGTGGCGAGTGCAGTGCCTGTGTCGAAATCAGTGAAGGCCGGTTTCTCGACTTGATCGAAGTCGACGCCGCATCCCGCACCAAAGTCGAAGATACACGTGAGCTTCTCGAGAATGTGCAGTACGCCCCGAGCCGCGGTCGCTTCAAGGTTTACCTGATCGACGAAGTGCACATGTTGTCGACACACAGCTTCAATGCGCTGCTCAAGACACTCGAAGAACCACCGCCGCACGTCAAGTTTCTGCTGGCTACTACCGATCCGCAAAAGTTACCCGTCACGGTGTTGTCGCGCTGCTTGCAGTTCAATCTGAAAAACATCAGTCCCGAGCGTCTTGTTGAGCACATACGTTTTATCCTCGAACAGGAAAAAATCGAGTTTGAAGAAGGAGCACTCTGGCAACTTGGGCGCGCCGCGCAGGGTAGTGTGCGCGATTGCCTCACACTGCTCGATCAGGCAATCGGCTTTTGCGACGGCAAGATCACCGATGCGGGTGTCTCTGAATTTTTGGGCAACATCGACCGTTCGATTATTGTCCGCCTGGTGGATGCGCTGATTGCGCAGGATCCTGCGAAAATGCTCGGCCTGGTGGCTGAGGTTGCGGAACATTCACCGGATTTCGCGGTGATACTGCGAGAATTATTGTCATGGCTGCATCGCCTCGCCATCGCGCAAGTGGTGCCGGACGCAATCGACAACAGTCAGGGTGATCGCAAGCAGGTGCAACAACATGCCGCGAGCCTCAATGCCGAAACGCTGCAGCTCTATTATCAAATTGCGCTAAAGGGCAAAGAAGACATGCCTTATGCACTTGATCCGCGCAGCGGGCTGGAAATGACCTTGCTGCGCATGTTTGCTTTTACGCCCGCAAAAATCTCGCAACAACCGGGTACGGTTACAAGTGCAATCGAGTCTCAGGGTACAGCAGCCGCTGAGCAAAAAAAAAAGTCAGTAGTTGAGCCAGAAGTAACATCTCGACCTTACACCCAAGAGCGGATTACCGACTCGACAACCAACGCACCGCAAGAACGATCCCCGGCCAGAACTCCAGCGCCCATATCTGCCGATCAAGCTTCTGATGCTCCAACACGTGTCGCTACCGCAAGCGCAAACGCGTCCTCAGTGACGAACCTCGCTTCAAGCAGAGTGCTTGCAGAAGCGCAACCAGCCCCTGAGAGAAAGCCAATTCAGGATGCACCTTCGTTCGTTTCGGCAACACCGATTGCTGACAGAACGTCGGTCGAAAGAACGGTTGCTGATAACGGCGCTCAAGGTGAAGCTGCGCCAATCGATGGCGTCGATTTCGCCGTTCCTGAGCAAAACCGCATAGTGCTCGCTGATCTAAAACCTTCCATGTGGATGATGCTGTTTCCGCATCTGGTATTGGCAGGAGTTTCCCGCAACATCGCGGCCAACTGTATACTCAAAGATGTAACCGGCAATCATCTGCTGTTGTTGCTGCAGGAAACCCAGGCGACACTTTTCAGTGATGAACACCGTAGACGCATCGAAACGGCGATGAGCGATTATTTTGCGGTGCCGATAGTCTTGCGCATTGAGACAGGTGTCCTGACAGGGGAATCACCGTCGGGTTTTAAAAACCGTAAAGAACATGAATACAGGCAACGTGCAGAAAAACTTTTCACTGAAGATCCGGTAGTACGCGAACTTGTGGAACGTTTTAATGGCGATATTCAATACGAGTCGATTACGCCCCTCGCGCCGCGTGATTGGTAATGAAATAGAAGGGAGGAATACTTTATGGCGGACATGAATCAACTACTCAAGCAAGCGCAGAAAATGCAAGAACAGATGCAGAAGGCGCAGGAAGAACTGGGCCGCGTGGAAGTTACTGGCGAGTCCGGTGCGGGGCTCGTAAAAATTACTATCAACGGTAAACATGAAGTCAGAAAAGTGGAGCTCGACCCATCGCTGATGACGGAAGATCGTGGCCTTATCGAAGATCTGATCGCCGCGGCGATGAACGCCGCGGTAAAAAAAGTAGCTGACAACAATCGTTCTTCGCTGGCGAGCATGACATCCGGTCTTAATCTGCCTGAGGGTTTTAAACTGCCGTTCTGAGCAGTAGCCTTATCATGAATTACAGTCCTCTCATTCAACAACTTATCGACGCGTTCAGACGCTTGCCCGGTGTTGGCAACAAGTCCGCGCAGCGTATGGTTTTGCATTTTCTTGAGCGTGACAGGGAAGGCGGACGTAAACTCGCCGCTGCCCTTATCGCCGCGATGGACGGTATTGGCCATTGCACACAGTGCCGCACACTTACTGAAACTCCGCTGTGTCATATCTGCGCCAATACCGGTCGCGATCAAACTACCGTCTGTGTTGTAGAAACACCTGCGGATGTCATGGCAGTCGAACAAACAGCATCGTATCGCGGCGTTTATCATGTGTTGATGGGCCACCTTTCACCGATTGATGGCATTGGCCCTGAAACCCTTGGCTTGGGCAATTTCGTCCAGAGAGTGGTCCAGCATGACGTGAAGGAAGTTATTCTCGCCACTAATCCCACAGTCGAGGGTGAAGCAACTGCCTGGTACATCGCTGAGCAGCTCAAATTACCGGTATTACAAGAACGTGGCTTGAAAGTCAGCAGAATCGCCCATGGTGTGCCTATTGGCGGAGAGCTGGAATATATCGACGGAAGTACCCTGATGCATTCATTTGCCGGGCGCCACGCGATGACAAATGATAAATAATTTCTCCCTTAAATCTGGCGAGCATGCCGGCAGGATGACAGACGCGTGGACTTGGCCAAAATACCGGTAGCCGTAAATTTCACTCTCGTCGATTCGGATGCCGGTCTCGCTGAATGTTGCGAACGCTGGCAATACGAGCAGGCGCTCGCGCTCGATACCGAGTTCATGCGGGTCAGCACGTTTTATCCAAAAGTCGGCCTGATCCAGATAGCTGATGAGAAGTTGATCACGCTGATCGATCCGCTGCAGATCAACAATTGGCAACCTTTTGCAGACCTGATGCTGGCACCGAACCTGGTAAAAATTTTTCATTCGTGTTCCGAAGACCTGCTGGTGTTTTTCTCGTTCCTGAAGCTGTTGCCTTTTCCAGTGTTCGATACGCAGATCGCAGGCGCCATGTTGAATGAAGGCGTTTCGCTGAGTTATCAAAATCTCGTCAAAAAAGAATTCGATATCGAATTACCAAAAGCCGAGACCCGCTCCGATTGGCTGCAGCGACCGCTTACGATCGAACAGCTCGATTATGCAGCACTTGATGTCGCCTTTTTGTACCGCACCTGGCAAGCACAAACCAAAGCGCTGCAGGCATTAGGAAGAGAGCAATGGTTGAAAGAAGATTGTGCACGCGTGTTGCAGCAATATGAGTGCGAATTTACCGAAGATTTTTCCGACTACTATCTGAATTTTAAATCCGGCTGGCAACTGGGTCCTCAGCAGTTGCTCACATTAAAGATGCTCGCAGAATGGCGTGAACAGCGCGCGCGTAAACGTGACAAGCCGCGTAGCTGGATCATCAAGGACAATGCACTGTTTGCCATGGCCACTGACATGGTGACAACCAAAGGCCAGCTCGCAACCATTGAAGAAGTGAGCGACAACTTTATTCGCTACGAAGGTGGCCTGGTAATCGACATCATCCGCGAGGCTAGCACTGCAGCGGATGATCAATGTCCTGCACCAATCTCGCGGCCTCTGACTTCAGCGCAGAAAACCCGTCTGAAAAATGCCCAGGAAGTGATTGAGGCAAAAGCGGTCGCGATGAATATTCCGCCGGAGATTCTAGGCCGTAAACGTACGTTGCTGGCGTTGTTGTATGCATTGCAACATCATAAAGATGAAGGTGGTAATGAAGCGCTGCATCTTCCTGATGAACTACGCGGCTGGCGTGGACCCGTGTTGCTGGACGATCTCACGCAGGTGTTACAACCATGAGTGAAGACAAAATAGTGCTTTGCACTATCTACCGTAGCAATCGCGAACGTGAGATGTATATCTACGTGAATCGCGCCGACGGTCTTTCACGCCTTCCGGAAGAGTTGCTGGCGCGGTTGGGTACGACTTCCGAAGTCATGACCATAAAACTAACCCCTGATCGCAAGCTGGCACGAGCCAAGGCGCCAGAAGTATTGGCGGCAATCGAAGCTAAAGGTTTTTACATGCAGCTACCGCCTGAAATTCAACCTGCCATATTCACCCTGGGAGAATAGTGCCGTGGTGGATAGTGCCAAAGATAGTGGCAAAGGTAGTGGCAAAGGTAGTGGCAAAGATAGCGCCATGAGTGAACTGCCATTCTGGGAACGCCTCACGCTGTCGGAGATGAGTCGCACTGAATGGGAATCCCTCTGTGATGGTTGCGGCAAATGTTGCCTGCACAAACTCGAAGACGAGAGTAATGGCGAAGTGCATTACACGCGGGTTGTTTGCCGTTATCTCGAACAAAAGCAGTGTCGTTGTACAGTGTATACAAAGCGCAAAAAACTCGTCCCGACCTGTGTTGTGATGGAACCTGGCGAACTCGACAATCTCTATTTCATGCCGTCGACCTGCGCGTATCGACTGCTTTCAGAAGGGAAGGGATTGCCTATTTGGCATCCATTGATCACGGGTGATCGCAAAGCCTTGATTGCCAGCGACAATGCAATCACCGGCAAAGTGATTTCAGATGAATTCGTGCACGAAGACGGCCTTGAGGAACACATCGTCCACTGGGTGAAGTAACAAGCGCTGCCAACAATTGAATTAGCCATCCCGTTTTTTGTTTCCGTGAGGTGCAACATGGCACTTGGTGCCACGATTTACCTGTTCAACATCGATCTCGCAGATTCCGATCGCGGTATTTATGAAACGCTCGAACTGCGCGTTGCGCGGCATCCCTCCGAAACAGCTGACTACATGATGACGCGTGTGTTGGCTTATTGCTGTGAATACAGTGAAGGCCTCGCGTTTTCCAGTGGTATTGCAGATCCGGATGAGCCTTCTATTGCGCTGCGCGACCTGACCGGAAAATTGCAGTTATGGATTGAAATCGGCACACCTGATGCCGCAAGGTTACACAAGGCCAGCAAGGCATCACCACGCGTCGTGGTTTATTCACACAAGGATGCAGTCCTGCTTGCAACACGCCTGACAGGCGAAAAAATCCATCGCGCCGATGACATCGAACTTTATGCGCTCGACAAGGACTGGCTCGCGAGTGTCGTTAAAACACTCGAACGACGCATGAACATTGCGCTTACGATTTCGGAACGTCATCTGTATCTGTCCATAGGAAATGAAACGTTCTCTACCGTCGTGCAACGCATCCCGATCGCGTGAATTCGAGTCGATGGTCATTCGCTATTTTCATACGTGCCGCTCAGTTATCATGAGCGCATCTGTTAACAAGAGCTTGTCTGATGGAACCGCGTGATTACCTGATTGCCTGGATACTTTATGGTGTTGCTGCCGTAATAATGAGCATTATCGCGTGGCTGTTATTCAGGCGTTATCTTTGGCGCGAACTTGCCTATCTTCTCGAATGCTGGTTGCTTGCGATTTTTTTCACGCCAGCAAAAGTGCTCGTCGAACAGGAAGTCATGGCCCCCGCAATAATTGTGTTTGCGATGGACACCGTTACGATTGATCCTACCGCAGGTATTCGCGCACTGATCCCCCTGGTGATGGCGATGGCAGGTATGCTGGTAGTAGCTGTCTTGTTAAGCGTTGTGTACCGGGTCAGGCTGCGCAGAACACTTCAATAAGTTAGTTCCGCGCACGCGTTCCCTCGAGCAGTAGTAGTGCTTCAAAGTCGTCAGCAGCAATCGCTGTGCGCACGACTAATAGACATCAACAATTGCGTTCTCTTTCGGAAGTGCTCTGCCAGTTTTTACGAGTACCAGGAGAGCATTTAACGGCTTCTTTTGCGGTAGCTGTTTTGGTCCTGTTTGCAATTACTGGGCTCTCAGACAGGAACCATTTTTCGCTCGAAATCAGCAGCACTGTGAACCCGCAGTAACGGCGCCTCGTTTGTCACCCAAAAAGTGATTCACACACAACAAAAATAGTCCAGCCGCTTAGGCGAAGTTGGCAAATGAAAGTTGGGAAAAAATACGCAAGTTTCGCCAAATACCAGTTCCGGAAATCCCCAAAGTTGGTTAGCCTATGGCAAAGTAACATCAATAATAAAAATAAAGGTTGTTCGATGTGGGGTAGGTCCGTACTGCGCTTGCTGCTAAGTTCAGCTGCGCTCGTTTTTTCTGTAGTTACTTCACTGGTACACGCTACCGAAGAGGGTATGACTGCACTGCCTGCCATCACGCTTGATGGCAGGCCGAGTTTCGCTCGCTTCGCTGCCGGGCTTTCGCTTGACGACGGCCAAACATTTCCAGACACCGCGAACACCTCCGATAACATTCTCATCCAGGCTGCAATAAATCCCGATCCTTCTCATGTGGGTATGAAGGGGGATATTTTTGTTGTCGAAAAATTCGGCAATAAATTTTTCATGAGAACGCCGAGCGGAACTTTTGTTCCCTGGAGTTACAGGTTATCCGACCTCGTCCCCGCAATGGAAAACGTCACGCTCACGTCATCTCTCGTGATCGACGCGTATGAAGGCAAGATCGGCGCCGCCGGCACTCACGCCATTTTCATCGCCTACCTGCCGGCTGGTGCTACCAACCTCGTCTATACCTCCGCGCCATTGAAGCTGAATATTGCGGGATCAACGGACGCATTGAATTATTTCACGGCAACATTATTCGATACCGTCGTTCTGAAGAAGTGTGTGTTATGTCATGTCAAAGGTGGTATCGCGGATGGCCGGGCGGAGCTGATCTTTATCAACGACATTACCAAGAGCCGTGAAAATTTCGATATTTTCAGCGCATTTTTTGCCAAAAAACCTGATGCACTGAATTACATACTGAGCAAGGTGAGTGGCGGAAACGGGCATGTCGGCGGTATTCAGCTACCACTCGGCAGTGGTGGCTACACGAACATGGCGGGGTTTCTGGACTTGCTGGCCGGCGGTAACGGCCCTGCTGCGACATCTGATCCTCTAACTACATTTTTCGCCGGCGTCACCTATCAGAGCAATCAGAAAACCTTGCGCCGTGCGGCCATTCTGCTCGCAGGCAGAGCACCCACAACAGTTGAACAACAGGCCGTCGCAAGTGGTTACTACACAACCTTGCGAACCACATTACGTAATTTGATGCAGGGAGAAAATTTTCACGCGTTCTTGAAAGATGCGGCGAATGACAGGCTTCTGGTTCGCGGCTATGCAAGCTTCAATCCGTTAAGTGAATGTCCAAACTGCTTCCCCGCATTTTCGAATAAATACACTGAACTCGAAAAAACCGGGATCGCCACAGGAAAAACTGGTTTGGCCCGTCAATATGCCTCGAGGCTGGATTTTGATTTCAGGGAATCCGCGCTCGAACTTGTTGCGTCGGTTGTCGAAAGGGACAGACCCTATTCAGAAATACTCACTGCCGATTACACGATGATGAATGCCGATATGAATCAGGCCGTGCAGGGGAATGCGGCGTTCACCACGGGTAAAGCCGTTGAATTCAAACCCGGTAGATTTCAGGGTTATTACCGCAATAATGAAACGGTGAAAGTCGAATATCAGCCGAATCTCACGTTCTGGAAAATACTCGATCCGGGCAACCTGCGCACACCGTATCCGCATGTTGGAATTCTGAATGATCCCGGGTTTTTGTATCGGTACCCCTCAACATCGACAAACCGCAATCGCGCACATGCCCGCTGGACCTTCTATAACTTTCTCGGCGTGGATATCGAACAATCGGCGCAACGTACGACCGACCCGGTAGCTCTCGCTGATACCGACAATCCCACCATGAAAAATCCGAGCTGCACTGTATGTCATGCAATCATGGATCCGGTTGCGGGCGCATTTCAGGATTATGGCTTCCTCGGTTTCTACAAAACGCGCAAGGGAGGCATGGATTCGCTCGATAATTATTATACAAATCCAAAAAATCCGAATTTCATTTATCAGCCTGGAGATACCTGGTATCGCGATATGCGAGCGCCGGGTTTTAATCAGGTTTCTGCTGAAGGCGCGCCCGATTCGCTGCGCTGGCTCGCCGAGCATATTGTCAGTGACTCACGATTTACCACTGCCGCAGTACGCTTCTGGTGGCCGGCGATAATCGGCCGCGAGTTGCTGAAGCGTCCTGAAGTGACTACTGATCCCGACTACCTGCCGTTGCTGTCTGCTTACGAAGCACAGGAGGCAACTGTCAGCTATGTCGCCGCTAATTTTGCGCGCTCAGGAATGAACGTAAAAACGCTCTTCACTGACCTTTTGCTGAGTGAGTGGTTTCGTGCCGAGAGCATCGATCCTGCGAGGGTCAATGCAACGCAGCTACGCGCACATCAGTTGGCAGGACTCGGTAATGAAAAGTTGCTTACTCCCGAGCAACTAGCGCGTAAAACACGTTCGCTGACGGGTTTCAACTGGAGCGCGAATGAAGATCTGAATCTCGGTACAACACGCGGAGGCCTCGAAGATGGCTATCGTTTGTTATATGGCGGTATAGATAGCGTAGGCGTAACCACCAGAGCGCGAATGATTACGCCGTTGATGAGCACGGTCGTACAAACACATGCATTGGAAAGTGCTTGCCCGATTGTGATGGGGGAGTTCATTCTTGAAGATGCGGAACGACTCTTGTTTGGTGGGATAGACGCCACTATCACGCCTCTCACGGAAGCGAGCAAACTGCAAAGTGTGACAAGTCTGGACGCAGATGACGTGCAATATTATTCATTAAGCGTGGACCTGAATCCTGGCTCTAAAAGTATCTCAGTTTCGTTCATCAATGATTATTGTGACTTCGATGCCGCCAACAATGGCTGCCTCAGTGATCGAAATCTCTATCTCGATGCTATTAATATCGTGAAACCGGGCGGGGCGGTAATCGGGTTTTCAGGTACACAAGGGGCACTATCCGGAAGTTGCTCAAAGAACACCAATGGTATGGTGACGCTTTATGGCCCATGTACGGTGGAGTTCAAGTTCAACGCCGATCAGAAGGGCACCTACACAGTCAATTCCGCGTTATCTGCAACTCGGTCAGGAACGGATTTTGCCATCGCTCACGTCAGCGTGAACGCAGATACCACCGGAGAACAATCGCAAGCACGCGGCGCAGTGCTGATACGTAACAAACTTGTACAGTTACACCAGAAGTTGCTAGGCCAGGCAGTAGCGCCCAATTCTCCAGAAATAAATGCACTGTATTCACTCCTTGTACAAACCTGGAGTGCCAAAAGAAGCAGCAATCTCGCCCGAAATCTCTATCAGTCTAATACGACCTGCGACACATGGGGCGGTGATCCTCGTTATGCGGAGTATGTGGGTTACCCGGGACAAGCGCGTATTTTACAAACGGGTGCAAACGGCTCTCAGTGGAAACAGTATGACTGGGGGAACATCAATCCATGGCTGCATGGAATGGCCAATGATCCCGAGTACATGAAGCAGACATGGGTAGTCATCATGAGCTACTACATGACGCATTATAATTACCTGTACGAGTAACATCTGGTTATGAAGTTAGATCAGCAGCGCCGCAGTTTTTTGCAAAAACTTTTGATAGCCAGTGGTGTAGCAACTCTTCCTGTTCTGCCTTCTGTGCTTTTTGCGCAAACCCCGAATACTTACCAGGGCAAATTGCTTGTCACCTTGCAGTTGGATGGGGGAGTAGACGTAACAAGTTTCTGTGATCCCAAAAGCAATGTGCCTGGGGAACGTGAAATAAACCGCTGGGCGCGCACTCAGGAAATCAGGACAGCGGGCAATCTGCAGTATGCGCCTTACGGGGACAACACACGTTTCTTTGACAAATATTATCGCCACATGCTCGTCATCAATGGCGTCGATACGCAGACAAACGCCCACAGCGTAGGTGTTGTAAACAATTGGAGCGGCCGCAGCTCGGAAGGCCTGCCGACACTTACCGCGTTGTTCTCAGCGGTCAAGGCACCACAACTGCCAATGACCTATCTTAACTTCGGCGGTTATGGCGCTACTGAGGGTGTTACTACTCTTACCAAGGCCAACAATATTCGTACGTTGCAGAACGCTATCTTGCCAAATGCCGTGGCCTCGAATGCGGCTGTGCAATACGTGCAGGAAAGTGATCTCGACAGGGTTATGGCATTGCATAAATCCACCCTGAGCAAGCAGGTAGGCGTGTCTGGAGTCATTGGTGGCAATCAGATCAACCGTCAGTCATATCTGGACGCGCTGGAGAAGACCGACGCAATTGCCGAATTTGCGAGCTACATACCGTCTGCAGAGAACCTGAAGGAACCGCGTCAGATTGTGCCCGGTAGAACCAGCAACCTGCATCAACAAGTACAACTGGCTTTACTGGCATTTAAATCAGGTGTTTCCGTTGCGGCTGATTTATTTGAGAGCGGTTTCGATACTCACGATAACCACGACAGCAATCATCCAAAACTATTGGCGAACGTTACAGATGCGCTGGATTATTTCTGGACCCTTGCTGTGGAGTTAGGTCTGGCTGACCGCATTGTGCTCGTCATAGGGAGTGATTTCGGCCGCACCCCCTATTTCAATATTTCCCAAGGTAAGGATCACTGGCCAATTGGCAGTACTATTGTCATGGAAAAAAATGCAGCTTATGGAAATCGCATGCTCGGCAAAACCGATGAAGGACATAATGCTCTGAAGATTGATCCATCCACATTGCAACAGAGCAATGCGAGGGGGGTGATGATCAAACCAGCACACGTGCATAAAGCCTTGCGGCGTTATCTGGGGCTTGAGGCAAGTGCAATCACGCAGAGATTTACACTATCCAATACCGAGGATTTCCGGTTTTTTGGTTAGATCAGCTGCTAAAGCGTGGTTGCGTTGCCGTTTATCTGCCGAATTTTGTATGCAGATATTACAGTCCGCAGCCTGAAAAAATCTCCATCATTCCTTGCTGTTCAGCAATTCATATTTCCGCAAATATCCGCGCAGTTGGTCGTACGTTAGATCGAGCAGTTTGGCCGCTTTGCGTTGATTAAACTGGCATTGCTTGAGTGCGTCCCTAAGAATTCTCTGCTCGTAATCCTGCATATGCTGCTTGAAACCAAGAGAGCTGACGACGAGTTCTTCATCTGAAGTGAGCTGTCGCGGTTGTTCAGCTATCTGGAGCGCCTTGCGAGCCGTTGACATGGGGCGATATGGTGAAGCGAACGGATCGAAAACTATTTCCTTGACTGGCTGATCGGGATCTTCACATTGATAGACACAGCGTTCCACAACATTCTTCAGTTCACGGATGTTCCCTGGCCATTCATATTCAAGTAAGGCAAGAGAAGCACTTTTCGTGAACCCCGGAAAATATTCGCGGCCCAGTTCCTTGATCATGTTGATCGCAAAATGGCGAGCAAGCACCGGAATATCTTCGACCCGTTCGCGCAGCGGAGGAAGCGTGACAACATCGAAAGCGAGTCGATCCAGCAAATCTTCGCGAAATTTTCCTTCAGCTGCTAACTGCGGCAGATCAACGTTCGTCGCAGCAACAAGGCGCACATCAATCTGGAAAGTCTTGTTACCACCGAGGCGTTCAATTTCGCCATATTCGGTCACACGCAGAATTTTTTCCTGCATTGACATGGATGTGTGAGCGAGTTCGTCCAGAAATAACGTGCCATTATCCGCGCGCTCGAAGTAACCTTTTTGCTGTTTGGTCGCGCCTGTAAAAGCCCCCGCTTCATGGCCGAACAGTTGTGACTCAAGAAGAGTTTCGCTGAACGCCGCACAGTTTATTTTCAGGAAATTCTGCTGCCAGCGGCGTGACAGATAATGCAGGCGTGCGGCGACGAGCTCCTTCCCCGTACCACGCTCACCGATGATCAGGACCGGCTTGTTTAACGGCGCGAGCCGCGATACATGCTCCTGCATTTGCAGAAAATTGGCGGATTCGCCAATCATGCGTTCGGCCTGATCAGAAGGCGACATAGTGTGTTCCTTGTTCTTGTTCGGAGGGCATTTTTCTGCGATTGGACTGACAGTGCTCCATCGCATGTGGCGCGGCGAAAACTACCACATGTTGGTTAAGATCCAAATATGGATAATTGTTTCAAAGGTGGGGCTAGGATGAAAATTCAGTAAAAACAGGTGGTTAACAATTATTTTTGAGTTGGCACGGCTCCTGCTCTCAACATATCCAAGAGTAGTAGATATCGCTACTTGTTTTATGACTACTTAAGGGGGGAAGTGCATGCGATACATATTAACAAGCAGCGTGTTACTGCTAAGCCTGGCACTCGGCGGCTGCGTATTTGCACCGGGTGACAGCGACCGGGATTGGGACGATCGGGATTCCGTCCGACCTACCATCGGCCAGGAATTGCTTGACCTTGATCGTGCCCGTGATGCGGGAGTGATCAGCACTGGTGAATACGAACGCGCTAAAGCCCGTATTCTCGAAGAAAACTAAGGAGACGTTTCATGGGTATATTTTCTAGATTGTCAGATATCGTTAACTCCAACATCAATTCCATGCTGGACATGGCCGAGGATCCCGAAAAAATGATCCGTATGGTCATCCAGGAAATGGAAGAGACTTTGGTGGAAGTGCGCAGCACCACCGCGAAGATCATCGCGGACAAAAAGGAACTTGTACGTCGCAATGAAAAACTCGAAAGACAGGCTCAGGACTGGGCACAGAAAGCCGAACTTGCGTTGAGCAAGCAACGTGAAGATCTGGCGAAAGCTGCGCTGCTTGAAAAATCGTCAGTGAATGAAGTTATCGTTATGGTGAAGGAAGACATGCACAAACTCGATGATTCACTCAATAAACTGACGCATGAAATCGAACAGCTGCAAGCCAAACTGAACGATGCACGTGCACGGCAGAAAATAATACTAATGCGGCATACAGCGACTCAGTCACGCCGCACGGTGAATTCCAAGTTGTATAACACCAACATCGATCAGGCGATCAATCGTTTCGAACATTTCGAGCGTAAAATCGAAGCGATGGAAAGTGAAATCGAAGCGACTGAAATCGGCAAGAAAGGTATTGCTGCCGAATTCGAAGCACTCGAAAAAGAGGGCAAGATTGATCGTGAGCTTGCTGAACTTAAATCCCGTATGGAAAAGAAATAAGTCATGGCCGCCATCATTGGGAGTATGACCTGGCTGCTCTTCATGTGTATCCCTATAGTGTGGCTCGTGCTGCACTATAAATACCGGGGCAAAAAAACCAGCGGTTTTACTGAAGACGAATCGCGGCAGCTCGAAGAGTTGCTTGAGATTGCCGATAACATGGCAGAACGTATAAAAACTCTGGAAGCAATCCTGGATGCTGAAAGTCCCGACTGGAGAGATCAGCATGGCAAGTAAGAAAACATTGCAGCTGGATCACGAAAACAAGAAATTCCTCGGTGTTTGTGCCGGTATCGCCAATTACCTTGAGGTAGAGGCGTGGACCGTACGGCTAGTATATCTGGGAGGCATGATATTTGGTGCCTTTTTTCTGGTGCCTCTGTATTTCTTCGCGTGGTTCTATCTCGATGAGTCTTCAGTGGGAGTGCGAACGGCCCTTACCGATAATCTCGCGGTGAAACATTTCCGCACTGTGGATTATAAAAAGAAGCTCTATCGCAACCCTGAAGAAGGTAAATTGATGGGGGTTTGCGCGGGTATTGCCGAATATCTTGAAATCAGTCCGTTCGTCGTGAGAATCAGTTTTCTGGTGTTGTTCTTCCTGACAGGATTTCCGTTGCTGTTTTATATAGGTGCATTGTTTGTACTCGACAAAAAGCCTCAGGCTGCTTTGTCGAATGACGCAATCAGGACCAGGCGTGCCGCAAGGCCAGCTATGGACAGAGATGAAGAAGTGGCCACCTTTGCAGATGGTGCGGACAGCAGACGTTCACGCAATACCAAAGAAGAGCAATTTTCCAAACGCCGTGAATTCCAGTACTGCGCACGTAAGTTCGCAACCTTGCAAACTCGATTGGCCAGACTTGAAGCATACGTAACGTCCAGCCGCTTCAAGTTGCATCGGGAGTTCAGGGATATTTCCTGAGGGATCGCACTAAAGTCAGCCAGGGTGGACCAGGGGGCCTGGCGCATCTCTGGTCCTGATCGGTCCTGATGCGAAGGTTAATATTGCAGGTGCCGCATTAACCTTCGCTGCCTGTTTCCAGTTCTTTCGTCGCGAGTATCTTGTCTATTCTGCGACCATCCATATCGACAATTTCCAGTTTCCAGTTTTTGATAGAAACTTTTTCGCCGGTCGAAGGCAGCTTGCCCATCAAAAGCATAATCAAACCATTCAGAGTCTGGTAATCACCTTCGTCAGGTAAATTATCGATTTCGAGCGTGTCCTTAAGATCAACAATGGGCAACATCCCATCGAGCAGAAAAGATCCGTCTTCGCGGCGCACAACATACGCATCATCTTCGTTGTGCTCCCAGAACTCACCCGTAAGTGCTTCCAGCAGATCCTGCAACGTGACCAGGCCTCGTAGATCGCCGTATTCGTCTACGACAAATACCATCTGGCTGTGTGAGGTGCGGAAAAACTCCAGTAGTTCCATACCCATTAATGACTCTGGTACGACGTGACAGGGCTGTGCCATTGATGCCAAATCTACTTTACTGCCCCGAATTGCTTCTGCGAGGAGTTCTTTCGCACTGACGACGCCGAGCAGGTTGTCAGTATTGTTTTCACACACGGGAAAACGCGAATGGGGTGACTGCATAACGCGTTGGTAGTTTTCTTCCAAAGGCAACGCGACATCAAGAAAGATCATGTCAGTGCGCGGCACCATCAACGAGGTTATCGTGCGTCCTTCCAGCCGCAGCACGTTTTTCACCATCGCGTGTTCCTGCGCTTCGAGCACACCAGAGTTCGAGCCTTCTTCGAGCATGGCATGGATGTCTTCTTCCGTAACGTTGTGCTCACGGGTTTGCCTGAAACCAAACACACGCATGATGGTGCGCGTCGAAGCGGACAATATGTAGACAAAAGGTTTGGTAGCAATTGCGAGTATCTGCATCGGCCTGGCGAGCGCGCAGGCGATACGTTCGGCGCTGACCTGGCCTATACGTTTTGGTACAAGTTCACCGACGACGATAGACAGATAGGTGATCACGACGACCACCAGGGTCGTCGAAAAGTTGTCACTGAATTTTTCCGCTACTCCGAGCGACTGCAACCATCGGGCAAAAGGATCTGCCAATATGGATTCACCAAAAATACCATTCATGATGCCGATGGAGGTGATGCCAATCTGCACAGTCGACAGGAACTGGGTGGGATCTTCCGCGAGCTTGAGCGCAGTTTGAGCGGAGTTACTGCCTTTGGCGGCAAGTCTCATTAAACGGGATTTTTTAGCAGTGACAATCGCGATTTCCGACATCGCAAACAGGCCGTTGATGACGATAAGGCCAAGTAATATGAGGATTTCCATTGGTGCCGCGTTCCTTCCAAAAATGCAGTTTATCATCAAGCGACGTTTTGGTGTTCGCCAAAGGATTAGCTAGGGCAGGGGATACAAAACGAATCAGGTTCGGCCGTAATCTCCAGCGTACCAGGCAGATGTTGGGATAGTTATTTCGACTAAGGCACCAGCCGTTATTACCTTATAATGCGGTCCCTGAAGTAATCCGAATATGTGACTGCATGAGATCCCTGCAACGCGAGTGCCTGAGCTGCGGTATGGTAGTAGTAACTGCCACTCTGCACATGGACGACATTCCTCCTCGACTGATCTGCATCAAGTGTGATGATGATATTTACCAGCAAAGCAGGGGCACCTGCTTGACGCAGGATATCGCGCATCAGCACGAGACGATTACGAAGGCACTGAAGAAACTTGATGATGTTCTGGTCAGTGCCTGGGCTGGTTATTACAAGGAATTTCGCGTGATCGTAGGTGGTGGCCAGATTCGTCAGCAGGTACTTGGTCAGCTGCACTACTACCAGCAGCAGCGGAAAATCCTCTCCTGTCAGGAAGAAAGTCCAAACCACGGCGCTGTGCTTGTCGTAATAAGAAAATCCTGATGAGCCTTAAAGTCCTCAACAATTTGCACAGCATGCTGGACAGCTGCATGTTGCGTGACAAATATCCGCTGCTACAGTCTCTGCGTCAGCTGCAGCGCAAATGTCGTGAAGGACACGCTGACGATCCAAAAGTCCAGCAGCAAATTTCAACACTCTCACAACGCGTCGACAAATCCGTTTCTCAATATCGGACGCGTCAGCAAGCTGTGCCCAAAGTGCAGTATCCGGAAGTGTTGCCGGTTACGAGCCGCGTAGAAGACATCAAGCAGGCGCTGCAACAGCACCAGGTCGTGATCATTGCTGGTGAAACCGGATCGGGAAAAACGACGCAGCTGCCGAAAATTTGCCTTGATATTGGCCGCGGCATCGCGGGCATGATCGGCCATACCCAGCCGCGTCGTCTCGCTGCCCGCACCGTTGCCACGCGTATCGCTGAAGAGCTTGGCGTGAGGGAAGGTGAAGAGGTGGGCTTCCAGGTGCGGTTTGCTGATAACAGTTCCGAGCGCACACTCGTAAAACTCATGACCGACGGCATCCTGCTTGCGGAAACCCAGAATGACCCCTGGTTGAATCGATACGACACAATCATCATCGACGAAGCCCATGAACGGTCGCTCAATATCGATTTCCTGCTGGGCTATTTGCACAGGCTGTTGCCGAAACGTCCTGATCTGAAACTGTTGATCACTTCAGCCACTATCGATGTCGATAAATTTTCCGCGCATTTCAACAACGCTCCGATTGTCGAGGTCTCGGGCCGTACGTATCCCGTTGAAATACTTTATCGGCCTCAGATAGAACGCGATGACGATGCTGAGTTGCCAGAACAGGTGTTCGCCGCGTTTGAAGAAATCCAGCAGCTCGAACGTAAGCACAAACCATCACATCGTGACGTGCTGGTATTTTTAAGCGGCGAGAAGGAAATTCGCGAAGTCGCGGAGATTTTTCGTAAGCAGAAATTGCCGAATCTCGAAATACTGCCACTGTATGCGCGTTTGAGTAATAACGAACAACAACGGGTGTTTCAATCGCATGCGGGACGCCGGATTGTGTTGACAACCAATGTCGCTGAAACCTCGCTTACGGTACCGGGCATCGGTTATGTCATCGACAGTGGACTTGCGCGCATCAGTCGTTACAGCGTGCGTAGCAAGATTCAGCGCTTGCCTATCGAAGCCATCTCGCAAGCCAGTGCTAATCAACGCGCTGGACGCTGTGGCCGACTCGGCCCCGGAGTTTGTATCAGGCTCTACAGCGAAACTGATTTCGCCAGCCGGTCAGTATTCACTGATACGGAAATTACGCGCACGAACCTGGCTTCCGTCATTTTACAAATGTTGTCACTGAAGCTCGGTGACATAGAGAATTTTCCGTTTATCGAAGTGCCTGAAGCACGCGCGGTGCGTGATGGCTTCAAGCTGCTGGAAGAATTACAGGCGGTCAATGACGAAGGCAAACTACTTCCTTGCGGCAGGGAAATGGCCGCATTTCCCGTGGATCCGCGCCTTGCACGCGTTTTGCTGGAAGCCGCACAGCGCAATTGCCTGACTGAAATCCTGATCATCGTGAGCGCATTGAGCATTCAGGATCCGCGCGAACGACCACTCGACAAACAACAGGCGGCAGATGAAGCGCATCGACGTTTCTGGCTTCAGGAATCGGATTTCTGGGCTTACATCAACCTGTGGCAATTTCATGAACAACAGCGCCAGGAACTCGGCAGCAACGCGATGCGCAAGTTCTGCCAGAAAAATTTCCTCTCGTGGATGCGCATGCGCGAATGGCGTGAAGTACACAGGCAACTATTGCTGATGTGCCACGAACTGAAGCTGAAATTGAACCCGATTGCGTCAACATACGATCAAGTTCATATGGCGGTGCTGTCAGGATTTCTGAGCCAGGTGGCGAACAGACTGGAAGACGGTAGCTATCTTGGCGCGCGCAGTCGGAAATACGTGTTGTTCCCCGGTTCTGCCTTGTTCAAGAAGAGCTACAAGTGGCTAGTGTCCGCCGAGCTTGTTGAAACAACCCAGCTGTACGCACGTATGAACGCAAAGGTCGAGCCAGAGTGGATCGAAGCACTGGGTGCACATCTGATCCGCAGCGAATATTCGGAACCACACTGGGAGCAGAAACGGGGGCAGGTGCTCGCGTTCGAACGTGTGCTGTTATACGGACTGGCGCTCGTCGAAAAACGCCGCGTTGCATACGCACCAATCGATCCCGTGATGAGCCGTGAAATATTTATCCGCGAAGCACTGGTCGGCATGCAGATCAAGACTCGTGCGCCGTTCTATCACGCCAACGTTCAGCTCATTGCGAAAATCAGCAATCTTGAAGAGCGCACGCGCAGACGCGATATTCTCGTGGATGAAAGCCGTATCTATGAGTTCTATGACGCAATGCTTCCACCAACTGTTGTTGATGTTGCAAGCCTCGAGCGCTGGTATTTTGCGTTACCGAAGCCCAAAGCGAAGGAGCTGCTGCTCACCGACGATCACTTGATGAACGCAGAAGTGAGCGCAGAAGACCTGCAGCAATTTCCGCAAAGCATCCAGGCCAGTGATATGGCGCTGCAATTGCAGTACGCATTCGAGCCGGGTAAAGAGCAGGACGGAGTATCGGTTGAAGTACCCGTATCAGCACTCAAGCAGTTGAAGGCAGAAGAACTGGACTGGCTGGTCCCGGGTCTCTTGCGCGAAAAATGCACTGCGCTGATCAAAGGATTGCCGAAACAGTTGCGCAAGAATTTTGTACCCGTTCCCGATGTCGTCAACAAGGTTTTGCCATTACTGAACCAGAAAGATGGCAGCCTGCAGCAAGCTCTCGCACGTCAACTACTGCGGCAGACCGGTGTGCAAATTCCACTGGAAAGCTGGAACCCTGTCGAATTGCCCGAGCATTTGCGCATGAACATAATTGTGCTCGATGATAACGGCAAGGCGATCGGCGCCGGACGCGATTTGCTGGCGCTGCGCGAACAATTCAGTCGTACGGTACAGGCGAGTATCAGCCGGGCCGCGAGTGATGCGCAGGAGAAACAAGGGTTAACACAATGGGATTTCGGTGAATTGCCCGAGGTACAGGACATCGGTACAGGTAAAGTGCCAATCAAGGCTTATCCTGCGTTGATCGATAAAGGTGAAAGCGTCGATCTCGTGTTGCTCGACACCGAATACAAGGCAAGACTCGCAACCCTCAACGGTGTGGTCCGGTTGTTCATGCTCGCGAGCAAACAACAAGTGCGATATCTGCAAAAAGAACTGCTGCAAGATCCAGCCCGACTGATACAACTGAGTAGCCTGGGAAAACGCGATTTATTGCTGGACCAGCTGATTCGGCGCGCGTATGCCATCGCTTTCAAAATCGATGAGAAGCTGCCGCGTAACCAGCACGCCTTTGCAGCAGCGCTCGACACTCATCGTGCGGACGTGGTCGACGTCGCCACGAAACTGCAGGATTTGCTCTATAAAATTGTCATGCTGCGTCACGAGATTCTTAAACTCTTGCAACAAAAATTCTCAGGTCCGCCGGAGCTGCTACTCAAGCAGGATGTGGCGCTACAGCTCGAGCACCTGATACACGGAAATTTTCTGCAGACGAGCCCCTGGTTACAGCTGCAACAGTATCCGCGCTATTTACAGGCTATTCTGGCCCGCTTCGAGAAGTACCCCATGCAGGCTGCGAAGGACAAGGAACACACCAGAGTCATCTCTCGGCTGTGGCAGCAATACCACGAGCGCAGGCAGTATTTTGAAAAGCATGAAATGGCGCATGAAGGCCTGGATGAGTATCGGTGGTTACTGGAAGAGTTCCGGGTATCGTTATTTGCACAAGCACTCGGGACGCGTGTTCCTGTTTCTGAAAAACGGCTGCAAAAATATTGGCTTGAACTCGTCGGTTGAGTAACCGCTCCTGCATTCAGGACGGGTTAATTTATGAAGAAACACATTGATTTATCATGGCTTCGGGTTGAAGAAAGCATGAGAGCAGAGTAAGGTTCGCCCCAATTCTGAACAGTTGCCACTCATCTGCAAACGTATGCGGATGTAACAAGACAGATTCCTGCATGATCTCCGGACATTTCGCCGAAAAACAACTCACCATCCTGGTCATAGATAATGATGTAGTGGTGCGTGGGTCAATCACGGCAGCTCTCAACAACATCTCATGTCGTGTCGTACTGGCTGATAATCCAGAGCAGGGCATAGAGCGTTTTCATTCCGCAAGCCCTGATCTCGTCATCATAAATATCCATTTGCCAGAAGCCGAAAGCTTCAGCACGCTCCAACAGATATTTGAGCTCGCACCAGACCTGCCGATCATCGTGCTGGCTGACCGAGGCAATACCGACGACCTTCTTGGCGCCTTGCGCCTCGGCGTAAGTGATTACCTGACGTTGCCACTTGTCGATGGTGCAATCCTCGAACATGCAATAGACAGCAGTTTAAAACGTGCCCGCCTGATCGAAGAGAACAGCCGCATTCGCAAGAAGCTTGAACTTATCAACGCAGAGATGGAACAGCGCATCGAGATTTTCAAACAGGATCAGCAGGCCGGACGCCACGTGCAGATCAACATGCTGCCACAGCCCCCGCAAGTGATTGGCGGATTTATTTTTAATCACAGGGTGCTGCCATCGCTCTATCTGAGTGGTGATACCGTGGACTACAAACCCGTATCGAGCCATCAGACTCTGTTTTATATTGCCGATGTATCCGGGCACGGTTCTTCGTCAGCGTTCATTACTATTTTGCTGCGCTTCCGGATTGAACAGATGCGCCGCGAACATATTCGCAGTCGGTTCAGTTCGGTATTTACTCCTGCCAGTATTCTGACTTCACTCAATACCGACTTGCTTGATTCGGGTCTTGATAAACACATCACGCTGTTTATGGGCCTTCTGGATGACACCACTGGCACCCTGGTATACAGTGTAGCTGGGCATCACCCGCTGCCATTTCTGTACGAACACGGCAAAGCGGCCTTGATACCACTGGAGAAAAGCAGTTTCCCGGTCGGGCTGTTTGGCGGGGCTACTTATTTTGATACCACGCGGCATCTTGCAGACGATTTCGCACTTGTATTATTTTCCGATGGAATTCTGGAATTCCTGAAATTGCCGGACATGGCCGCAAAAGAAAATCATATATGCAGGGTAATGGAAGATAGCCAGGGAGATTTCGACCGAATGAAGGCCCAGCTCGGACTTAATAAACATGTCAGCGTGCCCGACGATATCGCCGTTATGAGCGTGACGCGTGCTTGAGTGATCTATGGGTATAAGTACCGGAAAAATTCTCGCTGCTGATTACAAACACATGGCCATGCTTAAACTCATTGGTGATGTGCGAGTGGTCATGAGTTCAACACTCGACAATTACTGCAATGGTCTCTACCGCCGTGGTGTGCTCGACGCCATGCTTATCGACATGAGTGAAACCAAAGGCATCGACAGTACTGCACTTGGCTTGCTCGCAAAAATGGCGATCCAGCTGCGCAATCGTTTTAATGTGATGCCGACAATCTATTCGCCCAATGCCGATATCTCGCGCATTCTCGATAGCATGAGTTTCGACGTCATCTTCAACATCATCAAATCCGCTCCGCGCCGCCAGGTTACCCAATACAGTGAGTTGCAGTTGCAGATGGAATCAGAAGCTACTGTGCGCGAAAAAGTGATCGATGCCCATCTGACACTGATGGCTCTGAGTGAAGAAAACCGGCTGGAATTCCAGGACCTTGTGCAAGCACTGCGGCATCAAAGTTAGTTGACCTCTTAATAACTACTGGGCTTGCCCGCTTTCCACCGGCCGACTGGCCAATTTCATCCTGATAAAATCGTTGTGAGATAAATAAAGCAGTTCTGCCACCTTACGGATCATGTGATCTTCATAACGATCGACCCTGCCATCCGCGTACGCAACTTCCCACATGTGTTTCAGCAAACGCATTTTTTCTTCGTAGCCGTAACCCGAATTTATCAGACTCGTGAACTGGTACAGGGAAGTCGCGGAACGTGCTTCCTGGTGCGCCAATTCCCATAGTTCATCGAGTTGTTTGTCTTCGAGATGAAAGGTGTCGCGAAGGATTTTACGCATCGCCTGAATTTCTTCTTCACCACGTTCATGATCGGCAACACTCAGCTCCATCAGCAAAGCTGCGCAGGCGAGATGTAATTTGTCGGTGGTGGTTGCACTTGTATCGTTATGGGCCGGTTTGAGGCATTTCTCAAAAAAACTCGTGATGCTGGTCAACATGTGCTGATGAGTTCCTGATTGTCCGATTGATGATCCGTCATGTGTGCAAGCGCGTCATGAAGAATTCGCAGGCTCACGTCAGGCTTGTAAATGTTTTCACTGATATAACGGCGAAAGCGTTTGCCTCCGCTCTGCCCATGAAACAGGCCCAGAATATGGCGTGTCATGTGATGCAGAGCAACACCTTCATCGAGCTGTGCTTCGAGATAAGGAAAAAGCTGTTCGAGTATTTGTACCCTCGTAAAGTTTGCTGGCGGCAGACCAAATAGCTCCTTGTCTACTTCATGCAACAGAAATGGATTCTGGTAGGCTTCGCGTCCGAGCATCACACCGTCAACATGGCCGAGATGGTTCTTGCATTCGTCGAGCGTCTTGATGCCGCCGTTGATGACAATTCCCAATTGCGGAAATTCTTTTTTGATCTGATACACCCGAGGATAGTTAAGCGGTGGAATTTCGCGATTCTCTTTAGGGCTGAGGCCTTGCAACAGCGCAATACGCGCATGAACGATAAACGTTGCGCAGCCGCTGCGACTGGCGATTTTATCGATGAATGCAGCGAGTTCTTCATACGAATCCATGTCGTCAATTCCTGTCCGGCATTTCACCGTTACGCGAATTGAGGTTGCTGCGCTCATTGCGGCAATGCAATCAGCCACAAGATCCGGTTCTGCCATCAGGCACGCGCCGATTTTATTATTCTGCACACGATCACTTGGACAACCAACGTTGAGGTTTACTTCAACATAACCGGCGTCTTCGGCCATTTTGCTGCAGGTCGCCAAATCCTCAGGATTGCTACCACCCAATTGCAATGCAAGTGGATGTTCACGTGGATCATGGCGCAGGAACCGCTCTGTGTCGCCACGTAGCAATGCGCCAGTGGTGATCATTTCGGTATATAGCAGAGCTTTTTTGCTAAGCAACCGCAAGAAGTAACGACAGTGGCGGTCCGTTACATCGATCATGGGCGCAACGCAAAAACGGTGACTATCAGTTGGAGTTGTGAAATGTGCTGTCATGCGTTGATTATAACGGAATCCGTGCAGCCGGCAGGACAGCAGATTGAGAATGAAATATAAATAAGTTAAGGTGCGGCACCCTAGGAACAGGAGCTTTTCATGAACAAGTTAATACTCGGCGCTGTGTTATCGCTAGCAATATTCAGCACGGCCAATGCAGCGGAATTCGTCATCGACGGCACTGGTGCAGGCATGCATACTTCCGTGAATTTTAAAGCGAGCCATATGGGCATCAGCTCTTTGTGGGGCAGATTCAACGACATCAAAGGTCATTTTAATTACGACCCTGCCAATATCGGCGCATCGACCATCGCGGTGGAGATTAATCCCGCCAGCCTCGATACCAACCATAAAGATCGCGATACCCATTTGAAATCCGCTGATTACCTGGATGTCACAAAATTTCCTGAAGCAGGTTTTGTGAGTACCGCCATTGTTGATAAAGGTGATGGCAAGATGGGTGTTACTGGTGATTTCACCTTGCGTGGAGTTACCAAAGAAATCACGTTTGATGTTGTGCGTACCGGTGAAGGTGATTCTCCGTTTGGGGATTACCGTGCAGGTTTTGAGGGAGAAGCCGTTATCGACGCTGCTGACTACGGACTTTCGATCACACCAAAGTCACAACTGAATCTATGGTTCGCGATCGAAGGTGTACGTCAATAATATTGCTGCACAGCATTTCTCTCGCGAGATGACTGTTCAGTGCAAGACTAATCCGGTGTGCCGCCTCGATTTCAAAAAGGCGCCACCGGATTTTTTGTTTTCAGCGTGTGGAAAAGTATTACTTCGAGGCCGGTGTGATACGTTTGCAGAGCACATCGAGAATTGCATCGATTGACGGCGCGTCGGCGATATCCTTGAACTTTGTTTCGCGTCGATAAACTTCCGCGGCACCGAGAAAAAATTCCGGTGGCATTCCAGCTTGTTGCAGCGTTGCTGCAATCTCTTCCATTTCTCCTGTAAAGCGCCAGGCCTTGCGCGCAGTGCCACTGATGCGTTTGTGAGTTTGTTGCGTGAAGCCAGGGTTGAACGTGTCCCACTGCTGTTCAAGATCGGCTCTAACGCCATGACTTTCGGCCGCACCAAGAATAGCCGCGAGTAAAGCTGTCGAGCCTTTGTTCCACGCGGCGAAACACATTTTTAATGCTGAAGCGTCGCCTACGCGCGGACCCAGTATTCTGGTTTTCAGAAATCCTTTTGCAAAACATTGCGCCACTGTTTCAGCCCCAGTGCCCGAGAGATAAAGCCACGTCGAGTCCTGTTGCCAGGCCGGCAAGCCGATGATGCCGCCATCGATACAGTGAATACCAACCGTGCCAAGTTGTTCAGCAATGTCTTGCACTTTAATTGGCGCAATAGCATTGGCCTCAACATAGGTTCCGGAAAATTTTTGCGCGATCAAGGTTCGGGCTTGTTGTGCTGCGGCGTGAGGAGGGCAGACGCCGATGATAACGTCGCAGCTTTTGCAAAATTCTGCGAACGTGGAAATTTCCGTAAGCCCATGCTGCTCAGCGCGTTTGCGGGTGGCGCTGCTGCGGCCTTCGGAACACCAGTAAACTGCAGGCAGATTCTGCATTGCGGCAACTGCGATAGAAATTCCCATTTCACCAGGATGCAGAACGCCAAGCCTGGTACTCATTGTTCATCCTCAACCAGCAAAACACCTTGCGCCAGCAACGCCTCAAGTAAATTGCGACAGACCTTGTGTTTACTATATGAAGCGGTTGCGATCGTGCTGTTAGCAGTGCAAAGCTGTTGCATGAGTTTTAGAAGACGAGGTGAGGAGAAACATTGAATCACTTCGCCATTCGCAAAAAATGCAATATCTTGCCCGGTTTGTTGCCAGGCAAAACGCGCCGCTGGATGCGCGATGAGAGCCAGATTCTGCTGCCGAATATCGGGAGAAAATTCTTCCTCCACAAACTGATCTGGATTTTTCGGCTGTGTCATGTGACTACCGAACCACATGTTCATCGCGTGTTTGTCGCTTAGGGCGTCTTTTAGTAGTTTTTGCATTTGCTGCAAGGACGATTCAGCGATCTCGCCAGCGCGGATTCCAGGTTTCAACTTTGGATCAGTGTAACGAAGGTCGGGGGCGAGGCTATCACTACAGGAATCGCTGTAACCGAGAACCATTTCACTGACAGACGGCGCACGAAAACCCAGCGAATAACACAGGCTGTTATCCCGCGATACACCCCAATGCGCAACGCCGGGTGGTACATAAAGTACATCACCGGGTTCGAGTAGCCATTCGTCTTCCGAATGAAATTCTGCCAACAGTTTCAGTCCACTGCTCGTTCGGTTCAGATCATCGGACGTGCAATGTTGCCCGGTTTTCCAAATGCGACTACCCTGGCCCTGAACGAGAAATACATCGTAATAATCGAAGTGTGGACCGACACCACCATTGGGTGTTGCATACGAAATCATCACGTCATCCACGCGCCAGTTCGGAATGAAGTTTACGCTCTCTAGCAAGGCTTTTACTTCCGGCACCCATTGATCGACTGCCTGCACAAGCAACGTCCAGTTACGCGAAGGCAATGACGTGAAATCTGTTTCTGCGAAAGGACCAGTAGTCATCTTCCAGGTTTTGCCGCGCGAAAAGACCAGTCGTGCATCGACTTCATCTTCACAAGCCAGACCGGCTAATTCCTCGGGTGAGATAGGATCAACGAAGCCCGGAAAACCATTGCGTATCAGCAATGGCTTTTTCTGCCAGTAATCACGCAGAAACGTGGCAACACTCAGCTCGCCGAAATTCATGGCAGGTTTCTGGCTTGTTCGGCAGCATTGCCAATGTAAGTGTCGGGTCGAAGTTCTCGCAGTGCCTGTTTTGCTGCTTCGGGAATTTCCAGCGTGGCAACAAACGCTTTTAATACATCTGCATCGATGCGCTGGCCGCGCGTCAACGCCTTGAGTTTTTCATATGGCTCGGGAACATCATAGCGACGCATTACGGTTTGAATGGCTTCGGCAAGTACTTCCCAGCTGTTGTCGAGATCTGCGCGCAGACGAGTTTCGTCGATCAATAATTTGCTCATGCCTTTGAGAGTCGCCTGATACGCGAGCACGCTATGTGCAAAGCCAATTCCGATATTTCGCAACACAGTTGAATCGGTTAAATCGCGTTGCCAGCGCGAAACAGGCAGTTTTTCTGCGAGATGTTGCATGATGGCATTCGCGAGGCCCAGGTTACCTTCAGAGTTTTCAAAATCGATCGGATTAACTTTATGCGGCATCGTGGATGAGCCAACTTCGCCAGCTATAGTACGCTGACGGAAATAACCGAGAGAAATATAACCCCACACATCGCGATCGAAATCCAGCAGGATCGTATTGAAACGACAACACGCCGCAAACAACTCGGCGATGTAATCGTGGGGTTCGATTTGTGTCGTATAAGGGTTCCAGCCGAGCCCGAGACCTTCCACAAACGCTTGCGCATTCGCCTGCCAATCCACGTCAGGATAGGTGATGAGGTGGGCGTTGTAATTGCCCACTGCTCCGTTGATCTTGCCGAGAATTTCTACCCGGGAAAATTGCTCCAGCTGACGCTGAAGGCGCGCAACGGTATTAGCGAATTCCTTACCCATCGTGGTTGGCGTTGCTGTCTGGCCATGTGTGCGCGACAACAACGGAATGTCCGCATACTGCAAAGCATGTTCACGAACGGCAGTAAGGACTTCCTGCATGAGTGGCAGCATCACCTCGCGGCGGCTGTCGGTCAGCATCAGCGCATAAGCCAGGTTGTTGATATCTTCCGACGTACACGCGAAGTGGACAAATTCCTTGATGGCGTTGAGTTCAGGTACCGTAGCAAGTTTGTCCTTGATGAAATATTCCACCGCCTTGACGTCATGATTCGTCACGGCCTCTTTGTCCTTGATGGCCTGTGCATCTGCTGAATTGAAACTGGTCAGAAGATTTTCCAGAAACGCGTTGGCGGAGGCACTCAACGCGGGCACTTCGGGTATTCCGGGATGCGCGGCAAGTTGTTGAAGCCAGCGTATTTCCACTATCACGCGGTAACGGATCAGGCCGAATTCGCTAAAGTAAGGGACGAGGGTACGGGTCTTGCTGCCGTAGCGGCCATCGATGGGGGAAAGGGCGTTCAGTGTAGTCAATGACATGAAAAATCTAAGGTTTTTGAGAGGTGGAGGCATGATACCTCAGCCTCAGTTAAATATCAGGAGGCAATGGCTAGTCTGGTAGTGGATACCGGTGACTATGTTTGAGTGGGTGCGAAACTGGCTCTTGAAGCGAACTCTTCACCAGAAACTGACCGACTTTTTTGGAGTGCCTGGATTTTGGGAATAAGTGATTTCATAAGCATATGCTTGACATATATTTCGTGGTTGCCTATCGTCCGATCATTCATCCAAGGGCAATAACCCAATGAGCGTAAAAGCCAAACTTTTCATTAACGGCCGCAGTCAGGCGGTTCGTATTCCTAAAGACTTTGCCTTCACAGGGGTTGATGCGGTGATGATCGAGAAGAAGGGTTCGTCACTGATTCTGACGCCAGCAAGATCGACCTGGGAATCTTTCACCGAACTTGTGCCAGCAGCCGACGATTTTATGCAACTGCGACCCCGTTTGATGAAGTCGCCAGGGCAGGCTGGCTCATGATCATCATGCTCGCAAGCGACATCTGCCGGACCATTCTCAGAGAACAGCCGCCAACCTTGTTATCACGTTTGCAGCAATGGTCGGCAGCAAGTGATGAGATAGTGATTTCGGCCATCACTTATGCCGAACTGGTCGCTGCCGCGCTTCTCACCAACGAACAGGAACGGCACATGCGTCTTGTGGAAGAGTTTTGTGCAAGGCTTGATGCGATCGTGCCGTGGGATAGCGCAGCCGTCGATGCGTACACCGGGTTGCAGCGCCATCTCATGGGTGAACAGCGCGTGTTGAATATGAACGATGTGATGATTGCTGCGCACTCGATAAGTCTGGATGCAGAACTACTAAGCAATAGCGATCGCGGATTTTCTGATTTGCCCCAACTGAAGCTGCAAATTCTGCATTGAAACCAGGTGACGAGTGTCGAACCTTAACTTCTATTCCTGCCCAACAGCTGTTCGATAGTCTTCGCAATCTGCTTGCGCTTGAACAATAAATGCCAGCGTTTACCGCCTACCTGACGCCATAAAACAGCAGAGCGAATACCGCCCAATAGTGCAGCCCGCACCTTACATGCGATGTGTTCATTTTTCAGATGATTCATGTCGCCGCGGACTTTGATGCGGAAACTCAAGGTGCTCAGAGTGTTCAGGTAGAGGCGTGAAATATCTCGGATAGCCATCGGATGTTCTGCAAGGTCCGCGTCCGGATACATGGCTTTTATTTTATCCAGCCCGGTGCTGATGTCAGTGAGCAGATGAGGCTTGCGGGATAATTTGAATTCGAGAAACAGCAGGCTCATCTGGTAACGTAAAACTTCTGCATGGCTGAAGATCGACGAGCTGCCATCAAGTAGTTCCTGTAATACCTTCAAGCCGAGTTGCAACTTTCCGGTACCGCCATAAACGTCCTCTGTCTTTTTCGGATGGGTGACAAAAAGACTGTTGAGCACTGTTGAAAATTTGTCGTGCGCAGCGAGTCCGTGGTGAGCGAGCTGATGCACCAGAAATGCTGATTGGGCTATACCTGCGAGAGCAAGGGTTTGTTCGGCTGTGCGATCCATCAATTACCGCCCTGAACAGAACTTTCTATCACAGCACCACCGAGGCAGATATCGTCCTGATAAAACACCGCATGCTGACCAGGTGTTATCGAACGTTGCGGATGAGTGAAATCAACTCTGTATTGCCCATTTTCAAGCTGACTCACGCAACATTCCTGATCAGCCTGCCGGTATCGTACCTTTGCTGTGCAGGAAAACGGGAGAGTTGGGTGTTCTGCGTTGATCCAATCTATACGCCCGGTAAGTAATGCAGAGGAGTAGAGCAGGGGATGTTCATTCCCCTGCACGACGATCAACACATTACGTTCCATATCTTTTTTTGCCACATACCAGGGTGCTTCTGCTGTTCCGCTAACGCCACCAATTCCCAATCCCTGGCGTTGTCCAAGTGTGTGGTACATCAAGCCGCTGTGAGTACCCAATACATCTCCTTCCGGATTTTCGATATTGCCAGGTTGCGCCGGAAGGTATGTCTGTAAAAAATCCTTGAAGCGACGTTCACCGATAAAGCAGATGCCCGTGCTATCTTTTTTGTTATGCGTTACAAAGCCATGTTTTGCAGCGAGTTCGCGCACCACCGATTTTTCCAATCCGCCAATCGGGAACAGACTGCCAGCAAGTTGCTGCTCGCCTACCGCACATAAAAAATAACTCTGGTCTTTGTTCTGATCGAGTCCTTTCAGCAGGCATGTCTTGCCCTCGATTACGGCTTTACGCACGTAATGTCCAGTCGCGATCCTGTCCGCACCTAACTGCGTGGCGTAGTCCAGGAACGCTTTGAATTTGATTTCGCGATTACACAAAATGTCGGGGTTCGGTGTGCGTCCCGCGCGGTATTCATGCAGAAAATCTTCGAAGACGTTATCCCAATATTCTGCCGCGAAGTTCGCGGTGTGCAAACGGATGCCAAGCGTGTTGCAAACAGCCTGCGCATCGGCGAGATCAGCCTTCGCAGTGCAATATTCTGTGCCGTCATCTTCATCCCAGTTCTTCATGAACAGGCCTTCGACCTGAAAACCAGCTTCCAGCAACAGCAATGCAGCCACAGAGGAATCTACTCCTCCGGACATGCCAACGATTATTTTTGTCGCAGAATTCGTCACGGCTGGTAGTGGTAAATGATGGAAAGAGGAAACCTGATTCCTGCAAGATAGTCGCGCAACACTTTGGTAACCAACGGACTGCGGGCTTTGAATTCAGGGGATAAAATTTCATCCGCGCTGAACCAGTGTGCAGCAATGATTCCGTCATCCAGTTTGCATTCGGTTCGGTGTTGTAACGCACGTGCAACAAAACAATGGCGGATGTACGTAACGCCATTTGGTGCAGGGTAGTGATAAAGCCCGACAAAATCGGTGAGTTCAACTTCCCAGCAAGTTTCTTCGAGCGTTTCTCTTACGGCTGCCGCAAAAATTGTTTCGTTCGCTTCGAGATGACCAGCGGGTTGATTAAATACCGTGTTGGCTCCATCTGTTTCTTCGACCATGAGAAACAGACCATCTTTTTCTACGATGGTGGCAACGGAGCTGTGGGGGTACCAAGTCATACGATTACTGTGATTGGCTTAAAAGGGGCTGCATGCTACCTGAATTACAGCGCTTCATAAATGGAAAGGAGCGGGTGATAATGCCGCAAATAATGTATTTACAGGATGCAGCCACCTCATGACCAGACTCACACACCTTGACGATCAGGGGCGCGCACGCATGGTGGATGTGGGCGACAAAGCCGAGACGGATCGTATCGCTACCGCCGAAGCCACAATTGAAATGTTGCCAGCTACCCTGGAAATGATCCTTGCCGGCGGAAATAAAAAAGGTGACGTGTTCGCGGTCGCAAGAATTGCGGGCATTCAAGCTGCAAAAAAATGTGCCGATCTCATTCCGCTCTGCCATTCGCTGATGCTTAGCAGTGTGACTGTGGACCTCACGGCCGACAGAGAATTGTCCCATGTGCGCATTGAAGCGACATGTAAGCTGAATGGGAAAACTGGCGTTGAAATGGAGGCGCTCACCGCAGCGTCGGTCGCTGCCTTGACTGTCTACGACATGTGCAAAGCGGTAGACAGAGGCATGATCATTCGCAATGTGCAATTGCTAGAAAAAGCGGGTGGCAAGTCAGGTCATTGGCAACGATAAGAAAAATTTTTTGTCGCAAGTAGTAGGAAAATTCCATGATTGATGTTCACTATTTTGCAAGTGTTCGCGAAAGCCTGGGTCTCGCGCAGGAGCAGATTCCGGCGAATGCGGAAATCAACACCGTGCTCATGTTGATGAATGCATTGGTTGCGCGCCATGGTGAACGCTGGGATGCAGTATTGCGGCAGAGCAAGGTGTTAATGGCAGTCAATAAAACTGTTGCGCGTACCGACACAGTGATCAAGGATGGCGATGAGGTCGCCTTTTTTCCCCCCGTGACAGGAGGCTAGATGGAAGGTCTAACGCCAGTAATCAAAATCCAGCACGAAGACTTTAGTCTCGAGCAGGAAACAAATTTACTGCGCAGCACTGGCAACAATGTCGGAGCAATAGTGACGTTCAGCGGACTTGTGCGCGATATGCATGAATCTGAAACTGTGACAGGGCTTTTTCTCGAGCATTATCCTGGTATGACAGAGCAGAGTTTGCTCGAGATAACAAACCAGGCGCTGGCACGCTGGCCATTGCTGGGCGTTACGATTATCCATCGGATTGGTGAGTTGCAGGCTGGTGAACAGATCGTGTTCGTAGGCGTGTCGAGCGAACATCGATCGGCAGCATTTTCTGCCTGTGAATTTCTCATGGACTACCTTAAAACACAGGCGCCATTCTGGAAGAAAAGCTTGCAGAGCAATGGTGAGCACTGGGTTGAAGCGAAAGAAACCGATCTGGTGTCGAGCAAACGCTGGCAATAGGCAGGTGTCAGTATTGGCTCGGCACAGGCAACTGCCTGTATTCCCCCGGCAATAGATTGTCCAGGCTCCAATCCCCTATACGATGGCGAATTAATCGCAACGTAGGAAACCCGACCGCAGCGGTCATGCGTCGAACCTGTCTGTTGCGACCTTCTGTAATTGTAAGTTGCACCCAGGAGTCAGGAATATTCTTGCGCACACGAATTGGTGGTGTGCGCTCCCAGACCTCGGGGCGCTCTAACATGCTCGCTGCCGCTGGCAATGTCATGCCATCACTCAACAACACACCTTTGCGAAGCTGATCGAGCGCTGTTTCGCTGATAGTGCCTTCAACCTGGATCCAATACGTTTTCGGGAGTTTAAAGCGGGGATCGCTTATTTTGTGCTGGAGGCGGCCGTCGTCGGTCAACAGAAGCAAACCTTCGGAGTCTCTGTCCAGTCGACCGGCAGCGTATACGCCTTGCTGCGGAATAAAGTTTTTGAGCGTACTGCGACCAGCTTCATCCGTAAATTGGCAAAGCACGTTGAAGGGTTTGTTGAATAGAAGCAGGACTGGCATGAATGAAACTTATGAGGGCTGAAAGCGGGGCGAAATGCACGAGCTATTAAAAGCAAGTATAAACGGTCGAGACAAGCTTGGCTTAACCTTGCAAAGCCTGTCATTGACGTACTGAAGCGAGTCCCGTCAGGATCCTGCTGCAGCTGCCAGATTTATTGAAGTGGCAAACTCTTCAGTTTTCAGCGGCGCAATATTTGCCGCATGCAGACCTTTAGGTCCTTCGACGATATCGAATGTGACCGGTTGCCCGGCCTTGAGCGTCTTGTAGCCATCCATCGTGATCGCAGAATAATGTGCGAACAGATCACCACCACCTTCGTCCGGAAGAATAAAGCCAAAACCTTTTGCGTTGTTAAACCATTTAACCTGACCGGTACTCATACTTTACTACCCCCTCGAACACTTCCTAATGCTGTTTTTTTTGGGTCCTCAAAAGGGACTCTGGCTATTAGATGTTATTACTGTTTTTCTTATGGTATAGCGCGAAATACGCACTATTTACCGCTCTTTTAACGGTGGTCGAAACGTATAAACCCTTTTTTTTTGTAAGTCAAATGTAATTTATTTGCAAGCGTCCAGCACTTGAATTTATGTAAAGTTCCTCCATGTTGGGGAAGGATTCTGCAGGCAATTCGCTCTCATGAGTTGTATATGCTTATTCATGTTATATTTCAGGCCAAATTGTTCCGCAGTAAGCAAAACCTATGAATGATCAGTTATACCTTCGTGCTTCCATTTTCCGTTGTATGTCTGCAGGCGACGATGACCCGCAGCGCGATAGTGGTCTGCGTGAAGTGCTCGCGCCCGAGACCGTCAAGCTGAAACCACCGCCGTTGTATCGGGTGATCTTGTTGAATGACGACTACACACCAATGGAATTTGTTGTTGAGGTACTACGGCGATTTTTTGGCATGAACGTAGAAACCGCGACACGAGTAATGCTGAAAGTACATACAGAAGGTAAGGGAGTATGTGGCGTTTATCCACGCGAAATTGCCGAAACCAAGGCAGTACAGGTAAATGAACATTCCCGTGCCGCAGAACATCCCCTGCTGTGTGACATTGAAGTGGATGACTAGAGGAATTGAATCATGTTCAGTAAAGATTTCGAAACTGCGTTAAACGCTGTAGTTACCTGGGCTCGAACGAGACGCCACGAATTTATCACCGTTGAGCATTTGTTACTCGCCTTGCTTGAGGAGCCCGTCGCGCGCGACATTCTCGTAGCGTGTGATGCAGATGTTGATCGTTTGAAAGAAGAACTTCAGCAATATCTCGCAGCGCAGATGCCGTTGTTGAACGAAAACGCAGAAAGCCCAGAGGTGCATCAGACGATGGGTTTCCAGCGTGTCATCCAGCGCGCGGTTTTCCATGTGCAATCCACCGGCAAACGAGAAGTCACGGGCGCCAATGTGCTCGTTGCGATTTTTGGTGAAAAAGAAAGCCATGCGGTTTTTCTGTTGAAGAAGCAGAGTGTAAATCGTGGCGACGTAGTCAATTACATCACGCACGGCAGTACCGCTGGGCCTGGCATTACCGAAGATCCAGATACAGAAGCAGCGACTTCAGAAACTGGTAAGGAAAAACCCCAGAGTGCACTGCAAAGTTTTGCGAGTAATCTCAACGAGGAAGCGAAGGCAGGGCGTATCGATCCATTGATAGGACGCGATAGCGAAATCACGCGTCTTATCCAGGTGTTATCGCGCCGCAGAAAAAACAACCCGCTTTTTGTCGGTGAGTCTGGTGTGGGTAAAACTGCGATTGCAGAAGGTTTGGCAAAACAGATCGTGGACGGGCAGGTGCCTGAAATCCTGGCCAATAGTGTCATTTATTCGCTCGACATGGGCGCGCTCCTTGCCGGCACCAAGTACCGTGGCGACTTCGAAAAACGCTTCAAGTCACTGCTTGCAGAGCTAACCAGAAATGAGCACGCTATTTTGTTCATTGATGAAATCCACACAATTATCGGAGCAGGTGCTGCTTCCGGTGGCGTCATGGATGCTTCGAACTTGCTCAAGCCGATTCTGACCTCCGGCAAATTGCGATGCATAGGTTCAACGACTTATCAGGAATATCGCGGCATATTCGAAAAAGACCGTGCGTTGTCCCGTCGTTTCCAGAAAATCGATATCAACGAGCCTGATGTCGAAACCACGTACCAGATTTTGAAAGGTTTGAAGAGCCGTTACGAAGAGCATCATGATTTGCGTTACACGGATAAATCGTTGAGAGCAGCAGCAGTGCTTGCCGGGCGTTATATCAATGATCGCTATATGCCCGACAAAGCTATCGACGTGATAGACGAAGCCGGTGCTTATCAGCGGTTACAAAGCAGTTCTAAACGCAAAAAGATTATCCAGGTTAGCGACATCGAAAGAGTAGTCGCGCAGATCGCGCGAATACCTCCTAAAAACGTATCTGCCTCCGACAAGAGCCAGCTCCGCGATCTTGAGAAAAATCTCAAGCTTGTGGTGTTTGGTCAGGATAAAGCGATTGAAGCACTGGCGGCTTCGATCAAGCTGTCGCGAGCGGGTTTGAAAGAGGGTGAAAAACCTATCGGTTCATATCTGTTTGCAGGCCCTACAGGTGTAGGTAAAACTGAAGTCAGTCGTCAGCTTGCCAAGATTCTGGGCATCGAGCTGCTGCGCTTCGACATGTCGGAATACATGGAGCGGCATACCGTCTCGCGCTTGATTGGTGCTCCTCCGGGCTACATTGGGTTTGACCAGGGCGGCTTGATGACCGAAGCGATTGCCAAAAATCCGCATTGTGTAGTGTTGCTGGATGAGATCGAGAAAGCACATCCGGATGTATTCAACCTGTTATTGCAGGTTATGGACCATGGCACACTTACGGATAACAACGGCCGCAAGGCAGATTTCCGCAATGTGATTTTGATCATGACTACAAACGCAGGTGCGCAGGAAATGAGCCGCGCGTCGATTGGCTTCAGTCATCAGGATCACAGTACCGATGCAATGGAAGTTATTCGTCGCATGTTTACGCCCGAATTCCGCAATCGCCTTGATGCAATCATCCAGTTTGATTCGCTGGATAACAGCGTTATCCGCACGGTGGTTGATAAATTTCTTGTTGAGTTGCAAGTCCAGCTCGATGACAAAAAAGTCACGCTGCATGTGGAAGACGAAGCAGTGGATTGGTTTGTCAAACACGGCTACGACAAGGCGATGGGTGCGCGGCCGATGTTGCGACTCGTGCAGAACAAGATCAAAAAGCCGCTTGCTGAAGATATTCTCTTCGGAGCGTTGATAGGTGGTGGTGATGTCCATGTCACTGTCGAGAATGACGACATTAAACTCGACGTCACGGCAGCGCCGGGATCTTTACTGAAACAGAAAGATTATGACGACGAAGATCTAAAGGCTGAAAACCTGGACGTCTGATCAACGAAAGGAATTTCTGAACGGTATTTGAAATATTTCAAATACCGTTTTTTTTGCGTGTGAAAAATATGATTTAAAGCTGCAGCCAGAGTTGTGCGGCCGGGGAAATGCAGGATCTTAGCGGGCGCGAAAGGTGATTCGGCCTTTGGAGAGATCGTAGGGTGTTAATTCCACTTTGACTTTGTCGCCAGTCAGAATGCGGATGTAGTTTTTACGCATTTTTCCGGAGATGTGCGCAGTCACAACGTGACCGTTTTCCAGTTGGACGCGAAACATGGTGTTTGGAAGTGTATCAATCACTTCGCCTTCCATTTCAATTTGGTCTTCTTTTGCCATTCGGAGTTTGCCTGATCGGCCCTGTTAGATGAAGGCGCGCATTTTGCCTGAATTCACTGAACATGGCAAAGATTCGCACCGGTATTACGATTAAGGAGGATTATCGCGTCAGGTTAATTTCACCCAGCGTTGCCGGACCAGCATTTCTGCAGGACGGTATTCGATTTTGTACTTCATTTTCTGGCAGTCGCGAATCCAGTAGCCGAGGTAGAGGTATTCCAGCCCAAGGCGATTGGCCTCTGCGATTTGCCATAAGATTGCGAAGGTGCCAAGCGAGCGTTTTTCTTCGGCGGGGTCAAAAAACGTATATACCGCAGAAGCAGCATTTTCCAGCAGGTCGCTTACCATTAAGCCAATGAGTCTGCCCTCACACCGGATCGCGAAATAAGTCGTACCTTCGCACTGATTCAACAAAAAAGATGCATATTGCTCACGAGTAGCGGGGTACATGTCGCCATTGCCGTGCCGAGCACTGATGTAATGGTGGTACAGATTAAAATATTCGTCATCTGCGATATTGGATACGGCTGTGACGATCAAATCAGAGTTGCGTCGTAATACCCGGCTGAAGCGTCGCCCGGGTATGAACTTCTGCACCAGAACGCGATACGAAACGCATTGTTGGCAGTTTTTGCAGTTGGGGCGGTACACATGACTGCCGCTGCGGCGGAAACCGAGTTCGGAGAGGCGGGTATTGTGGGCTTGATCAACTTTAAATTCAGGATCGATAAACAGCGTTTGCGCCTGTTGTTCGGGCAAATAACTGCACGCATGAGACTGCGTCGTATAAAGCCTTAAATCCTTGAGTGAGATCATGCCAGCGTCCTGGCGGGAAAAGTATGGTTGGTATTGTATGGCCAATATGCAGGCTTGGGAACTTTAGTACAAGCTGGTAAAAACTGCATGAAATCTTTACGCGGAATTGTCCGGGCGCCCAAGCTTTCCAGGTGCGGATTCGCGACCTGGCAATCAATCAGCTCCACACCCGACACCGCCAGTGTTTGCACTGCATGCACGAACGCAATTTTCGACGCATTACTCTCGCGACTGAACATCGATTCTCCGAAAAAAACCTTGCCAATGGCCAGGCCATACAGTCCACCGACCAACACATCACCATGCCAGACTTCCAGTGAGTGTGCGAAGCCGAGTTCATGTAGTTTCCGGTACGCTTGCTGCATTTCGTGGGTTATCCACGTCCCATTAGCGCCCTTGCGAGGTGCGGCACAGCCTGCCAACACCTCGGCGAAGGCTCTATCACTGCTCAACAAAAATGAACTATTGTTAATAACCTTCTGAAGGCTGCGGCTGATATGCAATTCATCGGGGAATAACACCATCCGCGGATCTGGAGTCCACCACAGAGGCGGTTGATCGTCGTCGAACCACGGAAAGATCCCGCGCTGGTAAGCCTGAAGAAGCCTCATAGGCTGTAGATCACCCCCAACAGCAAGCAAACCATTGGGGCTTTTCAACGCAGTGGCTGGATCGGGAAACTCAAAAGAATCATCCAGCCAGTGCAGGACTTCCTGCATTACTTGCTCACGTTTTCCAGATACTTTTCAGCATCCAGTGCAGCCATACAACCAAAGCCTGCTGAAGTTACCGCTTGCCGGTAAACGTGATCCGCGATGTCGCCCGCCGCGAATACACCTTTCACGCTGGTTTGGGTGGCATTGCCTTCGATACCGGATTTAATCTTGATGTAGCCGTTATGCATGTCCAGCTGACCGGTAAAGATGTCCGAATTCGGCTTGTGGCCAACCGCGATGAACACTGCGCTTAACTCGGTATCGGTGGTGTTGCCGGTAGCCACGTGTTTTACCCTCATGCCAGTAACTGCGCCATCGGCGCCAAGCACTTCATCAAGCTGGTGATTCCAGAGAATCTTGATGTTGCCGGTTCTGGCTTTTTCAAACAGTTTGTCCTGCAGAATCTTTTCTGAGCGCAGCGTGTCTCTACGATGCACAAGGGTTACTTCACTGGCGATGTTCGACAGGTAAAGCGCCTCTTCCACTGCGGTATTGCCGCCACCGATAACCGCGACTTTCTGACCGCGATAGAAAAACCCATCACAGGTAGCGCAGGCGCTTACGCCGCTGCCCATGTATTTTTCTTCCGATGGGATACCGAGATATTGAGCTGAAGCGCCAGTGGCAATAATCAGTGCGTCACAGGTATAGGTAGCGGAGCTGCCAGTCAGAACGAAAGGTCGTTGGCTCAAATCCGTCTTGTCGATATGATCGAAAATTACTTCAGTTTCAAATCGTTCAGCGTGCTTTTGCATCCTCTCCATTAAGTCTGGGCCGGTCAGGCCATGGACGTCTCCGGGCCAGTTATCGACTTCAGTTGTGGTTGTCAGTTGGCCACCTTGTTGTATACCCGTGATAACAACAGGTTTGAGATTGGCGCGTGCGGCATAAACAGCAGCAGTAAAGCCAGCAGGGCCGGAGCCCAAGATGATGAGACGATGGTGTTGTGTTGCGGTCATGAATAATTTCCTGGATTACTGAAGCGCCTATTATGCTGCCAGCCAACGTGGGGGTGAAATAAAGAAATACAATTATCGAAGGTCTTTTAGCTTCTCATCATGATGACGTGTATCGGGTCCGACGGCAGGTGCATCGAAACTCATACATGTTGTTGCTGTGCTTTCTATCCTTAAGGCTAGACCTCTATATCTGACAGGGGACAGTCGAGTTAAGCAGCCGAAGAAACTCTGGTCCCCTCAACCGATGAAGAATAAATGGCGGCTGAACGACCTGCGGATTACTTCGGCAGGAAGGTGATGCGCAGAATTCGCGAAATACCGGGAAAAGTGCTCATTTTCGCGGTCGTCCAGCTTCTCTGGTATTAAGAGGACAAACCTAAACATACCTTCGTTACCATATCCCTCATATGGATAATTTATTATCATACGGCCCCATATATCGTGTCATACCTACCGGATTGTGCAATTGCGAGTAATTAAAGCCAAACCCAAAGCCAGCGTAACTCAAGACCCGGAACAGAGTTTCAAAAAACTGATTCTGGTTGAAGGGGTCATGATTGTGTTTCTGGCCTTGGCCCTGTACCTGCTGCTGGCTCTCAACTCCTACTCTCCGCAGGATCCCGGCTGGTCACGAACAGGTTCGGGCAGTGATATTTTCAATACTGTGGGCCGTAGTGGCGCCTGGTTTGCAGATGTCCTGCTGCTGCTGTTCGGTTACCTGTCTTATCTTTTCCCGATTCTGCTCGTCTACAAAGCCGTTGCAATCTTCAAGGAGCGCAAGTCACCGTTTGATTTTTCCTGGGAGCTTATTGGTGTCAGGGCGTTTGGTTGCTTGCTGATCCTGGTCGGAGCCACTTCACTAGCGAGTATGCATTTTGCCACGGACTTGCAAAGTTCCGCTGGCGGGTTGGTCGGTCAAACCCTGTCAGGAGGGTTGATGCCAGTATTGAAACTCGCTGGCGCTACCTTGCTTGCGCTGACCTTCATGTTCTTGGGACTCACGCTGGGTCTTGGTATTTCGTGGTTGCGCCTCGTCGATGCAATCGGAGCGAAATGCCTGAAGTTGTGGGAGCTTGGCAAGGTGCAGCTTGAGCACTGGCAGGAAAAGCAGCGCGCCGAAATCGAGACGCAGCAGTTAGTCAATCATCGCAAGGATGCGCTCGAGCAGTACATTGAAAAAGACAAGAAACGTAAGCCAATCGAAATCGCGCCGGTTCGCGAAGCACCCAAGCCACTGATCAGTAAACGAATCCAGAAGGAAAAACAGGGCAAGCTGTTCGATACGCCGGTAGTCGGCGATCTTCCTCCAATCAGTCTGCTCGACGAGTGGGTCGAAAATAAAAAAGTCGGCTTTTCTCCGGAAGCGCTAGAAGCCATGTCCAAGCTGCTGGAAATCAAGCTGAAGGACTTTGGCATCGACATCGAAGTTGTCGCCATCAACCCTGGTCCGGTTATCACGCGTTTCGAAGTACAGCCCGCAGCAGGCGTTAAAGTCAGTCGCATCAGCTCACTTGTGAAGGACCTTGCGCGTTCGCTCGCTGTGTCGAGCTTACGCGTAGTTGAAGTAATCCCTGGCAAGACAGTGATCGGCATCGAAATTCCGAACGAGAAGAAGGAAATGATTTTCCTGAGCCAGGTGCTCGCTTCTACAGAATTCGATAACGCGCGTTCACCGGTAAGCATGGCGCTCGGGCACGACATTGGTGGCAATCCTGTCGTCGTTGACCTCGCACGTATGCCGCACTTGCTGGTCGCAGGTACTACGGGTTCAGGCAAGTCAGTCGGTATCAACGCGATGATCCTGAGTCTGTTGTTCAAGTCGAGTCCACAAGATGTGCGCATCATCATGATCGACCCGAAAATGCTGGAGCTTTCGGTGTACGACGGCATACCACATCTGCTGACACCGGTAATAACCGACATGAAAGATGCCGCGAATGGTTTGCGCTGGTGTGTAGCAGAAATGGAGCGTCGTTATCGTCTGATGTCGGCACTCGGCGTGCGCAACCTTGCAGGATTCAACAAGAAGGTGGCCGATGCGATTAAAGCAGGCCAGCCGATTCCGAACCCTTTGTGGCGACCAGACCCAATGATTGCCGAGAACGAACAAGTCCGTGACGATCTCGAAGAACTGCCTACCATCGTTGTGATCGTCGATGAGCTCGCCGACATGATGATGGTCGTTGGCAAAAAAGTCGAAGAGCTGATCGCACGTATCGCACAAAAAGCGCGTGCGGCAGGCATACATCTGATCCTCGCAACGCAGCGTCCTTCAGTAGACGTGCTCACAGGTCTGATCAAGGCAAATATTCCGACACGTTTGTCGTTCATGGTGCAGTCGAAGATCGATTCGCGCACCATTCTTGGTGAAGGCGGCGCAGAACAGTTGCTTGGTCATGGCGACATGTTATTCCTGCCTCCCGGTGGCGGCGTAGCGCAGCGCATCCATGGTGCTTTTGTGTCGGATGATGAAGTGCACCGTGTTGTTGCCGACTGGAAGGCCAGGGGAGAGCCGCGCTACATTGATTCAATCACTTCCGAAAGTTCTGGTGCCGGCATACCGGGCCTGAGTGGCGATGGCGAAAATGGCGAAGAAGGCAATGCCGAAGAGGATGATGCACTGTATGACGAAGCAGTTCGTTTTGTGACGGAGTCACGCAAAGCTTCAATTTCGGCTGTCCAGCGCAAATTACGCATCGGTTATAACCGTGCTGCACGTATGATAGAGGCCATGGAAATGGCGGGCGTCGTGACTGAGATGAGCACCAATGGCAGCCGCGAAGTACTTGCACCTCCACCACCAAGATAGTTTATTTAATTCAATTGGATGAGACGCTAAACTAAAGTGAAATATTTCAAAAGTACAGTTCGAAACGGCCTGCTCGGACTAGCAATATTTCTGACATTTCCGATTGTTGGCCTCACGTTGGCGCAGGACTTCGTCGCAATCAATGCCAATGACGCGGCCGTAAAACAGCTGGTGGACATATTGGATACCACCACGACGTTGACCTCCGACGTGGAGCAATTAGTGATGGACCAGGACGGCCGCGAATTGCAGGAAAATCGCGTTGAACTTGTTATGCAAAAGCCCGCGTCATTCTACTGGGCAATCAAGGAGCCTTATGAAGAGGCGACGATTACTGATGGCACCGTTATCTGGCGCTACGAACCCGATCTCGAACAGGTAACCATCCAGGACTTCAACGACGACGTAAACCGTACACCCGTGATGTTACTAAACGGCAATGAGAAAAGTATCGCGGAATCCTACGAAGTAAGCGCAACGAACATGGACAGCACTCATACGCGATTTATTCTATTGCCGAGGAAGCCCGGCAATCTTTTCGAACGACTCAGCCTGACCTTCAATGGCTCTACACTCGAAGAGATGCAGTTTGAAGACAGCCTTGGTCAGCAGACCAGCCTGACTTTCAAACAGGTGGTGCGCAACAAGGAAGTCGACAGCAGCCTGTTTCATTTCACTCCGCCTGACGGCGTGGATGTCATCGATAACACCCAGGAATAACGTTCCCTTCTTTAACTTCACAAAGGTTTGCCATGACCCTGGCGTTATTTGAGCAAGAGCAGGGCTACCAACCACTCGCTGCACGCATGCGACCGCAGTCGCTGGAGGATTACGCAGGACAGGAACACATCCTGAGTCCCGGCAAACCTCTGTATGAGGCCATCGTAGCTGGACTCCCGCATTCAATGGTCCTTTGGGGCCCTCCCGGCACCGGTAAAACCACACTTGCCCGCATGATCGCCGCGAAAGCAGATGCCCACATTGAAATATTGTCTGCTGTCTTATCCGGCGTAAAAGATATTCGCCTCGCACTCGACCGCGCGAAAGAAGAACGTGATATGCGCAGCCGCAAGACCATCCTGTTTGTTGATGAAGTACATCGTTTCAACAAGTCGCAGCAGGATGCGTTTCTTGGTGCGATCGAAGACGGCACCGTTATTTTTATAGGGGCGACTACGGAGAATCCCTCGTTCGAACTCAACAACGCGCTACTGTCGCGTGCACGGGTTTATGTGCTTAAAAGTCTGGGTGAAGCTGCGCTCATCAAAATTTTAGAGCAGGCGCTGACCGACAAGGAGCGTGGGCTCGGCAAGCGAAAAATTGTTCTCACGGCGCAACAAAAATCCCGTTTTGCGATGGCTGCGGACGGTGATGCGAGACGCTTGCTGAATCTGCTTGAGCTCACGCTCGATCTGCTCACCGTAAATGCAAACGGTGAAGAAGTACTCGCGGAAGATATGCTCGCGCAAATATTGCAGGGCAACGTGCGACGCTTCGACAAAGGTGGCGATTCATTTTACGAACAGATATCGGTGCTTCATAAAGCCGTGCGCGGCAGCTCGCCCGACGCAGCGTTGTATTGGTATTGCAGGATGATTGATGGTGGCTGCGATCCTTTATACATCGCACGACGTGTAGTGCGCATGGCAAGTGAAGATATCGGCAATGCTGATCCTCGTGCGATAGAGATAGCCTTGAATGCGTGGGATACCCTCGAACGCCTGGGCAGTCCCGAAGGTGAACTTGCACTCGCTCAAGCGATTATCTACATGGCAAGCGCGGCTAAGAGTAATGCGGTGTACGAAGCCTTCAATGCGGCAATGGCAGAAGTTAAAAACAATCCCGGTCATGAAGTGCCGCTGCATTTGCGCAATGCGCCAACCAAACTCATGAAAAATCTCGACTACGGCAGCGAATATCGTTACGCCCACAATGAACCAGGCGCGTATGCGGCGGGCGAGAATTATTTTCCCGAAGAGTTAAAAGATCACCGTTATTACTTTCCGGTAGAACGCGGAATGGAAGACAAAATCCGCCAGAAACTCGATTATCTGCGTTCTCTTGATGAAACCAGTCCGACCCAGCGTTATCGAAAATAATGCGCTCAATATTCCTTCTCTTTTTTTTCCCAGGGACGTCTGCATGATGCATTACACAGTGGTTGCACTTGGAGGAGCCGTGGGCGCGATGGCGCGCTTCTGGGTATATAATGCGACCGCAATCTGGGGTTACAAACCAGCTTGGGCAACTTTTGGTATCAACGCATTGGGTGCATTTCTTATCGGAGTGTTCTTCGTATTGTTGACCGAGAAGAGCAATGGACAACCGGAACTGCGCAGTTTGATCGTCGTAGGATTTCTGGGCGCATTCACCACATATTCAACCTATTCGCTGGATGCCCTGCAGCTATTCGAACAGGGACAAGTGGGTACTGCGCTGTTTTACTTGTTTGGCACCATGTTGATATGTCTGCTGGCGACCTGGTTGGGATTAACCCTGACCCGATTTGTAATCTAAAGAGCTATTTGAAAATCGCTTTGAAAGCTATCTGAAAACCCGGGCTTCACGCCTGTATTGAATGGAAATTTCCTTATGTTAGATCCCCGTCTGGTGCGAACCGAGCCGCAAACCGTTGCACGTCTGTTGCAAAAAAGAGGCTTTGTTCTGGATGTCGCCGCTGTAGAAAGACTCGAAGCGCAGCGCAAATCGCTGCAAGTGGAAACCGAGCAGCTACAGAATGAACGCAACACACGCTCCAAACTTATTGGCAAAGCCAAGTCGGCAGGCGAAGACATAGCACCGATGTTGGCTGAAGTTGAAAACATGCGCACCGAAATGGAAGCTAAAAAAAGTGCACTCGAAGTAGTGCAAGCTGAGTTCGACGCGCTCTTGCAACGTTTGCCAAATATTCCTGCTGATGCAGTGCCGGAAGGCAAGGATGAAACCGCCAACGTCGAATTGCGCAAGTGGGGCACACCCAGACAGCTTCCATTTCTTGCGAAAGATCACGTTGCTCTTGGCGAAAAAACCGGCCAGCTGGATTTCGCGACAGCCGTGAAAATCACCGGCTCGCGTTTTGCGGTAATGAAGGGTGAGATCGCGCAGTTACACCGGGCCTTGATTCAGCTCATGCTTGACACTCATACGCGCGAACACGGTTATGTGGAAGTTAACGTGCCTTACCTGGTGAATCGCGAGTCCGCCTTTGGCACGGGCCAGCTTCCGAAGTTCGAACAGGATCTTTTCAAGCTTGTTGGTGAACAAGAGTATTACCTTATTCCAACCGCAGAAGTGCCCGTGACTAACATCGTGCGCGATGAAATTCTTGCGGCAGAACAAATGCCCATCAAGTTTGCGTGCCACTCACCGTGTTTCCGCAGTGAAGCAGGGAGTTATGGCAAAGATACTCGCGGCATGATCCGCCAGCATCAGTTTGAAAAAGTGGAACTCGTGCAGATTGTCACACCAGACAAGTCTGCTGCAGCGCATGAAGAGCTCACACTCCACGCCGAAAAAATCCTGCAGAAGCTTGGGCTGCCATACAGAGTCATCATTCTGTGTGGAGGCGACATGGGTTTTTCATCGGAGAGAACCTACGACATCGAAGTTTGGCTACCGGGCCAGAATACTTACCGGGAAATTTCTTCATGCAGTAATTTTGGTGATTTCCAGGCGCGTCGCATGCAAGCTCGCTGGCGTAATCCGGAAACGGGCAAGCCCGAACTGGTTCACACGATCAATGGTTCAGGTCTCGCTGTGGGCCGCACACTTGTGGCCGTGCTCGAGAATTACCAGAATGAAGATGGCAGTGTGAATGTGCCGGAAGCACTCCAGCCGTACATGAATGGCGCAACGCTGATTCTAAAGTCCTGATCGAGTATGGACTATCTACCGATATTCCTTCGTCTCAAAGATCAGCGAGCACTCGTCGTGGGGGGCGGTCACGTGGCGATGCGCAAGGTGCAGATGTTGCTGCGAACGCAGGCAAAAATAAGGCTCGTGGCACCAGAGATAATTCCATCGTTACAGAGTTTGCTGCAGGAAAATGGTCACGAAATTGTGCAGCGCGAATTTAGGAGTGATGATCTTGTTAACGTCAAACTTGTTATTGCTGCGACCAACAGTCCTGAGGTTAACGAAGCCGTATACACGGCAGCAGTCGCACTAAATCTACCCGTTAACGTCGTTGACCAGCCACACCTGTGCAGTTTTATCTTTCCGTCGATCATTGATCGTTCACCAGTCGTTGTTGCCGTTTCAAGCGGCGGAAGCTCGCCGGTACTTGCGCGTCTGCTGCGTGCGCGTCTGGAAACCTACATCCCCTCGGCATACGGATCACTCGCGAGTTTGTTAGGTCAATACCGGCAAGTAGTGAAACAAAAGATCACCTCACTTACGCAGCGTATGCGTTTCTGGGAGCAGGTCATCAATGGTCCTGTTGCCGAACTTATGATGAGCGGGCAGCAAGAGAAGGCCGAAAAACTATTGCTGCAGAATCTCGCGCAAGATCAGCAGATTTCAAACGGCGAGGTATATCTGGTTGGTGCCGGCCCGGGTGATCCGGATCTACTGACTTTTCGAGCGCTGCGCCTGATGCAGCAGGCCGATGTCGTGTTGTACGACAGGCTGGTTAGTCAGCAGATTCTCGATATGACACGTCAGGACGCCGAACGAATCCACGTTGGCAAACAACGCGCCATGCACACCGTGCCACAAGAAGAAATCAGCAGCATGTTGGTAACACTCGCGCTGCAGGGAAAAAGAGTTTTACGACTTAAAGGCGGCGATCCATTTATTTTTGGCCGTGGTGGAGAAGAAATCGAAGAGCTTGCCGCAGCCGGCATTCCTTTCCAGATTGTGCCGGGAATTACCGCTGCTTCTGGCTGTGCAGCCTATGCAGGGATTCCATTGACACATCGCGACTATGCGCAGTCAGTACGGTTCGTGACTGGTCATCTTAAAAATGACACATGTGATCTGGACTGGACACACCTCGTGCAGAGTGATCAAACAGTTGTGTTTTACATGGGGCTCGTGAGCCTGCCGATCATCTGTGCTGAATTGATAAAACATGGCCGCGCTCCCACCACGCCGATCGCATTGATCCAGCAAGGTACGACACCACAACAGAAAGTTTACACCGGCACGCTGGCGACGATGCCCGCATTGATCAGTAGCAAAGTTGTCAAAGCGCCTACTCTGATTATTGTGGGGGAAGTTGTGAACTTGCACGACAGACTGGCTTGGCGCCATCCTGGTGACGTATCTTCAAGTGGGGATGTGAGCTGATGATAGGGATTCGGAAAGCAACGATCGAAGATACGCAGTTGATTCTCGATTTCATCATAGAGCTTGCTGTGTATGAAAAGGCTGAACACGAAGTTGTTGCAACCGCAGCAATGATCAGTACAACGTTATTTGGCGCGGACGCCAAGGCGCATTGTTTAATCTGCAGCATCGACAACAAGCCCGTGGGTTATGCAGTCTATTTTTACAATTATTCGACTTGGCTCGGCAAAAACGGCATTTATCTCGAAGACGTTTACGTGTCTCCATCATATCGTGAAAGGGGAGCAGGGAAGGCGTTATTGCGGCGTATCGCGCAGATCGCTGTAGAGGAAAATTGTGGACGCTTTGAATGGAGTGTCCTCGACTGGAATACACCCGCAATCAAGTTTTACGAAGCGCTCGGCGCCAAGCCACAGTCAGAGTGGACTATTTACCGGTTGACCGGTGACGCACTAAAAGCGCTGGCGGAAAAATGACTCTGCTTCGCCAGCGCTAGCGAATAATGAATCGCAGTGATGCAATGTGATACGAGTTTTTAACCTTCAGGATACCAGAACTGCAGGTGGCAACTTTCGCAAGCTTCATCCAGGGCGCCGCCCACTTCGCTAAGGCCTTCCGTATCTTTGGCATCGATCATTTTCAGCGACGATTGAGCCACTTCATGCAAGACGAAAACATGCGCAGTCCACGCTTGCCAGTTTTCTTTGCGCAGATTGCCGATCTGCGCATAACCCAGTTCGCCAGGAGGTGGTTCAACTGGCGCGGCATTACTAATCGGCAAACTTTCATTCAACAGTTTGTCCGTCACAGCAACGAGAGCTACCGCGCTGTCTCTTATATGTTGCCAGTCTGCGTCAGTTTCTGGCGCGGTAAGCACTGTACCGTTCGCGGTTACGTCAACCGCAACTGCATTCCAGAGCACATCGGCGGACGGCATTACGATTGTCGCCATGATTTCAGAAAGACTGGCGTCACTTGCGACTACAGTAGCGCCCGACTCAGCTCCTCCAGCAAACGACACGAAACCAATCACAGCGACAATGGCGAGGGCAGGTTGTACGAAGATTCTGCCGTAATGAAAAAATAAATCAGGTAAACCCAAGAGCTTCATTTGACTATCTCCTGAAAGAAAATGTTAGCGTACGGAAAAATACCTATGACGTTTTGATTTGAAACAATGAACGGGTACTGAGGTGAAACACGTTTGTTTCACGAGTACCAGCGTGCCGATATTGCGCCATGATTCAGCACGGATTATGGACTGCGGCACTTACGACTGGTTCATAGCGAGGTATGTAAGCCACATTCACGATTTTCCAGAGCTTTGGTCGGATCGTAGTAGCTGTCTTCATTAGGCAATTGATTTTCTTCCAGATAGGTGCGCATTTGCGCTTCAGTCCAGTGAAAGAAAGGCGCGACTTTTAAGGTGCCTTTATCGTCCTTGGTAAAAATATCCAGCGATTGCCTGAATTCGGTTTGTTCTTTTCGCAAAGCTGTTAGCCAGACCTGTGGTTTATGTTGCGCCATCGCGCGCCGGAAAGGCTCCAGCTTAAACGTTTCAGTAAAGTCCTTGTGGGAGGGTTCGGTGTACATTGGAATGCCACCGAGCGCAGCTTCCTGACGCGCTGCAGAAACTCTTGGCGTGAACACATCCACTTGCAGGTTCAGGGACTGAATAATTTTCTCGGCACAGCGATACGTTGCCTTGGTGTTGTAACCGGAATCAACCCAGATCACCTGAACTTCTGGTTTGATCTGGCTCGCCATGTGCAGAATTACCGCTTCAAGAGGCCCAAAATGCGTGGTCACTACTGCGTGAAGAGGCAACGCAAGCGCATATGCAATGATCTCCTGAGGACTTTTGTTGGCGAATTCCTGGTTGATGGCGTCGAGATTCATGCGCAGCTCCATAATTTGAGATATAGCAAGTTTACCGCAATTTTGGGTTCAGGAGCTGGCAGTTCGTACGGTCCTACTCAATGTTGAATATGCGTAAGACGTCAGAATGGAACATGGCCGTGAATTTAACGCCGCGAGGTTTCATGTCGGTTACAAGCGTGATAAAAAGCTTCCAGATAACCAAGGAAGCTAATTTATGAAATTTTCCGATCTTGCCAGGGAAATTCGCCAACTGGGACGTGAAATCAATCCACGCACACTTGAAGCAACCCGCAATCTCATTGCTCCGCTGCATAACATCATTGATCCTCCGCTCGATGTCGACGTAATCCGCGAAATTCAATACGGCAATCATGAACGGCAGCGACTCGATATTTTTACTTCGTCACAAAACAGAAATCACCACAAACCAGTTTTGATTTTTGTGCATGGCGGCGGTTTTATCGCGGGCGATAAACATACTCCCGGCACACCTTTCTACGACAACATCGCTATCTGGGCTGTGCGTAATGGTTTCAATGCGGTCAACATGACTTACCGACTTGCCCCGGATTTTCAGTGGCCATCCGGCATTGAAGATATTCGCGCAGCGATTGAACTCATCAAACACAAGGGGTTTGAATTCGGCATAGGCGCTACCAAATTATTCTTGATGGGCCAGTCTGCCGGGGCGGTCCATGCGGCTTCCTATGTTGCACATCCAGAAATATATTCACCTCATACCCATGAATTGAAAGGATTGATCCTGTTATCGGGGCTCTACAATTTTGCGAACGTAAAAGCGAGTCCGCTGGAGCGCGCCTATCTCGGTGAAGACTCGTCACTATATGCTGCGCGTTCATCACTGGCGGGGTTGGTCGCTAGCAACATACCAATTTTGCTTACTCTCGCGGAAAACGATCCGCCGCTATTCGAAAAACAGACACTGGAATTGTTGAATGCCTTGCACGAAAAGAATCAGCAGCTACCACGCTTTGTTCACATGATCGGCCACAATCATCTTTCTGTTGCGCTTTATCTTGGCCTTGAGGACGATTTGCTTGCGCCGCAGCTGCGCAATTTCATCCACGAAAAAGGCGATGACAAGTTTCAGGAATTGGTAAGGTATAAATAACCCGGATGCTTGTAGTCAATCGCAACATATCTATCCCCGATACCGAAATTGAATTGCATGCGATTCGCGCGCAGGGTGCAGGTGGCCAAAACGTCAATAAGGTATCAAGTGCAATTCATTTGCGTTTCGATATCGCACAGTCATCGTTGCCGGAGGCGGTTAAAGAAAGACTGTTGGCGCGTGGCGATCAGCGCATTACGAAAGAGGGCGTCGTTATCATCAAGGCACAAACCCAGCGCACGCAGGAAAAAAATCGCGCTGAAGCGCTTGATCGTCTGCTTGAATTGATTCGTGCGGCATGTGTTGTGCCAAGGCGCAGAATCCCTACCAAGCCAACCAAGGGTTCAGTAGTCCGTCGCATGGATACCAAAAAGAAAACAGCGGACGCAAAACGTTTGCGAGGAAAAATCAGCTCTGAGCAGTAAGCCCTGACGTATAATTCTGTCTTTAATTCTGCAGTGTTCAATCATGACAAAAGTTCGTACCCGAATCGCACCATCACCAACGGGTGATCCCCACGTTGGTACCGCTTATATCGCACTTTTTAATCTTTGTTTTGCGCGCCAGCATGGCGGCGAATTTATTTTGCGCATCGAAGATACCGATCAGGTGCGTAGTACACGCAAATCCGAGGATGACATTCTTGCAGCACTCAAGTGGCTGCATCTCGATTGGGATGAAGGCCCGGATAAAGGAGGTCCTCATGGCCCTTACCGACAGAGCGAACGTTCAGCGATCTATCAGGAGCATGTAAAAGTCCTGCTGGACAAAGGACACGCATTCCACTGCTTTTGCAGCGCTGACCGGCTGGATGGATTGCGAAAACAGCAGACAGAAGCGAAGCAGCAGCCCGGTTACGACGGCTACTGCATGAGTCTCGCAGAACCAGAAGTCAATGTAAGACTGGCAGCCAATCAGCCTTACGTGATACGCATGAAAGTGCCGAGGGAAGGGACCTGTGTCATCAACGACATGTTGCGTGATGCTGTCGAGATTGAATGGAGCCAGGTGGACATGCAGGTCCTGATGAAATCGGACGGACTGCCAACCTATCATCTTGCCAATGTGGTGGATGATCACCTGATGGAGATCACACATGTCATTCGCGGTGAAGAGTGGATCAACTCTGCTCCAAAGCATCTACTGCTCTATCAGTATTTCGGCTGGCAGGCACCTGTGTTGTGTCACATGCCATTGCTCCGTAATGCCGACAAAAGCAAATTGAGCAAACGCAAGAATCCGACGAGTGTTGGTTATTACCAGCGCATGGGTTATCTGCCAGAAGCGGTGATTAACTATCTGGGCATGATGGGGTGGTCGATGCCTGATGGCAGTGAACTGTTCAGCGTGCAAGACATGATCGCAAACTTTGACATCAATCGTGTATCACTTGGGGGGCCTGTGTTCGACACCCAGAAACTGGATTGGCTGAATGGACGTTATCTTCGTGAAGTAATTTCCGACGGCGAATTTCAGCAGCGATTTACCGCGTGGGCGTTCCAGTCACAAAAAATGCAGGACATTATTCCACTGATCAAACCCAGAGTTGAGCGTTTCAGCGATGTGGTTCCGCTGGCCGGCTTTTTTCTTTCGGGCATGCCTGCGATCAGTGCGGTCAGTTTCACTCACAGCAAGTTGAGCACAGAAGATAGCGCGAAGATTTTGCAATTTATCGCGTGGGATGTTGAAGAAATCAAGACCTGGCAGAGAGACAACATCGAGCAGTCGTTTGTTAAACTCGCTGAATTAATGGGTTTCAAAATTCGTGATTTCCTGTTTCCTGTTTTTATCGCTATTGCTGGTACATCAGTGTCAACATCAGTAATTGATTCAATGGCTATTCTTGGCCTGGATCTTACGCGTGCACGTTTGCGCCACGGCCTCGCAACCCTGGGTGGCATTTCGAACAAACAACAAAAAAATCTTGAGAAGGAGTACCAGCAACTCAAGCGTAATGATGTCGCAGCGGAGTAGTTGAAATGTCTTCATTCTTAGTGCGACTCGAAGGTATTTATTCTTGACACTGTTTAGGGCGCTCAATAGAATGCGCGTCTTTCCGGGTTTGCCTGGAAATAAGTTGAAGGCTTGAATGAGTTAAAATTCGAGTCAGTAAAAATCAACAGTCAGCGGTTTCAATTGTTGTTTTTGCAGGTAGAGCGGGGGCATAGCTCAGCTGGGAGAGCGCAACGCTGGCAGCGTTGAGGTCAGGGGTTCGATCCCCCTTGCCTCCACCACTTACCGACACCAGTTCAAGTCCCCTTCGTCTAGAGGCCTAGGACACATGGTTTTCATCCATGCAACAGGGGTTCGAAACCCCTAGGGGACGCCAAACAAAAAGCCTCGCTCGCAAGAGCGGGGCTTTTTTATTTGTGT
>JAZKES010000010.1:1698-3297 GCA_040386995.1 Pseudomonadota bacterium | reverse complement strand
GTGGCGCCGGAACGGCTGGTGCCGGGTATTAGTGCGAGTGCCTGGAACAGGCCTAACTTCAATGCGTCGATGGGGCGTAGTTCGTCGACGTTTTGTATTCGCTCTTCGTGCGTGCGTCGTTCGGCCCACAGGATGATGACGCCGCCAACGACCAGTGCGATTGCGACGGGTACTGGCTTGAACAGGACTGCTTCGATCTGGTCCTTGAAGATCAGTCCTAATACGGCCAGCGGCACGGAGGAGATAAACAGGTTCAGTACGAAGCGTCGCGCGATTGGGTCGCTGTGTAGTGAGAATGCGGTGCCTAACAATTTTTTTCTGAACTCCCAGCATACGGCAAGAATCGCAGCGCCCTGGATGATGATGAGTTGGCGGTCTACTAACGCGCCGGAAAGGCCGAGTGCATCGCGCGTGAGGATGAGATGGCCGGTGCTGGAGACGGGAAGGAATTCGGTGAGGCCTTCGACGATACCGAGAATGATCGCTTCGATGAATGACATGTGTTCTTGAGTTTCCTGATGTGTCTTGGGGCTTTAACAAAACAGCTGTCATAACCCAATTTCTTCGAGCGGCTGGAGAAATTGGACTGTGACAGCTAGTTAAAAGGTCAGGAAAGCGTCAGCGAGAAACAATGCCGGACCGATGCGATTTACGTGCTGTTTTTAAGGGCGTGCTTGATAGTCGATGTATTCGGGCGTCGGATCGTTTGGATATGGTTTCTCCATGATCTTCAGAATCGAACGTGATGCATCGAGGTCGCAATCCCAGTTGAAATCCCAACCCATGGTTTCCGGCAGAGCGGTCACGCGGTAAGTCAGTGGCTCTTTCAGGAAGAAGGTGTCGTGGGCGATCACTTCGAGTACAAGATTGTCGCCTTCCATCGAAAACTTTTCGAATAGCTGTTTCTGCGTGGAGGAGGGGATGCGGTCGTCCGCGTTCCAGCCTTGCGGATCGAACGTGAAGCGGTCGGTCACCACTAACAGCGCGCCATTTTCGTAGCGGCCGACGGAGTGGCCATAGTAGAAAAATTCGTTGTACTGGGGTTCTTCGAAGCCGTGGCCTTCAAGCCATACTGTGCGGACTACTTCTTCTTTGCCGTAGCGAATCAATACGCGGTCTTCCAACTGTTCGATTGCGAAGTCGTAGGGTTCGCTCCACATCATGGGGATGGGCATCGGCGCGCAATCGTATTTCGGTTGGGCGGCTTCGTCGGTGGCTTCGTGGTAGGCCTTGGCGCGGTCGGTCAACTTCTCGTCATCTTCTGCTACTTCCATGCAGCCGCGGTTGAAACCGCCGCCGCCAGTACTACCATCTGCACTCGGGCACTGTGGCATCTGCCAGAGGCCTGCGATTTCGGGAACTGCCTCAGCGGCGGTTGCTGCGCGAACCAGTAAAAGTCCAATACAGGCGCCAGTAAAAAGGCCTGGAAGGATCCTGCCTGCTGTAAATTTTTGCTTCATTCTATCCCCTCGAATTTTTGCCGTCGGGCATGTGGTGATCATGAGAAATTGTGTAGATGCTTTTTTTACTGCTCCCCCGCTGCGGCTGGAACGTCTGGCATGGTAGATACTCCGCGATGGCGCGTCAACGCACGTGGAA
>JAZKES010000010.1:0-1598 GCA_040386995.1 Pseudomonadota bacterium | reverse complement strand
CCAAATGAAAACTGCCCGCGATGCGGGCAGTTTGGGTCATAAAAAATTTAAACTTCCAACCGCCCCGTACTATTCCCGAAGCTCTCGCGCTGGATGCCAAACTTATCGAGCAGTCCGAGGTACAGGTTAGCGAGCGGAGTGTGCGCATCAAACTGCAGGTGGCGACCGCCTTCGATCAGGCCGTTGGCGTTGCCCATCAGCATGATGGGGAGGGGATCGTAGTTGTGCTCGTTGGCGTCGCTCATGCTGCTGCCGTAGAGGATCAGTGAGTGGTCGAGGAGTGTGCCATCGCCATCGGGCGTAGCGGCCATTTTGTCGAACAGGCCTTTCAATACTGAGATGTGATAGGTGTTGAGGACCGCGAACAGGTCTTTGTTTTTCTGTTCGTTGGAGTGATGCGATGAGTTGTGGAAACCTTCGTTTACGCCGCTGTCGGGATAACGCACGTTGCTGCCTTCTGCGGCCATCATCATTGTAGAAACACGTGTGATGTCGGATTTGTAAGCGAGTACTTGCAGGTCGAACATCAGGTTGACGTGATTGGCGAAACCGTTCGGGATGCCGGTTGGTGCGTCTGGTACGTCGAGTGCTTCGGCGGACAGTCTTGCATCCACGAGTGCAACGCGGCGTTCAATTTCACGTACTTCCTGCAGGAATTCGTCGAGTTTTACGCGATCGGTTTGTGGCAGTTTGAGATTCAGGCTTGATACGTCTTCGCGAATCGAATCGAGCAGGCTCGATGACTGACGGCGTTTTTCCTTGCGTTCTTCGTCGGTAGTGCCGATGCCGAACAGACGTTCAAAGATCTGTTGTGGGTTGTTGTCCATCGGCAATGCGAGTGTGGGTGTTTTCCATGCAAGCGAGCTGCGGTATGAACACGTGAAGTTGGCATCGCCGCAGGTGTTGTTGCCACCCTCGATCGCCATTTCTATTGATGGCAGTGGCGTGCTCTGGCCGATAGCTTCCGCCATGGCCTGGTCGAAGGACTGACCGACGTAGCCCGCACTGCCGCTCATCGGATGCGCAGCGGTGAGGAACGCTGCTGCTGCGCGTTCGTGGTTCTGCGCGCCGCCGCTGTCTTCGCCTTTTTCAGGACCTACCGGTGTGTTGGCCAGACCGCTGATGATGTTCAGCTGATTGCGATACGCTTCGAGTGGTTTGAGGATTGGCGTGAATTCGAAATCCTTGCCGACGGTTTTTGGCGTCCAGTACGCCATCGTCGCGCCGTGTGGAATGTAGATGCAGCCGAGGCGCGGCGCTGGGTTGGCAGCGGTTTGGGCAAGAGCGGTGGAGGCCGGAATCATCGCATCGAGCAACGGCAGCGCAATCATGCCTCCCACGCCTCTGAGCATGGTGCGGCGGGACAGATGTTTTTTGGTGATGAACATGTGGTGTCTCCTGAATCTTCCGACTCTTATGTATTGATCTTATACCGGTGTAATCCCGCTTTTCTTTCCGTGCTGCTCTTTCGATTACGTTCACACTCGCCTTCGCGGCCAGAGAAATCAACATCCTGGATTCCCGCCTTCGCGGGAATGACGGCGTATTAATTCAAACTACGGAGTACTAATTCAAACTACGAACTATTAATTCAAACT
>JAZKES010000009.1:0-14626 GCA_040386995.1 Pseudomonadota bacterium | reverse complement strand
TCCTTTAGCAAGAAGGAGCGCGAGGCGATGGCGTGGCTTTGGTTGGAAGCCCACGCAGCAAGTTGGGAATCACGTGGTCTGGTCGCAAAATAGCGTGCAGACTCTTCGATGCTGATTTTTTCTGCCGTTCCGCAAATCCGGACCTGCCTTTCAATTGGATGCCATGGAAACAACAAACTGACCTTCGGGTTCGCAAAAATTTCATCGGCCTTGCGACTGTCGTAGTTGGTAAAAAAAACGAAGCCTTTGTCATCCAGATTTTTCAGCAGCACGATACGTTGTGAAGGCTGACCGTTTGCTGCAACGGTTGCGAGTACCATCGCCGTCGGATCAACTAATTCGCATGCAATAGCCTGCTGTTGCCATAACGAGAACAGTTGAAAAGGATCTGCAGGTAAGTCGGCTCTACGCAAACCTCCCCGAAGATATTCACGGCGCACTTGTTCAAGATCCATTATTCCAGGCTACCTTTGCGTGTTTTTGATAATCACATTCTACCCGATAACATTACTGCCAGAGGCAGGCATCAGGCGTTGTCTCTCACGTATTTCCCTGTGCTTTGCATGGCCTCGAGGCATACTTTATAGTGCCGCATCTTCCATTAATTAAGACAATAATAATGAGCGCAAAAATCAAAACAGCATTTATCGGCCTAGGCAATATGGGTTTTCCGATGGCGGGCCATCTCGTCAAAAAGGGTTACGACGTAACGGTATTTAACCGCAGTGCCGAGAAAGCCCGGCAATGGCAAGAGACCTATGGTGGCAAAACTGCTGCAACACCTGCCGCCGCCGCTGATGGCGCTGAATTTATTTTCACTTGTGTAGGCAATGATGCGGACCTAAGACAGGTCACTATAGGTGAGCACGGGGTTTTCAGTACGGCAAAAAGCGGTGCGGTAGTGGTTGACCACACCACGACTTCAGCGATCGTTGCTCGCGAACTTGCGGCTATCGCCGAAGGCAAAGGTTTTGCTTTTCTCGACGCCCCGGTCTCAGGAGGCCAGGCTGGTGCGCAAAACGGTGTCTTGAGCGTGATGGTCGGCGGCGATGAAAACGCCTTTAATCTAGCCAGTCCCGTGATAGCAAGTTTTGCTGCGAGCATTCAATTGATCGGACCTGCAGGTTATGGTCAGCTCACAAAGATGGTGAATCAGATTTGTATTGCCGGTCTCGTGCAAAGTCTTTCAGAAGGAATTCATTTCGCGCAATGTGCGGGCCTCGATATCGAAAAAGTAATGGCGGTAATCAGCAAGGGTGCGGCGTCTTCATGGCAAATGCAGAATCGCTACAAAACGATGGCGCAAAGCGAATTCAACTTTGGCTTTGCTGTTGACTGGATGCGCAAGGACCTCGGCATCGCAATGCAAGAAGCCGAGCAGAACGGTGCCTCGTTGCCCGTCACACAAATCGTTGATGGTTATTATGAACAAGTCCAGAAAATCGGCGGAAGTCGCTGGGATACTTCCTCGCTAATCGCATTACTCGAGAAGAAATAATGCGGTATTCCGGGCTTTTCATTAAGCCCGGATAAATATTGCAAAATTGGAATTTGACTTAATTGCCGCATGTTGACGCTTCTGTAGTTAGCGGATACAGTCGGCGCAACAAAAATTCTGTTTGTCGGAGACCATGCATCATCACGTTATGCATTACGAAGAAAAGCAGGACAGTCAGTCCCACATTTTAAGACTCAATATTGCTGGTAGCCCTGTCGAATGGCTCACCTGGCAGGAAGCAACTACCCTCTACGCACGCAACCTTGTCACCTGGACTCTCGGCGATACCATCCGCACTGTATGCGGTGGCACTTCACGATTTACCGGTGAACGCAGCACCATCTCTCTACAAAGTATTATTGCGTGTGCCGGCGAGCTTTATAGTGGACGACCCAAAAAAGCGGCACTCAGTAATAAAATACTGTTTCGTCGCGACCAGAATCTCTGCATGTATTGCGGCAAGGAATTTGCGGACCGCGATTTGAGCTGCGACCACATCGTCCCAACTTCGCGGGGCGGAAAAAACAGTTGGGTAAATGTCGTGGCCGCCTGCAAACGTTGCAATCATTTCAAACAAAACCGCACACCCGAAGAAGCCGGCATGGAATTGCTTGCCCTGCCTTTCGAGCCGAATTCAGCCGAATATCTCGCTCTCGTTAACAGCAAGCGTATTCGCGCTGACCAGATGGATTTTCTCAAGGCGCAGTTTTCCAAAAATTGCCGCTGGCAATAGCGGCGTTATGCTGCTTTAGTCAGTTGGTTGCTGCGAGCAAAAAATTTCTGATAAGTTTTTGCACCGCTTCCGGCTTTTCGCTATGAACCCAGTGCCCTGCACCCGTCACAACTTTTAACGATGCATTGGGAAATTGCGCAACAGTCTGTTGCTCATACTCAGGCAGGATATAGCGCGATTCACTGCCTTTGATAAACAGCGTTCTTCCTTCATACACTTTATCGCGCTCGGGCCAGCCCGTGAGCTGCGTGAAATTTTCCGCGATGACAGGTAGATTTATTCGCCACGAAAACTTTCCGGCTTCATCGCGCTGAAGATTCGTCAGTAAAAAATCGCGGACTCCCTTGCTGGCAATATCTTCAGCGAGCTTTGCATCAGCTTCGGCGCGCGATTGCAGATTTTCCAGTTTGAGTGCGCACAATGCCGCGAGAATTTCATCATCCTGTTTGTTATACGCAATTGGGGCGATATCCACGACTATCAGGTCTTGCACTACAGAGGGTGCTTGCAACGCTACGAGCATCGCTGTTTTACCACCCAGGGAATGCCCGAGCAGATGGGCAGATTCGAGTTCGAGTGCCTGCATGGTCTCAACTACATCCGCCGCCATTTCCGTTAACAGCATGGAAGAGGCGCGAGGTGATTGCCCGTGATTACGTGCATCAAATGTATAAACCGCGAACTCGCTTGAAAGCTGACGCGCATGTGCTGCCCAGTTTCCGCCATTGCCATAAAGACCATGCAGGATAACTAGTGGAGCGCCTTCGGATGAGAACTGTTTGTAGTGCAGTTTCATTACAGGTTCGCACTGATCCATTGCATCACATCATCATGGTGGGTTTTGGTATTCACTTTTTCCATGATGTGCTGCAGGCGACCTTCCCTGTCGATGATAAATGTCATGCGATGCAAACCAATATATTCGCGACCCATGAATTTCTTCAAACCCCAGACGCCGTATTTCTCCGCGACTTCGTGGTTTTCATCAGACAGCAAAGTGAAGTTGAGATGATGTTTTTCTGTAAATTTTGTAAGGAGCTTTTGTGGATCCGTGCTCACACCAAATACTTTAACTCCCAGATTTTCCAGTGCATCACTGCTATCGCGTAAACCACACGCCTGGACCGTGCAACCCGGCGTGAGGGCCTTGGGATAAAAATAGAGTACAACGATCTGGCCCTTGTAGTCCTTCAGCGCATGCTCAGTGCCGCTTTGGTCGGGGAGTTTGAACGTGGGAGCGAGGTTACCGATTTTGGGTAAGGGCATTGGTTTCTCCGTCTATCAAGAATAGTGTCAACGTTAAAAAAGTGAGCTCTGTTATCAGGATGATACGCGAGTCGTTGCGTCATATGTCGAGGTTAAGTGGTGGTCTTATTTTCCAGTTCACTCAGCAGAGGAAGCAGCTCGTCGGGCAAGAATGGTCTGCCCTGCTTATTAACTCCGGTGCCTGTGATCACTGCATTGATTATCGATCGCTGATCGTTGGTTCGTGTGATGGTTTGATGAAAGGCCAGCTTCAGGCGCGACGTCCTCTCGAGGCGAGTGGTTACAATGAATTCATCTCCGCTGGTCAGCGAACTTTTGTAGTCGAGCTCAGCCCTGACCACAACCAGGTTGATCCCCGCTTTCGCGAGTGCCGCGAAATCCAGCTTGTTGGCCTTCAGAAACTCATGGCGCGCGTGCTCAAGATAATTCTGATACACCGCATTATTCACAACACCCTGAAGATCACATTCGTAGTCTCTGACAGCCATTTGCAAGGTGTGTGGAAGGATCATGCGAGTGCCGATTTCTGTGGATAACTTTGTGTGTAAAAAACAAAAATCCGGCTGGTACAAGACTCCAGCGAATTTTGGGTTTCTGTATATAACCCTGAATGGGTTAAATTATGGCTCTGTTTTCAATAGGTTATGGAATTGTGAAGCCTGTCAATGCGCTTTATTCAGCTTTCTTAATCAGAAATATTACGACCTTTCTGTATGTGCATAAATTTATTGAAAATATTCCCAAAGCTAAAAAATAAAATAATTTTCTTGCTTTAAAACCTCGATTGCGGGCCGCCAAAAAATGCCGTGAAACCAATTACTAAATGCGCCTTTTTCGCGCTTTTGCTGCGGCTGACTTACCTGTTGGAAATCCGCATTAGCCCCAGGTACAGCGGTCTTTTAGCTATGGGATCCCAGTGAATCTTCGCGCGATTGTAACTGAAACCTGTGGCAATGAGGCCAGCTCGCGCCACTAGCACCAGGATTCCGCGCCATCTATAAATTTCGGCCTCAATCCAGTGATTGCATCGCCAGATGTTCCATCTCCTTAGCGAACTTGTATCAAGTAGGCCCGATCAAAATTGCATTACGGCTGAATTCGAGCTCGCGCTTTGCGCAATCAAAGAAAGAAAAAAACGTTGAGTTGTTTGAAGTAGATTTTCTGGCCGATTCATCGAAATGAATGCAGCAGTTTGCCGTACCAGGTCATCCATTTGCGTGCTGGTTCGTTATAGAATTCAGCCCTGTTCTTTTCAGACAGCAACCCATGCTTCCGATTCCTCTCATGCACCTTTTGCCGCGGTATTTTTTACTGTGCGGGATGATGCTGCTCACAGGATGTGCAAGTGCTCCGCCACCTGCTGAAGTGGTTGAAGCACCGCTACGAACCGAAGATATCCAGGATTTTTCGGGGAACTGGGAAAAAAACTATCAACTTAGCGATGACTTCAATGCGCGCTTTAGTCTTTACGTTGCGGATATCCGGCGCGGCTTCATCAATACCGAGGGACGAAATGATAGCGACATTGCCGCCACTATGGGCGGAGGCGTCAACGTGGATGCCATCAATGGCCTCGCACGCTTCACAGAAGAAATTACCCGCACGCCCACAATTGAAATTGCGCAGGAGGATGGCAACATCAACATCGAGCGCGAAGATGACTTCACACTGAATTGTAATTATCAGGATCGTCAATACAGCAGTTCCTCCAGCGTGTTTGGTTCAGACACTTGCGGCTGGAACCAGGAACGACTGATCTTCCAGATGGCACTTGCCGGTGGACTCAGTATCACTCATCAGTTCAGTCTGAGTCCCGATGAAAAACTGCTCAATGTCACCACTCGAGTGAGTTCCGATTTTGTGGCCGTACCTATCGTCATAAGCAGTTTTTATGAACGCTTTGAGCCGGCTGCCGAAGATTACAATTGTGTACTCACACTCACGCGCAGCAATGTTTGCAGCCAGCGCGGCACTCCCCAGTGACCTTTACCTGCAAGCAGATAAAAATGCGGCCTCCGCATCTGCACATTTTTTTGCAGCTGATTTTTCATCTGATAATGCTGACAGTGATTTTTCGCACGCCTGCACTAAGTGCACAATCGTCTGAAGAAAACTTTCTGGATGTGAGCATTCGCATTTTTGATCCACCCGTCGAAGATCCCGCTACGCCAATTGGCGAAAAGATAAGCTCTGAAATACGCCTGACCGAAGTTCGCTATGTACCCATGTTCATTCGTTATCGGCTGGAAGATAGCGGCATGTTTGGTGCGGTGAGAGTTTTGCCGATACTTGATGGCGGTGCCGAACTGATGCTGGAAGGTCAAATAATAAAATCCGACGGCGCAGTACTGGAACTTGCCATACAGGCGCGCGACAGCACAGGCAGAATATGGGTTGATAAAACCTACTCAGGGTCCGCTGTAGAAAGCGTGGCACTGAATGAAAGTACGCTCACTCAGGATGCATTCTCATATTTGTTCGCGGAAATCGTGCGGGATTTGAGTGCAGCACAGCAATTACTTGGCCCCGAGCAACTTGCCGAAATTCATTCCGCAGCATTGTTGAAATTTGGCAACGGCCTCTTGCCACAATTTTTTACTGACTATCTAAATGTGAGCGCCGACGGGACCGTTAACATTACGCGTCTACCTGCTGCAGATGATCCGTTGCTGCGGCGCATCGAGGCCATACGTGAACATGAATACCTATTCATCGATGTCGTGGATCAGGAATATCAGCAATTTTTTACGGACACCAAACCCGTGTATGACATGTGGCGAAAATTTCGCCGCGAACAAACAACAAGCGCCGTCAATTTTGCAACGCGCGAAACCAATTCACAAAGCGACTTCAAGCGTGGCAGTTATTACGCATTGCAGGAAAGCTACAACAATTACCGTTGGGCGAAATTGCAAACGCTTTATCTCGATGAACTGAGTGAGGGGTTTGCCAATGAAGTAGAACCGACACAGATTGAACTGCAGGATTCTCTCTACAAACTTACCGGCACGTTCGAGCAACAGTATCGGGAATGGCGCACCATTCTTGCGGAGCTGCTTGCGCTGGAAACACAGTAGATTACCCGTCACACCCATACATGCCAGTAGTGGGTTCCCAAAATTTTCCGCCCGTCCCATCCTCGCCATTTTCAAAAATGCCGGGGTAAGCCAAATACCCTGACCCCGACGTAAATTTCACGCATAAAAAAAGGGTCACATCTCTGTGACCCTTAATATGGTGCCGGCACCAGGAATCGAACCCGGGGCCTACTGATTACAAGTCAGTTGCTCTACCAGCTGAGCTATACCGGCGTAAATCATTTCGCCTACTGCGAAGGCGCGCATACTATCAATGTACACTCTTTCGGGCAATCTTTTGCGATACACTCTCGTCCTGAATTGTGATATTTGCAGGAATAAACATGCCCCAGTCCACCGACACAAATGCTCCTGACGCACTTCCAAACAGCGATGCCTGGCAAGCTCTCAACGCGGCCTGCCAACGAATAAAACAGACCCAGCCCCATATCGCAGGCTACTTTGAAAACGACTCCAATCGTTTCGATCGCTTTAGCCTCAGCGCTGCCGGAATACTGCTCGACTACTCCAAAAATCAGCTGACCGAAGAAATTCTGACGCTGCTGCTGAAACTCGCTGAACGTGCTGGTATGCAGCCGGCAATTGCGAGCATGTTTGATGGCGAGATCATAAATAATACTGAACAGCGCCCCGCGCTTCATGTCGCATTACGCAGCCAGAAACAGGACACCGATTTCGAAAAAGAGGCACATGCCGCACTGAACAAGATGGAAGCATTTGTTCAACAGGTACAGAGTGGCACCTGGAAGGGTTACACGGGGCACGTGATCACGGACGTGGTCAATATCGGGATCGGCGGTTCGGATCTTGGTCCTGCAATGGTCTATCAGGCGCTGTCTGCCGAACATCTTGCCCATATAAAGTGTCATTTTGTTTCGAACGTAGATCCTGTTCATCTGGAACAGACGCTGAAAAATCTGCAACCCGCACACACGCTGTTTGTGATTGCATCGAAAACCTTCACCACCATGGAAACCAGTCTAAATTCCCAGGCAGCGCGTGCGTGGATATTGGCGGCAGGCGCTAGCGACGCGGATTTATCGCGCCACTTTGTTGCGGTGAGTGCAAACATCGAGAAAGCCGCAGCTTTTGGCATAGACCCCCAAAATATCTTTCCAATGTGGAACTGGGTTGGTGGCCGTTATTCGCTGTGGTCCGCGATTGGCCTGCCTGTTGCGCTAGGTATCGGCATGGCTAATTTTCGCGCGTTGTTAAAAGGCGCCAGTATGATGGATGAGCATTTCCGCACTGCGCCACTTGCGCAAAACCTCCCAGTGGTCATGGCTCTGCTTAATTTATGGTATTTCAATTTCTGGCAAGCAGAGAGTCAGGCGATATTGCCTTACGCGCAAAATCTGCATCTGTTTCCCTCCTTTCTGCAGCAGCTCGATATGGAGAGCCTCGGCAAACAAGTGCGCAAGGATGGACAAACACTCATTACATGCAGCGGAGGTATCGTGTGGGGCAGCGCGGGTACTAACGGCCAACACTCGTTTCATCAGTTGCTGCATCAAGGTACCCACCTCATTCCTGCTGACTTTATCGCGATAGCGGATTCAGTCAGCGAAAACCGCGAGCAGCATGAACAGCTGTTGGCGAATTGCTTTGCGCAGAGCCAGGCGTTGATGAACGGGAAATCACTTGCACAAGCCAAGGTGGAACTTCTCAAGCAAGGACTGAGCGACGCTGATGCTGCAGCGTTGGCTCCACACAAAGTGATTCCAGGCAACCGGCCGAGTAATACCTTGTTGTTGGCAAAGCTCAATCCAGAATCACTCGGCGCGTTAACGGCGCTATACGAGCACAAAGTTTATGCACAGAGCGTGCTCCTGCAGATTAATGCTTTTGACCAATGGGGAGTGGAGCTAGGTAAGGTGCTGAGCACAGACATCTACAAAGCCGTCACGGCCAAAACAACGTGTACTTCATTTGATGCATCGACCAACGCGCTGATCAATAAAATAAAAAAATCCTGAGCGTGCGGTGCATGAAGATTTTAATAATGACGGAATCTTCGATGAAGACTGCAATGCACCTACGGGAATGAAAGACAGAAAAGTCAGTTCGCCTCAATCCCTTGTACAGCGTTTTTTAAACCCGCGTTCCTGTAATAGATACTGAAAATGTCTGACGACTATCGGGGTTGAAGCATCCAGATTATCGGCATAAAAGACATAAAAAAAGGCGATCAAATGATCGCCTTTTTTTATGCGAGTTGCTCAGTAATCAGAAGGAGTAAACCAGGGATACTGATGTCTGTGTATCGGTTTTTTTGTTGCCTGCCGGCACTTCCGACGTATTACGCGCCTGAAAAGCAATTTTGGTTGCAACGCGATCAATGATGTTGGACTGCAAGCCTATTTCAAAACGGCTGACGGTAAGTTCCTCACCGATGTCAGAGATAAAGCTCTGCACAAGGGCGGAATTCTGGCTGATCTGCCAAGCGATGTTCTGACCTACAGAAATGATGCCTTCACCTTCGTTTTCGCCATCAACGATATCGTTCTGTCGATAACCCACACCGCCGAATCCATCAAGGCTAAAGCTCGCGTTTCTGATCAGATAACGGCCGTAACCAGTCGCTACCGTTGCCTGATATTCGTAACCGCTGAAGCGGTCCTTGTTGTAACTGCCTTTGCCAAACAGGTATTGATTTTCGTCCAGACTGAAGTCTGATTTTTCCTCGAGAAAATACCGCTCTGCAGTTGTCACGTCGGTATCCTGAGCTCCCAGAGCCTGGAATTTGGCATTGTGAGTCCAACGCATTACCTGATATTTGAGCAAAGCTTCTGTATTAAATGCCGTGGTATCGGTGTTGCCGGTGGTACCGACATAACCCAAGGCAATGCTGGCTTCAAACGGATCGTCCTGCGCAAGAGTAACTGTTGAGATCGACGCAGCGATCAAACCGCTCATCAATTTTCGTTGAAGTGTCATAATTTTTCCTTCTAAATCATACTGATATGGTGAGCTGTGCGCAGAGTAACCCGAACTTTCCGGCAACTGATAAAAATCTAGAGGCTCACCAAGATTCGAGCTGCCATTTTAGTAATGATTCTTACTACCTGTCCAGCTTGGCGACCCGATCATCGTTAAATGTACCAACCCACAACGTATCCCCCACCTGGAGCGCCGAACTTACACCCTGGAGCGAAGCATTCTGGTCAGCACCAGCTATCCTGTTAACTGCAAGCGTTTCAGCATCGATTTCGAGCACGGACCACCCGGTAGCGCAGCCTTCACCCGAGCACACGTCAGGTGCGACATAATTGTTGCCCGCAGTTAACAGCTTGCCCTCTACGCCCCAGCGAATATTGTCCGGAGAAATATCCACGCTCACGACCTGTTTGCCAATTGGGGAGGTGCTGCGGTCGAAACGAATCACTTCCCGTGAACCAATGGCAGCTACGTACATGTACCGCTCATCTTCGGACACCGCTATGCCATTGGCACCTGACAGCTCCGTACCTTCGACAGCCACCACTTCTGTGCCCGGATGCCACTCAAACACGTTGCCTGAGATAGCACCGCCCTGCAGAGAGCTAAAACCCTGCGCAGGATCCATCATTTTGGTCGTGACAAAGCCGCCATCGGCGAGACGCGCAACGCTGTTCGCGAACGTATTGGCCGGTAACACCACGCAACCTTTCCAGGCCAATGTGGGAGCTGGGCCAGAAGTATTCAATTCGTACACTTCAATAGCTTCACGCTCACCGTGACTGGTGGTGTATACGGAGAAGTTACCGGGAGAACTTTCGAATACGCTCAGGCCGTGCACCGAAAAACTGTCCAGGTTGAGCGGCCCCGGGCAATTCGGAAACATGGTCGTATCGTGATCCTGCGTGAAACCGGGGCTGTGAATCAGATCCGTAAACTCCATGGTCCCCGGATCGATCAGATACATATGAGCCTGGGTTGTGGCATTACTCATTCCAGAACCCAGGATCATACCGGTACTACCGAGCGCAAGAAGATCCTCTACAGCCTGCGGACCGCAGATGTATGTCAGCCCCTGCTCGTTATTGCAGTCACCCGTAGCGGTGACTTCAGGAGCAGGGCCAGCCTGTTCCGGCTGAACGGTTTCTGGTTGAACAGTCGCCTCAGGCGTAGTTGCGGTGCCGTTTTCATCCTGGTCACCACAGCCAGCGAGCAGCCCAAACACAATCGCAATTGTTGAATTCGTGATGGTCGAATTTTTCATAAAACACCTCCTGTAGAAATATAAAAATGACGAACCCTGGCAGATGGAACCGCTAAAGCCCACGTTCCATACCTGCAGCAAATAGCTCTCCGTACAGATTCACTGTTTATTTACGGATTGAGAATTTGTCAGTCCCACCAATCACAGTATACTCGCCTAAATTGGCGCTCTTAGTGTGCAATTCATATACGACACGATCAGGAAGTGGCGATAAATCTTGCATCTTGAAAGCGTTTTTTCTGACGGGAAACTTGCGATAACTCTTGTGATCGTTCAGGCAGACCACTGAATGGCCTGAGAAATACCGAGGTAAAACGGTCATGGAATAAATGTCAGGGGCTAAAATCGCGAGAGGATTTTACCTTACGCACGATATTCCTGGCAGATATGTGCAACAGCCCTGCGGCAAAAGTATTCCGGCGTGGGCGAAAACTATCAGAAAGTAATCTTAACTCCATCATTGAGGTATGCATGAAATTATCACAAGCCATGTCCAGACTCGGAACAGAATCTGCTTTCAAAATTCTGGCCAAAGCCAAGGCTCTGGAAGCACAGGGCCGCTCCATCGTCAATCTTGGCATTGGCTCTCCCGACTTCCGCACGCCTGCCAATATTGTCGAAGCCGGCAAAAAAGCAATTGATGACGGCTTCCATTTTTACACCCCCGCCAAGGGCCTGCCCGAACTGCGCGAAGCGGTAGCGAGCGACATACTGAAATATCGCGGCGTAACCATCGACAAGGACAATGTGATGATTGTGCCCGGCGGCAAGCCAACGATGTTCTTCGCAATCATGATGTTTGGCGAACCTGGTGCGGAGATCATGTATCCAAATCCGGGGTTTCCGATTTACGAATCCATGATCAAGTTTACCGGCGCAACACCAGTGCCGATCGAACTGCTGGAATCATCCGGCTTCGGTTTTGACCCCGATCGTGTGCTCGCGCAAATTACACCGAACACCCGCCTGATAATAATTAATACGCCCGCCAACCCGACGGGTGGGGTGCTTGAGCGCGACGTGATCGAACGTTTCGTCAAAGGCCTCGAAAAACATCCACACGTGACATTGCTGTCCGACGAGATTTACGCGCGCCTGACCTATGATGGCCTGCCACATGTCAGCTTCATGGAATACGAATCCATCCGTGACCGCACCATTCTGCTGGATGGCTGGAGCAAAACCTATTCGATGACTGGCTGGCGGCTGGGTTATGGAGTCTGGCCTGCGTCACTTATTGATCACGCCGAACGTTTGCAGATCAACAGCAATTCCTGCCCCTCTGCACCGATCCAGCGCGCGGGTATTGAAGCACTTAATGGCCCACAGGATGCTGTGGATATGATGCTCGATACGTTCGACGAACGCCGCAAACTGATCGTCAAACTGTTGAACGAAGTACCTGGAATTTCGTGCATCATGCCTAAAGGAGCGTTTTATGCGTTCCCTAACATTACCGGCACCGGCATGAAATCCAAACAGCTTGAAGAGTTGCTGCTTGAAGAAGCAGGAGTTGCTACGGTTGCCGGAACCAGTTTCGGACATCTGGGTGAAGGTTACATTCGTTTCAGCTACGCAAGCAGCACCGAAAACATCAAGGAAGCACTGCGCCGCGTGAGAGAATTCATGGAAGCCCGTAAGAGCTAAGCAATTCCACGATGACTATTTCGTGCAATTTGAGCCAACCGGTTAAAAACCAGCGTTGGCCAAACCACCAAGGGAGTTTCGCAGAACCAGTCTCGTTGCGGGCATGCCAGGAAATTCGAACTCCCAGGTGCTGAGCACAAAAATCCACACAAAAACCGCCGTATCAATCATGACAGTTATTGTTGCTCACCATGCCTGACCCAATATTCAGACTTGGCATCGTAGAAGGTTTTTTTGGCCGCCAATGGACTTGGCAGGCGCGCCACGATATGGCCAGCTTTCTTTCAGCTCATCGCTGTAACAGTTATATCTACGCACCTAAAAATGATGAGTATCTTCGCAAGCAATGGCACGCTCCCTACCCGGACGAACAACTACAACCTCTACAAATTCTCGGTAAACACGCACAACAACTCGGGCTCGATTTTGGCATTGGGTTGAGCCCTTTCGAACTTTACCGCGATTTTTCAGCCACCAATCGCTCGCTACTGCAGAAAAAAATCGCGCAAATCAACATCGTAGCGCCGCAGACGTTGTGTATCCTTTTTGATGACATGATGGGTAATCTGGACAACCTCGCTGCAGTGCAATTGGACATTGTGGACTTTATTCGCACCCACAGCACAGCGCGGTCTTTCGTTATCTGTCCGACCTATTATTCGGATGATCCTCTGCTCACTCGTCACTTTGGCGATCAACCTGAGCACTACCTCGAAGACCTCGGTACGGGACTCGATCAAAACATTGATGTGTTTTGGACAGGGCCAAAAGTTATTTCTGCCACGTATCCGCGCGAGCACTTGCTTGATGTTGCAACAAGGCTGAAACGTAAACCCTTACTCTGGGATAACTACCCGGTGAACGATGCAAAAAGATTAACGCCATTTCTTCACTTGAAGTCCTTTACGAACAGGGACAGAAGTCTGCATGAACTAACGAGTGGTCACTTGGCTAATCCAATGAATGAAGCTTATCTCTCGCAGATTCCGCTATTTTCGCTGCCGGAAATCTATTCAGAAGAAAGTTACGAAGCCGACACGATATTTGAAACTGCGTGTCGAACTCTGTGTGGCCCGGAACTCGCGCAAGCAATCATCGAAGACAAGAACGTTTTCCAGACGCAAGGTCTCGAATCTCTCACAGCTGCCGACAAGGCTGATTTGAACAAGAAATATTCAGCGTTCCAGCCGAACTCTATAACCCATGAAATACTGGACTGGCTTGATGGCGAATACGAGTTTGATCCCGCCTGTCTAACCTGATTGGTAATTTGAGCGTAAAAAAACGGGGCACATGGCCCCGTTTTAATTTCATCTGAAAGTGTCGGGCCTTGCGGCCACGACACCTTTTTCCCTGACTGATTTTTAGAAGCTATAGTTCACGTTCAACTGATAGCGACGACCTTCTGCGTCATAAGCATCGCTAACGGTTTGTGAACCGCCGCGTGAGCCGAATGAAGCAATAACAGGTGGATTACGATCGAACAGGTTTTGTACGTTAAAGCTAACCTGATAATTGGCACCATTGCTGGTTTCACCGTTATAGGCTATCTGACCGTTGAACCAAGCATTGGATGACACAGTTGCATCGTCAAAATCGATACCGCTGATTGCCAATGCACCGCTACCACCGATTCTGGTCAAGCTGACTGAATCGATCCAACGACCTTGCAACTGGAAGCTTACTGGGCCCAGCGCATAGTTAGTTGTGATCGTTGCAGTATTAGCCGGCGTTCCAACTGCGCCGGTTGTCTCGATTGGAGCTGCACCAGCAGTTGCAATGTTCGAACGCTCAGCTATATGTCCATACAATGCGCGCACCGAGAAAGACTCTGCATCGCCAGCGAAGAAATCTGGCTCAATGCGATAAGCTACTTCAACGTCTACGCCTTGAACGAACTGCGAAGCAATGTTATAGAACGGGTTGAACACACGGCCGATAATGCCGTTGTCGTCACGCTCTACGTATTGGCAGAACTCAGAAGAAGGACCGCCCGCAAAACACTCGTTTACTACACGCTGCAAGCCGAGCTGGTTGATTGCATCCTGTACATCCACTTCATACCAGTCAGCAGAAAGTTGCAGGCCATCAACGAAGGAAGGCTGGTATACCAAGCCGAATACGATGGTGTCAGCAAACTCTGGATCCAGATCCGGATTACCCACTGCAACAGACGTAATCTG